>CABSWT010000001.1:0-137546 GCA_902481575.1 uncultured Atopobium sp.
TTATTTATTTTTATGTGACACAGAATAAAAAATATTCCAAATCTAACTGGGGGTTATTTTAATGAGGTTATAACATAAAAGAAATTGAAAATAGAAAAGAAATGGTAGATGTAATAATCGTAGATCCACCAAGAGACGGAATAAACCAAAAAGCATTGGAAAAAATAATCTCTTGTGGTGTAAAAACAATGGTCTTCATCTCTTGCAATCCAAAAACACAAAAAAGAGACGTACAAGTTCTAATCGAAAACGGCTATGAACTGAAAACATTAAAAATCTTCAACCAATTTCCAAGAACGGTACATGTTGAGTGCGTTGTGGTGCTTTCTCGAGTTTAGATTAAAGGCACAAACTGACTCGAGCAACTATGAAAACGGTAGAATTTGGAAAACAAAATAACGACGTAATCATGCTGCTTCATGGCGGCGGTTTATCTTGGTGGAATTATAAAGCCGAGGCTGAACTACTGAAGGATCAATATCACGTTGTGCTGCCAATCCTTGACGGACACGCAGGCAGCGACAGTGATTTTATAAGTATTGAGAAAAACGCAAGTCGGCTCATTTCTTGTATCGATAAAGAATTTGGAGGCTCAGTTCTCCTTATTGGAGGCCTGTCCCTTGGCGCGCAGATTTTAGTTGAAATGCTTACGCAACGAAATTCAATCTGCCAAAACGCTGTCATTGAAAGTGCATCTGTCATTCCGTCCAAGCTGACAAATGCCTTGATCAAACCAACGTTCTCTCTAAGTTATGGCTTAGTGAAAAAGAAATGGTTTGCTCAAATGCAATTTGACTATCTTCATATTCGTAAAGATTTATTTGAAGACTATTATCGAGACACATCACAAATCTCAAAAGAGAACATGGTTGCATTTTTGGAAGCAAATACATCCTATGAGATAAAACCCAACCTTCAAGATGCCAACGCCAAAGTCCATATAGTTGTCGGAGAAAAAGAACAGAAGAAGATGATCTGTTCAGCAGAGCAATTGCATAAGGCGCTGCCTGGTAGCATTCTTGAAATAAAGAAAGGTCTATATCATGGCGAGTATTCCATCAATTACCCAGAGGACTATACAAAAGAACTTCTAGACATGATTGCTACATGTCTTTAAACAGCTCATCTGTAGTGTTGTAGGATGTTGCTTGAATTTTACCTGACATGATATCGCGTGCTTCTTCCATAGCAGCCAGTGTTTCAGCATTAAACTTTGGGATTTCCACTTTAAAAGGAAGGCCTCCGTGCAAAACGCACTGGCGTAAGAAGATGTTTACGGCACTTGACATATCGATGCCGAGCTTTTTAAACAGTTCATTTGCTTCTGTCTTGACATTACTATCGATGCGAATTTGAGTAGGACTTGTTGCCATAGTATCAGCTCCTTTTTTAAGGCGATTTTGATACAAATGGTATACGTTGTCAATCAAAATAGCAGATGTATTATTTACTTCACATGGCGAGAAAATCTGTTTAGTTCAATCCCCTACTGGATTTGCTTCGCCCATACAGGTTATGAACATACTGGTTAGCCGTGGATGCAAGAAAGTAATTGCAGTTGATTCAAAAAGTTTAAGCGTACAATTGTTAGTACGTTCTACTTGCTTTTCATCAGGGCATTTCTACAATTAGTGAGGCTCATATGAAAGTACAGCAGCTCATCAAAGAAACGTGCGCAATAGTCGCCGAGGACATCGGCGCAGCAAAAGCGGATCAGATTGCACAGGCAGCTCAAAAACGGTACGAAGCGCTCTGTACAGAAAATGCATCCGATTCCAAAGAACTCCGTGCTCACTCTTTCAAACGCATTTACCCTGGTATTGCAGTATATGAAGCTCTACGCGCAGAGGGCATCCCACAAGAAGAGGCCGTCTGGTATATTCGCGAATATTTCCAGCGATTTGCTGCCAAACGAGTACCACTCTTCCAATGGGCCATCAAAACGTTTGGTCTTGCACGCAAGTTTCCTCGCCTCTTTAAATCAGGTATCGAGAAAAGCTGCACATCAAGTGCTGGATTTACCTTTGAATATCCAGAAAGTCACGGTAACGAAGCGCGCCTTAACATTGTGAGCTGCCCTTATTATTAGATAACCAAAAAATATGGCTGCCCCGAAATAACCGCTGCATACTGTGATAGTGACGATGCAGGATACGGTAATCTGCATCCTCAACTTATCTGGGGCCGTACAAAAACCATAGGCCACGGTGGCGATTGTTGCGATTTTCTCTTAGAGTATAAAGAGAATTAATCGCAGGTAGACGCTGTTTGCCCGCACCGTCGCTAAAATTTTGTCATCTACATGACGCGCTTTGAGCACGTTTACTAGGAGTTTTTTATGCAAGAAAATCGCATGTTTTCCGACGTCAAGCTGGCAAAGAGACTAACTCCAGCTTGGCTTAGTCCCTTTTTAGCTGTGTTCTTGTTGGTCGTTGGGCAAATTATTGGCGCTATTGTAATGTCCATCTCAGCAGCTCTTATTATTGCCCCTTACTACATGACACACCCAGAGCTTCCAGATCGCCTTTCCGATTCCCTCAATCTGAGAGAGATTTTTGGAGACTACTATCTTCTGGTAACGCTTCTTTCCTTTGTCTTTATTGCTGGTCTCTTTTTACTATGGGTTAAGTTCTTTGAACAACGTCCGATTATTACTCTGGGGTTTTACAAAGATAACTGGAAGAAAGAGCTTCTTAAAGGCTTTGGGCTAGGACTTCTTCTCTTTTCTATTGTGATGTTGATTCTCATTTTGACCGGATCTTATCAATTAGTTGGCACTACTTTTACGCCCTATGCATTCGGCTTTGTTCTTCTCACTATTCCGTTTTGGCTCATTCAGGGTGGAACAGAAGAACTTATCACTAGAGGATGGCTTCTTCCTGTCATGGCAGAGAAGTCCAACAAAATTATTGCAATCGTGGTTTCGAGCAGTCTATTTGGTCTTCTCCATATGTTTAACAGCGGCTTTACTATGCAGTCCCTAATCGACCTAATTCTTTTTGGCATCTTAGAGACGTTCTATATCATCAAAACTGACAATCTCTGGGGAGCCGCTGGCATTCACGGAGCCTGGAACTTTGCCCAAGGCAATATCTTTGGCGTTCTGGTAAGCGGTAGCACTACAGGCAGTTCTTTGCTGCAGTTTGCTCCTGGCAGTGGCCCGGATTGGCTTACCGGCGGTAGCTTTGGCGCAGAAGGTTCCATCGTTTGCACGCTTGTTATGCTGGTAACCATCATGATTCTTGCCTATCAGCTCAAGAAATCCGGCAAGCTCTTTGTAAAGAAATCTGCCGAGAAACCCGCTGAAGCCGCAGGTGTAGATTTATAAATTTCATACTACGCTGAATTTCACAGAACGTTTGACCTTCTCGTCCACTTCTCCTGCACCTTAAGGAGAAGTGGATTGTGTATATACGGTCAATTTGCAGCTTGAACAGCAAATCCTTCTCGCCATTTATTATGATTTACCTATCTTGTTGCTGTTTGAGGAGAAATAATGCGCGCTAAGAAAGTTTTGAGCATTTTATTTGCTCTTGCTCTTGTTTTGAGCAGTCTGCCTGCATCCGCTATTGCAGAGTCTATTGAAGACGCTGGTAAATACTCTGTTGTTGTCTCGTACGTTAACGTATTAAACGACGAAGAGATTCACGCTCCTTCTAAACAAGTTGTAAATGAGGGAGAATCTTGGTCTGTTACAGCTCCAACAATCACCGGCTATGACCTGGAAGATCCTGCTCAGGCAACCGTTACTGGCGTTGCTTCTGGCTCAGATCACTACATCAAGCAGACTGTCTATTACATGCCTGGTTATGTTACCTACACCGTTAAGCGCATGAAGGAAATGACTACCGGCAATTATGTTGAGGCTTCCTCCGAAGAAAATTACGGTGTGCCCGATTCGATTGTTACTGCTTCCGATGTCACCTATCCAGGTTTTGTACGCACAACTACAGACCTTTCGCTCAAGGTTACCGCAGATGGCAAGGCTGTTAAGTACATTTACTATGACCGCAATCCTCGCAGCGCAATTTATTTCTCAACTTCCGGCAGTGAGCTGTCTCCTGTAATTGGAAATCCAGGAGATCCTGTTCCTGCCGTCCCCAACCCAACACGAACTGGCTATACCTTTGCTGGTTGGGACCTTAATGACGATGGTATTGCAGATTCTTTGCCTACTGCCATGCCTCAAGAGCCTGTTACTGCAAAGGCACTTTGGACTCCAGCAACAGCAACGTATCACTACGCCTATTTTATTCAGGATCCAAACAACCCTTCTAACTACAACTACGTTACAACCACCGCAGCTTCCGGAACTGTTGGAACAATGACTGCAACTGCTCCTGTCCAGCCAAATACAGGCGTTTTCCGCTTTGAAACATACAGCCACGAGAGCGATCCAACCCCTATTGCAGCAGATGGCTCTACCACTATTAACGTTTACTACAACCTTGCAACTATCACCGTTAACGTGCGTCCAAAGAGAAATGGCTCCATTCTTGCAACGCTTACGCTTCGTTATGGTGACTCATTTAATCCTTATGCCATCAACCCCAATACCGGCAACAAGTACAGCGACGACATGCTCGCCGCCATGCGTGCAGACGACCCTTCTGGAACCTACTATTGGTACGGCATAATTCCAGGTGTTGGCGGCACTGCAACCACCTTCCAAGCAAAAACAACTGACCCGGGTTCTAAAATCACTGCAGATAATGTGCTTGAAATTTACGGTCGCTATACCAATTCCACCGCTCTTGGTCCACGTTACCGCTTCTACTACTATCAAAACCTTGATGGCACCTACGATATGGGCGGCGACCACACGCTTTCTCGACCTGGCATGATTACGGAGATTGCAAGAAACAATGGTGACGGCTATCTTGAGAGCGAGAATAGACATCCTGGTTTCTCGTATGATGGCTACCGCATGAGCGTTGGTCATTTTGATGGAACCAATTACGATGCTCTTGGTTGGACTAGTTGGCAGCCATATAACTACGACTACCTCATCACTGATTACAATTCCAACTTGATTGAACACCGCTATAAGCGCAATACCTATACCGTTACCTACGTAAGCTCCGGCACAACTGTTGCTACGCACTCTCACCTCTTCGGAGAGCCGTTTAATGCCAGCACTGATGTTCCTGGCGACTCTTTAACTTCTCCACGTCCTGGTTATGTTTTCAAGGGCTGGTACGACAACTCAGAGACTGCGGGCACTCCTGTTACCGACACTACTATGCCTGCAACTAATACGGTGCTGTATGCCAAGTGGGCACCTCTGACCGCAACCGTTACCTTTGACTCTGAGGGTGGCTCACCAGTCAACTCGCAGGAGCTCACCTACGGAGACGCAGCTACCAAGCCTGCTGATCCCGTACGAGAAGGCTACACCTTTGCTGGCTGGATTCTCTACACCAATGAAAACCCCTCTGTATACAGCTTCTCCGCAGCAGTTACGGGCGACATTACTCTGCACGCACTGTGGAAGAAGAACGACTCCTCCGTCTCCTATACGGTCATTCATCAGACAGATGACGGTCAGATTCTTTCAACCACAACCGAGACCGCTCCAATCGGCTCCCTTGTAAGCAAGTGGGCTCTCGACGCAGCTGACCGCGGAGACTATGCCTATGTAGATGTGTCTTCTCGCTCTATGGTCCTTGACGAGAATGCCGAGAATAACGTCTTGACCTTCACATATAGCAAGGAAGCTCGCTACAGCTATACCGTCCATTACGTTGACGCGCAGACCGGCGAGCAGATCCACTCCGACGATGTTATTGGCAGCCAGACGCTCAATCTGCAGAATGTTTCTGCTCGTGAGATTGACGGCTACACACTTCAGGGTGATAGCACCGGATATGTTTCTGCTGACCAGCTTGAATACACGTTCTACTACACAAAGAACCCTGAAGCACCTGCAGCACCTCAGGCACCAGCAAAGCGCAAGAGCGCTCTGCCCGAGACTGGCGACGCCTCAAGCGCAGCTCTTGTCGGCACGGCTCTGACCTCCGTGGCTGCTCTAGGAACATCCCTTGTTTTGCGTCGTAGGAAAAGAACCGAAGCATAACAGAAAGTTCTAATGCAACTACAAAACCCGGGTGCCTCGCACTCGGGTTTTTGTTTGCGTATTCTTGAAGTAGCCGCAGGCAGGCGCAGCTCTAGCCATAAATCTGTAAACCAATCTTCACAACTAAAGCAACAGTATTAAATTCTGATTTCACAGGTAGTTTGATTTTCTCGTTACCTCATCCTTGTAATTAAAATAACGAAGGAGGAGGTGTTTTATGTCAAAGAAACAAATCAATCTATTTGTAGGCTCTATCGGAGCTTTTATCGGAGTATTTGTTTTTATCGCTTATATTCCACAAATTATTGCAAATCTACAGGGAGTAAAGGCTCAACCTTTTCAGCCACTATTTGCAGCAGTTTCTTGTCTCATTTGGGTCATTTATGGTTGGACTAAAGAGCCTAAAAAGGACTGGATTCTCATTATTCCAAATACTGCTGGTGTAATTTTAGGCGGATTAACATTCCTCACCGCTTTATAGTGATTAAGCAGCAAGTTTAATTTAGAAATCCGACAGCACCTAATGGTGTTGTCGGATTTTAATTAACACGCATCTCACCTCTGTAGCCATTCTTGACACTTTTTTCGTTCTACATCATAAACAAACTCAACAAACTAATTCTTAGACATCCATTCCCGGAAAGCCAATCTGTCGCAGCGCCTCATACAGCACAATGGCGGCAGCATTTGAAACGTTTAGCGCACTGACCGAGAACTCGTTAGGATCGATAAAGTTTCCGCAGATATCCTGCTGCAAAAGCGCTGGGTGAGCATACTGGTCATCGCCATCAAGCGCATCGTGTTTTTGACTCCAGTCCTCACGATTAACCAGGCTTGCGGAGTCTTGCAGCATTGGGATTCTCTCGCACTCATCTGCGTGCTGTGCCAGAAGCTCCTCGGATAATCCCAGGCTTTCCTTACCAAAGATGAGATAATCTCCATCGCAATACGTTGCCTGCGTATAGGTCTTTTTAGCTTTCTTAGTCAGAAAATGTAGTGGAGATCTACTGGCCGTAAAAACACCGTTGGAAGCGGTGCCTGCAGCGGCAACAGCGTCGTGTGCAGCGTCCCCAGCTGGTGCGCCAGATGCTTGGATAAGACCGTTCTTCTCCAGAAATTGATCCCAGTTGTCGTAGACAGAAACGTTAAGGCTTTGCCAATAGGCCATACCTGCTCGTTTAAGGCTTTTGTCATCAAGCGAGAAGCCCAATGGGCCCACTAAGTGCAAGTGAGTCCCGCTCACTACGCAGGTACGGCCAATGTTTCCCGTGTTTGCGGGAATCTCGGGCTCTACCAGTACAACATTGAGCATAGGTTATGCCAGAACAAAGCTGGTCAGGAAGGCAATAAGTCCGCCAAGTGCCATGGTGGCTGGCAGCGTTACAAACCAGGCAGCAATAATCTTGCGCGCAACGCCCCAGCGTACGGAGCTACGGCGACGAGCAGATCCTGCGCCCATGATGGATGTGGTAATAACCTGCGTAGTTGAGACTGGTGCGCCAAGAGCGGTCATAATCTCGATTGCAACGGTTGAGCTTGTCTCCGCAACAAAACCGATGACAGGATTGAGCTTGGTGACACCGTCTCCAACAGTACGCATAATGCGGCCGCCGCCAATGGAGGTGCCCAGTGCCATGGTGGTTGCACAGAGCAGCTTAACCCACAGAGGGATACCCACGGAAGGATCGTGAAGACCTGCGGTTACCAGAGCCAGCGTGATGATTCCCATAGTCTTCTGAGCATCGTTATTGCCGTGGCTGTATGCCATAAACGCAGCTGAGAGCACCTGGAGACGGTGGAAAAGACCGTTTGCCTTTTTAGGTGGCCAATCAGCAAAGATCTCAAACACCAGTTTCATAATAAAGTAGCCCAGGGCCATACCAATAAGAGGCGAAGTAAACAGAGGAATAACAACCTTCTCGATAACACCCGCCCACAAAATATGGCCCGTGCTGCCGGTAAATACGATGGTTGCGCCAATAAGGCTGCCGATAAGCGCATGCGAAGACGAACTTGGAATTGAGAACCACCAGGTAAAGAGGTCCCAAACAATGGCGCCCATCAATGCAGCAAAAATAACGTAGAGCTGGAGCTGAATATCAACCAGACCAGACGCGATGGTCATAGCGACCTTCTCGCTCATAAGTGCGCCAATAAAGTTCATGATAGCCGACATGATAATTGCTGTGCGTAGAGGCAAAGCCTTGGTATACACCGTGGTTGCAATAGCGTTTGCGGTGTCGTGGAAGCCGTTGATGAACTCAAATATCAGAGCGGAAACAAGTACCGCAATAAGCAAGATGCTAGCCATTTTTCACGATGACATTCTGAACAGCGTTTGCAACATGCTTGCAAGCGTCAAGGGTTGACTCAAGTCTATCCAGAAGGCTCTTCCACTTAAGAACCTCAATTGGATCATCGACGTTTCTAAAGATAGAGCTCAGAGCGTTACGATACACAACATCGCCCTGGTCCTCGTATTCATTTGCAGAACGTGTGTGACGAATGACCGAATCGTCCTTGTGATAATCAGGGAGACGATCAAAAGCCTTCTGCAGCTCCTCTGAGGCAAACAGAATTAGATGAGCTACCTGAACAGCCTCTGGACGCATCTCCTTGATGTCATACATGCTGAGGTGAGCAGAAACGCTCTCAATACCGTCTGCAATCTCGTCCATAAGCAGAGCAAGACGCGAGATGTCCTCACGATCAAATGGCGTGATAAAAGACGTGTTAAGGGTGGAAATAATCTTTCCTACCTGGTCATCACAAAGCGTCTCATAGTTCTTAATCTGGACTTCATAATCTTCTGAACTTGGGAATGACTCCATGTAGGAGACAAACAATTTTGCTGTAGAAACAATCAGTGCAGAAAACTCAGAGAACATGCTATAGAACTCATCTTCTCTACGAGAAACACGACTCATATGACGCCCTTCACTTGGACTTTTTATTACATACACAGACACATTTAGTATAGCTGTTTAGGGCGCGTACGCTGGAGATAATGATAATTTCAACTTTTCCATAGAGAAGCTGTCAATCATAATAAGATATAGACTAGGGAGGCCAGATTATGCGAGAAAAGCTGTTTGAATACGTTGCAAATCAGTACGGTATAAACCCCGACTATCCCTTCTCGACAGCTCCAACCTATGCGGTTTTAGATGGCTCTGTTGACTTTGATGAGCTGTGTCAATGGATTGATGCAAGTTATTCTGCAACAAACTGACGAATATCTTGTTTGGTACTTGGGTAAGTATCAGCAATCTGTTTGTTAGACATTGGAGGTTACTTTACATGACAGAAAAGCATGCTCTTTCTTTTGACGAGAATTTCTTCAACAGGCTAGGTCAATTTGGCAGCATTCTATCAGTCATGATGTATGTTTCTTATATCCCGCAGATTACCAACAATCTTGCTGGCAATAAAGGTAGCTTCATCCAACCACTAGTTGCCATGATCAACTGCATTGTTTGGTTTGTTTACGGCGCTTTCAAAAAAGAACGCGATGTTCCCATTATGATTGCTAACGCCCCTGGTATTCTCTTTGGACTTGTTACTGCGCTAACCGCGCTACTATAATCTGGCAGCCGGTCAGGCCTATCAGCTTACTAAGACTCAACGATAAGGACGGTTCATGTGACACTTATAGGTTTTTTTAAAGTTATCTATATTCCCCTGGCCGTCTTGTATCTCATAGCGGCATATGTCTTTCTTGCAAAGCAAAGCTTGAGCAAAATCTTTAAGCGCACAAATTTTGACCTCTTCCGCGGTGGAGTGCTCGCACTTTATTACTTTTTTATAGCTATGGTCTTCTTTGTAAACATAATGCTTCTTACCACTAAAACTGTAGTTAAGCAGCAATTTCTTGTTCCTTATATAGTTGGAATTATTGCTATTGCTGTTGCGTGCGCAATCTTTACGCAAATAGTAAAACACTCTAAATCAGAGCGTTTTATTACCATTAGAGACTTGGTTGTTCCGCTTATTTGGTTTGCTTCCTCATTTGTTTATACACAAACAATATTTGCGCTTTTACTTGCAGCAAAATAGTAACGCTCGGTTGTTCCATCACTATTCAGAGGGCTTCTCGCCTTTAGGAAGTTCCTTATTCTTGGCGGCATTATTCTGCTCTTCGGACGACTTCCGTTCTTCATGAGCCTTCTGGCGATGCTCTTTAAGATACTTTCCCAGTGGCACAGCAATAACAAAGTGATTAACAAATGCTCCACAGGTAGCCAGTAAAGCTGCAACCAGCGCATTTATGTAAGGATGCCATGCTGGGAAGAACTGAACTAATACTTGCTGAATAGGAAAAGCCCAAAGGTAAATGCCATACGAGAGCTCAAACTTTGTGCCAAATTTACTAAAGTGGTTGCCCATTCCGTATGCAAGGCAGAAGCAAGCGATAGGGAAAACCGTCAGCATTGCCAGATTATCGATACCGCGGAAGACCATAACAAACCACAGAACAATCGTCGCAAGGCCCAAAACAGGCGAGATAGTAATATGGTCTCTGAGCACCCAAATCAAAACACCTAAGTAAAACAGGAGAACCGCGCGCACAACACTGAGCTGCAACGGAGAAAACTTCACGTAATATACCGCTGCTAGTACAAAAACAGGTACCGATAGCAGCAAAAATTTCTTTTTATCAAACTTGGTGAGTTTGTAGCTGATAAAACACAGGATATAGCAGATAAACTCAACAGGAAGCGTCCATAGTGCAGCATTGACCACATCGCCCGAAGGATTGTTGGTAAACACTCCCGGCAACTGATGAACCATAATCAAGACACCATTGAGCAGGTACTTGTACGTCTGTGGATTAGTAAAATACTCCACAGGTGAAAGCGTTGAGAATAGTGGGCCAAACACAAATGCGGTCAGAATCACAACAAACAAAAGCTCCGGAAAAAGCCTCAAAATACGTGCCGAGAAAAACTTTTTTGCCTCAGGATGGTGCTCACAGCTGCGTGCAATCAAAAATCCACCAAAGAGGAAGAAAACGCCAACAGAAACACCGCCTGGACTCAAGCGGTCACCAGTAAACTTCAAGAGATAACTACCGGCATCGCCACCCAAAACAACTGCATAGCAGTGAGAAACAATGACCATCAGTGCGGCAACAAACCTTATAAAGTTCAGGTTATTGACTCGCGATGTAGCAACGTCGCTCAGCTTAATCCGGGCACTTCTCGACATTTACTCACCTAACTCTATACGAACCTTTTGACCCTCAACGTGGACTCTGTCTTGGGCAAAGAGCTGCAAAACCTCTGGATAAAGCTTGTGCTCTACCTGGTGAATTGCCTCTTCAAGCTGGTCAACAGTCCAGCCCTCTTCGACCACAACGGGGCGCTGAGCAATAATGGGACCGCGGTCGTAATCAGCGTTTGCCAGGTGAACGGTAACGCCCGTCACCTTGACGCCGTACTCATACGCATCCTGAATAGCATGTGCACCACGGAAGCTTGGCAGCAACGCCGGATGCAGATTGAGCACACGATTAAGGAAGGTGTTCAGAATAGGAACGCCAACTTTGCGCATGTAGCCAGCCATAACAACATAATCAACGTTATAGCGCTTGAGCTCGGTGGCAATGACCATATCTGCAACAAATGGATCTTCGTACGTCTCTTTTGAGAGCGTCAGAGTTTGCAGACCAGCTGCCTCCGCCCTCTTCAAACCATATGCATCGGGGCGAGAAGAAACAACCAGTTCAATGGTTGCGTCTAGCTTGCCAGCATCAATGGCGTCAATAATGGCCTGCAGGTTGGTACCTGAACCGGAAAGAAGAACGCCAAGCTTAATTGGCATCGTTGTAGACCACCTTTCCGGTGCCTGGGATAATCTGGCCCATGACAAATGGCTCAAATCCCTGGTCAGAGAGGGCTTCTGCTACATCGTCAACGTCATCCATGTCCACGATAAGAGCCATACCAACGCCCATGTTGAAGGTGCGATACTGCTCGTCAAGAGACAGGTTTGCAGCGTTAGAAACGTATGAAATAACTGGTGGAATATCCCATGCAGGACCAGCCTCTCCACCACGATCAACCTCTGCATCAAGGTGAGCTGGCAGTGCACGGTTAAGGTTCTCGGTGATCCCGCCACCGGTAATATGTGCCATAGCCTTGATAGGAGCTCCTGCGCGGAGTGCAGCAAGCAATCCACCTGCGTAAATAGTAGTTGGACGCAAAACAGCGTCTGCGAGTGACTCTCCACCGAGTTCCTCTAGTGGCTGGTTAAGCTCCTCGACAGTCTTGCCCTCAATGGCTACCTTACGTACCAGCGAATATCCGTTGGAGTGAATGCCAGAAGAAGGAAGTCCCAGAATGATGTCACCTTCGCTGACCTTCTCGGGACCTAAGATCTTTGGTTTGTCGACAACGCCTACGACAAAGCCAGCAAGATCGTAGTCGTCAGGATTCATAACGCCTGGATGCTCGGCCATCTCGCCGCCTACCAGCGCACATCCGCTCTTGCGGCAGCCTTCTGCAATGCCGCCGACAACCTCGGCAACGGCCTCGGCTTTAAGCTTGCCCACAGCAACGTAATCCAGGAAGAACAGAGGCTCTGCCCCCATGGGAACAATGTCGTCAACGCACATTGCAACCAGGTCCTCGCCCACCGTGTTGTGACGGTTGAGCATCTGGGCGATGGCAAGTTTGGTGCCAACGCCGTCGGTGCCGCTGACCAGTACAGGCTCTTCCATGTCCTTCAGAGCTGCAGCCGAGAAGCAAGAGCCAAAGCCACCTAGGCCACCGATGACCTCGGGACGAGTAGTTGTAGCAACAGCAGCCTTGATGGCGTCGACCGCACGAGCGCCTTCATCAACGTCAACGCCTGCATCAGCGTAGGTAATCTGCTTGGTTGGATCAGCGGAAGTAGTCATTATTCTCCTTCTTACTGCTTTGAGGGGACAAAGCCCTCGTCAATTAACTGCTGTTCTACCTGGTCAAACTTACGTGCAAAAGATGGGTTTAGATTATCTGGGGTGTTTTCTGGCAAGAACCTCTGGTAGAAGTCTTCCGGAATTGCCACAGGATACCTGCCGCTAAAGCAAGACTCGCAATAACCGCGAGAAGGAACGCAGGCAAGCAGACCCTCCAGGCTCAAAAAGCCTAAGGAATCTGCGCCGATATAATCGCAGATCTCTTGAGTAGTCATTTTTGCCGCAACAAGCTGGTCCTGATCGGCAGTATCAATACCATAGAAGCAAGGCCATGCAACCTTAGGAGAAGCACTTCTCACGTGCACTTCTGTGGCTCCCGCATCTCTAAGGAGCTGAACAATCTGCTTGGAAGTAGTGCCGCGAACAACAGAATCGTCTACCATTACGATGCGCTTACCTGCAACAACGTCCGAAAGCGCGTTGAGCTTCAAGCGAACACCCAGCTCACGAAGCTGCTGTGTAGGCTGAATGAACGTTCTTGCAACGTAGCGGTTTTTGATCAAGCCAGTACCAAAAGTCACGTCCAGCTCTTGCGCAAAGCCCTCAGCTGCAGGAACACCAGAATCAGGCACGCCAATTACCAGGTCAACGTCTGCTGGCGTCTCTTTTGCCAGCTGACGGCCCATCTGGTGACGGACGGAATATACCGAGCGACCACTGATAATAGAGTCAGGACGCGAGAAATACACCTGCTCAAAGATGCAGTCCGCCTGCTGACGAGGAGCAAGTCCCATCTCAGAAGACAAGCCGTTGTCTGAGATGCGGATAATCTCGCCGGGAGCAACTTCACGCACATACGTGGCGCCCACAATATCCAGCGCGCACGTCTCGGATGCAACCACCCAGTTATTCTCGCCCTCCTCGCCAATATGGCCAAGTACCAGCGGACGAATGCCGTTTGGATCCCTAAACGCATACAGCGCGTTCTCCCGGATGAGCACCATGGCGTAGCCGCCCTCGATGAGGTTCATGGTTGCGGCAATACCGGTGCGCAGACGGTGTGTACGACGAGTAAAGTAGCCAATGAGCTGGGCGGCTACCTCGGAATCCGTGTTGGATCTAAAGGAAATCTGGCGAGAAGACAGTTCTTCTCGCAAAGAGTCAAAATTTACGAGGGTACCGTTATGTGCCAGGGCTATGAGGGTCTCATCGATGGACGACATGTGAGGCTGAGCAGACTCCCAACCCTTGGCGCCTGCGGTACCGTAGCGGCAGTGACCGATAGCCACTTTACCTGGCATTGCGTTAAGGTCGTCGTTGTTGAAAACTTCGGTTACGAGGCCCGTATCTTTTCTGATAAGTACGGTATGGCCGTCGCCGACAGCTATACCTGCGGAATCTTGCCCGCGATGCTGCAGCGCGTGCAGCGCAAAATAAGTGAGTCGAGCAACATCACGGTCAGGCGCCCATACTCCAAAGACGCCACATTCCTCGTGAAGTTCCATTGGATCCCCTCCGGATGTCTCGGCCTGAGCCACCCTTGATCAAACGCCTCTCACGTCTGGCAACAATACATACAGTGTACCTGGAAATTTGCAAGAAAAAGCGCTCCGAACAAATATGTTCGGAGCGTGTAACAATTTTTTAAGAAAGTAGCATTTTACTGCCCTGACTGACAGCTTCTAACTGTGTCCAATGCTCTTTCTGAACCGTCAGCATGCCGACTACTGGGCCTTTGGCTGAGCCTCGGCTTTTGGAACACAGATAAGCATAGTCCTGCCGTACTGATCAGTGTAGTTACAGGTAAAGAGCGTAAGAACATGATCAGCGCGAGAAATAACATCTGCTGCATCAGAACGCGAGCTTACTGCCCTAGAAAGCCTATCTTTCAAGTAAGACCTGAACTCATCAACAGAGCCGAAGTTAAACTGCCTGACTTCCTCATCGTCTTCGTCGGTGTGATAGGTAAATACCGGCTCAAGCTCATATGTCTGAGTAGGTGTGACGTACCAGATGGTCTCAACCTTATCGAAGGTAGATTGGTCATTCATTGCTCCAATGTACTGGAACATGGAGCCGTTTCTCATATGGTGACCATAGAGAATGGTTTGCTGATCAGTAAGGCCGTTTGGATTGTTCTGGTAGTCCATAAAAATCTGACCACCGATTGACCACTCACCCTTTGCGTTTGTGTGCAGGTAGTGATCGTTGTCTGTAGTCTGATACACAGGATAGTTGACTTGCGTATCTGGAATCTGAATCCAGCCGACAACCTGGTTGTTTACTGCCTGAAGACCAGCCCAATCAATAACTGGAGCCTCGTCTTTTTTCTCGGAAACTGTTGCGTATGTAGCAAGCTCTTCGTTGATGACGTCTTGCTCGTGGTATTCAAGCTGGGTTTTGCCAAACATAACACCAGCAACAACCAAGAGGCCAATGCCAACTACCAGCAAGAGTGTGGAAAGAATATAGGCAAAACCTTTCTTCTTAGCGGGTTTCTCGCCAGACTTTTTAGGAGAGGTTTTTTTGTTTCCCTCTTTTTTTGAAGACGCGGAATTTTTCATAGAAACTATCTCGACGGATGTTTTTGAGGTGTGAGTATTTCCAGCCGTCTGATCGTCAGCGGCGAATGAAGCAAAATGCTTGCCGTTTTTTGATTCCATGCACTTCCCTTCTGAAGGTACTCTTTGTCATTCCTTTGTCATACCCTTTAAAAGTTTAGCTATGCACGAAACAAAAATCTCTGTACATCTTATGAAGTCATCGCATAATCACATTTTGCGGTATGCAAAACCCGCGCCTCAGGTCTCCTAAAGCGCGGGTCTCGTGTGCGATTGCGGGTGCAAGTACGCATGCGAGTTCTATTTGCGGACTACGTGCGTGCGGTACGCGTTAGCTTATGCGTCAGCCATCTCGGCTTTAAGCTGGACGATCTTCTCGCGATACTCTGGAAGAGATGCGCCCAAAATTTGAGTGGCGTAAATAGCTGCGTTTTTGGCGCCGTTGATGGCAACGCAGGCAACGGGCACGCCGGATGGCATCTGGACCATGGAAAGCAGGGAGTCCATGCCGCCGAGGTCAGAGGTCTTCATTGGAACGCCGACGACAGGCAGTGGGGTGAATGCAGCAACAACTCCGCCCAGGTGAGCGGCCTTTCCTGCAGCTGCAATGATTACCTTGAGGCCACGGTCAGCGGCGGTCTCGGCCCACTGGTGAACCTTGTCTGGAGTGCGGTGTGCAGATGCAATGACCAGCTCGTATGGAACGCCAAGGCGCTCGAGCTCAGCGGTGCATCCCTCCATAGTTGCAAGGTCGCTCTTAGATCCCATGATGATTCCGACAACAGGCTGATCTGCCATCTCTGCTCCTTTGTTACGTCTCTTAAAATAGGTGGATACGTCAAATATCCATCTCACAGTATAGAGTATGATTTTCTTGAACGTTGGTCCATCAGTCCACGTGAAAGGAAACTGTAATGAATGAAACCAACTCTGTTCTGTACCAGCGAGAAGGCTCGTACATCCCTCGCATTGCCGCAGTGCATGACCTCTGCGGATACGGAAAATGCTCGCTGGGCGTAGCTATTCCGGTGCTTTCTGCAGCAGGATGTGACGTTTGCCCTGTGCCTACGTCGCTTTTCTCGGCACACACCAAGTTCCCTACGTTCTACATGCATGACACCACCAATATGCTCGAGGATTACCTTGATGCATGGCAGGAAGAGGGCATTGACCTGGATGCCATTTATTCTGGCTTCCTCGGCGCTGCTGAGCAGGTTGCAAGCATTCAGCGTTTGTACCAGGAGCATCCAAAGGCGCTTCGCGTAGTCGATCCAGTTATGGGCGACGGCGGAAAGATGTATCCAACCTATACGCAAGAGCTTTGCGATGCAATGAAATCCCTGGTAAACGGTGCAGATATTCTGACGCCAAACCTTACTGAAGCTTCGATTTTGACTGGTATTCCTTATGCTGGTCAGGATTTAACTGATGAGCAGGTAGATGAGCTGCTTGATGCACTGCTTGCGATGGGCGCCAAGTGTGTTGTTCTTAAGGGTATTGTTCGCGGTGATGGCCTTATTCGCAACTTTGTTGCTACCGAGTCCGAGCGTGGCGAGATTGTCTCCGAGCTTCTCCCCTACATGCTGCACGGCACCGGCGATCTGTTTGCTTCTGCGCTTTTAGCTGCAGTTATGTGTGGTCAGGAAATCGCTGACGCGGTTGAGTTTGCTGGTGAGTTTGTCTGCGAGTCCATGGAAATTACTCGCGATCAGCCAAACTTTGAGCTTCGTGGCGTTTCGTTTGAGACAAAGCTTGGCCTAATTGCCCAGCTTCTGCAGGAGTAAAACGCTTCTACAAAAGCAAACTGCTCGCACAGGCCTTTGCGCCGCAGATAAGTTTTCTTTTTTCTTTGTCGTAGGTGCTCACTCGCGTAGAGTGAGCACCTATTTTTACGCAAGCAATCGCCATTATGCATGAAAATGCATTTTCCTAGTCCTTTATTCGTTTCATTTTTTATCAAACAAACATTGAGCCTCAAAACATAGCGAAAAAGGTAAAAAAGCCGTTTAGTTGGAAATCGAGGGAATTACTTAAATATTTGATATTAGTAAAAGCCCAGTTGGCATTAATCAAGTGACACATTGCTGAATCAAAACCGCTCAAAATCGCCATGCATAAAGACTAAAACCTCCAACTAAACGGCTTTTTTACCTTTTTGGGACCAAAATCGTCTTGGAAACACCGATTCCATAACTTTCAGTCAAATTAACGTGCAAATCATTCGCCGCGCCACCATTTTGAGGCGAGCCGACCTCTCGATAAGTCACTTCCAGCAGCACAAGCAAAAGAGCCACTGACTTCACAGCGGCTCTTTTGCTCTTTTGCTCTTTTGCTCTTTTGCTCTTTTGCTCTTTTGCTCTTTTGCTTTGTTGCTTGCAGGTCCGTAGACTACTTAGTGCCTGAAGAACTGTCGCTTGTACCTGTGCTGTTAGTGGTTCCGGTGGTGCTCGTAGTGGTGTTCTTCTTTGTTGAAGAGTCACCACCAACGATTCCGCCAAGCACGCGAACTGGTGTAAATGACGTTGCAATCTGGTCACGCAATTCTTTTTGAATGGTATCGTTTGCACCAGTAATGACCATGGTGATATTTACTCCATCAGAAGACTGTGTCTTTGAGAACGTAAAGGTAAAGATAGGTGTTGCATCTCCGCCAGGTTTAAGGAATCCGAAGAGTTGAGATTTCTGAAGCTCACCTTGGTCATTTCTGTGAACACTGACGTGATAGACAACGGTATTGATTCGTGGGTTGAGCAGCGCGTTAATAGCAAATGCCTGTGCCTGGACACTGGATCCAGCATAGCATTCAAGCACGTCTTTTGAGGTTGTATCGGTAACTGTTACCTCAACGCGACCTGTGTTCTCGTCAGCTTCCTGAACCGAGAAATCCTCGGGGAACTGCGTAAATCCATTACCCCACTCGACACCGCCACGCAATGCAGATGCAACAGATCGCACCGTAACTGATTCAGTTAGATTTGCTGTGTTAGCTCGACGAATAACACCACAAGAGACCTGCATCAGAACTACGATTACTAGGAAAACCAAAACAAATAGGACTGCCGTCTTTGTAATGACCTTCTCGATATTTGAGCCCGAAGGATCAGATCCCGAAAGTGGATCAACGTCCACCGCCGCAGCTCCACCCTGTCTGCGAGCACGCTCTAGAGCTGCGCGCTCCTCGTTAGGATGACCCGTCTCGTCTACCTTGGTAAACAACTCTTCAGCTGCGTCAGCATCAAGCGCGCCCTTCTGGCGGCGCGCGAAACGTGAACGTTCTGCATCATCTTTAGCCATGTAGCTCTCTCATTCAACCTGCATAAACACACTTAAAAGCGTGCGATGCGTTGACTTTT
Source organism: uncultured Atopobium sp. (assembly GCA_902481575.1). Classification (GTDB taxonomy): domain Bacteria; phylum Actinomycetota; class Coriobacteriia; order Coriobacteriales; family Atopobiaceae; genus Lancefieldella. The sequence continues at coordinate 18,892 of CABSWT010000001.1, forward strand.
GCTCTTTAGTTCCACCCGTAGGTTTACAAGCTGCAAGTCGCAGACCGCAAGTTACAAACCGCAAACCTGCAGTTAAGCGCATCACGAGAAGAACGATTGCTGCCGCAAACCGCAGTTCGCAAAGCACTTAAGGCTCTATTTTACCGCCTTGCGATGTTTGGTGCACCACCAAACTGCATTTGATAGTAATGAGCGTAGATTCCGCCCTTTTCGAGCAGCTCATCATGAGTTCCCCGCTCAACTGCACGACCGTGGTTGATGGTAATAATTTCATCAGCACCCATAATGGTCGAGAGTCGATGGGCAATGACCAGCGTAGTTCTGTTCTTAGCCAGCTCGGAAAGGGACTCCTGAACCGCGCGCTCGGACTCGTTATCCAGAGCGGAAGTAGCCTCATCCAAAATGAGTAGCGGCGGGTTCTTCAGGAATACACGCGCAATGGAAATGCGCTGCTTCTGTCCGCCAGAAAGTCTAGTTCCACGCTGTCCTACCTGCGTGTCATATCCATCTGGCAGCGATTCAATGAACTCGGCGATGTTTGCACGCTTTGCTGCCAGCGCAATGTCTTCTTCAGAAGCTTCAGGGCAGCCGTATGCAATGTTCTCCGCGATAGTACCATCAAAGAGGTACACGTCTTGCTGGACCATGCCAATTGCCGAACGCAAACTGTGCTGCGTAACGGAACGAATATCCTGCCCATCAATGGTGATGCTTCCACTTGTCACATCGTAGAATCGCGGCAATAAAGCGCAGGTAGTGGACTTACCTCCACCAGAAGGTCCAACCAGCGCGACGGTTTTTCCACTCTCAATATGAAGGTTCAAGCCGTCGATAACTTCTTCAGCATTGTTGTAAGCAAAATGAACATCCTGGTAGATGATATCGCCGGCGGTAATATGAATATCATGAGCACCAGGTGCGTCTTGAATGTCCGGCTGCGTTTCAAGAATCTCTGTGAATCGCTTAAAGCCCGCAAGACCCTTCTGGAACGTCTCGGTAAAGTTCAGAATGTTCATGATCGGCGTGGTGAACAGCGAGATGTAGAGCGCATACGTAGCCAGGTCAATGGCTTGCATCTGTCCTTGAGCAATCATCCAGCCACCCAAAACCAACACAACAGTGTTCAAAACGCCCATCATGCCTGAAATTGCAGCTTGGTACCTGCCCATAGCCTGATACATATTGGCCTTGGAGTCTAAGTATGCCGAGTTACTTGCTCTAAATTTCTTACGCTCGTGATCTTCCGCCGCAAAGCCCTTAACCACGCGAATACCAGAAAGTGAGTCTTCTAGCTGGGTATTTACGTCGGAAATACGCATGCGGTTCTCTTTAAAAATGCCGCGCATGTGCATGTTAGCAAAGAAATTGAACACTACCAGCACTGCAGCGATTCCAGCAAGCACCAGCGTAAGGGGCACGTTAATAAAAGCCAGAATGACAAAAGAGCCGGCAATCTCAAGCAAGCCAATAATCAGATACTCAGGGCCATGATGCGCCGTCTCTGAAATGTCAAACAAGTCGGATACCAGGCGACTCATCAGGTCACCCGTCTTGTGGCGATCATAATACGAGAAACTCATGCGCTCGTATGCATCAAACAGGTCTTCTCGCATCTTGCTTTCCATGCGGGCGCCCATGATGTGTCCCCAGCTAATAACAAAGTAGCGGCACAGAAAGTGGACAAAATACATCGCGACAAGACCGACAGCAATAAATACCAAGCTGCCAAGAATGACATCTTTACCCTGCGTAAACAGTCCCTTTGTGAGCGCTCGCAGAATTTGAGGGAACGCCAGCTCAATGCAAGCCAAAATGATGGCGCAGATAGTGTCCAGAATGAACAGGTGCTTTTGCGGAGCGTAATAAGAAAGAAAACTGGCAAACAGCGATTTGCGGTGTTTGCCAGAAGCATTGTTACCAGGTACAGGGCGAGAAGAACGATCAAGCATGCGTAATTACTCCATAGGCAATCGGTGTGAAATTGAATCGCAGATAAGAGCTCCAATGATGGTCTTTGCGTCCTCGATTTTGCCATCGAGAACAGCGTCTACCAGCTCAGATAGCGGAACAAGATCCACGTTAATAAATTCGTCGGCATCTGGGTCTGACCCCTCAAAGGTCAGCTCAGTTGCCATGTAAAGGTGAATAAGCTCGTCGGTAAATCCATCGGAAGTGGCAGTGGTGGTGAGAAAAGCCATCTTTCCCGCCTTCATTCCTGTCTCTTCCAACAACTCACGGTGAGCGCAATCCAGAGGATCCTCACCTGGGTCAAGCTTTCCTGCAGGTAGTTCAACTGTTACGCGACCAAGCGCAGTTCGGTACTGACGAACCAGACAAATTCTACCCTCATCAGTCAATGCAACAATAGCCACAGCACCAGGATGACGCACAACATCACGAAGAGCAGTGCGTCCATCAGGAAGAGAGACGCGCAGACGATTCACGTCAAAAATGCGACCGACCCAAACGGTATCTTCAGAGAGTGGCTTCTCTTCTAGAGAGGCATCACGCGCATCCTCTGTACCTGCAACAAAACTGCGCTTTTGTGGCTCCCCAGAATGATGGTAGGCAGCATCGCCCACAGCAACACGCTCTCCATCATAGGTAAGCGAATCAACTGCCGAGTGCAAATCATTGCGAGCGGAATCAAACACCTCTGGAGTTACCTGCATGTCAGCATCAAGAATCTCTGGCTCAGCAGACTGCATGTCATCAAACACGTCGTTGAACTGAGAGCTGCTTTGATCGCTGGTCCAAGCACCATCCTGTACGTTGGTTTTCTCGTCATTTTGATTTGCCATAAGCGCTAACCTAACTATTTTTCTGGACGACCTTGAAGAGCCTTAAGTCCAATATCGTGCCTGAGCTGCTTGCCTTCAAAGTTGATAAGGTCGCAAGCCTCATATGCACGAGCGCGAGCTTCCTCAAAGGTTGGTGCAAGCGCAGTGACGTTGAGCACGCGGCCGCCTGCTGTGACAATCTTTCCGTCCTCGGTCTGAGCAGTTCCGGCGTGATACACAGAAACGCCTTCGAGCTGCTGAGCAGCCTCGATGCCGGTAATCTCCTTGCCCTTCTCGTAAGAACCAGGATATCCGGCACTTGCCAGAACAACAGAAACAGCCACTGTATCAGACCAGGAAACCTGCTGATGACGGAGGGTACCGTTATCGCAAGCCATCAAAATTGAAACCAAATCGCCCTCGAGACGAGGCAGTACAACCTGAGTCTCTGGATCACCAAAGCGAGCGTTAAATTCAAGAACCTTAGGGCCGTCTTTGGTCAGCATAAATCCACCGTAAAGGCAGCCAGAATAGTTGATGCCCTCTTTTTTGAGCTGATCGACAACGCGCTGCTCAATGGCAATCATCTGGGAAAGTTCTTCATCAGTCACAAAAGGAACAGGAGAATAGACGCCCATTCCACCGGTGTTAGGTCCCTTATCGTCGTCGTAAGCGCGCTTGTGATCCTGGGCTGTTGCCAGCGGAACAACGTACGTTCCATCAGTCAGCGCAAGTAGCGAGCACTCTGGCCCCTCAAGGAACTCCTCAACAACAACGGTTGCTCCTGCATCGCCAAAGTAACCGGAGAAACATTCGCGAACACCTTCAAGGGCCTGCTCAAGCTCAGTTGCAACAATAACGCCCTTACCTGCAGCAAGACCGTCTGCCTTAACGACAACAGGTGCGCCGATATGGCGAACATATGCCTCACAAGACGCTTGATCGGTGAAAGACTTCCATGCAGCAGTTGGAACGTTTGCTCGCTCCATAACGCCCTTGGCAAACGCCTTTGAACCCTCCATCTGCGCTGCATTTTGGTTAGGACCAAAGCATGCAATACCGGCCTGACGAACAGCGTCTGCAACGCCCACAACAAGAGGTGCTTCGGGGCCAATAACTACCAGGCCAATGCCTTTTTCCTTGGCAAAAGCAACAACCTCGTCAGGGTTATTTTGATCAATAGGAGTAATCTCTGCCTGGGCAGCCATGCCGCCATTACCTGGAGCAACGTAAATTTTTCCTGCGCGAGGCGATTCCTGCAGCTTAGTTAAGAGCGCGTGCTCACGACCACCTGCGCCGAGCAACAAAATATCAACGGTGTCATTCATAAGTACTCCAGCCTTCTGATACAACGCCTTTGGGATACAAGCAACGCCAACAGCGCCTTCTCCAAGATGTTTTTTAAACTCAGGAGAAGCAAGTCTTTCTGCAATACATTCTGCATCATATTCGTTGGTTTTAAGCGGCTTTTTGAGATGCTTTTCTATGCGTTTCTCGCCACTTGAAATCACTACATATTTGAGCTCGCCGCGCTTTACAAAACAAGCGCTCATAAGGCGAGAAATTCTTGCTGCTAGATCGGTAAAATCAGATGAACGGGCGACTTCTGTACATTTTCCGCCAACCAAACGATACAAATACATATCGTTTGAGATGCGCCTATGCAAACGCTCAAGTCGAAGTCGCAACGAAAGCCTGGGGCGTTTGTCCTTGCTTTTATGAAGAACAACCTTGTTCATTGCAATGTACATTGTGGCAACTACCTCAGCAAGCTCTTGTGCATACGCGCAAGCAGCTTCAAATGAAGCTCCAGACTTTCTTGCCACACTTAAGCGCTCAAGCATGATTCCCATAGCAGTGGGCATATTTCCGCTATCTACCAGGCAAATTGAGCTTGAAATATCAGGATTGTTCTGACAAGCCTTTTTTGCCGTAAGAAGCGAGTCAGAAAAATCTGAATACACATGGAGCGAGAGAATCTTTTGAGCTCCTGACTCAAAGATGCCTCGATAAAACTCGCCTACCTGATCAGCATCTGAACTCAGAGCTCCAGGTATTACAGAAACCCCCAGGGCTTCAAGCTGGGAAGCTTCAAGCCCACAGGGGTTATCGCAAACTATTGCAAAAGTTGAGCAGTCCGAAGACGCCACGGGTTACCTCCAGTAGCGGTCGATTGTCTGCTCGCGATCTGGACCAACGGTGATGATAGAAACGCGTACACCAGCAAGTTGCTCCAGGAAGTCAATGTAGTCCTTAGCCTCACGAGGTAGCTGGTAGAAGTTGCGAACGTTAGAGATGTCGCACTTCCAACCAGGAAGAGTCTCGTACACAGGCTTTGCGTGATAGAAGACGCTCTGGTGCTCTGGGACGGTCTTGTAAATCTTGCCGTCGCACTCATAAGCAACGCATACCTTAATCTCATCCAGGCAGCCAAGAACGTCAAGCTTGGTAATTGCCAGGTCAGTGAGGCCATTGATACGAGCCGCGTAGTTAACAACTACTGCGTCGTACCAGCCGCAGCGACGTTTACGGCCAGTAGTTACACCATACTCATGGCCAACTTCGCCGAGAAGATCGCCCGTCTCGTCAAAGAGCTCTGTTGGGAATGGACCAGAGCCAACGCGTGTGAGGTATGCCTTTGCAATGCCCAGGACGCGGTCAATGTTGGTTGGACCAACGCCAGAACCAGTTACTGCGCCACCAGCAGTGCAGCTAGAAGAGGTAACAAATGGATAGGTGCCGTGGTCAATATCAAGCATGGTTGCCTGAGCACCCTCGAAGAGAATGTTCTTACCAGCCTCAAGCTCTTCGTTGAGGAAGAGAGAAGACTCAACAATGTAAGGACGAATGCGATCTGCATAAGGCAGATAGGTCTCGCAAATTTGGTCAACGGTATAGGTTGGAAGGCCATACACAAGGCTCAAGATTGGATTGGTGTACTCAAGTGCAGCTTCAAGCTTCTTGCGGAAGATCTTCTCGTCAAGCATGTCCTGAATACGCAGGCCAGTGCGATTCATCTTGTCCATATATGTTGGACCGACACCGCGCTTGGTGGTACCAATAAGGTTCTTACCCAGCTTTTTCTCGTGCACGCCATCAAGATCTTTGTGATAAGGCATAACAATGTGAGCGTTGCCGGAAATCTTGAGCAGATCGCAGGAAATACCCTTGCTCTCCAGCATGTCAATCTCGCCGAGAAGAACCTCTGGGTCAACAATGCAGCCATTACCAATAACTGGATAGGTGTTCTCGTACATAACGCCAGATGGAACCTGGTGAAGTGCAAGCTTTGTGTCTCCAGCAATTACCGTGTGGCCCGCATTTGCACCACCTGCGTAACGGCAAACAACGTCAAAATCTCCGGAAATGAGGTCGGTAACTTTACCCTTACCCTCGTCTCCCCACTGAGCACCAACAAGTACGGAAGCTGGCATAAGTTCTCCCCTATCGCAGCTATCTACAAACACGACCATTACATGACGGTTGCAACCTCTTTAGGGGTTGCTTCATAAGTATATCTAATACCGCTCGCAAAAGCACAGAAGCGCAGAGGTTTTGTCACACATAAGAAACGATTAATGCGCGGGGTTTGCCATCGCAGCGTACTGTGCGGCTTCACTTTCTGAGTAATTATTTCCCTGGTAGATCTCAACAAACTTGGTGGATGTTGGCATAAACATAACAGGAACATCCCTCAGAGCACCTGCACGGTTCTTTGCAACAATGATGTTGGTAACGTCTTTATCAGGACGGTCATCTCGTGCGGCTTCTTCATCGCTCAGTGAGCGGTCAAGCAGCAAAACAATATCTGCATCCTGCTCGATTGCGCCGGACTCACGCAGGTCAGAAAGCTGCGGACGCTTGCCGTTTCTGTTCTCAAGCGTACGATTGAGCTGAGAAAGTGCAATAACAGGCGCCTTGAGGTCTTTAGCCATAATCTTAATGCCACGAGACATCTCCGAAACCTCAGTTGCACGACTGTCTGCACGGCCCTTCTCGGCTGGTGGAGAAAGCAGCTGGAGGTAGTCGATGATAATGACGCCTTTCTCGGCCTTATTAAGCATTCTGCGGGCTTTTGCGCGGATTTCTGTGACTGTTGTGCCTGGAGTATCGTCAACGATGATTTTAAGGCGAGAAATGCGCTCTGCTGCCTCCAGAAGGGTGGGCCACTGCTCATTTCTGATGTTGGAAGAACGGATGGTCTGCAAATCAACCTTTGATTCAGAAGCCAACAGCCTCTGCGCAATCTCAATCTTGCTCATCTCAAGCGAGAAGAGCGCAACAGTTGCTCCAGAAACCGCAGCGTTATAAGCCATGCTGAGAGCAAAAGAAGTCTTACCAACACCAGGGCGAGCGCCAATAACAACCATCTGACCTGGACGAAGACCTTGGAAGAGGTTATCTAAGGTTGCAAATCCGGTTTGGACACCCAACTCTGAAGCATCTTTGCCAGCATTTTGCTGAAGCTCTTCAAAGAGATCAGTCATGATGTCTTCAATGCCCTGCTCGGACTGCTGAACATCTCTGTTGGTTACATCAAAAATGAGCTTCTCTGCCTGGTCAACTACTTCTTTTGTATCTTCTGGAGCGTTGTAGGCGAGCGCAGAAATCTTTGCAGAAGCACTGATCATCTTTCTGAGCGTAGTATCACGATGCAGCATAACAGCGTGGTTTTCCCAACCAACCATAGCAAGTGGGTTATTTCCAAGCTCTGCTAAACGGACAGCTCCTCCAGCGCGTTCAAACTTGCCGTTACTCTTAAGGTGGTCTGCAAGCGAAATGACGTCTACTGGCTTGTTATTGTCAAACAGGGACTTAATTGCCTCAAAAATAATTTGATTGGATGGAATATAGAAATCCTCGGAAGAAAGCCTAATGAGGCACTCTCCTCTGATTTCTTCCGAAAGAATCATTGCAGAAAGAATGGAAAACTCGGCATCAGAATCTTGTGGCATAGAGGCGTTCTCTAGGGCCGTCAATTGCGTAGGATTCATCTCAAACGAGTCTTGTGCCATCGTCTTTTCCAATCATATTTTTTGGGAATGAATCTGAATAGTAGTGTACTTTTCAAAAAAATAAAGAGTCATTTTGGCTTGCAAAATTCGAAAAGTTAAGTCTTCAACACGATTTTCCAAAACTCGCATACCCTGAGCGGGATTTCCTTGAGTTTTCAACGTTTTCAACATTTTCTAGACTTTTTTCGACACGTGGTATTTTCTACACAATTGCTTATCTGCAGTTATACAAATCAAATTACAATTCCGCAGGTTAAGTGAATATGTTTTACATAACATTTTGAATAACCGCAGGTAGAGTATAAGAAAATATACCGTTCTATCTACACATAAAAAGACCACCCCTTTGTTATGTTTCACAAAGGGGTGGTTCGAACAAACATTCCATTCTTTTCAGATGGCTGCGCTTTTTATAAAAGCTTACAAATCTGTAGAAAACTGCAGAAATTGTATAAACCACCAAAAAATGCAGGAGAACAGTGTTCTATGCATGCATAAAACTACTCTGCGGACTCAACCTCAACCTCGACGGTTGCCTCAGCGGCGACCTCCTCGGTCTCCTCCTCTGCAGGAGCAGCATCGTCCTCGCCAACAAGAACAACGACGGTAGCGGTGATGTCACGGTAAAGCTCAATGGTGACATTGTGGCGACCAGCGGTCTTGATAGCAGCGCTACGGGCAATGCGCTTACGATCAACGGTGACGTTGAGCTGTGCCTCGATTGCGTCAGCAATCTGAGCGGTGGTGACGGAGCCAAAGAGCTGGCCCTCCTCGCCAATGCGAGCGTCAACAGTTACGAGCTTGCCATCAAGAGCTGCCTTGGTAGCATTTGCGTCAGCAATACGCTGCTCTTCGCGCTTAGCGATATTGTGACGACGCTCCTCAAGCTGCTTGATGTTACCCGGTGTAGCAGGCTGGGCAATCTTGTTGGGGAACAGGAAGTTCTCCGCATAACCCTGTGCGACCTCTACGATGTCGCCTTCGCCGCCCTTACCGCGAAGCTCGCCCAAGAGAATAACTTTCATGGGAAACTCCTTTGATGAGTCGATGGTATCGACTAGTTGTTGTTTATCGTAGGCTCTGAATCCTGGTTTCCTGAGCGATTAAGCTTTCGGAAATTTGCCCAGGCGTCAATAAGTCCTACGAGAGCCATAACGCCTAACTGAACTTCTAACATGCCTGCCAATACAAACAGTGACAGAGAAAGTGCTGGCGAGAAGTGCTTCTCGCGCACAAACCATGTGAGCACTGCAAGGCCCTGAAGAGCAAACACAACTCTAAGAGCCATAAACACATTCAACGTAATAAGCTGAAGTATGTCTTGTGCAGACAAAATGGTGCTTGAAAGTGCATACACAAACAAGTTGGCCACGGTAAGAGCACACATCCAAAATGGAACGTCCATCAGCTGGAACTGTGGCAATTTCTGTGGGTCTCTTGTCAGCGCTTTATACACTGTTCGAGCTCCAAAACGCGCAATTACAAAATATAAAAGCGCCATACCGGTATAGCTGGTTGGCCAAAAGAGCATAAAGAGTGCCTTTGCTGTTGAAAGACCTTCTTGGATCTCTGGAGAAGCACCTGAGACCTGCGAGGCGTATTGATTAAATACGTTCTGAGCAAGCTCGGGAAGAGTTGTGCCTGCCATTGCGGCAAAGAACGCGTCATATCCCAGAAGTGCCAAAGCCGTTGCTCCTACAAGAAGAGATCCGACACCAACGGTGAGTTTCTCTGTTGCAAAAGCGTAGCCAACTCCAAGAGCAAGTGCACAAGCGGTAACTGAAGTTGCCGCCTCCGTTGGTCCCGAGAGCAAATAAGCTGCTACACCCGTAACAAGTACTGAAGTAATAGCAGGACCAAACCATCCGTGCCCTTTTTTGCAATAGACAGCAATTACCATGCCATACGCAACCAAAGCTGCTCCAATAAAAGAAAGGAGCCCGGTAATTACTCCGCCAACAACGCAAAGAACAAAGCCTTGCTTGTAGGTTGGAGCTTCAAACGGACGCGGCTTGCCCCCGTTTTGGTTGCTTGGACCGGCAAAATTCTGTGGGCTACTCTCTGGGCGAGAATACCCTTCAGGTGCCTGAGGAATATTTGAATCCGGTCTATCCATTGCTAACCAACTCTACCTGAAGAACAGATAGGTTATCCGCGACTACGGCCACCGCGGCTGGAAACCACAGGGACAGTGTAGGGCAGAAGTGCCATCTCGCGTGCGCGCTTGATAGCAAGTGCAATGTCGTGCTGGTGCTGCGTGCAGGTGCCAGTGACGCGACGAGGCTTAATCTTGCCACGGTCGGTCATGTACTTACGAAGAAGCTGAGTATCTTTGTAATCGATGAACTCAGTCTCCTCCTTGCAGAACTGGCAATACTTGCGACGCGGCTGGCGCTGGAAATCTTGTTTCTGCTGAGCCATGTCTTTTACCTTTCAGATGACAGTAACGTTTGTGTTGCTGTCTGACGTTTAAAACGGAATATCAGCATCGTAGAACTCCTCGTCTGGCGGAGCCGGAACGGGAGCGGGTGCCTGTGGAGTTGGAGCTGCATAAGATGGTGCACCCTGTGACATAGGGGCTCCACCCTGCTGATTCCTAGAAAGGAACTCGACCTCATCAACAACAACTTCAAGCTTGCTGCGACGCTGTCCTTCCTTCGTCTCCCAGGAGCTGAAACGAAGTTTGCCTTCAATAGCAACCTTCGAACCCTTGGAGAGGAAGCGGGAAAGTGCTTCAGCACGCTGTCCAAATACTACGCAGTCAACGAAATTGGGAACATCTTCCCACTCACCGGTCTGCTGATTCCTGCGACGATCGTTAACCGCAACGCCGAAGGATAGAATCTGGGTACCGCCTGCTGTGGAGCGAAGCTCCGGGTCACGGGTCAGGTTGCCCGAAATGTTAACCCTGTTAATACTCATAAATCTCACTACCTCTCATCGTGGAATAATTCCACTTTTCCATTACAAGGACTTAGTCCTTATCGACTCGACGCACGATCATGTGACGCTTAACAGCATCATTGATTCGCAGGACTCGATCGAGCTCTGCAATCTGCGTTGGATCTGCATGGAAATTGATGAGGGTATAGTCACCCTCGGTAAGATCGTCGATCTCAAAAGCAAGCTTACGCTTACCCCAGTCCTCGACGCTGTCGACTACTCCGCCGTCAGTGGTGATAGCAACGTCAATACGCTTCATTACACCAGCGCGGACTTCCTCGGTGGAAGCCGGGTCAACAAAAAACAGCAGTTCATAGGCCTTCATATTGTCACCTCCTCTGGGCTAATGGCTTCGGGAAGTGAAGGTGCACCCGAAGCAGGAAAGTTCGACCAAGCATCATACCACATAAATGCTCAAATACGAAACTGACCCACAAACTTTCTCACATGCAGTCCACATATAAAGCTTAAATTGGCAATTTGTCAGTAATTTGCCTCTAGTCTTGCAACTATCTGACGCGAATCTTTTCAAGGCATGGTCACTCGCGCAATTTTAAAAACATGGGATTGAAAAAGAAAAACGACCATCACACAATCTGCATGATGGCCGTCTCTTTTATAGGTGCTCTACTTTACTGAGCTGCAGGTCCCTCAGGATTCTGAGTTGGTGCGTCTGCTGGAGTAGCTGGTGCCTCAGGAGCCTCTGGAGTTGTTGGGATAATTGGCTCAACAACAACAGTTGAAGCAGGTGCAGGCTCTGGAGCTGCGGGAGCGACAGGAGCCTCTGGAGCTACAGGCGCTGCTGGCGCAACAGGAGCAGCAGGTGCAACAGGAGCAGCAGGTGCAACAGGTGCTGCAGGTGCAGCAGGAGCCACTGGTGCAGCAGGTGCCGCAGGAGCAACAGGTGCAGCTGGAGCAGCAGGTGCAGCTGGAGCGACAGGAGCCACTGGTGCAGCAGGTGCTACTGGAGCCGCAACAGGCTCAGCTGGAGCAGCAACAGGCGCTGCAGGTGCAACTGGAGCTGGAGCAGCAACTGGGGCAGCAGGCGCTGCAGGAGCTGCAGGGGCTGTTGGAGCTGGGGTTGCTACTGGTGCTGCAACAGAAACAGCAACTGGTGCTACTGCAGGAGCAGCGGTTGCTGCTGGTGCGGTTGGAGCAACTGGTGCTGGAGCTGCATAAGTAGCGGCTACGCCATCGCGAGGATCGTTAATGAATGGTGGCAGTGGATCGTTACTCTGTCCCCATGCAGGAACGTTGAACTGACGCATCCAAAGAGCGATTGCGTTCTGCATAAGAAGCATAACGATAAGACCAACAACGTGACCAATATAGCCAATAACCAGGAAGATTGGTCCCATCTGAATGAAGCCGCGTGCAAGAAGAGCAAGCATGACAAGACCAAGCTGGTTCTGGTTGGAAATATTCTGAGTTCTTGCAATGGCCATAGCCTGAGCACCAATGTTAACAATCATGCTGATTGCAGCACTGCCGCCGATGATACCCATAATAATTGAGGTAACAATACCAAGTACAATGCCCATACCAAAGATACGGAACAGACCGCCCATGTCATGCTTGATCATCTCGAAGATGTTCTTAAAAGCAAAACCAGCGGAGATGCGACCATAAACTGATGCGCGGACCTGAATAACATTGATGCACAGTGGATACACAAATGCTGCAACAATAAAGACTGGGATAAGAATCAGATTGATAACTGGAATGAAAGAAAGAATTCCAGTAACAATGCTGTATGCCAGACCAAATGCAAGTGCAATAACAACTGCCTTGAAGCCGGTAACAATATAGGTACCAAACTTAAGGTCTTTCTGCTTTGGACCAGCGTTGATACCCCATGCAGTTACGCGTGCAGTCTCAAGTGCATAGCCAACAAGTGCAAGAATTCCGACAACTGGAATAAGACCAAACAGAGCCATAATAAGGACAGGCTTCCACCAACCCTTTTCCAGAGTCAGAAGTGCCCAGGAGCGTGCAAAATAGCGATCGCGCCTGTAGCCATTCAACTCATCTGCTGAAACAGCCATTTAACTCTCCCCTCGTGTCAAAAAAGATGACATCGAATTACTAAGCCTAAACATTCTATATAAAATCGAAAAATAAATATATCTTTATTGGTAACAATTAATCAAAAAAATGTTAAATGGCGGAGGAGGAGGGATTCGAACCCTCGTACCCCTAGAAGGGGTAAACGGTTTTCGAGACCGCCGCATTCAACCACTCTGCCACCCCTCCGAAGGGTGAAACGGCGCCCGTAGGCGCCGTGAAAATTCTGGCGGAGAGTCAGGGATTTGAACCCTGGAGACGCTTTAGACGCCTACACGATTTCCAATCGTGCTCCTTCGGCCACTCGGACAACTCTCCATATAAAACCGCACGGGACAGTATAGCGGATTTCTCACCAATATATGACGAGAAGTTCTGTGTATTTTTAATACTTGTGTAGTATTGTCATACTCATAAAAAGTAAAACACCAGTAGGAGGTATGGATGCCACCGTTTTTCTCGCCTTATGGCACAGATGCAATTTCTGTGGGCATCCCCTACTGGCTGGACCTTCTAACAGTAATTATTGGTGCAATCTCGGGAATTTTAGTTGCAAGGGATCGTCACTTAGACCTTGTGGGCTTTGTGGGTCTTGGTCTTTTAGGCGGCCTGGGCGGCGGACTTATTAGAGACGTCATGATGCAAGAGGGCGGCGTTTACATGCTTAACTCGCCGTACGCCATTCCAGCGGCAGTTTTTACCGCCGTTTTGCTGTTTTTGTTCCCCGAGCCGCTTGGTAGATTTCCTCGCATGCTTGAGTGGACCGACATCATCTCTGTTGCCCTCTTTGCGGTTGTTGGTACCGATAAAGCCCTGGTATATCACCTTCTCCCCTTCTCGGTTATTCTGATGGGAAGCATCACAGGTGTTGGCGGCGGTATGCTTCGCGATGTCTTTCTTGGCGATATTCCTCGCATTTTCCAGCGAAGCAATCTCTATGCATTTTGCGCAGTTGCTGGTGCAACCTCCTATTGGGCACTTGTTTCTTATGCGGGCGTCACCAAAATTTGGGCAGCTGTTATCTGTGTCGTGGTTACCGTTGGCCTCAGGCGCTGGTCGCTTAAATACAACGTGCTTTCACCTGCAGACGTTGACCTTACGCCGCATGTCATGCGCAGCGTCAACAAACTACGTCACAAAACTCAAAAGCCGGGCAAGCAGCCTGAACAGAACACTCCATCAAAGTAGCGCCTAGCCGCAATCGGACGGTTTTGGCAACTTGGTCGTTTTGGCGACTTGGCCGGTCTTGCGTCGCTCTTACACGACATTTACCTGCACTTTATTTAAAACTCACCTAAAACAAATCTGGCGAGAAACCCTTGCGGCTGCAAGTTTTTCTCGCCAGATTGACTGTCTGTAAACGACGCTGTTACTTCTTGACCATACCGTTACGAACTGCCCACTTACGGCGCTCGGTCTCGGAAAGGATACGCTTACGCATACGGATGTTGAGTGGTGTGATCTCAACAAGCTCGTCGTCCATGATGTACTCCAGAGCCTCTTCCAGCGTAAACAGGCGTGGAGGAGTCAGCTGAACTGAAATATCTGCAGTTGAAGACCTCTGGTTGCCCAAAGACTTGGTGCGTGCAATGTTAACAACCATGTCGCCTGGCCTTGAACGTTCGCCAACCAGCATACCCTCGTAGCACTCAACACCTGGAGCAACAAAGAGCTGGCCGCGCTCCTGAAGCGTACCAAGTGCGTACGCAACGGCCTTCTCGGTAGACATAGAGATCATGGCGCCGTTCTGACGGCTACCAATATCACCTGCAAAAGGACCGTACTCAAGGAAGGTGTGGTAGAAGACTGCGTCTCCGTGGGTAACGTTCATGACGCGCGTCTTAAGGCCCATGATGCCGCGGGTTGGAATCTTGAACTCAAGGTGTGTCTGAGTCTCGCCAGTGTCCATGATGGACATGGTGCCACCCACGTTACCAAAGACCTCAATAACCTTGCCGGCATACTCTGGGTTGCACTCAACAACAGCCTGCTCAATAGGCTCAAGTGTGTGACCCTGGGCGTCCTTCTTGAACAGAACGCGAGGACGACCAACCTGGAATTCAAAGCCCTCACGGCGCATGCTCTCCATAAGAACGGAGAGGTGAAGAATACCACGGCCAGAAACCTCAATACCGGTCTTATCAGGAAGTTCCTCAATGCGCATGGTGACGTTATTCTCGCGCTCTGTCATCAGACGCTCTTTGAGCTGACGGCCGCCAACAATGTCTCCCTCACGGCCAACAAGTGGCGAGGTAGAAGGTTCAAAAATAATAGAAAGGGTTGGTGGGTCAATCTCAATTGGATCAAGCTCAACAGGATTTTCTGGATCGGTGTAAACATCGCCAATGTCAGTTTTATCAACGCCAACGATTGCCGCAATGTCACCTGCGTCAACCTCATCGCACTCCTTGCGACCAAGGTAGTCAAAGGTGAACAGCTGCTTGACCTGGCTCATAGCGCGGGAGCCATCGTTTTTGACAACAAGAATCTTGTCACCGGTATGAACGGTTCCGGAATACACACGACCAATACCAATACGGCCCAGGTAATCAGAGTGATCGATGGTGACGCACTGCATAGCAAGAGGTCCATCGATATCAACATCTGGAGCTGGAAGGCCGTCGATAATCATGTCAAGAAGTGGGAACATGTTGTCATTGTCATCATTTGGATCAAGGCGAGCGTAACCGTTAACGCCAGAAGCAAAGACAACGTGCTCCATGGTGAACTCAAGCTGCTCATCGGTTGCGCCAAGGTCCATCATAAGATCAAGAGAATCGTTGACAACAGCCTCTGGACGAGCACCGTCGCGGTCAATCTTGTTAACAACCATCATGATAGAAAGACCTGCGTCAATGGCGTGGCGCAGAACAAAACGCGTCTGTGGCATAGGACCCTCAGCTGCATCGACCAGAAGAAGTGCGCCGTCAGCCATCTTCAAAACGCGCTCTACCTCGCCACCGAAGTCAGCGTGGCCAGGGGTATCAATAACGTTAATCTTGACGCCCTTGTACTCAATAGAGATATTCTTTGCCAGAATAGTAATTCCGCGCTCACGCTCCTGATCGTTGGAGTCCAGAATTCTCTCTTGAACCTGCTGGTTCTCGCGGAATGCATCGGTTGCCTTAAGCATCTGGTCAACCATGGTGGTTTTACCGTGGTCAACGTGGGCGATGATAGCAATATTTCTGATGTTGTCTTGACGCATAAGTCTCTATCTCTCGAAGGTATGTATTTGGACTTGCTACTTCAGGTCCAATTTTTATCAGCTTTAGAACTTTAGTGCAATTACGTGCCTAGAGCGCCCAGAAATTTCAATGAACGCAGCTTTTTCATTACAGAAGTGGCTCAAGCTCCCCTGCTGGAGCGGGATCAGACCACACAAACTGGTCACCTTGGCCTTTTCCGTGAACTAAAGAATATGCCGAGAAACTCTTATAGCCCTTCTCGCCAAACTCAAGAAGCACGGCATCCTCGTAACCGCCCTCTTTGAGCAGCTGGATGGCTCCCTCGTATACAAGCGCATAGCGAACAGGCTCTTCAAGTCCCGCTTCTTTATCGCCCTTCTGTTTTGCCAGGTCAAGCACGCGCTTATGGGCGCCTTCAAGCAGCTCCTCTGGGCCGTCATCGGAGAACTCATAGCTTGCAACCGTGCCTGACGCGTCCTCAACTACAAGCAAAACGTTGAGTGATTGGCCATCTGCAAGCAGGTCAAACGCATCTCCAAGCAGCTCAGTTGAGAGCATATCAAGCTGGGGAGAAACTCCATCTTTACGCTCATCGTTTTCAGCCATGCCGCTCCTTAGCATCGTTTTGTAACTATTGTTCTCTATGATACATCGCACAAGAAAAGAGGTCGAAAGCAAAAAGCCTTCGACCTCTTAGGTTTGTCAGATATCTGTCCAAAATTGGACGGAAAAGAAGCTGTAACGATAAAACGCCACGCTTGAAAGCGCGCGTGTTTACTCCGCTAGCGCCTCGCGAATGCGCGTGGTAACTCCCTCAAGCCTGTAGCACTCAACATACTGGCGAAGAGGGCGCTTAATGTGATCAACAACAAAGCGCTGGCCATCAATATTGAACTGAGCAAGGTTCTTGTAGAGGTGCTCAGTTGCAGCCTTGACCTCGTCATCATTGAATGCGTAATGGCCGGAGATATCAAGAATATCCAGTGACAGTTTGTGATCTGCAAGAATCTGCTCAACAGTCAGATTAACCTGATCGCCAACCATCCATTTGCGCCAACGCTCAGTCTCAATTGCCTTGACTAGCAGGGTATTCCTCAAGCCAGAGACCTCGTCTGCCTTCAGAAGACCTTCTTTGACCAGAAGATCTTCGACATCGCAAAGCTTCAGATATGCGCGAGTCTCTTCCGTTCCATACTGTGGAGCCACGTTTGAAGCGGTGACATTTGCAGGAGTGTGCTCAAGTAGCGTTACATCATCAAGGTAATCTGCGTTGTGCTCCTTGAGGCCAACACCGTAGCTCTTGGCCATCTCAGCAAGGCTAATGGCAGCCTCAAAATCGTAATGTCCAACCTGCTCAGTAAGACGCGTAAGCGTGCCCGTTTGACCAACAATAAAGGTTGGCATTGGCAGGCCCTTAGCGGTGAGCTCACTCTTAAGCTGCTCAATAAAGGTGTGGTACTTGTCGGTTGAGGTCAAGCCGCCGTTTGTTTCCTCGGTACCAACCTCATAGCCAATCTCAGGAAGACCGCGAGAAACACGTTCCTTCTCGCACCATTCAATTAAATCAACCGTACGGCGAAGAACCACATCAAGCGGAATAACCTTGCCAATCTCAAAAGGATCCTTTGTTGGGTCAATCATCAGCAGGTCAAAGCCGTTGAGCATGTCGGCAAGATAGGACTTCTTGGCAAGCTCCATAGCCTCATCTTCTGGAAGGTGGGCGTTGCGCTCCTCATCGCGCTGCCAAGGACCGCCGTGGTCACGGCAGAGATAATACAGGCCGTCAAAACCAACCTTCTGAGCTGCTTCAGCAATGTCTTCCGAGAAACGCTTCTGATCCCAAGAATTTACGTATCCTCCACCAAGTTCATCAAGATCTACCTGGTTTCGTGATGCAATAAACATCAGAGGAAAATCGCAGTCTCTACCAAGTTCAAAAGCTGCCTGCAACAGGTTGGGCGACATTGGTCCAATTCCTAAAAGCGTAGCGGACTTTCCTGTGTCCTGAAGCTTAAGCAACCCTTCAACAGCTTTTTTGATTGGTAGCTTTTCCATAATTACCCCTTCCCAAGAGTGTTTCTTGGTAATAAGAAGGGCGTGGGGGTTGAATCCCTACGCCCCTCTCCTTTTAACTTCAATTGTTATGGTCTAAGACCAACAGGTACATGCGTTTCTCGCCGTGTGTTACTTGTTGTCCTCAAGCTTTGGCTTAGTAAGAACAAGAATTGCAACACCTACTGCAACACCAATTGCCATATCAAGGGTGTAGAGGGCAATGTTGTTTGTAGCTGCAGCAACAATCATGCCACCGTGAGGAACAAAGCACTCAATACCATGCCAAGCAGCAAGGCCAGCACCAACTGCAGAACCAATCATGATTGCAGGCAGGGTGTGTGCAAGATCCTTAACAGCAAATGGAATTGCGCCCTCGGTAATGCCGATGAGTCCCATAAAGACTGCGGAGATACCCATCTGCCTATCAGTGTCGTCAAACTTGCTGCGAGCAATAAGAGATGCAACACCGCAGACCAGTGGAGGAATAGCAACTGCAACACGGAATGCACCGTTAGGACCATAGACACCTGCGGTCATAAGAGCCATGGTGAAGGTAGAAGCAGTCTTGTTAACTGGGCCACCCATATCAAATGCGGTCATAAGGCCAATTACAATGCCGAGTACAACTGCAGAGCCACCCTGAAGGCTTGAAAGCAGGCTTGTCAGCCAGTCCATGAAGGCGCCAAGTGGAGCTGCCAAAACATAGATGTAAAGCATGCCAAGAGCAAGCGAAGACAAACTTGGGATGATCAGAATTGGCATGATGGTGCGGATGGTGTTATTGACCTTCCAGCTCTTCATCCACTGGACAAGGTAGCCAGCAGCAACGCCGAGGACCATTGCACCCAAGAAACCAGTAGAAACCTGAACCTCACCTACAGGAACAGGATTGCTTGCCAGGTAACCAAGGACAAAGCCAGGTGCCAGAGCAGGCTTTCCGCCCAAAGAATAGGCAATGTACGCAGCAAGGACAGGAATCATCATCTTGATGCCAGCCATACCAATAAGGTTAAGGCTCTGCATCAAAGGATTGGTGACTTCAATACCGTCTTTTCCTGCGGTTCCTGTAGCTAGCGAGAAAGCCAAGAAGACTCCGCCAACTACGACAATAGGAATAAAGTACGAAACACCAGTGTTAAACGCCTTTAGAAGGTCTTTTCCGACCTTGCCCAAAACTGAGGGACTCTTTTCCTCTGCCATGGGTTTCTCCTCTCTTCTTCCTTGCGTTATCACTTACGCGCTTGCTACTCAGCCAGCGCAACTACCTGATCAATAACCTTTGCTGGATCCGCAATGGCAAGCGATGGATCCAACGTAAGAACACGGCCTTCATCGCGCTTCTCGTCAAAACGCTCGTCGCCTTCGATGCCAATTGCAATGGCGAGAAGAACAACGTCTGCAGCATCAATTTCGTCCTGCTCAAGCTCATTCTCAATGCCATAACCACCCTGAGCCTCTACCTTGAATTCATAGCCGCGACGCTCACATTCTTTCTCGATAGCCTCTTTTGCCATCCAGGTGTGAGCAATTCCAACCGTGCAAGCGCATACAGCAACGACGTTCATGGTTATGTCCTCTCGCAAAGTAAGTTGTGAGCCCCTAAGCGGGGCGCACGAGCACGTCTTTTGACGACGTACGTTTCCAACTCATACTTTGCATTGTTTCAATCTTTTTTGAAAGAAGATTTCGGTAAACGTCTAATCTACCTTGTGTTATGATGAATTTTGTTAAACGTTTAACCAACGTGGAATCCAGCAGACTCACTAACGTTGGTATTTTGCAAGTACATTGTAAAAATTTCGGTGAAATGAGCGCCAATGTCTAAGACCACTATCATTGACCTTGCAAAATTAGCAAATGTTTCCATTGCTACCGTTTCAAATTACCTTAATGGACACTTTGAAAAGATGTCCGAAGCAACTAAGCAACGTATCAAAAAAGCAATTGAAAATACGGGATATATCCCAAGTGCCCAGGCTCAAGCAATGGTCAAAAAGAGCTCTGGAATAATTGCTGTTCTCATATTGGACAACACTAATGCCTGGGCCGCTCAAATGACTAACGGTATTGAAGACGCTGCTCTTGAAGCCGGATATCAGACAATTATTTGTAATTCTCGCTTTGACCCCACGCTTGAAGCCGACTGGGTTGAGAAAATGCTCTCAATTGGAGCGGATGGCATGCTCATCCAGCCCACCAATCAATTTAAGGCGGTGGATAGGCGCATTGCTAAAGTTGGAAAACCGGTTGTCTATTTTGACTGCGATCTTCTTACCCTTAATACTTCCTGGATAAAAAGTGACCTCTATGACGGAGTTTATTCAGCAGCGTCGCGCTGCATTGAGCGTGGATATGAGAACTTTTTAATTATTGGTGGAGAGCCAAAAGGTCGTACCAGAATTGAACGAGAGTCTGGCTTCACCGATGCTCTAGAGGCCTCAAGTAAACCTTATGAGCGTCTCACCATAGAGCAAAGCACGTTGTCTATTCCTGAAATCACACAATGGCTTAACAACCACATTCTTCCGTCAAAGAAAACGCTGGTATTTGTTCCAAATCAGTGGGCTCTCAAGAGTGTCTATAGCGCCTTGCATGCTTATGAAAAGGTAATTCCAGAGCAAGTTGGACTGTTGGGGTTCAACAACACTGATTGGACCGATTTGCCCGCTAAAAGCATCTCAACTATTGTGGAACCCGTCTATGAAGAGGGCTATGCAGCTTGCAAGATGCTCCTTAAAAGAATCAAAGACCCCTCACTTGAGCCCGACCACAAGCTGCTCACCTGCAAGCTTAATTGGCTCAAATCCACCATCTAACAAAAATGGCGAGAAGACCAACGGATCTTCTCGCCATACGTTACTGCTTTAACCTAAGCACTTACAGAACGTGGACCTCGTCTTTGGTGAAGTCAACAAAGGCGTGGTCACCGACGTTGTAAATCTTGTGGGTGCGAGGGTTGAAGTCCGTGATCTTAATGAGCGTGTCTCCAACCATAACGTGATAGTTCTGGTAGTGGCCCATGAAGCGAGAAAGCACTACCTCGCAGGCAAGCGTTCCCTCATCAGCAAGGCGTGCGGACTCTGGGCGAAGAACAATGCAGCACTCTTTGCCCTTATCCAGGTGAGAGCATCCGCTGGCCTCAAACTCATGGCCCTCAAAGCGGCAAAGTGCCGTCTCAGGATCAAGCTTGTCTGCAATGGTTGCGTGCAGGAAGTTGGACTCACCAATAAAGTCTGCAACAAACTCATCTGCTGGGTGATAGTAAACCGTCTGTGGATCGCCAACCTGATCCACAACACCCTTTTTCATAATGATGATGTTGTCAGAAAGCGCCATTGCCTCTGACTGGTCATGTGTAACGTAGATAGCAGTAATGCCAGCCTCCTGCTGAATGCGACGAATCTCATTACGCATGTCAACGCGCAGCTTAGCGTCAAGGTTTGAAAGAGGCTCGTCAAAGAGGAGCACACTTGGCTCAATAACCAGAGCGCGAGCCAAAGCAACACGTTGCTGCTGACCACCAGAAAGCTGATTGGTCATGCGCTCTTCCATGCCCTCAAGTCCAACAAGATCAAGGATATGAAGGACCTTCTCGCGAATTACTGTCTTGTCCATTTTGCGGAGCTTGAGGCCATAGGCAACATTGTCAAAGATATTGTAGTGAGGAAGCAGCGCATAGCTCTGAAACACCATTGCCGTGTCGCGCTTGTTTGGAGTGAGCTCATCAATCTGCTCGTCGCCGAGGAAGATCTTTCCCTCGTCAGGGCTCTCAAAACCAGCAATCATGCGCAGGATGGTAGTCTTTCCGCAGCCAGAAGGGCCAAGCAGCGTTACAAACTCGCCAGGAGCAATAGTGATGTTAGCGTCTTGAACTGCGTAGAAGTCTTTACCAGTCTTCTGATCCTGATAAATCTTGGAAATGTGCTCAAGGCGAACGCCTTTTTTCTCTGTAGCCATGTGTTACTCCTCCTTGAGTGCTCGGCTGGTGCCAAAGTGTTTGATGGCCCAATTCATAAGCAATACCGAGCCATAGGTAATAACAATCAGAATTGTTGCAAAGGCGCAGGCCATACCATATGAACCCTTGCCTGCAAACTCATTGATCTGAACAGTAATGAGCAGGAACTCTGGTGTGACCAAGAGAATAACTGCAGAAATTGCGGTGATGGAACGAACAAACGCCGTTACCAAGCCTGACAAGAACGAGTCTTTAATCAGCGGCAGCGTAACGGTCATAAACACCGTAAAGCTGTCGGCGCCCATGTCGTACGCGGACTCCTCGATTGATTTATCAATCTGTCGAAGTGCCGATATACCAGAGCGGGTTCCTGTTGGAAGCGAACGTACGACAAAGACAATAATCAAGATGAGTCCTGTGCCATACAGGCCTTGCAAAAATCCTGTGTGCATGACACCGCTTGAGAAACCACGAATGTAACCAACGCCCAAAACTGTACCAGGAACTGCCATAGCAAGCATGGATACAGCCTCGATAAAGCCGCGACCACGGAAGCGACGTTTTACTACCAGATAGGAAATAATCATCGAAAGCAGAGCGGTAATTGGTGCGGCAATAAGCGAGAGCATAAACGAGTCGCTAAAGGCTTGCAGTCCGTGGTACTTGGTAAATACCTGTTCAAACCATTTGGTAGTTAGTTCGTAATTAGAACCCCAGGAACGGACAAACGAACCATAAGGAACGCAGAGGTACATGCCAATAACAAAGAGTGCTACCAGCGCGCAAAGGATAGTGAGCGGGATGCGGACAGAATTGTCTGTAATAAGCATCCTCGCACGCGTTGCTTTGCCCGAGAGCGTGGACGTGCTCTTTGCTTCCAGTACAAACTTCTGGACAACAAACATAAGCAGCGTAATGGAAAGAAGAACAACAGCCATAGCAGCTGCGCCCTGCTTGTCGTACGCGCCTGTAATTTGCAGGTAGATGGTTGTTGCCAGGGTATCGTACGAACCACCAATAATCATTGGGTTAGCAAAGTCTGCGATTGACTCAATAAATGAGACGAGAAAAGCGTTGCCCAAGCCAGGCAAAATAAGAGGAAGCGTAACGCTGGTAAATACCTTCCAGCGGCTTGCGCCCATGTCACGGGCTGCTTCTTCAAGAGACGGATCAATGTTTTTAAGTAGACCCTTAAGCATCATGTAACACACAGGGAAAAACGACATAGTCTGGACAATAAAGATGCCCCAGAAGCCATAGATGTTGTTGTCAAAAATTCCCAAAAGACCTCGAGTAATCAGGCCTTTCTTGCCAAACATCATAATCATGGAAAGGGACAGTACAAAAGGCGGAGAAACAACAGGAAGCATGGATACCACACGGAAAAGGCCTGTCATAAACTTTGTACGAAGCTTTACGTACACTTCAACATAGGCAAAAAGCAGACCAATAAGCGCTGATAAAATGCCTACTGCAAATCCAACCCTAAGGGTGTTGGTAATTGCATGGCTAAAGGAAGGCATGGCCAAGACGCGAGTAAAGACATCAAAGGTAACTCCGTTATCGGAGACTACAGAGTCAACCATAAGAATGGCAAGAGGATACAGAATAAAAAGGGTTAAGAAGGCGATAAGAACGACAATGGTCGTTATCAAAATTGGATCGCCAAGGAGCTTTTTTCGCTCAAGTTGAGCGCTCTGGGATTTTGCCATGCTGGTCCTAACTCTGAAACACTAAACCTATACGCAAAGCTCTATGTGGAACTGGGTAGGCAGATCTCTGCCTACCCAGTATAATCTGCCACTCAGATCTTGAGCAACAGCATTGTTTAGTTGCTTATCCGCGTGGTGTTTACTCGGTCTTAAAGCGGCTGTCTCCGCCACCAAGTGCCTGCATAACGTCCTTGACATACTGCTCGGTGTTTTTCTTAGCGTCTTCGAAGTTGTAGTCCATAACGTTATTTGGATCAAGACCGTACTCAGTTGCAATCTCAGGCTGCTTTGCGTCGTCAATTACCAGGAACTGGTAAGAGCCGTTCTTCTGAGCAAGATCGACGCAAGCTGGAGACAATGCATACTCAATCCAGAGCTTAGCTGCGTTTGGATGTGCAGCGCCCTTGAAGATTGCGGTTGCACCAACCTCGTATGATGCGCCAGAGCTTGGAATTTGAAGACCAACATTCTCATGCTCTTGGTCAACAATCTGATAAATACCATCGTGGAGCATACCAATTCCGATGGTGCACTCACCGGCTCCAATAGCCTTGGAAGGACCAGAGCCACTCTTGGTGTACTGAGCAATGTTCTTATCAAGGTCAACAAGATACTGAATACCCTGATCATGACCGTACTTCTGAATAACGGTGTTGATGATCAGCTTTGCAGTACCAGCGGTGTTGTAGTTAGAAGACCAGATAAGACCCTTATATTTAGGATCGATAAGATCCTTGTAGTCCTGAGGCACGTCGAGCTTAAGACGCTGTAGCTCTTCCTTATCGTACAGAATTCCCAAAATACCCTTATAAATTCCGTACCAGTCCTTATTTGTGCTCTTGAACTTATCGGAAATGAGGTGAGATGCATTCTTTGGCTCATACTGCTCAAGAAGGCCCTTTGAAGAGGTGACATTGTAAGGATCGGTTGTGCCACCAAACCAAACGTCTGCTGATGGATGGCCGTTCTCTTCCTCAATCTTTGCAGCAACCTCGCCAGTTGACAGGCGCTGTGCCTGAACATCAATGCCATACAGACTCTTAAAATTGGCGCAAACTGCGTTTAGATACTCTTCCTCACAAGAGCCGTAAACAATCAGCTTACCCTCTTCTTTTGCTGCCTTTACCAGCTCTTCTGGTGCTCCAACAGTATCGGTTGAGTTGGTGTCAGATTCTTTTTTCTCGCTAGAATCAGAATCGGACTTTTTGCAGGCTGTGATACCCAAACCTGCTACAACTGCGCTGACACCAAAAAAGTTTCGACGAGTAAGGTTTGACATTAGAACTCTTTTCTCTCCTTGTGGTTACCCACAGCGCCAATGAAAAGAACATACTCCTGTGTAAATCGTACTCAAACTTTTTCGAAAATATTTCAACTATTCGATAAGTGGCTGATATTGGCGGCTATCGGTATGTTTTTGGCGTCTAAGCAAAAAAGCCAGGGAGAAAATCCCTGGCCTTGAACATTTGGTGGAGAATAGGGGGATCGAACCCCTGACCTCAGGCTTGCAAAGCCCGCGCTCTCCCAGCTGAGCTAATTCCCCGTACTGACTTCTGGTTGGGCCCAGAAGGTTTTAATAATCACCCCAACGGCGACTCGGCTAACGTTGGGGTGACTATTGTCACATAAAGTGGTGGGCCTGACAAGGTTTGAACTTGTGACCTCCCGGTTATCAGCCGGACGCTCTGACCAACTGAGCTACAGGCCCAACGCAGGGAAAAATAATACCTCCATACTTCTCGTAGGTCAACACTTTTTTTGTTTTGTTTTAAAGTTTCTTGAAATTGGGTATGAAAGCAGAACAGAGGGTCGTAGACTATCTGCCCAAAGATTGATAAATAGCGTGCTTTTTTGGAGTTTTTGTGTCACTAAAACGTATGGACATACAGACAGTTGTTGTCGGAGGAGGACCAATCTCTTCCGTTATTGTCCTGCGTCTTCATGATCCACGCGGGGTCTCTTCCTTAAGCCTTCCTATCAAGATTGGCAACATTGAGGCATCTGCTATCAGTCTTGGCATAGATCAAGAGTCTACCGAGAGGCCTCTAACGCATGACCTTCTCCGCTCCGTTCTTGATTCTCTGGACGCAGATATTAAAAGTGTGCGCATTGTAGGCGTCCGCGGCACCACGTTCTTCTCGCAAATTGAGCTCATCTCTAAAGAGGGAGAGCATATCTACGTGGATGCTCGTCCGTCAGACGCAATTGCGCTGGCAGTAAGAACAAACGCTCCCATCTTTGCTGATGAGAGTGTTCTGGAAATTGCTGCCGCTCCAGATTTTACTGATGTCGAGAAGGACGTTCAGGCCCAAGAGCTTGAAGAATTCCGTCAGTTTATTGAAGATGTCTCACCTGAGGATTTCTCATAAATCCTGCTCTATGGCTTACTTTTAAACAATTGACTTATCTTTTATATAAAAATCATTACCGTTAGCGTGTTGTTTTTCTCGGTAAACGAAAAGAGCTCAGGAGAATTGCCTCCTGAGCTCTTCAAATTACGTATAGCTGAAATGCTTATTCGTCATCATCCAGCAATGAATCGTCTAGTACTTCCTCTTCATCTCCGAGGTCAACAGACTCTGCCTCATCAGCATCACGAGCGCCTGCTGCCATTAGATCAAGCATGCCTTGGTTT
This sequence comes from uncultured Atopobium sp., assembly GCA_902481575.1. Taxonomy (GTDB): domain Bacteria; phylum Actinomycetota; class Coriobacteriia; order Coriobacteriales; family Atopobiaceae; genus Lancefieldella. The sequence continues at coordinate 45,242 of CABSWT010000001.1, forward strand.
TCTGCATGCTTAGGAGCCTTCTTCTTGTTGGCAACCATACGAGCAACTGCAGAAACAACGTCAGTACCAGAAAGGTTCATAACCTTGACGCCCTGAGTAGAGCGGCCAAGCTTGGAGATATCGCCAGCCTTGACACGGATTACAACGCCCTCCTCGGACATGATCATAATCTCGTGCTGAGGTCCAACAACGCGGCAGGCAACCAGGTTACCCTTCTTCTCCGTCATTGTGATGGTAAAGACGCCCTGGCCACCACGCTTGTGGACTGGGTACTCAGAAATTGCGGTGCGCTTTCCGTAGCCCTTCTCGGTAATAACAAAGAGGTCGCCGTTGCCATTGGTAATCTCCATGCCAAGCATAGTTGCATCGCCCTTGAGCGTAATACCACGGACGCCCGAGGTTCCACGGCCCATGCTTCTTGCCTCAGCCTCGTCAAACAGGATTGCCTTGCCATCAGAGGAGCACAGAACAACTTTGTCACCAGGGTGGACACGGCGGACGTTAACCAGCTCGTCGCCATCCTTGAGGTTGATTGCAATGAGGCCGTCCTTGCGCGTACGGTCGTACTCAGACATTGCAGTCTTCTTGACCATACCCTGCTTGGTAGCAAACATCAGGTAGTTGTCTTCTGGGAAGTCGCGGGTAGTAATAACTGCCTTGACCTTCTCGCCCTCTGCAAGCGTCTCAATGACGTTGATGATGGCGCTACCCTTAGTGGTTCTGTTACCAACAGGAAGCTCGTGGACCTTGAGGCGGTACACCTTACCAAAGTTGGTAAAGAACAGCACGTAATCATGGGTGGAAGCAACAAAGAGATTCTCGACAAAATCGTTCTCTTTGAGAGAAACGCCCTGAACGCCCTTGCCGCCACGCTTCTGGGAGCGATAAATCTCAACAGGAACGCGCTTTACGTAACCAGCGTGAGTGACGGTGACAACCATATCCTCTTCAGCGATAAGGTCCTCAACGTCTAGGTTCTGAATGTCCTGGTCAGAGATTTGTGTACGGCGCTTGTCGGCGTAGCGGTTGGAAATCTCTCGGAGCTCGTCAGCAATAACTGCCAGAATCTTTTCCTCGTGGGCGAGAAGATCCTCGTAGTAGGCAATATCAAGTCTAAGCTGGGAGATCTCGTCAACAAGATCTTGACGTGCCAGGCCGGTAAGGCGACGCAGACGCATCTGAAGAATTGCTTCGCCCTGAATCTCATCCAGACCAAAGCGCTCGTTCATGCGCTTCTTTGCCTCGGTATCATCCTGCGAGCTGCGGATGATGTGGACAATCTCGTCGATGTTATCAACTGCGGTCAGAAGGCCTTCCAAAATATGGACGCGCTTCTGCGCCTTATCCAGGTCAAACTCAGTACGACGGCGTACAACATCAATCTGGTGATCAATGTAGTGACGAAGAATCTCGCGAAGAGAAAGCGTACGAGGAACACCGTCAACCAAAGCCAGGTCAATGATGCCAAAGTTGGACTGAAGCTGAGTCTTCTTATAGAGATTGTTCAAAACAACCTGTGGTACAGCATCACGCTTGAGGTCCAAAACAATGCGCATACCCTTACGGTTGGACTCATCGCGCATGTCAGAGATGCCTTCGATTTTCTTCTCGTTGACTGCCTGAGCAATCTTCTCCTGGAGAAGACCCTTGTTAACCTGATATGGAATCTCAGTAACAACAAGGCGCTGACGACCGCTCTTAACCTGCTCAACGTGGACTTTTGCGCGGACCGTAATAGAACCGCGGCCAGTCTCGTAAGCGTCCTTGATGCCCTGAGTGCCCATGATGATGCCACCTGTTGGGAAGTCAGGACCAGGAAGAACGGTCATGAGTTCCTCAGTGGTTACGTCAGGGTTCTCAATCATCATGCAGACAGCGTTGGTTACCTCACCAAGGTTGTGAGGAGGAATGTTGGTAGCCATACCAACTGCAATACCTGAAGAACCGTTAACCAAAAGATTTGGGAAACGAGCAGGAAGAACTGCTGGCTCTGTTAGTGACTCATCATAGTTTGACTGAAGGTCAACGGTGTTCTTGTTAAGCTCTGCCAGCATCTCCATAGCACTTCTGGTAAGACGTGCCTCGGTATAACGCATTGCTGCTGGTGGATCGCCGTCGATAGAACCAAAGTTTCCGTGACCATCAATCAGAGGAAGCCTCATCGAGAAGTCCTGAGACATACGGACCATGGAGTCATAAATAGCGGAGTCACCGTGTGGGTGGTACTTACCCATGACTTCACCGACTGCCCATGCAGACTTCTTATGTGGACGGTTTGGCGTAATGCCAGCCTCACTCATTGCGTACAAAATACGGCGGTGAACAGGCTTAAGACCGTCTCGAACATCTGGAAGTGCACGAGCAACAATAACGGACATGGAATACTCAAGGAAGGAAGTCTTCATCTCTGAGGACAGGTCGGTTGGCTTAAGGGTGCCGCCGTGAATGTCAGAGAGGTCAAGACGAGTACCAGCCTCATCAGAGATGATGTGTGAAGTCTCTCCGGTTATGAGATTTACTCCAGTCTCTGGATCAAACTCATCGGAATCTTCTTCTACCTCATCGTCTTCGTATTCTTCATCCATATCGTTTTGTGCATCAAGGTCTTGGTCCTCATCTGCACCAAAAAGATCGTCATTCATATTTTTATCGTCTGCCACAAGTTACCCTTTCATTTTCTGTCTAATGATTTAGCGAGAAACCATTAAATGTCCAGGAAGCGGACGTCTTTTGCATGTGTTTGGATGAAGTCTTTACGCTTCTCAACCTGGTTGCCCATAAGGTCAGAAACTGCACGATCAGCTGCAAGAGCATCATCAATGGTTACCTTCAGAAGAATGCGGTTCTTTGGCTCCATAGTGGTTGCCCACAGCTGCTCTGGATCCATCTCACCAAGACCCTTATAACGCTGAATAGTGAACTTGGTGTTGTCCTCAAACTTCTTTGTCTCAAGAGCAAGTTCTTCATCGGTATAAATGTATTTACCGTTCTTCTTACCCTTTGGCTTGATCTGATACAGAGGAGGCTGAGCAACGTAGATATAACCTGCGTCAATCATTGGCTTCATGTAACGATAGAAGAAGGTAAGCAGAAGAATTCTAATGTGAGAGCCGTCAACATCAGCATCGGTCATGATGACAATCTTGTGATAACGAGCTTTCTCAATATTAAATTCATCACCAACACCAGTACCAATAGCAGTAATCAAGGAAGTGATGGTGTCAGAAGAAAGCGCACGGTGAGCCTGTACGCGCTCAACATTCAAAATCTTTCCGCGAAGCGGAAGAACTGCCTGGATAGAACGGTCGCGTGCCATCTTTGCAGAACCACCTGCGGAGTCACCCTCGACGATGAAGAGCTCAGTCATCTCTGCATCACGTACGGAGCAGTCTGCAAGTTTTCCTGGAAGAGCCGCAGACTCAAGGAGTCCCTTACGGCGTGTTGCCTCACGAAGTTTATGAGCTGCTACACGTCCTCTAGCTTCTTGTACTGCTTTCCTTAAAATCTCTTTTGCTTGATTTGGATGCTCTTCAAGGTACTCTGAGAGACCCTGAGTAACAATTTTGTTGGTAAGCGTCCTCATGTAAGAGCTACCAAGTTTTGATTTAGTCTGTCCCTCAAACTGAGGATCTGGTAGCTTGACTGAAATGACCGCGGTTAAACCTGAACGAATATCGCCACCCTCAAGCTTAGGATCTTTATCTTTAAGAATTCCCTGCCTAGTGCCGTAATCATTTATTACCCTAGTGAGAGCAGTACGGAAGCCCTCAAGGTGCATTCCGCCTTCCTCAGTAAAAATATCGTTAGCAAAAGAAAGAGTTCTGTCGCTGAATTCAGTATTCCACTGTAGAGCAACTTCAACTTCTCCTGTTTTTGACAGCGGAGCATCAGGTTCTGATTTGCCTTCAATATATACAGGTCGAGAAAATCCTGGTAATACTTCTTTTCCTTCATTAAGGTACTTAACAAAGTCAATGATGCCGCCAGCGTACTGGAAGTCAACCTGACGAGGAGTAAGCTCACGCTCATCAACGAGGGTAATCTTAAGGTTCTTATTAAGAAATGCGGTCTCCTGCAGGCGATCACGAAGCGTATCAAAGTTATACGTAGTGGTCTCAAAGATCATGTCGTCTGGCCAGAAGGTAATGGTAGTTCCGTTAGATTTTGAAGTACCAATTTCCTTCATCTTCTGAACGGTTTTACCGCGCTCAAAGACCATCTCATAGATTTTGCCATCGCGCTTAACCTGCGCAACAAGCTTCTTTGAAAGTGCGTTTACAACAGAGACACCAACGCCATGAAGACCACCAGAAACTTTATAAGCATTGTTATCAAACTTACCACCTGCATGAAGGATGGTAAGAACAACCTCAAGAGTTGGAATTTTCTTCTGAGGGTGGAGGTCTACAGGAATACCACGACCATTATCTTCAACAGAAATAGAATTATCAGGATGGACGGTGACCTTGATTTTGGAGCAATAACCAGCCATTGCCTCATCGACTGAGTTATCTACAATCTCCCAAACAAGGTGGTGCAGACCAGAAGCTGAAGTTGTACCGATATACATACCTGGGCGCTTACGAACTGCCTCAAGGCCTTCAAGAATCTTAATCTCTGTACCGTCATACTTATTTTCTTTTGCCACGTAAGTCCTCTCTTCAATTGTGAGCGGAATGATATACGTATTTTACTATGAAATCGCCAAAATCAACTCGGCACAGAGAAATTTCATTGTTTAAACAGTAATATTGTGTATCTGAGAGGCTCTGTAAAGAGATTTAAGGACAGATTAGTGACAGATTAGACTAAAGACTCTTTTTTTGTCTAAAACTTGCTTCAATCGCTTTATAAGCCGTTGACTTGAGTGGCTCAGAAAGACCAGAAACTAACTCAGAAATTTGTGATTTTTCTTCTGTAGTGAGTTCTGGAAGAACTTTCTTCTCTACTTTTTGGCCCTGAGGTTGTTCTTTTGAGGAACCGTCTTCTTTACCAGCATGTCTATTGTATTTATCCAGCTTAAACTCAAGATCTGAGAACTCTAGACCTTGCTCTGAGAGCCTGGCTCTATAGATTTCTCTTTGTGCAAGAAAATCAATCATGCACATACGATTGTCTACATAAACGGTAAGTACAGGATATTCTCTACCAGCAATTTCTCTAACAAATACGCCGGTTGTGTGTTCTACTTCTCTTTCACCATTTGACTCAACCCATGCAAGATAAGCGCGACGATTTTTAGACATACTCTTAGAATCTCTGAAGGTTCCAAGCAGAGTACTCATTAAATCTTTTGCGTTTTCATTACCACCACGCGCAGGCATTTCTTGTTGATTATTCATCGCTAAACCTAACTATCTGCGCTTTCTCTAAGATCTCTTCAGAGAAATAACCAAGGTTGGTAGTTGTAATTATGGTTTGGATGTCATGGAATGCAAATTCCATAATGGCTTTTCTGCGATCTTCATCCAACTCACTCATCACATCATCTAAAAGCAACAGGGGTTTCTCGCCAAGTATTTCTTCTGAGAGTAAAACTTCTGCCATTTTAAGTGCTAAGACCACCGTTCTGATCTGGCCCTGCGACCCAAAATTTCTAGCGTCTTTACCTTCAATCAAAAACTCAGCATCATCTCGGTGAGGACCTTTAGTGCTTTGTTGACGACGGATATCATCTGCGCGCGCTTCGTTTAAAGCCTGTAAAAACTGATTAGTAATTTCTTCTCTAGAGGCTTCAAGAGATACCTCTCCAATTGAAGAAATATAGTTCATTTCTAGGTGTTCTCCACCAGAGAGTTCCTGGTAGATCTCACATGTCTTCTTTGCCAAGCGATCAAACAAATGAATTCGTGCATGAAGAAGCGTAGCCCCTCCTCTTGCAAGTGAAAAATCCCAAGCATCAAGCAAGTTTTCATCTGGCCAATCAGATTTAAGCAGCTTATTTCTTTGCTCAACTGTCTTGGTATATGCCGAGAAGACCTTGAAGTAGCTTTTATTTGCCTGGCGGCCAAAGTCATCAAATTCTTCTCGGCGATACGATGCGCCACCTTTAATCATTGAAAGGTCATCGGGATTAAAAAGTACCGACATCAGTGTTCCAGAAATATCTGCAGCCTGACATTTCTTACCATTCTTTAAAAATTGACGGCGCCGTTCTGTAATGGTGCAGGTATTTTCTAGCTTTCTTCCATCTCCTGTAAGAGAAATCTCTATCTTTGCCTCAGAAGTATCTGTAAGAAGGAGCTGTGATGGTGTGGGCTTTCTAAATGAATATCCAGCAGTAAGGAGTTGTAGTGCTTCAACAGTATTTGTCTTACCTGCAGCGTTCTTTCCTACAAAAATAGTAGTTTGTGCAGATAAATCTATCTCTTTCGAAGAAAAACAACGAAAGTTATACAGCGAAACATGTTCAACTTTAAGTCCCACACAACCCCTATCAAATTAGAGGCGAACAGGCATCAGAAGATACAAGTAGTTAACCTTGCCGGTTGATTTGAAAATAGCTGGCTGAGAAGGACCTTGTAGCTCAAGGCGCAGAAGATCCTTAGAAGGAGCAGCATTTACGCAATCAAAGACATAGTGATAATTCAAAGCAATTGAAAGGGAATCTCCCTCAATCTGAGCTCCAATATGCTCGGAAGACTCACCCTGATCTGGTGAGGATGCAGAGAGCTTAACTTCTTTACTATCGGCGTCAACATCAAAACGAACTGAAGGATTTGCTAGTGCAATAACAGAGACGCGCTTCAGGGCTGCAGAAAAATCTTCAACGTTGATATCAACTGACGCGGTGCAAGACGTAGGAAGTAGCTGCTTATAGTCAGGGAAATGACCTTCAATCTTACGAGAGATGTGAGTGGTATTTCCAAACTGGAAAACTACCTGGTTATCTGTAGTACCAATCAAAACCTTCTCAGTCATGCTACGCATGGAAAGAACGTCATGGAACACTTCACCAGAGATAATTGCAGTAAAAGACTCACCTGCTGGAGTATCTGTGTTGGAATCACAAACGGCAAGACGGAATGAGTCAGTAGCAACAAGACGAATAGTGTTGTCCTCAACAGTAAGAGAAATTCCCTGAAGAATAGGACGAGAAGCTTCCTTAGAAGTTACTCGATACACCTTATCGACCATAGTTGATAGAAGCTGGCTTGGGAGCTCACAGGTTTTCTCAAGATCAAACTCTGGGAATTGAGCCCAGTCGTGAGCAGAAAGAGTATTAAGTCTAAAAGACGAACGCTGGCATGTTACAGAAAGCGTACGCTCTCCACCCTCAAAAGTAATTGCAGCATCAGGAAGATTTTTAACAATGTTCTGGATAACTTTTCCAGAAACAACTGTTTCTCCTTCTTCTTCTACGTTTGCTGCAATTTGATGCTTAATAGAAATAGTTAAGTCGCTGGATTGTAACTCAAGCATGCCATTGAATGCTTTGAGGTAAATGCCAGAGAGAATAGGAAGTGTTGTATTAGAACCAATGCCTTTAGAAACAATATCAAGTGCCGTCTGGAGAGCGGATTGACTTACGGTAAATTTCATGACGACCCTTTCTATTATTTCTTAGATAAGAATAAAAATATCGTAGTAATAATAAGCTATGTTGAAAAGAAGAAAGCTTTACATTTCTAGAGGTAGAAATATGTTTCTAGAGGTCAGATTTGTTTGCTTATTTTTGACATTCATAAACAAAGTAAAACTCCCCCTCTTAAACTCTCAACAACAAACCACTACTTCTCTTCACCAATTAACATCTTACTAACAGGTTTTAAACACTAACTTTGCTCAAGAATAGTCTTCTTGAGTTGAGAAATTTGATCATAGAAACTTTTGTCTTCTTTGATTCTTTCTTCTATTACCTCAATGCTGTGCAAAATAGTTGCGTGTTTTCTTCCACCAAAATGCTTACCAATATTTACCAGTGTGTATTGGCAAAGGTTGTGAGCAAGATAAATTGCAACGTGACGAGGTTCTGCAATCTCTTTATTTCTCTTGTTGCCAACAATATCGCGATGACTAATGCCATAGATATTTTCTACGACTTCTTGGACCTTCTCGATATTTACGGTCTTTGAAACGCGGCGCCAGAGCGTGTCTGCAATCTTATCGATTTCTTCCTGTTTAATATTTGTGCCAGATTCTTTTGCCTTAATCTGACCAGTTACACAGCGATTACAGAAACCCTCAAGCGTTCTAATACTTTGACCGGCTTTGTCAGCCATGTAGCGACGGATGTCCTCTGGCAAATCGTCTGCAGAAAGAGAAGAATTTCTTTCTTTAAACGCACGGTCGCAGAAGACATGAATAAGATTGAGCTTCATCTCGTAGCTTGGAGACTCAATACCAATAACGATGCCACCACTCATGCGAGAAGTAATACGATCATCAAAGCCGTCAGATCCCATACCAAGCTGAGCAGGTGTTCTATCTGCGGCAAGAATAATCTGCTTACCTCTATCAATAAGAGAGTTAAAAATATTGAAGAAAAAGTTAATAGTACCTGCTTTACCAGCAAGTTTTTGAACGTCATCGATGATAAGAACATCAATGTTTTGGTAGTTATTACTAAGCTCTGTTGCCGCGTTTCCTGACGCGTTTTTACGAACTGCATTTACGTAGTCATCAACAAAGGCATCTGCATCTTTGTAAACACAAACGCGTTCGATATCTTCAGAGTTGATGTAGTTTTGAACCGCGCGTAAAAGGTGAGTTTTTCCAAGACCACTTGCACCGTAAATAAACAGCGGGTTTGCCTTACCTTTTGCGTCATTTGCAACATTTAATGCATGCTGATGGGCAAGCTCATTCTCGTCACCAACAACAAAGCGATCAAAGGTGAGGTTTGAGTTGAAAGATGTCTCTTCATAAAGAGGATTACTCTTACGACGTTTTAAGGTCTGTTGTTTTAATTCTTCAAGGCTTTGCTCCTGGGATTCAAAATCTTGAATCTGCTCTGGAACAACTGCTCGTATAGGAGCAGTTGTTTGCTTCCAAGCATTGAACTCTTGAGGAGTCATCGTAGAAGTAGTGGTAACAGGAGTAGAAGACTTTGTAAGCGTAAGACTCAAGATAATGTCTTCAAAAGCCGCAGCCGAGAGACATCTCTCAACAATCGGTAGATTTTTAAGGATACGGTTATATGCCAAGCGCATTGGTGTTTCAGCACACAGTGCGTTATCTTCAACTTTAATTGGAGTGCAGGTTCTCAACATAGCGATAAAAGCCTCTGGCTGATTTTCTTCAACCAAGAGGTCAATTGCGTCTTGCCACAGAGCTACTGCGTCTGAATCAATTGATGCATCCATACGTGTCCAATCAAAATGTTGAAAATTGGGACACCTAGTATAGAGGAATGTTGATAACTTTCAGCGAATAATGTTGAGAAACTCTATGAAAGGAGAGTTTCTCCAATAGTAGTGAGCTTATATTTCTGCCCAACTTTTCCGATTATTCCTATATTTACCAGCGATTTTAATTCTCTTGACCACGTTGGTGTTGAAAGTCCATAGGTACTTGTTAACTCCGTTGCTCCAACCCATTCATGTTCAGAGAGATATTGAAGAACTTGTTTTGCTCGATCTGTAAGTACCAGATTAGGAAGATGTGCAGCTGGCTGTGCAGCTGTCTGATGGGATACGGCTAGCGGTGCATGTGAAACTGTCTGTTGGTTCTGATTTACAGGTAATTCTTCAGCTTCTTCTTGAGTTGGAAGCGTCTGAATGTGCGCATCTTTAGAGCGGCGTGTTGACAAGGTAACAATGGTTCCGCCAGAGATATTGTCTTCGAGGGTAAGACTTCCGCCCTTCTCAACCATGTATTGTTGAGCATAAGGAAGGCCAAAACCAACGCCTCTAATAAACGATTTCATCTCTTCTGTTGCAGAAGAAGTACCAAACTCAAGAGCCCGATTTTTTTCTTTAATACCAGGTCCCTGGTCTGAAAACCTAATGGTATTTCCGTTATCCATGATTGAAATTGTAGGAGCTACAAATCGAGCGTGAATGAAATTTTCCACAATTTCACGCATAACCATAAAAGGAATTTTTCCACCCTGCTCGTGAGCAAGCTGGTTAACGGTAGCTGCAATTTCATCAAGATAAGATCGAACGTCTTTTGGTTCTACGAGAACAACACGAGGTGCTGCGGCTTTATCGTCATACACTGCAATACGTGCAGCATAACGGACGGTGAGAGAATTATCAGAACCAGCGTCTTTTTCATTCTGGTTTGTGTTTTCCTCAACAAAAGGAAAGAAATCTCTTGCCATGACACCTCCTTTTCAACAATTGTTAAACAAATGAAGAAAACTTTTCGTTTTCTTTCACGATGAATGAAAGTTTTCAACAAGTGTTAAACATCTGTAGATAACTTTATATCTTTGTGAAAGACATACTGAATGATAGTAGCATTTAACGGACATATTTCAGCTTGCAGAAATATTCCTTTCAACAAATTTCTTCACTTATCTCAAGTGAAATTTTCAAAATGAAAGGTTTTCTCGCTAGGTTTTTGAATAAAAAAGAGAAAAAGTTGAGGTATTTGCGTAGAAAATTTGACAGGTACCCATAAACGCGAGTACAATCTGTAGGCTTTTTAATCGATACTGTACCCGTTCGGGAGGAAATAGCTATGAAGCGTACCTACCAGCCAAATAAGCGCAAGCGCGCAACTACCCACGGTTTCCGTGCACGTATGGCAACTAAGAATGGTCGTGCCGTTCTCGCTCGTCGCCGCCTTAAGGGCCGTAAGCGCCTCACCGTCTAAGGAATGTTTCTGTGAAGACCATTAAATCTCGTTCAGAGTTTGAAAGGGTCTTCTCTGCGGGGAAGAGGGATCAAAGTTCTGTTCTTCGTATACGAGTAGCACCATCCACTGAGGCACATCCTTCCGAGGTAGCCTTTGTAGCTCCAAAAAGATTAGGTAACGCCGTATTTAGAAACAGGTGTAAACGCGTTTTACGCGAAGCAGCTCGAAAGAGCGGTTTACCTGTTGAGGGATACGGCATTATTCTCTTTGCGACTAAAGATACACACAGCACTAATCCTGCTGATATAAGCGTTTCTTTGGATGCTTTGTTAAGAAAGACAGGGGTCAAATGAGCGAGAAAAGACAAGATTCTTTTTTCGCAAACTTGTTCCTAGGTGCTATTCGTTTCTATCAAAGAAACATTTCTCCCCTTTTTAAGCCTCACTGTATTTATCGGCCCACTTGCTCCGAATATGCAGTTCAGGCCATACAAAAGTATGGTGTTAAAAAGGGAAGTTGGCTTGCTCTTAAGCGTATTGCTCGCTGTCACCCTTTTCATAAGGGAGGATACGATCCCGTTCCGTAAAGGAACGCACCGGAGGAAATATGTGGGATTGGATTGTTAACTTTCTATACACAGTCTTAGCGGGACTTCAATCATTCTCGGGAGACTGGGGTATGGCAGTTATCCTGCTTACCATCATCATCCGTATTATCCTGGTTCCAATGACCAACAAGCAGACGGCCTCTATGGCTCGTATGAGCGTTGTTCAGCCAAAGCTCAAAGAAATCCAGGAGCGCTATGCTGATGATCCAGTAAGACAGAACGAAGAAATGCGTAAGCTTTACGCAGAAATTAACTTCAATCCACTCGGTGGTTGTCTTCCTCTGCTTCTGCAGTCCCCTATCTTTATCGCACTCTTTACCGTTGCAAAGATGGTTCCAGTAGATTCTCGTTTCTACAACATTCTTCCTTCTATTGCACGAGCAACGTCTGACATTTTTGCTGTTGATGGCCTTGTTGCTGCTATCCCTTACATAATTTTTGTTCTTCTATTTGGTCTTACAACCTTCCTTTCTATGGCAGTAAATGCTCGTACAAGCTCTGGTGAGCAGCGTACCCAGCAGTACATGATGGGTGGCATGATGACCCTCATGATGCTCTGGTTTGGTTGGACTGTGCCAGCAGCTGTTCTTCTCTACTACGTCACTTCTGGTATTTGGCAGCTTGCTCAGCAGCAGCTTATTACCAAGCGCATTATGGAAAAAGAGAAACTTAAGGCTGAGGCTCAGATGGCTAATAAGCCAATCGAGGTTGACGTGGTGAGAAAAGAAAAGAAGCCACGCCCTCATAAAAAGGCTTAGTAGCTGGGGTTAAACAAAATAACTTTTGTTTACAGAAGTTGTTACCGTAGATTATAGTTAAACTTTTTATATTGACTGGAGGACGACATGGAGGATGAGACTTTCGTTTCTGAGCCAAACGCTCTTAATGAGTCTCCTGTCGTTGATTCACAAGACGAGTTTGCTTCAATTCGAGAGCATTTTGAAGCTGGAATTCAGCTTACTGATGCTGAGATGAATAAAATTGCTGATACTGCCGTCTTTTATCTAAGAGAGCTTCTCTCCTTCTTTGGTGAGAATAGCTGTGCAATTGATGAGTATGACGGTGAAGATGGAGAACTTATTCTTGACGTAACCGGCGGCGATCTTGCAATTCTTATTGGTCGTCACGGTAATACGCTTGAGGCTCTTCAGATGGTTCTCTCTTCTTTGATGAGTGCTAAGCTTCACTTCCACTATCCAGTATCTGTTGATGTTGAGAGCTACAAGAGCCGCCGCCGCAATAAGCTTCAGGAGATGGCCCTCTCTGCTGCTGCTCGTGCTAAGAAGACTGGTAAGGTCTCTCTTGCTCCAATGAGTGGCTATGAGCGTCGCATTATTCACATCGCACTGAGAGACAACCTTGAGGTTACTACACACTCTGAGGGCGATGATCCATATCGTCGCGTTGTGGTAACTGCTATTAATAGCTAAGAACTTCTAACAAGCTTTAGTAATTTGATGAGGAAGGTTTACGCCTTCCTCTTTTTTTGTGACAATTCTTCTTGTTACAAGAAGTTTTGTCACAGGAGAAACAATGTCTGAATCAGAGAAGTCCTTATCCAATTCAAAAGAGAATGTACTTAAAGAACTTCTCCTTAACTATGGAATTAATTCAACAGAGCACCAAAGAAGACAGCTTCTGAAACATATTGAACTACTAATTGAGATAAATAAAAATCTAAACCTCACAAGAATTACTTCAGTTGATGACGCGCTCGTGCTCCATATTCTTGATTCTTTGTTACCACTCAAAGTGTGTAATGAGTTTTTATCTGGTACTCACAACTATATTGATATTGGTACCGGCGGAGGCTTTCCTGGACTGCCTCTTGCAATCATGAGTGATAATAAAACACTATTGGTTGATTCTATCGGAAAAAAGATCAATGCGGTTCAGTCAATGATTGATGAGATTGGTCTAAATGAGAGAGTTAGAGCCGAGAAGCTTCGTGCAGAAGAAATTCCAAATGCATATAAACAGAAGTTTGATTTTGTGACTTTTAGAGCTGTTGCGAAGACAAATATTCTTTTGGAGTACGCAGAGCCTTTCTTAGCCCCTCAAGGCACTCTTATAGTAATGAAGGCCAATGTTGATGAGATAGAGCTTCAGGACGCCTCTCAGGCAGCCAAAATTTTTGGATACGAAAATGTTTCACGTGAAACATTTGAGTTACCAAACAATATTGTCCATCGAGAAATTCTTTTATACAAAAAAGTTGCAAAGAGCAAAATCAAATTACCAAGAAAAACTGGAGTGGCTAAATCAAATCCGTTTGTTGCAAGAAGAGGGTAATTGTGGAATGTTTCACGTGAAACATTCTGTATTATTAAATAAACTTGGTCAAACGGAGGATAAATGAGCTACAAAGACCTTTCGAGGGGATTTCAGGATAGAGATCCTAAAGTTCTGGCAGTAATTAATCAAAAAGGCGGAGTTGGAAAATCAACTACCGTAATTAATCTTGCTGCTGCATTAGGTGAAACAAAGAAGAAAGTTCTCATTATCGATTTTGATCCACAAGGAAATGCGACAAGTGGTTTTGGAATTGATAAAGAGGAACTTGAAGCTGATATTTATGACGTAATTCTCAATGAAACGCCAATCGAAGAGGTATTGCAGCAAACAGTTCAGAAATACGTAACTATTGCACCAGCAACCATTCAACTTGCCGGTGCTGAAATTGAACTTGTCTCTGTTGACTCAAGAGAAAATATATTAAAGCAGGCGATTGAACAGGTTAAAGACTATTTTGACTACATTTTGATTGATTGCCCACCATCACTAGGTCTTCTAACAATTAACGCTTTAGTTGCTGCAAACAGCATTCTTATCCCAATTCAGTGCGAGTATTATGCACTAGAAGGCGTTACCAAGATTGTTGAATCAATGAAGATGGTGCAAAAACAGCTTAATCCAGATCTTGAAATCTTTGGCGTAGTAATGACCATGTTTGATAGTAGAACTTCCCTATCTAAGCAGGTAGTCAATGAAGTATCTAATTACTTTGGTAACAAGGTATTCAAGACACTTATTCCAAGAAACGTCAAAATTGCTGAGGCACCAAGTCATGGTTTGCCAGTAACCATGTATGCACGAATAAGTATGGGCGCACTTGCATATAACAAACTTGCAAAGGAAGTGAATCGTCGTGGTTAAAAAATCAGGACTTGGTAAAGGCCTTAATTCGCTCTTTAGCGAGGTAGATGCAGAGGTTGGTAATAAAAAAGAAACTACCACGCTGCCTTTGAAGAAGATTAAGCCAAATAAAGACCAGCCTCGCAAGCGTTTTGACGAAGCTGAGCTCACTGAACTCAGTGATTCTATTAAGCAAAATGGTATTCTTCAGCCACTTCTTGTTCGCGAGAAGGGCGACCACTACGAAATTGTTGCTGGTGAGAGACGTTTCCAGGCTGCAAAACTTGCAAAATTAGAGGAAGTACCTGTTGTAATCAAAGCAATTTCTGACGAGGAAGTATTCAAGCTTGCTCTTATTGAGAATTTGCAGAGATCTGACTTAAGCCCAATCGAAGAAGCACAAGGTTATAAGCAGTTAATTAAACAGGAGAACTTAACTCAAGACGATTTGGCCAAGGTTCTCTCAAAATCAAGATCTGCAATCACAAATACCCTACGCCTTCTTGACCTTCCAACAGAGGTACAGACTTTGATGGTAGAAGGACGTATTAGTGCCGGACACGCTCGTGCGATTCTTTCCGTTAGTGGTAAAGAAGGAAGAATTAAACTTGCTCAGAAAGTAATTGAAGAGAACTTGTCTGTCCGCCAGACAGAAAACCTTGCTCCGCTATTTTCTGTCACTAATGTAGAGAAACCAAAAAGGCAACCAACTCCACAGGCATATAAGCGTGCGGCAAGGCAATTAAGAATTGCTTTGGATACTCCAGTCAAAGTGCGAAATGTTCGTGGCAAGAATAAAATTGAAATTGAGTTCAATGATGAGGACGAGCTTGCTACTTTAGTTGAAAAACTATCAAACGGTAAAGAAGCATAATGAAGATAAAGTTTGCAATTATATCTACAGTTTCACTGCTCGGAATAGCTTTTCTCGCTAAGCACACCTTGTTGACTAAAGAAGCACAAAGAAGTTTTCTCCACGCAATGAGAAGGTCGAGAAGGGCACTTGATGCAATTCTCGACGATTATTCAGGTGGTGTTGATAAAAAAACTTCAAAAAACATTCTCTCTCATCAAGCGAGAGTAGAAAAAGAATGGCTCAAAGCAATTAATTAGAACAAATGTTCTACATATGAACTAAAGAAGAAGGGACTCGAGAGGGTCCCTTCTTTACCTGTAATGTGTAGGATATGCTGCCCTTAACGTACGTTTCTCTTCTGGAAGAGCTGTCCACAAGCTGCATCAATGTCAGACCCACGAGAAAGACGAATAGTTGCTTCAACGCCAACAGAGTTAAGGCTGTTTACAAACTCCTGTGCGCGGGCAGGGGATGTTGGATGGAACTTAGAGCCCTCAATCTCGTTAAGCTGAATGATGTTAACGTGGCAAAGCGTTCCTCGACAGAAGTCTCTCAAGGCTCCAAGCTCATTGTCGGAATCGTTAACGCCCTTAATCAGCGCATATTCATACGTTGGACGACGACCGGTCTTATCGACATACTCGCCCATAATGTCGTACAGGTGAATCAGTGAGTATTTACGAACTCCTGGCATGAGGGCGTCTCGCGTCTTTTGCACTGCAGAGTGAAGCGAAACAGCAAGCGTAAATTGCTCGGGCTCTGAGGCAAAACGTTTAATCATTGGAATAACGCCACAGGTAGAAACCGTAATATGGCGTGCACCAATGCCGGCCCCGTCAGGGGAGTTGAGACGTCTCATAGCCGCAAGAGTAGCGTCGTAGTTCATGAAGGGCTCGCCCTGTCCCATAAGAACAACGCTGGTAACGCGCGCGTCAAAATCGTCGCGGACGTGCATAACCTGCTCGTAAATCTCGCTCGCAGAAAGAGAGCGCGTGAGACCAGCAGCGCCTGTTGCACAGAAAGCACAGCCCATGGCGCAGCCAGCCTGTGTAGAAGCACAGACCGAAAGCTTATTGCCAGTTGGCATGCCAACGCACTCGACAGAAGTGCCATCTGGGTAGCGAAGCAGGTATTTACGACTTCCATCCTCAGAGACCTGACGAACAATCTGTTCAGCACCAGCAAGCGTTACCTGCTTAGATAGTTCTTCTCGCAGTGTTTTTGGAAGATTACTCATCTGATCAAAAGAGGTAGCGCCCTTAGACCAGATCCACTCCTCAATCTGCTTTGCACGGAATTTTGGCTGGCCAAGGGAGGTCACCAGTTCAAGGATTTGTTCTGATGAAAGGCTTCTGAGGTCAGATTTGGCGGCAGCCTTCTGTGGGCGAGAATCAAACGCGGAGATGTCTGCGCCGTCAGCCGTGGTGTTTGTGCCGTCAAGAGTATTATTTGATTGCATTTTTGTCCTTCTCCAACTCTTCTAAGCTATCTGCGGTATCTTAGAAGAAATACGTTTACTAGAGTTTACCCTATGGGAGACTTATCTGAAGGAGCGGAAATGACACGTGAAGAGCTAAAAAAGCTTCATGTAGCAGTTGTTTCAGGTGGCTGGTCAGACGAGCATGAGATTGCAATGGAGTCTGGCAAGCAGTGTGCAGCAGCACTCAAAGAAGCTGGCTTTACCAGTGTTGACCTGCTTGATGTTGCAGAAAAAGACTTTGTAGTTACCCTTGCTCAGGGCGGTTATGATGTCGTATACGTTGCTATGCACGGTCGTTTTGGTGAGGATGGCTGCATCCAAGGTCTTCTCGAGATTCTGCACATTCCTTACACGTTTTCTGGCGTCCTCGCGTCTGCTATGGGAACTGAAAAAGAGCTGTCGAAGCTCATGTATAGGCAGGCAGGCGTTCCAACTCCTAAGGGAATTGACGTTGCTGCAGGTACTGTCTTCACAGATGAACAGGTAGACAAGCTTATTGAGGACCTCGGACTCCCTATGTTTGTAAAGCCTTCTGGCAACGGCTCCAGCTACGGCGTTACGCGCGTTACTTCGCGAGAAGAGCTTCCCGCTGCACTTGAACTTGCAGGTGAGCAGGGCGAGCGCATTCTGATTGAAGAGAGTATAGCGGGAACAGAGATTACCGTTCCTGTTATTGGTAATGAGAACCCAACTGCTCTCCCAATCGTTGAGATTGTTACTGGCGATGAGTTCTACAGCATTAAGACAAAATATGAGCCTGCCTCCCTGCACCACGTGATTCCTGCTCGTCTTGAGCCTGCAGTGTACGCACGCGCTCAGGAGCTGGCAATTAAGGCTCACAATGCACTTGGTTGCCGTGGCGTTTCTCGTAGTGACTTTATTGTTACGGAGGACGGCGTTCCAGTGGTGCTTGAGACAAATACCATTCCTGGTATGACCGCACGTTCTTTGCTGCCAGATTCTGCTCGTACCGGTGGCATTGATTTCCCTGAGCTCTGCACTCGCTTTATTGAGTTTGCGCTTGAGGATCGTCAGTAGATTTGTAGGTTATGACCAGCACTAAAAGCGCTACGCAAAAACTAGAAGAACTCATTCTTCCCGGTACCCCCTCTGCAGTTCTCAAAAAATATTTGGAGCTTGCAGAGAGGGCGGAGCATGAGTCGTTTGATGTCTTAGAGGACGACATTGTTGTTTTGGATACCGAAACAACAGGTCTATCCTTTAAGAAATGCTCTCTTATTGAGATTTCTGCTGCTAAATTGAGCGGAAGAGAGATTGTGGAGCGCTTTCAGACGTTTGTTGACCCGGGGTGCTCAATTCCCGAAGAAATTACTGCGCTAACCTCAATTACTGACGAAGATGTTAAAGGCGCACCAAGCGCAAAAGAAGCTGTTGCTGCCCTTGCAGAGTTTGTTGGCGGACTTCCAGTTCTGGCACATAACGCTACCTTTGACCGCACGTTTATTGAACGGGTACCTGGTGGAACTTCGGTCTCTGATACCTGGATTGATACGCTGTCGCTTTCACGCATAGCTCTACCTAGGCTTTCTTCGCACAAGCTTTCTAGCATGGCTGAAGCGTTTGGCACCATGAAGGTTACCCACCGTGCAAGTGACGACGTAGATGCCCTTTGCGGCATGTGGCGCATCTTACTTTTGGGACTTATGAATCTGCCCCGCGGGCTTCTCGCCAAATTGGCATCAATGCACGAGGGAGTGGAGTGGGCGTTTAGGCCGATCTTCTCGTATTTGTCAAAGATGAAAGAAGAAGAGGCTGTTCGACGCGGCGTCGCAAAAGAAGACGCAACAGGAGCCGAGCTTGCAGACGCGGAGATTTCGGGCACGTTCTTCTCGCTCAAGGACATTCGTAGCCAGCTTGTTGCCGACATAAAAGCAAAGGCGAGAAGGGATGCGGATGACCCAGAGACGCCTGCTATGCTGCCGATTTCTAAGGACGAGATTCATCGGGCATTTGCTAAGCCAGGCGTTGTTTCACAGATGTATGACAAATTTGAGACGCGCAGCGAGCAGGTAAGCATGTCCGTTGAGGTCAGAAATGCGCTGGTCACTTCTTCGCATAGAGAGCTTGAAGCCGGAACTGGCATTGGCAAGTCAATTGCATACCTGCTGCCTGAGGTGCTCTTTGCGCAGAAAAACGATGTTACGGTAGGTATTGCTACAAAGACAAACGCACTGACCGACCAGCTTGTTGCACACGACCTTCCAGCGCTTGCGAAGGCGCTTCCTAACGGGTTGAGTTTTTGCAGCTTAAAGGGGTACGAGCACTATCCGTGCTTGCATCGTGTTGATAGAGCTGCCCTTGAAGAGCTTCCACTGACGCTCATCGACCAAGAAGGTCGCTCGAGCAATAGCGTTGCCTCAGATATGCTGACCGCAATTGCTGTGATTTATGCCTACGCATGCCAGTCAGCCGACGGCGATTTGGATGCGCTGGGTATTCGTTGGCGTTCAGTTCCACGCGAGATGGTAACTATCAAGGCTGCAGAGTGTCTGCGCTCCAAGTGCCCATATTACCCTCACGAGTGCTTTGTTCATGGAGCTCGTAAACGTGCAGGATCTTCAGATGTTGTGGTGACCAACCACTCTCTGTTGCTCAGAAACGTTGCTGCTGACGGTAAAATTCTGCCTCCTATCAGGCATTGGGTAATTGACGAGGCTCATGGTTTTGAAGCTGAAGCTCGCCGTCAGTGGGCAGTAGAAATCTCTGCCAAAGAGATGCGAAACGGCTTTGAGCTGCTCGGAGGCATCAAGTCTGGCGCTATCCACGCCGCTATGGTGGGCGCTGCCAACCTTGAGGACTCTACGCTGCTCACGGGGCTTCTCACGCGCTCTGCCGCCGCAGTTCAGCGAGCCATGGCAGCAATGGGCAACCTTATGGCCACTGTGCATGAGCTGGCTCCGTTGGCTAAAAGTGATGGTGGCTATAACTCCCTTCAGCTTTGGATTAACGACGAGGTAAGAGAAACAGAGGAATGGAAAGAAGTCTTAGAGACCGCTTCCATCGCCCTTTCTGCTCTTGAAGAAGCTGCTCTCCGAATAGGCAAAACTACCGATGCACTTGTCGCGTCGGCACCAAACCTCGCAAGCAACTTGAGCGAGGCTGGGGTGTTCTTGAGTACCCTTCTGGATTCACTGAAGCTCATCTGTGAGGGAACGGACAAGAGCTACGTCTATTCAGCCAAGTTAACCCGACTAAAACGCGACATTGGCTCTGAAGCCCTTATGGCCGAGAAGCTTGATATTGGAGCAGAGCTGGCAGAGAAGTGGTTGCCGGAGACGCATTCTGTTGTGTTTACCTCAGCAACCATTGCTGTTGGAGATGATTTCTCGCATTTTGAGCATGCTGTTGGCCTGGATAGAGGCTCCTTTGAGCACAAGAGCCTGCACTTAGAGTCAAGCTTTGACTACGAGAATCATATGGGCGTCTTTGTGGCTGAGGATATGCCTGCGCCAACTGATCCGGGCTACTTGGACGCTCTGGAAAAGCTGTTGTACGACGTTCATGTTCAGATGGGCGGCTCGGTGCTGACGCTCTTCACTAACAGACGCGATATGGAGCGCCTCTTTGAAGCGCTTGAGCCTCGTTTGAGTGAGCATGGTCTTAACCTTGCCTGCCAGGAGCGATCTTCTTCCGCGCGACGCGTTCGCGAAAAGTTCCTAGCCGAGAAGAACCTCTCGCTGTTTGCTCTTAAATCGTTCTGGGAAGGCTTTGACGCTGCGGGAGATACGCTGAGGTGCGTAGTAATCCCTAAGCTTCCGTTTGCAAGCCCTAATGAACCGCTGGTCAAAGAGCGTGAGGCGCGAGAAGACCGTGCGTGGTGGCGCTATTCTCTGCCAGAGGCGGTAATTGCAACAAAGCAGGCTGCTGGTCGCCTTATCAGGAGTGCTGAGGACAAAGGCGTTTTGGTGCTTGCCGATTCCAGGCTTGTGTCCAAGCGATATGGCAGCTCGTTCTTGAAGTCATTACCCAACAAGAACTACCAGCGCGTCTCGACAAAGGACATCTCCGAGCAAATTGCCAAGTGGCGAGAAGAACACGACGCGTAGCGGCATTAACAGCTGCCTAATTGGCTTAAAGTTGTTCTTCTGCATCAAGTAGAGATGCAGCATAGGCGCGCATTGCCTGCGTCACGGCCTGGTCTTTGGTTGTTACTTTTCCCTTAAGGGCAAGTAAGCGTTGTAAAAGCCACGTTCCGCCGTAATAGGGGATAATTGCTTTAATCTCTGTGGCATTGCGCTGGCCGCCAACCGTTTTGAGGCCAGGCCACGAATAGTGCGTAAGAGCGCTTTTATCAAGGAATACAAGCTCTACTAACTGAGATCTTTTTTCTGCAGCAGAATCTCTCACGTGTTCTGCAAGTTTTAACTGATCAAATGAAGCGGGGCGGGCTTCAATGTGACTCATGCGATTGACTCTGAAGACTCTTTGCTGTTTGAGGTCTAAATCAATTCCCTCGATAAGCCAGCCGTTCTCTCCGTATGACAATTGATAGGGAAGAACATTTCTTTGGCTGATTACAGCTTCTTTATTGCTTTGAGTTTCCACAAACGTCATCTCAGAACGATACTCAAATGAAATAACCCGTGACTCCGCAATTGCATTTGCGCAGGTGAGGAATGCGTCTACTTCTTTAGTATAACTTTTAGAGACAAGTGAAGCTGAAGCATCATCTGACGAAGAGTCTGCTGTATAGGGAGACTTCAGAAGTTTCCAAAATACACTTTCTTGGGGCAAGGCGAGTGCTGTAAACGCCTCTTTAAGCGCTAACGTTTCTTCGTCCGTTAAGAGAAGTCTTCGGGTTTTAAAGGGAGACTCTCCAACGAGTGTCAAAGTATCTTGATCTCCAGTAAGCGGGAGGGGAAGATAGCCATTCTCGTCCGTGAGCTGCAAGAGCTCCATCAGAATAGCGGCTTCTTCTGAGGAGATGCCAAAGCGCGACTGGACCGCACTTAACTCAACCGCGTCAAAAGAATCTCTCAATGCAGCGGCAAGCAACATGAGTTTGTAGATGGCCGACGATAAATTTTTTCTTCCAAAAGAGGTGTTCTTAACAGCCATCGGCCACCTCGCTTAAAGACTCTTTCCATTTTGCGAGAAGAGACTCTGGAGATCTTGGAATCAACCCATGAGCAAGAATCCAAGATAAAGCAGCGTCTTCATGAGCGTAGGCAACAGTCCATAAAGCTCCATTAGGGAGAGACTCAATATCGCCTTGACCCTGCGAGAAATGCTCAAAAGCAGCGAGTATGTTTTTGGGGACAAACGCAACAAGAGTGCCAGCCTGCGATCCGAGCTGGAAATCAAGCAGGTTGTAGTCGTTTGAATCAAAATCTTCCGGAATGGAGAAGTGCTCATCTTTAAGAATTGCAGCATCTAAGACACGGTCAATGCGAAAAGTTTTGATCGAAGCAGTCTCACTGTTGGGTGAAAAATCTTGAGCCACAAAGTACAGAAGCCCCTGCGAAACAAAGAAGTCCAAAATACCAAGATGCTTCTGTTTAACCTGTTCCTGCGAGTTTGTATACGTGACCTTTACCTTTTGTTTAGAGCTGAGTGACTCATAGAGAACAGGAAAGACTTTGCTTTGAGAAAAAGCACTGAGTTTTTGGTTCTCTGACTTGTCTGAATCTGTGGAATAAAAGTTGCCCACAATTTTAGAAAGTGCGTTTCTTAGTTCCTCCTTGTACACAAAAGTTGTATCAGTTAGAACTGCGCTGCAGATAACAAGCAGTTGACTGGCATCTTCAGGGCTTAAGTCGTACGAGGGATCAAAAAAATTTGAGTCCGAAAGATAGAACGACTTTTCTTTTCCTGTTTTTACCTCAGTAATTGCAAATCCGAGTTGTTTTAAAACAGCACGATCTCTTGAAAATGTTCTTGAAGCTGAATCAGTAGACAAATCCGAGTAAATCGTCGTATAAATCTCTGCCGAAGGCAAAGGCCCTTTTTGAAGTAGCAGCATAAATAGCGAGAAAATCCTCCAGGCACCTAGCTCGTTGTTGCCTAGAGATTGATCGTTTGGAGCCATATCCACCTCCCGCTTTTTACTACCTGAACTCAAATCTCTCTAAACATATACGAAAGTTTTTGATATTTAGTGCAGAATTTCTAAATTTGGGCGTAAAAATACACTTTAACCGCTATATTTCGATATAAGACGTATACTAATGACGTATGTATGAAACCTGTCAGAAGACATGCCAACGAAGGACGTAGTATGGCCATTACACATGACTATGTTGACTATCTAGACGAGCAGATTGATATTGCTCCTGCCGGTAGCCAAGAGGAGCTTCAGGCTGCTCAAACCATTGCTGAAGAAATGAAACTTCACGGGCTTGAGGCAACCATTGAAGAATTTGATGCTAAGTCTATTAAGAGTCTTGGTTATTCAATCTATTTAATCCTCCTCTTCATTGGCGTTATTTTTGCAGGCACTGGCAATACAGCACTTATTGCCTTTGGTGTTTTGCTTGTTGCTGGCTTTGGCGCACTTACGTGCCTCAAGTACTTTGGTAATGACATTCTTGGTTCATTCGGATCTTCCATCAGAAGCCAGAACGTTGTTGCTAAGCACGAGGCTACTGGCGAGCTTGTTGCAAAGGGCAACCGTCCAATTGTCATCGTTGCTCACTACGACTCTCCACATACAAACTTCCTTGTTGAGTCCCCTGTAGCAAAGTACGTACCACTTGCACAGAGGTATGCGCGCTGGTGTGTAGTTGCCGTGTTTGTTGCTACGTTTGTTCAGATTCTTCGTTTCCTCCCTGATCCAGTTCGTGTCCTTTTTTGGATTGTTGGTATTCTTGCAGCTCTTCCACTTGTTGCTCTTTCTGTTGCAACTATTGCAGAGCGTTTTGCACCTTGCACTATTGGCGCAAACAACAACAAGTCTTCAGTTGCGGCACTTCTTGGTATTCTCGAGAATGTCCGTCCTACCGGACATCGCCCTGAGGTTGTTCATCACTTTGCAGGAGATGCAGCCGCACTTATCCCAGAGCCTGATGAGGTGGAAGGCGTCCGCCACGGCGAGGAAGTTCTTAATTCACTGGGCATTCTTCCTGAAGATTGCGAAGTAAGCTACGTTGCTTATGACACTACTGGTGCAAGCCAGACTGCATCTCTTGAGGATGTTGCAGAGGCTGTAAATGCAACAACAGAAGATAATCAGGCTGAGGACGCTGCTGACAACACCGTTGCTTATGATTCTGTTGACGATGAGCTTAATGCAACCATGAAGCAGGTTCATGAGTCTGCTGATGCAGATGCAACGCAGGTACAGCCTGAAGCAACACATGAGCTCCATACTAAGAACGATTTTGCTCGTCGTGCGTCCCTCTTTGATCTTCCTGATCCTTCTGGCGATGCCGTCGATCCACTGGCTCCATCTTCCGAGCCAGCTCCTCACTATGTCCCAACTCAGGCACCTGCGCCAACTCCAGAGGCAGAAGATGCAGAGAGTCCATTCGATACCATTTCAGCCGATGAGGGTTTAACAGAGGCACAAGATGCAAAGACTCCTGAGGCAAAGCGTCGTTCCTTTAGACTCTTCGGTCGCAACGACGGTCCATCGGATGACTGGAAGGGCGGTGCAGCACCATCTGCTGAGAATCGTGAAGAGACCGACTCTGAAGATGCGGCCACTATTTCTGAGGATGATCTTCGTAATGCCGTTCTGTCTCTCTCTGATGACGAGCTCATTGCACACGACATTTGGTTTGTTGCGCTTGGAGCATCTGACTTTGATCACGCAGGCATGAGGGAGTTCCTCTCAAAGCACAGAACTGATATCCGCGGTGCTTTCCTGATCAACCTTGACTGCGTTGGTGCTGGCTCACTCTCCATTCTTAAGAACGAGGGAATTGGCAACGTTCGCCGCGCTGACCGTAGAATGACTCGACTCCTTTCTACCATTGCAACCGATCTTCATATCGATGTTGAGCAGAGCGCATTTGACTGGGGAACTACTGACGCAACTCCTGCAATGCAGAATTCAGTTCGTTCCGTTACCTTAATGGGTTTAAACGAGGACGGACTTCCTGCACTTAGCCGTACCGCCGCTGATGTTCGCGAGAACGTTAACGCTGGTCAGTGCGCCGATGCCGCAGCTCTTGTTACTGAGCTTATTAGACGCTCATAAACGAACAAGTTACTAGCTAGAGTATGTTTTCAAGAAAGGGCAGAGATTTCTGCCCTTTCTTTTTTAGTGCTAAGGCAAGATTGCTCAACTAAAAAGAACGTCTAAATTTTGCTGCAAAAAAGTGGACACATCCAATAAGTACTGATCCTGCCAGAGCTAGTAAAAGGGGAACTGCATAGGCATTATCTGCTGTTCCAGGAAGATGGGGCTTAGGGGTCACACGAATAGTTTGCGCTTTAGAGTGACTGTCCGTGTGCGAAGCAACTTTCTCACCATCTTTTGAGATTGTTTCGTAGGCAGTAACTTCTTTACCTTCAAGTGAAGCAGTCCTTACAGAAAAAGGAACTGCAGCTTCTCCTGATGAGGTAGGAGCTTTGAAGCGAATAGTTCCACAAGCGATGGGTTCCGCTGTACCTTCTTGGAGCTGTTTTGTCTCATAGAGCTCTCCGGTAATTTCGTACTCTTCTCCTGGGGTAAGACCCTCGTATTTAATGTGATCAACAAGATTGAGTTTCTCGGCATATTCAGGATTTTTTGATCCAGCAGCATCCACAAGCATCGTTTGTAAAGAAATTCTTTCATCAATGAGCTCGGGCACTTCTACGGTCTCTTCAGAAGTTAGGGTAACCGTTGGATTCCACTCTTTGTTAAGAGAGTAACCTGCTGGAGCTACCACCTCTTTAAGCGAATAAGAGCCAAAGGGAAGGTCTTTAACGGCGGCCTCTCCAGATTCGTCTGTTTCTACTGTGGTGACAACTTCGTGCGGGGCAATCCATTTTCCCTGATAGAAGACGGGTTGAGCAGAGCTATTAGTTAGCTCAATTTTGGCACCCTTTAAACTTGGCATTTCTTCTGCCTCAGAATAACCATCGGGTGAACTTAGAGAAGTGTGTCCAATTTTCTTAATCTTAAGACTTCCTTTTATTACCTCGTCTTTAAAGGTGAAGAGGTGTTCAGAGGAAGGATTTACTTTTCCGCTAGAGATATTTGTCCAGAATAGATTTCCGTCTTGGCTTGATAGCTTCCAGGTTTGAAGAGAAAGTTCTGGGAGTTTATAGCCCTCTGGAGCTTGAATTTCTTCGATTTGGTAATACCCCAAAGGTAGCCAGGGTTTCTCGCCAAGAGTAAAGAGGTCATCTCCAGAAGCCTTATGGTCTGCATCAAAAGAAACAAAACCTTGAGCATCTGTCGAGAAAACCCATGTTCTTAGTGTTGTTTCAGTAGAGCCACTATAGGTCACTTTAAAAAGTGCGCCTTGAAGCGTTGCGTTTCCTTGGGGAGAAGCGCTTTGCTGCTCAGAACGAGCGTCTTCGTCGAGGCTCGTGCTGTGGTCAAAGTCTTGTTTTGAAATGCGTAGATCAAACTCTCCAATAGGAGTATCGGTAACCGTGAGAGTGCTCTCTTCCTGGTTTTTTATCTTTACAGCATGAATTGTTTGATCAAGAAGAAAGCCCTTTGGTGCAGTGGTTTCTTTTACGTACACCGTTCCAACAGGAAGTTCATTGAGCGTTGCAGACCCAGATTTATCAAGGGTGAGACTGCCAAGAAGATTGGTGCAACCCTCATCGGAATATACTCCGTAAACAGCGCCTTCTAGGGAATAGTGCTCGTTATTTGAAGTGACATCGGGTAATAGGGAGCCTTTGGTGATTTTGAGAGAGCCAGATTGCTGCCCAAAGAAAAACAGAACCTGTTTGTCTCCTGTAGGCACAAACAGCTTGGCAACTCCACTCTCCGGACCACCACCGTTGGTTTGAGCGTAGTTCATAGCATCGGAGTAGAACTGCTCAATAGGTTGATGAAGCTCCGTCTGAGGAACACTTACCGCAAGAGCATGGGCTTCTCCGCGCATAACTGCCCACAGCGCAAACTGCGTGATGGCTCGCGCCTTCCAACCTGTATAGCCATACACGTCTTTTTCTTGGGACGCAGTAGCTCCGTGATAAATGATGTAGTCAATAGCTCTAAGCTGCTCGGCGGTATACGTTCCACCGCGAGCGCCATTAGCTGAGGTGAGGTTTGTATAAGACTGCGGATCAATTACACTTCCAGTTGCTCCTGGCCAGGCGCCATAGTGATTGAACTCATCTCCACAGTAGAGATACGTACCGTCGCTAGCGGTCCACATGGGAATTTGTTGTCCACCAGGAAAATCTTCTCTTTGCGCAACGGTAAAAGAGGGCTCTTGTGCAAAAGCAAGTCTATGAGCAGGCTTTAGGAAAAAATGACTAAGGAGAAGAGCTCCAATCAACAGAGGGATAAACCAAAAGTGACAGACAGAAGCAAAGGAGCGCTTCCGTGCAGTTCTTTCTTCCTTAGGTTTTGAGGATTTTGTGATAAACATGCGTGCCTCCAAACTGAAAAATCAGAGGTAGATTGCGTATATGGAGATAATTGGTAATGCATAAATGTGAGCTTTTGTTGCAACATATAGACAATTAGTGTTAACGTATTCAGTAATCAGTAACACTTACTAATTAATGAGGTTATCGTGCGTTACAGCAAGCAACGTGAGGCAATTCGTACTTACATGGAAGGTCGCCATGATCATCCAACAGCAGATAGCGTGTATGCGGCAGTAAGAGAGGAACTACCAAACATTTCTCTTGGTACCGTTTACCGCAACCTTATGCAGCTCGTTGACGCAGGTGAGCTTCAGGTTGTTAATACTGGTGATAACATCTCTCGTTTTGATCCAACTACAACTGAGCATGCCCACTTCCAGTGTCATGAGTGCGGCCGTGTCTTTGATGTTGATGGACCAGTTCTGAGGGACCTTACCAGTCTCACCAAGGACTCTTGTGGCGAGATTGACTCTTACGCCTTGTGCTTTACGGGTATTTGCAATGAATGCCTAGCCAAGAACCCAGCGCTTCATCACAGCGTAAACTAATTGCATTGCAACAAAACAGCTCTCTTTAGGACCGGTGTTCACCGGTCTTTTTCTTTATGGGGGAGCCTCGGGTTTGCGAGAAAACCTATCTGCTAGGCGCGACCGCAGACCTGCATGCCCTATGGAAGGAAAGCTACTTGGCATGACGGGGTCTCCGCCAAGCAGCTTTGCCCGAGGAAGATGGAGTTGTCGGGTGGAGAGTAGGCGTCTATAAGAGGTGGGATAGTGGTGTGCGGGGGTTTCTCGCCAAAAGTACTTTTGCATAGCGCTCCTTTCGTTGGAGAGCATGCTAAAGAGTGACTTTGCGCCTACTCTGACCAGCGCTTGTCCAATTTCTGACAAAGAAAATTTGTGTAGGTGCATTTTTGTTGTATACAAGCAGCTAGGCAGAAAACAACGCATCAAACTTTTATCTAGTTGCCAAGCGAGCAATTAAAAGGCAAAAAATACTGTGATAAAATCTACACAATTGCGGGCATCGCCAAGTGGTAAGGCAATGGCTTCCCAAGCCATCATCCGCGGGTTCGAATCCCGTTGCCCGCTCCAATGACATACAAGAGCCCTTCGGGGCTCTTTTTATGGACAAGATTGAAATTTGGCGTTGTGAAGAAGGCTGTTCGGGTAGAAGTGGAACGGAAATACTTTGGATATATCGCCAAAACGTTTGCTCTTAATTTCTTGAATTAAGTGGATCGATGGTTGAAGGGAACAAGATGGCACAAATTCCTATGACAGACCAAGAGGTAAAGATTGCCCTTGATGCACTGTCTGATCAGATTGATAAATATGCTGAGCTTCTTGTGAAGAAGGGATGCGCAATTTCTGAGGGAAGTCAGCTGGTAATTAACGCTTCAATTGAGATTGCTGATTTTGCTCGTAGAGTTCAGCGCGCAGCCTATGCAGCTGGTGCAGAATTTGTCACGGTTATTTGGGGCGATCAAGAGTCCTCAAGAATCATGTACGAAAACGTAGATCTAGCTCGTCTTTCTAAAACTCCAAGCTGGAAGATTGAGCAGCTTAACTCCCTCGCAGAGCAGGGTGCAGCATTTTTGTTCCTCTCGTCTGATGATCCAAATGGTCTGAAGGGTATTGATCCAGAAAAGCCCGCTGCTGTTTCTCGTGCAAGAAACCTGGAGTGCGACGTCTTTAGAAATGGCATGGACTTTGGTAAAAACGTTTGGTGTATTGCTGGTGTTCCTGCAGCTGAATGGGCAAAGGTAATTTTCCCAGAGCTCTCTGAAGCTGAGGCAATCTACAGGCTTTGGATTGCAATTTTGGACGTTGCTCATGCAAGTGGAGAAGATCCTCAGAGTGCTTGGGAGACCCACAATGCAACATTTGAGAAGACCAAGCGCTTCATGAACTCTCACCAGTTTGAAGAGCTTCGTTATGAGTCTTCAAATGGAACTAACCTGACTATTGGCATGAATCTAGGACATCTTTGGGAGGGTGGCGCTGGCAAGACTCAGGACGGAACCTTGTTCTTCCCTAACATTCCTACTGAGGAAGTCTTCACCACGCCAAATTATCGCAAGGTAAACGGCACTGTTCACTCTGCGCTGCCGCTAATTCACGCTGGTCAGATTGTTAAAAACTTCTGGTTTACCTTCAAAGACGGCGAGGTTGTTGACTACGGCGCTGAACAGGGCAAGGACGTTCTGACTTCTATTGTTTCTCAAAAAGGCGGTAAGTACCTGGGAGAATGTGCGCTTATCTCCAAGAACACGCCTATTCGCCAGAGCGGTATTTTGTTCTACGACACCCTGTATGACGAGAACGCTAGCTGCCACTTAGCACTTGGAATGGGCTTCCCAGAGTGCCTGGAGGGTGGTCTTGAGATGAACCCTGATGAACTCTTGGCTCATGGCGTCAATCAGAGCACAACACACGTCGATTTTATGATTGGCGCAGACGATTTGAATATTTGGGGAATTTCTGCCGATGGAAAAGAAATACCAATTTTCATAAATGGACAATGGGCATGGGAGTAAACTGCTACACTATCCTAGTTGCGTGGTAAAATTGCCACGCCCGATAATGGGCCGTTAGCTCAGTTGGTAGAGCAGGGGACTTTTAATCCCAAGGTCTAGGGTTCGAACCCCTAACGGCCCACCAGGTAATTCAAAGGTCGGGTACCATAGTGGTACTCGACCTTTTCTTTTACGAGCAGAAGGAGTCTCATCGTGGTAGATCGCTACACCGGCAAAGAAATGGGCCATATCTTTTCTTTGGAGAACAAGTACGCCGTTTGGCAGGAGATTGAAGTCCTTGCGTGCGAAGCACAGGCTGAGCTTGGTGTTATTGGCATTTCTCGCGAAGAGGCAGCTTGGATTCGTGAGCACGCCGCGTTTAATCGCGCTGAGGTAGACGAGATTGAGGCCGTTACCAACCACGATGTCATTGCCTTCCTGACCAACATGGGCTCCTACATTGACGCTAAGGTTCCAGAAGGTGAGCTCAAGCCTAGTCGTTGGGTCCACTACGGTATGACCTCAACAGACCTGGGCGATACCGCCCTTTGCTATCAGCTCACTCAGGCATGTGACCTGCTTATTGCTGCGGTTCGTCGCTGCGCTGCTATCTGCAAGCGTCGCGCGTTTGAGGAGCGCGATACCCTCTGCGTTGGTCGTACTCACGGCATTCACGCCGAGCCTATGACCTTTGGCATGAAATTTGGCAGCTGGGCTTGGGAGTTTAAGCGCGACCTTGACCGCTTGAAGGATGCTCGTAAAAACGTTGCCTATGGTGCTATTTCTGGTGCTGTTGGAACCTACTCTTCCATTGATCCTTTTGTAGAGGAGTATGTTTGCGAGAAACTCGGTCTTGTCCACGATCCACTTTCAACCCAGGTAATTTCTCGCGACCACCACGCGTACCTTGCTGGCGTTCTGGCAACCGTTGCCGCTACCTGCGAGCGTATTGCAACTGAGATGCGCGCGCTGCAGAAGACTGATACCCTCGAGGCTGAGGAGCCATTCCGCAAGGGCCAGAAGGGCTCTTCCGCTATGCCTCACAAGCGCAACCCTATTACTGCCGAGAAGATCTGTGGTTTGTCCCGCGTAGTTAAGGCAAACGCACAGGTTGCATTTGATAACGTTGCTCTTTGGCACGAGCGTGATATCAGCCACTCTTCCGCTGAGCGCGTTGCCCAGGCGGACAGCTTTATTGCTCTTGACCACATGCTGTCAAAGCTTGAGTTCCTGCTTGATGGCATGGTCCTGTATCCAGAGCAGATGATGGCCAACCTCAATAAGACCCGTGGCATGCTCTTCTCGTCAAAGGTCCTTCTTGCCCTGGTCAACACTGGTATTACTCGTGAAGAGGCATACAAGATTGTCCAGTCCAACGCTATGAAGGTTTGGGCAGATATTCAGCAGTGCAAGGAAGGACCATCCTATCAGGAGCTTCTTGAGGCAGATCCTGCTTGTACGCTAAGCCATGAGGAGCTTGAGAAAATCTTTGATCCTCGCGCATTCCTTACCCGTTCAAACGTTTTGTTTGACCGTCTTGAGCATCTTGAATTGGACTAAATCGTGTCACTGTTTGGGAACATTTCTCGCCGAAACTTCTTTAAGACGGGAGCGGCTGGTGTCGTAGTTGCGGGTGCAATTAGCATCGCGGCAGGCTGCTCTCATCAAGAAGGCTCGGGAGATGCAGGAAAACCGCTGGTACTTGACGAGTCCTCTGGCACAAATGTGCTGGACTCCTATAGTTCTACGGAATATGCTGCTCAGCCAAGCCAGACCTGGACGCTCCCTCTGGGAAGCGTGCTGCATCCAGCCGATGGAAATTGGATTCCCGTCACCACGGCTGGCGCATCTGCTACGCCAATGGTAAAGGGCTCTGTTCTTTCGCTGACGTCTGGCCAGGTTGTTGACGTTGTTCCTGCGGCTCAGATGAACAATACCACCGCCGTTATTTACGACGTTCGCTGCTCTGACTCTGTGTATGCATGGGTTGAGGTGGACACCACAACCTTTGACTGGGAGCTTCTTGCCGCACCATTTTCTGACGGTAAGCTTACTGGAGATGCAAAGGTCCTCTACAAGGCCGATAAAAACTGGGATCCGGCTCCGTTTGCCTGCGGAGACGATAAGGTGGTTTGGCTCGTCCAACCAGCTTCTTCTGGCGAGAAAACCCGTGAATCTTCGCACTGCTACGTGTGGCGTGTGGGGGATTCTGAGGGAACGGACGCCGTTGAATCTCCAGGTAGATTTGCCACTGCACCGTCTATCTCAAAGGGCGTAGTTACCCTTACTCCTCGAGTTCGCGCCTCCGAAGGAACCTACTATGGCGTTACAGCATACCTGCTGGGAGACAACCTTAAAACCAAGGTTGACCAGCTTGTTATGCCTCAATCCGTCAAGCCTTTTGCAGCAAGTCGCGTAGACGATAAGTTCATTGTGTCGGTTGAAGCAAGTTATGACTCGGGCGGTCTGTTGGGCAAGATGGGAACATACATCCTGCCTGCTTCAGGCGAAAACCCTTACGTCATAGAGCGTGAACCTTATGCAATATCGGCAGGTAAAGGTAGCCTTTACATAGTTAAGAGCCGTGCCTCTTACGTGCTTGTTGATACGCAAAATCAAACGGCAAACTGGCTCTATTCAATGGATAGAAGCGTTGATTACGGAGAGTTTCCCGCTCGAGAAGGCAACTGTGATTCTTTTGTAACCTACTCAACTGTTAAGGATCCTACCAGCGGATATCCGGCTTCCGTGACAGTTCGTGTTTTTTCTTTGTAGATTATTTGTAGGTATAGAGATAGAATGAATACAAATAATTAATGAATAATCGTAATGTGCCATACGCACATACATGCAGGGCAAAAGAAAAGGGGAGACAATGGCTTCCGACGAGAAGAAAATTCTGATTGTCGAAGATGAGAAAGTCATCCGTGACGCCGTCTCAGCATATCTTGAGCGCGAAAATTACGTTGTTAAGGGCGTTGGCGACGGTCAAAGTGCAGTTGAAGAGTTTGAAAAGCACGCATTTGACCTGGTAATTCTCGATCTTATGCTCCCAAAACTTTCTGGAGAGCGCGTATGCCGTGCAATTAGAGACACCTCTAATGTGCCTATCATTATGCTTACCGCAAAAGGTGAGGTAGAAGACAGAATTATTGGTCTTGAGCTTGGTGCTGATGACTATCTTGTTAAGCCTTTCTCGCCACGTGAGCTGGTGGCACGCGTCCGCGCACTGTTCCGCCGTACGTATTCTGAGCCAGACACTGCTGTTGACGTGCTTGATTACGGCACCCTTACTATTGATATTTCTGGTCACAAGATTCTCATCAACAACGAGGAAGTTGACCTGACCGCTTCAGAGTTTAAGCTGCTCACCACCCTTGCTCGCTATCCTGGCCGCGTGTACACACGTATGGAGCTTGTCGAGAAAGTCCTGGGTTATGATTTTGAGGGCTATGAGCGCACTATTGATTCGCATGTCAAGAACTTGCGCGCAAAGCTCGGCGATGATCCTCGTAATCCTCGCTGGCTGTTCACCGTTCACGGTGTTGGCTATCGCTTTGAGGCTGGCAACGCTAGCCACGAGTCCTAAGCTTTAGAGCTTTGGCGCTCTTCAAGAAACATCACTCAAATTCTCTTAAGAACCCTCCGGAAACTGAGGGTTCTTATAAAACTATTAAGCCTGATCCCGTTGGCACTCAAAGCTTTACCACCCGTATGGCAGCGTTTTTTGCGCTGACTGCCGTCATGACGGTATTGGTGCTCATTTCTGTTTTAGGTATTGTCTGGGAAAACCGTTTTACTACTTATACCAGGGAGAACCTACAAAACACCGTTGATACTACCGCGCTCAATATGTCTCAGGCGTACGCGCGCGCAGAAGGCTGGAATGCCGACGTTCTCTCTATTGCACGTCAGGCCTCTGCAACCAATTCCGATATTGGTATCCAGGTCTTAGATGTTTCTGGCGTGGTTCTGTATGACGACTCGGCACCAAATGCTCGCCGACCTGGTGGAAATAGTGCATTATCTGGCCCTCAGACGGGTGACGCCGTGGTTTATGCAGTTGTCCAAAACCTGCAAGGTGAGCCTGTGGGCAGCATTAGAATTTGGACGTTTGGTTCTGAGCCGTTCCTGACCCAGCGAGACATTGCGTTCCGTAATGGCTCTTACCAGGCAATTAGTCTTGCTGCAGCCATTGCAATCTCGCTTTCTGGACTGATTGGTATTTTGGCTTCACGTTCGCTTACCAAGCCCGTACGCCGTATTACCGAGACGGCTGTTCAGATCAGAAGCGGCAATCTTGCGGCTCGTTCAGGCATCCGTGGCGAGAATGAACTGGGGCGTCTGGGAGAAACCTTCGACGACATGGCGTCTTCACTCGAAAGAGACATTAAGCTTGAACGCCGTCTGACCAGTGATGTTGCACATGAGCTCAGAACTCCACTTATGGCTATCATGGCCACCGTTGAAGCAATCCAAGACGGTATCTTGCCCGCAGATGAAGAGCGCTTGGAAAACATTGTGTCTGAGAGTAGACGTCTTTCTCGCCTGGTAGACGCCATGCTCCACCTCTCAAGGCTTGAGAACGGAAAGACAAAGTTCAATCCAGAAAGCGTCAATGTGGTGGCAATGGTGGCGAGTCTCGTTGCGGTACAAGAAACACTCTTTAAGGAGAATAACCGCACGTTGACCTTTGTGGATAAGACACCCGAGGGCAATTGTTTTGTTGATATTGATTCGGACATGATTCGAGAAGCCCTGACCAACTTGCTGAGCAATGCCATTCGCTACACCGACGACGGGGGTCATGTTGTTATAACCGTATCAATTGATGATACCGATGCAGTTATCTCCGTGACTGATGACGGTATGGGAATTGCTCCTGAGGACATTCCACAGACCTTATCGCGATTCTGGCGTGCAGAAGAAAGCCGCGAGCGCGCTTCAGGTGGTCTTGGTGTAGGTTTGGCAATCACAAAAGAGATTATGGACCGTCATAACGGCACTATCTCGGTAGAATCCGAGCTTGGAAAGGGCACGACCTTCTCGCTGCACCTTCCTCTGCTTGCTCAAAATAATATCTCTGTAACAGATACTTTGTTGTAGGTCGATTTTTGGGTATTTTGCCGTACAATCAAAAGTCCTGCAATACAACGCGCTTTGCGCAGAAATGAGGTCATTGTGGCTGGAGCTGAGCTTCGTCCCGATTCGCACGGTAAGGTTCGCGATATCTACGATTGTGGCGACAAACTTTTGATGGTTGCGAGCGATCGCATTAGTGCTTTTGACTTTATTCTCCCCGACGAGATTCCTTTTAAGGGAGAAATTCTGACGCGTATCAGCGCTTTCTGGTTTAATCGCTTCAAGGACCTTCTGCCTAACCACATGATTTCTGTTCTGCCAGATCAGACTCCTGAGCAGTTTGCAGATTACACTGAGTATCTTGCTGGCCGCGCAATGTTGGTAAAGAAAGCACAGACTGTACCAATCGAGTGCATTGTCCGTGGTTACCTTACTGGTTCTGGCAAAAAGACCTACGACCAGGACGGTACCGTCTGCGGCATTAAGCTGCCTGATGGTCTCACTGAGGCCTCTAAACTTCCTGAGCCAATTTTTACTCCTTCCACTAAAGCTGAGCTTGGCGATCATGACGAGAATATCTCGTTTGAGCGCTGCTGCGAGATTGTTGGTGAGGATGTTGCTACTCAGCTAAAGGAAGCCTCGCTTGCAATTTATAAGGCTGCTGCAGAATATGCTGCAACTCGTGGAATTATTATTGCGGATACCAAATTTGAGTTTGGTTTTATCGACGGAAAACTTACACTTATTGATGAGTGTCTTACACCTGATTCAAGCCGTTTCTGGCCTGCTGAGGGTTATTCTGAGGGACACGTTCAGCCAAGCTACGACAAACAGTATGTACGCGATTGGCTGAAAGCCCACTGGGACATGCAAGGAGAGCCACCTCATCTTCCAGAAGAGGTTATTGAGGGCACGTCCGAGCGATATCGTACGGCATTCCAGATTATTACGGGAACTGAGTTTGTACCACTGAAGGAGACCAATGTCACTGCGTGACACCATTACAGGCGCAACCAAAGAAGCGCGTGAGGCTACCGCAAGCCTTTCAAAGAAAGAAACCTCTGAGGAGACTGAGCGTCCTTCATATTCCGCTTTTGGTCGCAAATCTGCTGCTACTGCTAAACCAGTACGAGAGGCAGCTGCATCTGTACGTGTGAGTGGCTCTGGCTCTGGCTCCAGTGCTCCAAAGAGCAAAGAGGAGAAGCGTGCTGCACGTGCTCGCCAGCGCGAGCGCGAGGATATTCGCAGCCGTGGATTTGAGGCTATGCTGCGCGCGGATCCAGACTATCATCGTGCCGAGCGCGTTTGGTGGGTCTTCCTAGGTCTTGGCTTTGTTGCAACCATCATTACACTGGTGCTTTCGTATATGGTTCCAGAGTCTAGAGATCTGAACACTGGCGTTGGTATGATTTCTGCCATTATGCTGGTCTTTGCTTACTTCTGCATCTTTGGTTCGGTTGTCTACAGCTTCTTTAAGATGCGTCCTCTTCGCAAGAAGATCGAGGCTAAGGTTGCTGGCATGACCGACAAGAAGCTCAACGATTTCTACCTCGAACGTCAGGCTGAGTACGACAGAAAGAGAGCTGAGCGCAAGGCTCGTCGCAAGTAGCAGCATCGCGCTGCTGTGTCGGCGCCGCAAGCGTTGGCGAGATTTGCGTACGCGAGCCTACGTGAGTAGAATATCCCACATGCCTTCGTAGCTCAGGGGATAGAGCACCGCTCTCCTAAAGCGGGTGTCGGCCGTTCGAATCGGCCCGGGGGCACCATTGATTTTAAACCGGCAGCTTCGTGCTGCCGGTTTTTCTCTGTTGCGGCGTGTCAGCGTCGGTTTTTAGGCTTGGCGTACAAAATGGTGCAGCTTTGGTAGGTTTTGCTGAAGAATCGACTGGCTTTTAATCAAGATAACCGGACATCTGGGCTCAATGTCTGACATTTAGAGAGCCTCAATACCTGATATACATTTTTATGCATAAACTTTATTTAATATTCTTAAAAATGAATATCGTCGTATAAAAGATTTAACTATAGGTAAATTCCGCACCTAAGGAACACACCTATGTCAGATATTCTGCTCAATTGCGGACATATTACACACCTAATGACGATAATCTGCATGCCTTAGCTATTTTCAGTGTCATGTATACGTCTTTTTGACAGATTATCTGACATAGGTGTGTTCGGCCATCAGCAAATGGATCCGATCGGACGTATTCCGAAAAATGATGCAAGTAGCCTCGGTCATTCGAAGATATTTTATTGCTGGAGACAGTCGTGATAATCGCAGCAATAAAACGGTCGCAGTGCTGAAGTGCTTGCTTCGCCGGTTCCGGCGACGACACGTGCCGCTGTCGAACTATTTCCGTGGTAGCAAAAAGCCCTGCAACCAAACATGGTTGCAGGGCTTGAACGTACTGGTTGAGCGCACTGCACGCCGCAGCGTTTACGCTGATGGGCGAGGTCCGCTAGAGACGCGGATGGTGATAGTAGCGCCAGCTGCAGCGCTTGATGGTGTCTGGCCAACTACGTTTCCGGTTGCTACGTTGTCGTCGTAGACCCAAACTGTGTTGACCTGGAAGCCCGCGTTTTCCAGCGTGGACTGGGCGGTTTCAAAGTCCTTGCCAACAACGTTTGGAACAGAGCCGCTCTGAGCACCGGAAGAAACAACGATGGTTACCGTGGAACCCTTATCTGCCTTGCCGTTAGCTGGAGACTGGGAGATGACACGACCTTCAGGAACGCTAGAAGATGGCTGTTTCTGAGTATCTACCTTGAAGCCTGCATCTTTCAGGACATCGGACGCACGCTCGGCAGTCATCTCGGTGACGTCTGGAACATCTGCCTTACCCTTGCCCGAAGACAGGTGATAGGTGATAGTGTCGCCAGCCTTAGCGTCGCTACCTGCGACTGGTTCCTGTGTTGCAACATAACCAACGGTTACGTCGTCCGACTCAACCGAGTCACCATTTCTTGCTTTGAGGCCAACAGCAGCAAGAGCAGACTCAGCCTCTGATGGACTCTTGTTGGTAAGATCAGGCACCTTAACTGCAGCAGCAGGTTTAGCGCCCTTAGAAATGACAAGGTTAACCGCGGTTCCTTCAGGAGCCTGTTTGTTAGCGCTTGGTGTCTGATCAATGACCTGGCCTTCAGGAGCAGAATCACTGTAGCTTTCTGTAACAGTTCCCAGCTTAAAGTGGCTATCAGAAGCATTTAGTGCCTGAGTAGCCTGGTCTTTTGTCTGACCAACAAACTGTGGAACCAGATACTGCTGGGCGGAGTTGCCGAGCATCTGTGCAATAGCAAAGCCGGCAAGAGCCAGGACAACCAAAGCGCCTAAAACGCCGAGAATAACGTTGCGCTTGTGACGTTTATTCTCGCGCCTGTCAAGCTCATCAGCCTCTTCGCGAGAATGGACGCGGTTCAAGCGACCAGTGTCGCCACCGCGCGTAATGTAGGTGTTGGAGCCGTCGATGCCGCGACGATCCAACCTGGAAGTTGGCTGAGGTGGTGTCACAATGCGGGGGCTCACGGTGGTGTTGCTTGGAATAGTGGCGCGGCCAGCAATGAAATCGCGCAGCGCACGAGCAAGCTCGTCAGCGCTCTGATAGCGGTCAGCCGGGTTTTTCTCCATGCAACGAAGAATGATTGCCTCGAGTGCAGGGTCAACGTTGGGGTTGATCAGCGATGGTGGCTGAGGAGCCTCGTTGACCTGCTTCATAGCAACGCTGATAGCGTCGTCACCAACAAAGGGAACGCGGCCAGTTGCAGCCTCGTACATGACAATGCCTAGGGAATAGATATCGGTGGTTGGCCCCAAAGGCTTGCCGGTACTTTGCTCTGGAGAAACGTAATGGGCGGTGCCAAGAACAGAGTTATCGGTGGTTAGACTGCTGTTCTTTGCACGAGCAATGCCAAAGTCCATGACCTTGATGTTGCCATCTGGCTGGACCATGATGTTCTGTGGCTTGATGTCACGGTGAATGATGTCGTGACGATGTGCTACAGAGAGCGCCTGAGCAATCTGAGAGCCAATCTGAGCGACCTTACGGGAATCAAGGGCTCCATGTTTGCGGATGCCACTCTTAAGGTCTGTACCGCGCAGATACTCCATGACAATGTAGTAGGACTCGCCGTCCTTACCCCAGTCGTATATCGAGACAATATAAGGACTGGAGAGCGCCGCTGCGGCTTGTGCCTCCTGCTTGAAGCGGGCAGCAAAGGAAGGATCGTTTGCGTACTGCGGCAGCATCATCTTGATGGCAACAGTACGACCAAGAACCTGGTCCTGTCCGCGGTAAACGGTGGCCATTCCACCGGTACCAATTTTGTCTTGAACCTGGTAACGCCCACTGAGCATTCTACCTGGCATAACTCAACTCCTATCAAGCGTGCGATTTTCTCGCCACGTCACTTACTATCTTAGAACACACCCAACTACTTGGGGAGAAGACCGTGCGGTGTTTTAGGCGCTACGAAGCAGCTCCCAAAGCCTGGATGTTCAGGCACTGCGCAAGAACACGTCCGCCAACTTGAGCACCGTAACCTAAAACGTTCTCGCCGTTGCCTTCGATGACAACAGAAACAACAAGAGTTGGGTGGTCGTAAGGCGCAAAACCGATGAAGAACGAGTTAAAGTTACCGTTCTCGACGTCTGCCGTACCTGTTTTTCCTGCAATCTTGACACCCGGAACGCGAGCTCCCATACCAGTGCCGGATTCAACAACGCCCAACATTGCCTCTCGGACCTGCGCAGCGGTATCCGCAGACACTGCCTGTCCAAGCGATTTTGGTGACGTTGTAGAAACAACAGCTCCCTCTGGCGAGAGAACGCGATCAACAATGTAAGGGTTCATGACCACGCCGCCGTTAGCAATTGCAGCCGCGACAACAGCGTTTTGCATGACGGTGGTCTGAGGACCTGCAGGGCTTGCATGCTCTCCAACAGGAAGGCCGCAAGACGCCCAACCAAGCTCCCAGGTGGTCATCTCGGCAGGATTTGGCATCAGCGATGGTGTAGTGGAGAAGTCCTG
Source organism: uncultured Atopobium sp. (assembly GCA_902481575.1). Classification (GTDB taxonomy): domain Bacteria; phylum Actinomycetota; class Coriobacteriia; order Coriobacteriales; family Atopobiaceae; genus Lancefieldella. Next base: position 85,199 of record CABSWT010000001.1, read on the forward strand.
ACCAAGAGCTGTGCCATAACCAAAGGCACGTGCATAGCTGACCAGGTTGTCTGCGCCAAGTGCTACGCCAAGCTGCGCCAACGCCGTGTTAGAAGAGCGAGCAAATGCCTCACGCAGAGGAATAGTGCCCATGTCCTCGTTGGCGTAGTTGTGGATGGTTCCACCGCCAAGCTCCATAGTTCCTGGAGCTGAATAGGTGGTGTCCAGCGTGGTGGTATGTGTGTCAATTCCAGCAGAAAGCGTAATGGTCTTAAACGACGAACCAGGGGAGTAGAGCGCCTGGGTAGTTCTGTCAACCAGTTGACTGCCGGTACCGGACTCGATAACAGTGCCCAGATCAGCGTGGGTGTATGAAGGGCTTGAAGCCTTTGCAAGCACGGCTCCGGTTGCTGGATCCATAACAACAATGGAGCCGGAATATCCCTGGAGTGCAGCTTCTGCTACAGCCTGCATCTGGGAATTGATGGTTAAAACAACGCTTGAACCAGCGGTATTAACACCTGCCATCGAGTACAGAGCGCTTCTCCAGTCGGAATGATCTGCGTGTCCGGTGAGCGTCTCGTTCATGGAGGACTCGATACCTGCAGTTCCATACTGGGTAGAGATGTAGCCAACGGTGTGAGAAGCCATGCCGTCGTGTGGATAGTTACGCACGTAGGTGCCGTCGTCTTGCTTGACACTCTCTGCCAGGGTGACGCCGTCAGAAGTCATGATGGCGCCGCGCTGAACATATGCGCTCTTAGCAATAGTGTGGTTGTTGGTAGGGAGCGCCTGAAGTCTAGGTGCGTCAATGACCATCAAGAAGGTCAAGTTGCCGAGAAGAACGGTGAAGAAGAGGGTAAATACGGTAACCAAATTGGTCAGACGTTTTCCGAGAGCAACACGTCCCAGAACACCGGACTCCTCAGACTGCAGGCCAAAGCCTCCACGGATGTGGCTACCATGCAAAACAGAAGAAGCATGAGCTCCACCAGAAGAAATTTCGAGCCTCTGGGAGTCAAGCATTTTCTTGCTTGGCTCAAGCTCTGTTTCGCGACCAGTTCCCTCGTCACCTGCCCTGAGCAGCAGGGCAACAATGATAAAGCTGGAAAGAAGAGAGCTACCACCCTGACTCATAAAGGGCAGGGTAACGCCAGTTAGAGGCATGAGCTTAGTAACGCCTGCAACAATGAGGAAGGTTTGGAACGCCAAAACACTGGTAAGACCAGCAGCCGCAAAAGCAGATGAATCGGACTTTGCGCGAGCAGCTGTTGCAAGACCACGCACCGTAAGCAGCAGGAACAGGGTAATAATTGCCGCTCCGCCAAAGAGTCCCAGCTCCTCAGCAATGGCTGAGAAAATAAAGTCAGACTCAACAATAGGGATAAGTGTAGGCATTCCCTTATCAATTCCGGTACCCGCTAGTCCTCCATCTGCGATGGAATAAAGTGACTGGACAATTTGGTAGCCGTCTCCAGCGGGGTCTTTGAAGGGGTTAAGCCAAATGTTGACACGAGTCTGAACGTGACCAAAGAAGTGATAAAGCACCACGCCGCCAATGGCCAAGAGCGCAATACTGACAAAAACGTAGCTTGCGCGACCTGTTGCTACATAGAGCATGATGACAAAGAACACGAAGAAGAGCAGAGCGCTACCAAGGTCGCGTTCAAAAATAACAACAATCAGGCTGATGCCCCACATGACAAACAGAGGAAGCAGCATTTTAAAGCGAGGAATGCGGAAAGGTCCAAAAGAACGCATGGAGACCGATAGGGCTTCTCGATTCAGTGCAAGATAAAATGCCAGGAAGAGCGTAATGGCAATCTTTGCAAGCTCACCAGGCTGGAAGGTGAATGCGCCAAAAGAAATCCAGAGTTTTGCGCCGTAGCGATCTTGGCCAATAACAATTGGCAGAAGAAGCAGTATGACGCCGAGAATACCAATGGAGTATTTGTAGCGTGCTAACGCGTCAAGATTTCTAATGACCGCTAGTACCACAATCATCACAACAACAGAGATAAAGAGCCAAATTGTTTGGTTGACTGCAAGATTTGGCGCAAGTCTGGTGACCATGGTGATGCCAATTCCCGAGAGCACAAACACAATGGGGAGAATGGCGGGGTCTGCTGCGGGAGCAAGGAATCTAATAGCAATGTGAGCCACGGTAAATGCTGCAAAGAGACCAATAGGAACGGCCATTGTCTCAAGGCTGAGCGTTGAGCGAGCAGTAATCATGTACATGGCGTACAGCAGAAATACAGGGATTGCTCCTACAAATAGTAAGAAGAGCTCTGTATTACGCCTTAGTCCACCTGCTTTTTCCATTCCTACTCACCTCCCGAACTTGTTGTTGACGTTGTTGTTTCTGTTGTGGGTGTTCCGCCAGACTGAGCGTCTTCTTTCTTTTTGACCGCTTTGTTGTTGGCGTCGTCAATTTGTTTGCGGTAATTCTCGACGGTGCTATGTGCTTCATCCTCGTTCTTAACGCGAATTCCGTCTGCAAGAGAGTCTTGAACTGCGTCAGGCAAATCTTTTATTTCAATCGACGTAGTTTCAACAAGCGTAGACATGTTTATGCCGGCAATTGTTGTAGGAATACCTCGATAAACGCCAACGGTAGTTCCGTTAATTCCTAAGTACCACTCGCTGCTTACAAACAGGAAGAACACCGCAACAGTGGCTGCAAAGAGCGCAAGGAACGAGACAAACGTGGCAATGACGCCACGAGTAAGGTGTTTTCTGGTTTGATCGGCTATGCCGTCGTCCAAGACATCGATGACAATAACGGTAATGTTGTCTGAGCCGCCATAGGTAAGAGCTGCGGAAACAAGGTTATCGGCAGCCTTTTGTGGCGTGACGTTAGAGACAGCAATGGACTCAATCTCATCGTCGGGCACCATGCCAGAGAGACCATCGGAGCACAAGATGATGCGGTCACCATCAGATACTTCAAGCGAGAAATGATCTGCATACATGTCTGGATCAGAGCCAAGAGCTCGCGTAACTACCGAGCGAGAAGGGTGTGTGCGAGCCTCATCAGCGGTAATCTGACCAGAATCAATGAGCTCCTCAACATAGCTGTGGTCATGAGTAATGCGGACCAGCGTGCTATGATGGAGCAGGTAAATGCGAGAGTCTCCAACATGAGCAACGGCCATCTGATTGCCCTCAATGAGGACAGCAGAGGCAGTGGAGCCCATGCCAGGTTTGCCAATGCCCTTGGCAGGAGCATCAATAACTTCCTGGTTAGCAGCCTCAATTGCAGCGCCAAGACGGACATCGTCTGCGGTACTTGGCGCCTGTTCGGCAATAACCTTAACAGCAATGGAGCTTGCCACCTCACCGGCGGCGTGACCTCCCATACCATCGCAGATGGCAAAAAGGGGAGTGCGCAAAAGGAACGAGTCCTCGTTATGCTCGCGAACTAATCCCACGTCAGAGCGGGCGCCCCAAGAAATAAAGGTGTTAGAGCCAGAAGCTGCCTCTGCGTCACAGCGACCATCAAGTGGCAGCTCACAACGACCAGGAGCACTCACGGGCTCTTGTGTAGGTGTATCAGAAATATGTGTTGTATCAGAAGAAACCATGAGCCTCTTATCGACGTCCAACACGCATAATCACATCGCCGACCTGGACTTCGTCAGTGTCGCGAAGGGTAACAGGTTGCTCGATGATGTGACCATTAACCATGGTTCCGTTTGTGGATCCAAGGTCTTCAAGTACCAGAGCAGGTCCCTGGATAGTGAAGCGAGCATGTGAAGCAGAAACGTAAGGTTCGTCAATCACAATGTCAGACGAAGGAGAACGTCCAATAACAACAGGACCCAAAATGTCTACGTGAAGACCACGTAAGGACTTGACGCCCTTCTCGACATCAACGGACCAAATAGCTCCGTCTTTGCGCTGACCGCGGACAAGACCAATGCCCGTGCGCATGACCGAGAACAGGAAGATGTACAACAGGACAACAAGCAGAACACGTCCTGCAAAGAGAATCAAATCAATCATTAGTTCTCCCGGAACTGAAGATCCATAAGACCAATGGTAATGAGGTCTCCGTCGCGCAGAATTACCTCATCTACGTCGATATCGTTGACAAGCGTTCCGTTAGTGGAGTGCAAATCAGCAATGTGCCAATCGTGACCGTCATAGGTCATCTCGGCGTGACGTCTTGAAACGTTAGGATCGCGCAAAACAACGTCTGCCTGAGAGCGCTCGCGACCAATAATGGCTCGAGGAGCCTCAAGGCGATACGAACGACCGCTCTGGCGATCAATCAAAATGCAGGTAGCGTCCATGTTTGCACGTGGCGTGCCTTGCAAATTGCGAGAAGGACGTCCACGCATGTCGTTTAACTGGGCATCAAGGGAAGGCGTGATACGACGCTGAGTCATAGGAACAGGAGCTGCTGTTGGGATAGCTCCGTTTACGGGCAGGTCTGGAAGCCCGTTTGAGCTAGGAAGAACAGGCATAGGAGTGGACTCAGCTGCGGAAACGACAGGAATTGCGCCTTGAGCCTCAACAAAGTCTGGTGGCATTACCGCAAGACCGGCATCTGTACCAGCAAGATCTCCCAAAACCTCTGGCGTTGCGTTATCTGCAGAAACAGGGCGAACTACAGACAGAGGATCTGGCTCTGGCTGTGGTTCTGGCTGAACAGCAGCGCGGGAATTGTGCTGCTGAGGCATTTGAGCTGCAGCTCCTCCAACACTGGAGTTTCCACCCAAGAAAGCACGCTCTTCATTGCGTAGCTGGTCAAGCGTATTGCCGTCAACGTTTTCTGCAAAGACAGCAAATTTTCCAGGCTTCAGAGATGGGTCAACCATAAAACGAACAAGCGGCTGACCAACAAATACATAATCTTTTTGCTGAGCCTGAGCAGCCACGAAGTCAGAAACCTCTGCAGTTAGATCAGCATAAAGAGGACGCATCAGTGAATCATCTTGAGGAGCAACTAAAACGGTATACAGGGCAGGCGCAGTGTCTACACCATCAATCTCATACGTCTCACGTTCCATCTCTTTAGCTGCGCGTTTGGCAAGCTTCTTAAAAGAGAAAGGCTCTGCGTATCCCTGAGGTGCGGCACCAAAGACCGAACCAATACGGTTTTCAAAGTCACTAAGAAAGCTCATCTAATTCCTCGCCTTCCTGATCCGCGTCAAGTGGACCTATCAGGACAATTGCAATACATACAAGTACACATAAGAATACCGTAATTAGCACCGAAACTATACTTTCAACTACCCAAAAATTGGGATTCTCCATCCAAGCTGCCCATATAAAGCCACTTGAAAGCAACGCGGCACAGACAATTTGTCCAAAAATCATCCATCCGCGACGTCTTTTCTGGCTCATAAGCGAGCCTAAAAGAGCAGATAGGGAGCATGCCCCAAAGCGAATCCAAAAAGGAAGCCCTGAGGCCAGTGAGGTGTAGTCATAGGCGAGAGGAGTTGCCGCAAAGCCTAAAGATATGCCTCTTGCAAACAGTGTTCCAAAAAGATAGCTAAAGGCTCCTGTTAAAACTGCAGGTAGCGGACGCATAGTAGCGGAGACAAGTGCTGGTGCTGAAACAGGAGTAGGTAATAAAGCTCCTAATAAGCAGTTGATACTGCTGAATTTTGAGGCCCTTCCCGCAAACGCCCACCAGATAACACTTACCAAGGTTACAAGCGTCGCAAACGGGAATGAAGTACTGGTAGGGCTAATGCTTGCCAGAGCATATACGGCGCATGCAATGACAAGCGCAGAACCCAACGGGGTCCAAAGAACAGCTGCTGCAGCTCCTACAAGAGAGCCCACCACAATAAACGTGAGCGATTCTGGAGCAATAAGCTGGAACAACTGGGCGAGAAGAACGCCGGAGACCAGGGCTGATACGCCACGCACGGCAGCCGAGGGCAGCCAGGGGAAGCGGATTGAGAGTGGAAGATGCTTGACGTCCCAGGTCTCGGTTTCCTCTTCTTCAGACTGTTCTACGAGGGCTTTGAGGCTTTTCTCGCCCTGTTTTTCGCTGCCAAGAGGGGCCACAATATCTTGGGCAAACTCTAAGACGCTTCCTTGTCTCATCGATGGTTCAGGAGAAAGTGCCTGTGTCAGAGCGGCATCTACGGCAAACGGAACCTCGGGATCCTCTTTAATCAGAGGAATCTTTGGGCCCTTATAAATATGGTCTAGGGACTCTTTAGCCGTTCTGCCTGCAAATACATTGACACCCGTTAGTGCCTGTCTCAAAACAACAGCAAGCGAGAAGATATCAGCACGCTCGTCAACAAGCATGCCTTCAACCTGCTCAGGAGGCATGTAGCCAACCGTGCCACCTCGAGCACCGCCATAACCAGCAGCTGAGGCAAGTGTTGCCATACCAAAGTCAGCAAGTTTTACGGTACCTTGGCGGTCAATCATGATGTTTGTTGGCTTAATGTCCAGATGGAGCACGCCATTTTCATGGGCATACTGAAGTGCCTTTGCAAGTGAAGAAACCATGTGAGCAGCCTCAGCGTAGGTGAGATAACCGCCTTCAACACGAGCTAGAAGCTCAGATAGATTGAGGCCGTCAACAAACTCCATGACCAGGTAGGCGTAGTCGCCTTCAATCTCAAAATCGTGAACGGTCACAATGTTGGGATGCGCCAGCAAACAGGCAGTTCTTGCCTCTGAAAGAGCCTCGTCAACAGTAGAAGCAAGCACGCCAGGCGTCTCGGAAGCACCTAAAAGCGGCATACGTTTGATAGCTACGCGCCTCTGCAAACGAGTATCCCAGCAGGTACAGACAGTGCCGAAGCCTCCATTACCCCTACGAGCAAGAACGCGATATCGATCCAGCAAAATCTCTGGCTCAGCCGCAGGAGATGCCTGCTGAGCAGAAGGTGAATGTAGATATGTAGTCTGCGTGGTCTGTGACCGCGAGTCACTCACGGCAACCTCCTGTGTTTAAAGTGTGTTTGTCGGCCGTGACTGTCTATATTCTACCGCTGAAAAGAAATTTCTTATATATCTATTGTTTTTCCATTAGAAGAAAACAAAATGTTGTAGTATTATTCCCTAGCACGCGGGTGTGGCGGAATTGGCAGACGCGTACGGTTCAGGTCCGTATGAACGCAAGTTCATGGGGGTTCAAGTCCCTTCGCCCGCACCATTTGTATTTAAAAAGCCCCTTTACGGGGCTTTTTTGTTACTTATTTGTTGTCTGCATCAAAGTCAGACCAGCCTTCTTCGTCTTCTCCAAAGAGATCCCAGTCGTCTTCGGTCTTTTTGTGGTTGAAATACATCTTTTTAGTTTTGCGCTCTAGCACAAAGGAAATAACCAAAAAGAGCAAAATTCCACCAAGTACGAGGAACAACACACCGGTCTTATCGCCAAAAAGCCAACCAATAAAAGAGTTAATTGCGTCCATAATCCAGCTCCAGAACATGTGAAGGGTTAAGAATCCAAATACAAGTATATACTTGGTAGGCTATAAGAAAAAATGCACTGCCAAAAAGTGTTGATTCAAGGAGAAGCTGCATGCTTGATATCAAATTTGTGCGCGAGAATCCTGACCTCGTAGATAAGTCTTGCGAGTCCAGGCAAAATGCTCATTGGGATCGCGAGAAATTCTTTGAGCTTGATGAGGAGCGCAGAAGCGTAATCGCTGAGGTTGAGTCTCTTCAGGCAGAGCGCAACGCTGTTTCTAAGCAGATTGGCCTTCTTATGCGTGAGGGCAAGAAGGAAGAGGCTGAGGCAGCTAAAGAGCAGGTAGCAGCTAATAAAGACCGTATCGCAGAGCTTGACCAGCGTCGCGGAGAGGTTGAGGAGGAGCTTACGGCTCTTGTCGCAGCTATTCCAAACATTCCAGACGCATCGGTTCCTTATGGTAAGGATGATTCCGATAACCCTGAGGTCCGCAAGTGGGGAGAGCCAACTCAGTTTGATTTTGAGCCAAAGGCACACTGGGATCTTGGACCTGAGCTGGGCATGATTGACTTTGATCGTGGCGTAAAGCTTGCGGGAACTCGTTTTTATCTGCTTGGCGGCATGGGTGCTCGCATGGAGCGCGCGCTTATTAACTTTATGATTGATACGCACAACCAGGCAGGATTCAAAGAGTGGTGGCCACCAGTTATTACCAATCAGGATTCCCTGTTTGGTACCGGCCAGCTTCCTAAGTTTGAAGAGGACCTCTACCACGTTCAGCCTGACCTCTACCTGATTCCAACTGCTGAGGTTCAGCTCACCAACATCCACCGTGACGAGATTCTGGATGCATCTCAGCTTCCTCTGCTCTACACCGCATTTACTCCATGCTTCCGTGAGGAGGCAGGATCAGCTGGTCGAGATACCCGCGGCATCATTCGCGTTCACCAGTTTGACAAGGTAGAGATGGTCAAGTTTGCAAAGCCTGAGGATTCCATGAATCAGCTTGAGTCCATGGTTCAGGAAGCCGAGAAGATCCTCCAGCTTCTGGGTCTTCCTTATCACGTGGTTACTCTCTGCACTGGTGACATTGGCTTCTCTGCATGCAAGTGCTATGACATTGAAGTTTGGCTCCCAAGCTATAACGCATACAAGGAGATTTCTTCTTGCTCTAACTGCTGGGATTTCCAGGCTCGTCGTGCAAACATCCGCTATAAGGATCCAGCAGAGTTCAAGGGCACCCGTCTAGTTCACACGCTTAACGGCTCCGGTCTGGCAGTTGGCCGTACCATGGCTGCAATTATGGAGAATTATCAGAACGCAGATGGCTCTGTTACCGTGCCCGAGGCGCTCCGTCCTTACATGGGTGGCATCGAGGTTATTCGACCAGAATAGTTTCTCTTTTTAATCACAATTGATTCAATCTCTGAAATGGTCTTCTAGTGAATTGTGAAGACCATTTCTTTTACTGATTTATAGAACATATGTTCTATAAATTTGCTATACTGAGATCAGTAAAGGAAGAAAGAGGTGGCTATGAAAGGTCTGGTAGAGGTACAGAAAGAAATTGTATTAAGGCAGTTTGTTCAGGGCAGTGCGGCAATAATTGGATTCGGCCACAAGGAGTTTTATTCAGAGATCCATATTGCATCAGAGCAACTTGCAACTTTAAGAAAGTGGATTTCAGACCAAGGCAGAGTGGGTTTAAAAGATCTAAGTCCACAAGGGTATCTGGAGGTCATCATGGCGGAAACATGCATGGCTGAGGTAATGGATGAGCTTGATGAAGCTGGTATTTCTTATCAGTATTTGTATGCAAGCTCTTCCGGCGAAGTAGCTTTAAGACCAGGTAGATAATAAAAAAGAGCTCCCGAAGGAGCTCCTAAGTTCAAGTGGTGCGGCGTATAGGATTCGAACCTATGACGCCCTGATTCGTAGTCAGGTCCTCTATCCAGCTGAGGTAACGCCGCGTGCAAGTAGATAGAATGCCATTTTCCAGTTGAAAATGCAAGACTAATCTTAGAAAAAGTTCTTCTTGGTAAGAAAAAAGCTCGTTGCAGAGATGCAACGAGCAGAAAATTCTGGCGGAGAGCTGGGGATTCGAACCCCAGATGGGCTTGGGGCCCATACTCGCTTAGCAGGCGAGCACCTTCGGCCTCTCGGTCAGCTCTCCAAAATGGGTGCTTGAGAATGATACCCCGAACTGGCGTCACTCACAATAAGACATTTTACAAAACATATGAAAAATGCTCAACAACCACGTTTTTTCGGTGAGCGCGAAGTACATCCCATGAAAAGCGATTGGCAACTTGTACTGCAGAAAGAGGTTCTTCTTTTTCTGCAAGACCTATGCAATAAGCCAGAAAGCCAAGAATCTCTTCTGGTGTTTTTCCTTGGTCTCTCAGAACACCAAGATCTAGATCGTGATTGCGTTTAGAAAGTCTCCTGCCATCTGGCGCAACAAGTAGTGGGAGGTGAGCATAGATGGGATGAGAAAAACCAAGCACGTCTTGTAAATAAAGTTGTCTGGGAGTAGATGAAAGAAGATCTGATCCTCTAACTACTTCAGTTACGCCCATGTCAGCATCGTCAACTACTACAGCAAGTTGATAGGCAAAGACGTCATCTGCACGTTGAACAATAAAGTCTCCGCATGATCCAGCAAGGTTTTGTGATGTAGGACCGTAGACTTTGTCTTCAAACGCGTAGGTCTTATTAGGAACTCGTATGCGAGTTGCTGGAATTTTATGTTTGGAAAGCTCTTTACGCTCGGATTTGCTCAGGTCGCGGCAGGTTCCCGCATAGACATATGCACCATCGCTGGCATGAGGGGCTTGTGCAGCGTGTAAGTCTGCTCGGGAACAAAAGCAAGGATACAAGAGTCCCTGCTGCCTCAAATCTAAAAGAGCGTCCTGGTAGAGCTCCGTGCGTGTGCTTTGGTAATACGGACCTTTGTCCCAAGTTAGTCCCAACCACTGTAAATCATCCAGGAGAAGAGAGGTGTATTGAGGATTATGAGCACGAATATCTAAGTCTTCAATGCGAAGAATTAAGCTGCCATTTTGGGAGCGAACGCTGGCCCAAGCCATAAGCGCTGAGAAAACGTTGCCTAGGTGCATCCTTCCAGAAGGAGTTGGCGCAAATCTTCCAATGCAAGAACTCATTCTTAGAGATCTCCCGCATAGATATAGGCAAATCCAAAGTCTTGTCCGTTCGCTTTAACCGGAGCTTCATCTTTACAGACAAGACCCTTGTGTTGATAGAAACTAATGTCGCAGTCATCATCTGTTGCAAGGAAGCAATGCTTAGCTCCTTGTTCTTTCAAAAAATTGAGCATATAGGAAAAGAGCATACCGCCGACACCTTTTCCTTGAGCAGCAGGGCTTACGCAGAATAGTGTAATTTCCCACTTGGGAATTTTGACTCCTTCATTCCAGTATTTGCGGATCAGATTTGATTCGACGGTACCAGCGGCTTCATAACCTTCAAAGTCTTTCGGGCTTAAGAGCTTTTTAGCTGTAATGGTTGAGGCATTTTCAAGCTCAATCCATTTCTGCTTATCTTCTGGATCTTCTCCGTTGGAGCAGAAAATAAAGCCGAGAACTGTATTTCCGTGTTTTGCACCAAAACGATGAGTTGAAACACCAATGTAGTAAGAAATATCAATGGTAGCCAGAGACCTACTGGTTTCTTTAGATTCATCGCCGTCCAAGTACCAGACGCGTTCAACGATTGAGATAAGTTCTGGTAAGTCAGTATCTTCGAAGGGGACTATGATTGGAGTATCGGCAGACATATGAAACAGTTCCTTTCAGGTGTTTTACAGCGGAAGATTATAGAATAGTTTCAAGTTTGTTTACATCTAGTACGTAGTGTTTCGCAGCTGATAGGCTGTAAGTGTTTCTGATAGCAAGTGTCGAACACAAAGGAGCGGCAATGGCTGAGGCCCCTATCAAACGTGCACTAATCTCGGTAACAGACAAAACAGGTATTGTTGAATTTGCACAGACTCTTACTAAAGAGTTTGGTGTAGAGGTAATTTCAACAGGAGGAACTGCAAAAATCCTCGAAGAGGCTGGTGTGCCTGTAGTTCCTATTGAGTCTTATACCGGATTTCCAGAGATGATGGACGGCCGCGTTAAGACGCTGCATCCTCGTGTTCATGGTGGTCTTTTATGCCGTAGAGATAATCCCGGTCATGTCGCAGACGCAGAGAATAATGGTATTGGCATGATTGACCTGGTCTGCGTTAATCTCTATGAGTTTGAGAAGACTGTAGCTGATCCATCAGTAACTCTTGAAAATGCAATTGAGCATATCGATATCGGTGGACCTTCAATGCTCCGCTCTGCTGCAAAGAATAATGATTTTGTTACGGTTGTTGTTGATCCGGCAGATTATGGTCGTGTTCTTGATGAGATGCGTGTCCATGACGGTGCAACTACAAGGGCTTCTCGCCAGCAGCTGGCTTTGAAGGTATTTAAGACAACGGCTGCATACGATGGCGCTATTGCCGCATACCTTTCTGGTGTTGTTGAAGCAGAGCAGAGTACATTCCCAGAGACTTTGCTGGTAAAGGCAACAAAAGAACAAGATCTTCGTTACGGAGAAAATCCTCAGCAGTCCGCAGCGTTTTATAAGATGCCTGGAGCTCCCGCACACTCTCTGGCAAACGCTCAGCAACTTCAGGGCAAGCCCTTGTCTTACAACAATTTACTTGATACTGATGCAGCCTGGGCTGCTGTTCGTGAGTTTGATGAGCCATCAGTCATTATTTTGAAGCACCAGAATCCTTGTGGATCTGCTACGGCAGAAAATGTTGTTGAGGCATACGATCGAGCATTTGCTTGCGATCCAATCTCTGCGTTTGGTGGAATTATTGCAGTTAATAGAGAGGTTCCTCTGGAGTTTGTTGAGCACTTTGCAGACATCAATAAGCAGTTTGTTGAGGTTCTTATTGCACCAAGCTTTACAGAAGAGGCTCTTGAGCGCCTGTCAAAGAGAACAAATCTTCGCGTCTTAGCTACGGGCGGAATCGATAGAAGCCGTGAGCTCGAAATGAGAACTGTTGACGGCGGATTGTTGGTGCAAGACCTTGATCATGCAGATGAAACCGCAGAGAGCTTTGAGGTTGTTACCAAGCGCCAGCCAACTTCAGAAGAGCTGAACGATTTGGTATTTGCTTGGAAAGTTTGTAAGACCGTTAAGTCAAATGCAATTTTGGTTGCAAAAGATCAGGCTGGAATTGGTATGGGACCAGGTCAGCCTAATCGTGTTGACGCCGCTCTTCTCGCGTGTGAGCGTGCAGAGGCAGCTTGTGAGCGCATGGGAATTGATTCAAAGAATCTTGTGGCAGCATCTGATGCCTTCTTCCCATTCCGAGATAACGTTGACACATTAGCAGCTCATGGCGTAACGGCTATCATTCAGCCTGGCGGATCGGTCAGAGATGATGAATCTATTGCTGCTTGTGATGAATACGGCATTGCAATGGTGTTTACAGGCAAGCGTCACTTTAGGCACTAATCTGCTAATTCGGGATTAGCAGTTCATTTTAAAAAAGTTGGGGGAGGATACTGTGGATCAGGAAGAGTTAGAAGCAGCTCAGAAGTTTGAGCTTGATAATCCAGAACTTGTTTGTCGTTGGAGACTGGCTGGAGGTGTCCTCCCTCTTGATAACAGGCACTTACGTGCGCTGAGCAAGCGAGTTGTTGCGCAAAAAGAGGTTTCTCCGCACTTGATTGCTTGGGCTAAGCAGCATATTGAGGGAACGCTTAAAGAAGGGTCACAAGAGTTTCCAGATGGCGTTCTTATGATTTTGCTTGAAAGCAATGGACAGGCTGCTATGACTGTTGGACCTTACCAGTCTTTGGAAGAGCGTTCTGTTCTGTCTCTTGCGGGACGCGCAAGAATTTCACAGCGAGAAGAGCAGCAAACTCATTGTGCACCAGAGGTGCTTTGGCTGGTAAAAGACGGAAAGCTTATTGCGGGTGTCTCGGAAGAAAGCGTTCGATCGGGAGTCACAAGTTTAGTGTTAGACCTGGCACAGACTCTTCATGAGCCAACAGAGTTTAATCCAGACGTTATTGCCCAGGTATTTGATGGAACCGCCGAATTTGATGAAGCTTTCCTTACTTCAGATGAACATGGAATCGTATGTGCTTCTGATGCTCAAGGTGAGATAGGAGAGCGTTTCTTATTTGGTTACAAGAAACTTTGCGAGATCAAAGCGGCCAAGTAATCAGATAAGTGCGATATTTAAGGCTCATCCAGCAAAGGGTGCGCAACGCACGATGAAGCTGTCGCACGTTGAGCGCCTACGTAAAAATCTGTCTGTTTTTCAGACAGATGGCTTCTTGTGTACTTGAATATTTTGTCGATTTACAAAAAACTTGCACTTTAGTGTTATGTTTATTTTGTAATTCCGCAGGTAGAAATTCCTACCTGAAAATAGGTATTTGTCAGCTTGTATTTCTGATTTGTTTCATTGTTTTTTTTGCGCAATAATAAAAGCATTATGCGACCGCTGCCGGCCGAACTATGAAACTTGTTTCCGTAGTAACCCAGGGTCTACAGCTTTATTTTGGATCGCACAGACGCATACTGTGAGAAATCACAGATTAGGCAAGGAGAGGAAATGGCAAGAAAGTTTAAGTCCATGGACGGTAACAACGCCGCGGCTTACGTGTCGTATGCGTTTACCGAGGTAGCGGGCATTTACCCAATTACCCCATCAAGTCCAATGGCAGACTATGTTGACCAGTGGTCAGCCCAGGGTGTAAAGAACATCTTTGGTACAACCGTCAAGGTTGTCGAGATGCAGTCCGAGGCTGGCGCAGCTGGTGCTGTTCACGGTTCTCTTGGTTCAGGCGCTCTGACCACTACTTACACCGCTTCTCAGGGCCTCTTGCTCATGCTGCCAAACATGTACAAGATTGCCGGCGAGCAGCTTCCTGGTGTTTTCCACGTCAGCGCACGTACCGTTGCAACCCATGCACTGAACATCTTTGGCGATCACTCTGACGTTATGTCCGCTCGCCAGACTGGCTTTGCACTTCTCGCAGAAGGCAACGTCCAGGAGGTTATGGATCTGGCTCCTGTTGCTCACCTCGCAGCAATCAAGGGCAAGGTTCCATTTGTTAACTTCTTCGACGGCTTCCGTACTTCTCACGAGATTCAGAAGGTTGCTGTTTGGGATTATGCTGATCTGGCTGAGATGTGTGATATGGACGCTGTCCAGGCATTCCGCGATCATGCACTGAACCCAGAGCATCCATCAAGCCGTGGTTCCCACGAGAACGGCGATATCTTCTTCCAGCACCGCGAGGCGTGCAACGAGGTTTATAACCAGCTGCCAGCAGTTGTTGAAGACTACATGAACCAGATCAACGCTAAGCTTGGTACTGACTACGGTCTGTTCAATTACTACGGTGCAGAAGACGCTGACCGCATTGTTATCTGCATGGGTTCCTTCTGCGATACCCTCGAAGAGGTTATCGATTACCTGAACGCTCATGGCGAGAAGGTCGGTCTGGTTAAGGTCCGCCTCTATCGTCCATTCTCTGTAAAGCACTTTGTTGACGTTCTTCCTGAGTCCGTCAAGAAGATTGCTGTTCTCGACCGCACCAAGGAGCCAGGTTCCGTTGGTGAGCCTCTCTACGAAGACGTTGTTTCTTCCCTCTATGAGGCTGGTCGTACAGGTATTAAGGTTGTTGGTGGTCGTTACGGCCTTGGTTCTAAGGACACCCCACCATCATCTGCATTCGCAATCTTTGAGGAGCTCAAGAAGGATGCTCCTCAGCGTGAGTTCACCATTGGTATTGTCGATGACGTTACCAACCTGTCTCTCCCAGAGGATCCTGAGGCTCCTAACACTGCAGCTGAGGGCACCATTGAGTGCAAGTTCTGGGGTATTGGCGGCGACGGTACCGTTGGTGCTAACAAGAACTCCATCAAGATTATTGGTGACCACACCGATAAATATGTTCAGGCATACTTCCAGTATGACTCCAAGAAGACCGGCGGTATCACCATCAGCCACCTGCGCTTCGGTGATCACAAGATCCGTTCTCCTTACTATGTCACCAAGGCAGACTTTGTTGCATGCCACGTTCCTGCATACATCATCAAGGGCTACAAGATGGTCCGCGACGTCAAGCCTGGCGGTACCTTCCTGGTCAACTGCCAGTGGGATGCAGAGGAGTTTGCACATCACCTGCCAGCAGAGGCAAAGCGCTACATTGCTAAGAACAACATCAACGTTTATCTGATTAATGCAATTGACCTTGCCAAGGAAATTGGTATGGGCAAGCGCACCAACACCATTCTTCAGTCTGCATTCTTTGCTCTTGCAAAGGTTCTCCCAGAGGCAGACGCACTTCAGTATATGAAGGACGCTGCAACTCATTCTTACCTGAAGAAGGGCCAGAACGTCGTCGATATGAACCACAAGGCAATCGACGCTGGTGCTACTGCATTTACTAAGATTGAGATTCCTGCTGATTGGGCTACTGCAGAGGATGCTCCAAGCACAATCACCCTTGAGGGCCGCGAGGCTCTGCTCAAGCAGGTTCGCGACATCATGACTCCAGTCTCTCGTATGGAGGGTGACGCACTTCCTGTTTCCGCATTTAAGAACCACGTTGATGGACAGTTCGAGCTTGGTGCTGCTGCTTATGAGAAGCGTGGCATTGCTGTTGTTGTTCCTGAGTGGAACGTCGAGAAGTGCATCCAGTGTAACCAGTGCGCTTATGTCTGCCCACACGCAGTCATCCGTCCATTCGTCCTTACCGACGAAGAGGTTGCTGCTGCACCAGCACAGTCTCAGTTCAAGGATGCCGTTGGTCCTAAGGCTAAGGGCTACAAGTTTGAGATTGCTATTTCTCAGCTCGACTGCACCGGTTGCTCCAACTGCGTCTACATCTGCCCTGCAGATGCTCTGACCATGAAGCCAATCGAGGAGCAGGAGTCCAAGCAGGAGATCTTTGACTACGCAGTCAACCACGTCTCCGAGAAGACCGAGCTTGTCGCTAACAACGTCAAGGCATCCCAGTTCAAGAAGCCTCTTCTTGAGTTCTCCGGTTCCTGCGCAGGCTGCGCTGAGACCAGCTACGGCCGCCTGGTCACCCAGCTCTTTGGCGATCGTATGTACATCTCCAACGCAACTGGCTGCTCCTCAATTTGGGGTAACCCAGCTTCCTGCTCACCATTTACTACTGATGCAAATGGTCACGGTCCAGCATGGAATAACTCCCTCTTCGAGGACAACGCAGAGCACGGTATGGGTCTGATGCTTGGTCACCAGGCACAGCAGAAGCGTCTTCTCGAGCTTGCTCAGCAGCTTGTTGAGGATGAGGCTGCACCTCAGGATCTTAAGGATGCTGCTAAGGCATGGATTGAGTCCGTTAATGATGCAGCTCTCTCCAAGGAAGCTTCTAAGACTTTTGTAGTTGAGCTTGAGAAGTCTGATCTTGCAACAGCTAAGGAAATCCTTGCTAACAAGAGCTTCCTCACCAAGAAGTCCTTCTGGATCTTCGGTGGCGACGGTTGGGCATACGACATCGGCTTCGGTGGCCTTGACCACGTTCTTGCTTCCGGCGAGGACATCAACGTCTTTGTCTTCGATACTGAGGTTTACTCCAACACCGGTGGTCAGTCCTCTAAGGCTTCCCGTCTTGGCCAGGTTGCACAGTTCGCAGCAGCTGGTAAGGACATCAAGCAGAAGAACCTTGCTGAGATTGCAATGACCTATGGTTACGTCTATGTTGCTCAGGTTTCCATGGGCGCAAACCTCCAGCAGACTCTCAAGGCAATTGCTGAGGCAGAGGCTTATCCAGGACCATCCCTCATCATCGGTTACTCCCCATGCGAGATGCACTCCATCAAGGGCGGCATGGCTCACGCACAGGAGGAGATGAAGAAGGCAGTCGAGACTGGCTACTGGAACCTTTATCGCTTCAACCCATCTGCACCAGCAGGTAAGAAGTTCACGCTTGACTCCAAGGCACCTAAGGGTGGTTACCAGGAGTTCCTGATGAACGAGGCTCGTTATAGCCGACTCACCCGCGAGTTCCCAGAGCACGCAGAGAGGCTCTTCAAGGAGAACGAGGAGGCCGCAATGGCTCGCTACGATCACCTTGTCCGTCTCTCCGAGCTTTACGCTGCAGAGAAGAAGGAGCAGCCTGAGGAGTAAGGTAACTTACTTTCACGTAGCTTCAGCCGAGCCAGGATATCCTGGCTCGGCTTTTTTATGCAGCATTTTTGGCGAGAAGCCCTGTGTTCTTCAAGCCCTTCTCGCGAGGTGATAAACTAGAGAGACTTTGCTCACGATGGGAGTTACTGTGGCACAAAAAAAGAGCAGACTATTTCCTGTAGCTTTTCTCGCTGCTAAAGCAACACTTGCAGCACTTAAATTGACCAACCATGAGGGCGGAACGCTGCCAGGCTTTATTGCTGAAGGCATTGATCCTGCATTTTTGGGAGACATTGCTAAGCCAGAGCAGATTGTCTTTATTACCGGTACAAACGGTAAGACAACTACCAATAACTTGCTCAACGATCTTCTCGCCGATAATGGCTACCAGACCGTTACCAACCGCGTTGGCGGCAATATTTCCAGCGGCTTTGCAAGCTCGTTTGCAAAGAACGCCACGTGGAAGGGTACGTCAAAGACTAAGCTTGCGGTTATGGAGTTTGACGAGCTCTCTGGACCTCGCATTTTCCCGTACCTGCAGCCTGATATTTTGTCCGTTACCAACTTGTTCCGCGATACGTTCTCTCGTAGTGCAACTCCAGACTACGTGTTTGACGTTATGGATAAGGGCATTCCCGCTTCAACTCATCTGATTTTGAACGCGGATGACATGATTAGCTGCAGACTTGCTCCTCAGTGCACTCATCGTACGTATTACTCCATCGCAAGGCTGGCAGAAGACACCGCAGAGCCTGTAGGCATTGTTTCAGATCTTACTGCATGCCCAAAATGCGGCGGCAAGCTCAAGTGGGATTATGCACACCTGAGGCATCTTGGCCATGCGACCTGTGAAGAGTGTGGCTATACTAATCCAATGCCTGACTACGAGGTTATCTCGGTTGACCCAGAGACCGGGAAGTTTGTGGTTAAGGAGCACTGCCACGAGGGCGCACCAACATACGAGTACAAGCTCAACAGCTACTCGATTGTTAACCTCTACAACTTGTTTGTGGCTATCGTTACCGCACGTGAGATGGGCCTTGCGCCTGCAACTATCGCCGCATCTCTGCAGCGCGTTAACATCGCTTCTTCCAGGTACAACGAGATTGACTATAACGGTCGCCGTCTTATTAGCATGGCCTCTAAGGGCGAGAATGACACGGCAACTTCCGTCACTATTGATATCCTGCGTAAACAGCCAGGTGATAAGGCAATCATCATTATGATTGCTGATGCATATATGGCAAAAGCAAAGGACCAGACAGAGTACATTGGCTGGTACTACCAGACAGACTTTGAGTTCTTACAAGATCCAAGCGTCAAGCAGGTCATTATTTATGGCGACACTTCACTTGACCTGCAGCTTAGGCTGAGACTTGCCGGTATTGATCCAGCTAAAACCTTTGTAGCAAACTCTCCAGAAGAGACAGCTGATTTGGTTGATCTTAACGCTTGCCAGCACGTTTTCTATGCACACGGCCTCTACAACGGCGGCATTGCTGATATCAGCAGAAACCGTATTATTGAGCGCTTGAAACAGATGGAGGCCTCCCATGAGTAATCCAGCAACTAAGATTGAGATTCTCTATCCAGAGTACGGTAACCAGGGTGGAGATAACGGAAACGCTCTCTACCTGGAAGCTTGCCTTCCAAAAGAGAACTTCGTATACACTTCTCACGCAGCAACGCCTTACTTTGTTAACAACACTCCATCGGCAATTATCATGGGCGGCATGACAGAAGCCCAGCAAGAGCTTATTATTTCTCGCCTTATGCCTTACAAGGATAGGCTTGCTGAGCTGGCTGATCAGGGCGTCCCTATGCTGTTTGCCGGCAATGCTTCAGAGCTTTTTGGCCAGAAAATCGTCAATCCTGACGGCTCTGAGATTGAGGGCTTGGGTCTCTTCAATTTTGTAACCACTCGCTATATGCCCCAGCGCTTCCACGACGTTCAGGTGGGAGAGTTTGATCCGGGTAACGGCAAAGAACCCTTTACTGTTGTGGGCTTTAAGATGCAGTTCACTCTTACCGAGGGAGATAACTCTAACTGCTACTTCCTTAAGAATAAGGTTGGATTTGGCATCAATAAAGAAAGCAAGTTGGAGGGCTTCCGTCGCAAGAATGCTATTGCCACCTGGCTTATTGGTCCGCTGCTTCCACTCAATCCGTACCTCACACGTTGGATTTTGGATATGGCGGGCGAGGAGGATACCCCTCTGGCCTTTGAGGAAGAGGCAGTTGCGGCATATCAGAAGCACGCTCGCGAGATGGTCTATCCAGGAATGCACCTGCATTACTAATTGTATGTCTGCGCTGCTCATTTGCTCATATATGCGTTTCGTCGTATCATGAACTAAGTTTTTAGAGTTAACAAGGGGATTGTTTTGCCACAGGTTTCTTCAGCTTATGCAACAAAACAGCGCGCCCAGCGCCTTGCACGTATCGGTATCATTGCGGCTCTTTATGCAGCACTTACTCTTGCGACTCTTCTCTTTTTGGGTGGTCTAGCCTGGGGTCCTGTGCAGTTCCGCATTTCAGAGGCAGTTGTTGTTCTTGCGCTCTTTACTGCTGACGCAATTCCAGGACTGACACTTGGTTGCGTCATCGCTAACCTTGCAAATATGGTTATTTCTGGCACAGGTGCATTGGGGCTGTTAGACGTAGTCTTTGGCTCCTTAGCAACTGCCCTTGGTGCATGGTTTACCTGGAAAAACAGGAAGAATGTACCGCTTGCACTTCTAGGACCTGTGCTTGCAAATGCAGTAATTGTTTCTGCATATCTTCCTATTTTGCTTCAGGGCTTGGGATTCTACACAATTCCATTTACCACTATTGAGCTCGACGGCTCATATCCTCTAATGTTCTTGTTTGGCTTTATTACCACAGGACTTGGAGAAGCCGTTGTCCTTTATGTACTTGGTGCTCCTTTAGCTCGCGCACTTAAGCATTCGTCTTTACCACAGCAGCTTACTTCTGAGGATTCTGCTACAGAAGCAGTGGAGAACTAGACAACCATGCAGAGACTTGCTCAGTACATACAGAGGTCAACCAGGGTAGTCCTGGTCCTTCTCGCCTGTGTATTGCTGGGCCTGCTCTCTTGGAGTGTCATGGCAGACAACCTGTTTGCAGCTCTTGTTGCAGGTGGAGGACTTGCCACGGTCATTGTTTTTGGTGGCACCACTCAGCCGGGTAACGAGCACGCTCGGTCTCAGGCAACAGAGCGTACACTTGAGGTGGCCTCTAAGACGCTTAAAACGTTACGCGGTGGATTGTCACAAGAAACAGCGCCAACCATCTGCACGTTATTGCTTTCAGAAACCTCTGCTGCTGCTATCTCTATTACTGATACAGAGTACGTATTGGGTTTTGAAGGAGACATCGCAACCTCCCATATGCCTGGTTCAAAGGTAGTTGGCCCTGCAACTGAGGTTTTGGAAAGCGGCCGCATGGAGACGTTTGTCTCGGTAGATAGCCGCCAGCAGGTGCTACAAAGACGAGGTGGCTTTGGCAATGGCGGCAGCTCTTTTGGCATCATTGTTCCGCTGATTGTTCAAGATCGCACGGTTGGCACAATCAAACTCTATTATCGTCGCGGTATTGAAATTGATCGCACACAGCTGGCAATCGCAGAGGGTTTGGGCGAGCTTCTCTCCACGCAGCTTTCCTCGTACGAGCTTGACCGTCAGGCAGAGTTGACCGCTCGAGCCGAGGTCAAAGCCCTGCAAGCACAGATTAATCCACACTTCTTGTTCAACACGCTTAATACCATTGCATCTCTTACGCGTACAAACCCCAATAAGGCACGTGACTTGCTTCGCGAGTTCTCTGTGTTTTATCGCCGTACGCTTGAGAGTTCGCAGGGTGCGCTTATTCCGCTTTCTCAGGAATTGACACAAACGCGCAGGTATTTGACAATTGAGAAGGCTCGTTTTGGAGAAGAGCGTATCCAAGAGTCCGAGCATGTCGATGAGGGATGCGAAGACGTTCAGGTTCCGTCTTTTCTGATTCAGCCTATTGTTGAGAATGCCGTAAGGCACGCCATGAAAGATGAAGGCGCGCTTCATATTGACATCCACGTCGCACGCGACGAAGATGATATCCTTATATCTGTTGCTGATGATGGTCTTGGAATGGATGAAGAGACTGTTTCTCGCTTGCTTAATGGCCAAGGTCCTACCCCGCAGGATTCTTCGGGGAGAAATGGGGGCACGGGCATTGCCATTAAGAACGTAGCTGAGCGAGTCGAGCGCTTCTACGCCGCTGGATCTGGCATGGAAATCATGTCTAAGCCAGGTCAGGGCACGTGCGTGACACTCAAGCTTGCAGGTGCGGCACTGCAGGCAACAGCATAGTAGTACACGGTTTTGCTTAACGCTGCGTTAGGCCGTTGGGAGATGAATGACATGCGCGCCATGATTGTTGACGACGAGGCTCCAGCCCGTTCTGAGCTCAGGTTCTTGCTTGAGGAGACCGGCCGTCTCGAGGAAATCATTGAGGCCACAAGTGCAAGGGATGCTGTCGAGAAACTCATGGAGTCTCGCGTTGAGGTCATGTTCCTGGACATCTCTATGCCTAAGACAAATGGAATGCAGCTTGCAGAGGCTCTTCACAAGTTGAAGAATCCTCCTCAGATTGTGTTTGTCACTGCATATAGCGAGTATGCACTGGACGCCTTTGGCGTTAATGCCGTTGATTACTTGATGAAGCCCGTTGAGACCGAGCGTCTTGAGCAGGCCCTTGATAAGGTTGAGGAGCGTCTGCGCCCTCAGTCTCCTATGGCAACTATTGAGCGTATTCCTGTCATTAAGAGCGGAAGCAAAGTTCTTGTTCCTATTGATCAGATTCGCTTTATTGAGGCAAAAGACGATTACTCCTGTATCTACACGGAAGATGACCGTTTCTTGTCTACTATTTCTTTGCAGAAACTTGAAGAGCGCCTTGCTCCACACGGATTCTTCCGCATTCATCGTAGCTTTATCGTGAATCTTGAGTATGTTGACGATGTTGAGGTTATCTCTGCTGGTATCCTACAGTTGACTATTCAGGGATTTGAGGAGCGTCACATTTCGGTTTCTCGCCGTCGTGTGGTCGCACTCAAGCGAGCACTGGGACTGTAGAAGCTCAAAGGGTTTCTCGCCAGCAGCTTAAAAGCACGTAGGAGTTTGGTATGGCACTGGTAAGGTTTGACGTAATTTCAGATACGCATGGGTATTTGTCATCTGAGTTGCTTGAAGCTCTGCAAGGTGCCAACTACATTGTGCATGCTGGAGATATTACCTCTAACGCCGATTATCAGACACTGCAGAAGATTGCTCCCGTTAAGCTTTGCCTGGGCAATAATGACTTCTGCTACAACTATGGTCCCATGGTAAAGAAAAAGATTATTTTCTTTGCAGCTGGTCTCAAGTGGCAGGTATGTCATTATCGCGAGAGGCTTGACCTGGTTAAATGCAATATTGCTATCTGTGGCCACACGCATAAGCCTTTTGTACAGCGTGACGAGTGGACCAATACACTTGTAATGAATCCAGGAAGCCCTACCTACCCGCGTGGTCGCGAGGGCGCAACAATGGGACGTATTATTGTTGATGATGAAACAGCCCAGGTAGTCAGCGCAGAGATTATTAGTCTGTCTTCGCTTGAGGTGCTTTCTTCTTGTAAATAAGCGATGGAATCATCAGCTTGGTAAAAAGCACCAGCCATACAAGGGCAAGCGAGAAACCACCAATGACGTCGGTAGCATAGTGGACGCCCAGATAAATTCTACTGACGCCAATCATAATGATGACGCCTGAGAACAGGCCACACCAAATCCAGCGCTGTAGTTTGTCTTTCTCGTAATGCCAGACAAGCCAAATAAGCAGGCCATAAAAAGCCATCGAGAACATCGAGTGGCCCGACGGGAAGCTGTAGCCAGTTTCAACAACCAGTCTAAAGCCATCTGGGCGTGGACGTTGGACAATTGCCTTAAAGATAAGGTCTACAACAACAACGCCACCCAGATTAATAAAGGCAAGCCTGCCGACACTTGGCCCTGGTGCAAAAGCAGCAACCACAATAAGCATGACAATAACGGTGACAGGACTTGCAAGTCCAGAGAACCCCTCCATTATCTCAGTGAGAAGCGGAGTTCTAAGGTGGACAACAAAGAGCCTGTAGGCAAAGTGATCAATGCCGATGACGTCACCTTCAGAAACGTCAATCAGCAAAAAAATAAAAATTGCTGAAGAGACAAGCAGAATGATGGTAGAAAGGCTTGAACGTAGACGCTGTAGAAAGAGGCGCTTACGAACTCCTTTTAAAAGTCCTGTCTGTTGGGCATCAAGGCTTTTATCGGCCATTAGTTCTCCTTGTAACAAAAAGGCGGCACGCCGATAGACGTACCGCCGCTTAGTTCAATGATAAGCCAGCGCAGCCGCGTGGCACACAAGAACTTACAGGTTAGCGTTGAGCTCAGAAACGAGGTCAGCCTTAGGAAGGTTGCCAACCATGGTGTGAACAGGCTCACCGTTCTTGAAGAGGATGAGGGTAGGGATGGAGACGATGCGGAAACGAGTTGCAAGATCTGCCTCGTCATCAACGTTTACCTTGTAAACGTCAAGCTTGTCTGCCATCTCATTGCCAACCTCCTCGACAACTGGACCAAGAGCACGGCAAGGACCGCACCAAGATGCCCAGAAATCAACAAGAACAGGCTTGTCTGCGTTTGCAAGAACAGAATCGAACTCTGCAGTAGTAAGCTGCTGTGCCATAACGAACCTCCAGTTACATACGGCCTTTAGGCTATTTAATTTCAAGCACTAGCAAACTTATCCCCAAATTAGAAAAGTGTATACACATAACTTTATAGACTTGCTCAAATTGTGAATTACGTGCATAGTTGGCATATAAGAAAGAGGTGCGCATGCCAAGCGAAAGATCTATGCGAAAAGAAGCCTACATGGCAAAAACAACGCATGAGTTTGGAGATTTTGCTGCTCAGGGGGTGTGTATGGCAGGCAATGCTTTTGCATCGGTTTTATTGGTAAAAGGCCAGGAAGACTTTGAAGAGGCTGAACTTTCTGCACTTAAAGCTTCTTTAGAGCATTTAGGCTATGCACCTGAGGCATGGGCCACCTTGCTTACCACAACAAAAACAGGCGATCCTATAAATCCAGAGCTCGTTAGGCAGGCGATAAGTGCTTTTAGCCCTGACACGGTGCTCCTGGTAAATGATGCAGCAGTTGCATCAGTGCGTGAAGCATACGCAGGAGAGCTTGAACAGCTTAAAACTGATGCCGAGAAGACCTTCTCGCCCCGTGTTCTTGTTCGTGTGTGCGGAATGCGGATGGTAAATCTTGATAATTTTGCTTCAGCGCTTGATGATCCTCATCAGAAGCAGTTACGCTGGGCGGCTATTAAACAAGTCCCACCTTTGGGAGAACCTTATTAGTAACGATTTGTCGTATTTTTTACGAAAAACGACATTGTGGCGTTTCATGAGCGTTGCGAAGATTATCCTTGAGATAGTCAAAAGAAGGAGACTGGTATGGCATCACCTACAGCACCACATATTTTGCCTACTGACGCAACACAGACTAAGGCTTGGCGCGCCCTTGCAGAGCATTACGCCAGCTTAAAAGATACAAAAGCTACGCTGAAGAACTGGTTTGCAGAAGACCCTCAGCGTGTCCAGAATCTTACGTTTGAGCTAGATCAGTTCCATATTGATCTTTCTAAAAACCTTGCCACGCAAGAGACACTTAATCTTCTGTGTGACCTTGCTAAAGAGGTTAAGCTTGAAGAGCGTAGAGACGCTATGTATGCCGGCATGCACATCAATACTACTGAAGACCGAGCAGTTCTTCATACAGCACTTCGTCGTCCCGCATCTGAGGCTGGCACGCTTATTGTTGATGGTCAAGACGTTGTCGCTGACGTTCATCAGACGCTGAACAAGATGTATGCCTTCTGCGATCGAGTTCGCTCGGGAGAGTGGAAGGGCGTTTCTGGCAAGCCTATCAAGACGGTTGTAAGCATTGGTATTGGCGGCTCTGACCTTGGTCCTGTTATGGTCTACGAGGCCCTAAAGCCTTTTGCAGACGCTGGTATTACTGCTCGCTTTGTCTCCAACATTGACCCTGTTGACCTTGGCGAGAAAACCGAGGATCTTGATCCAGAAACAACACTCTTCGTTATTGTTTCCAAGACCTTTACTACGCTTGAGACTCTTACCAATGCCCGTTGTGCTCGCACATGGCTTTTGGAAAAGCTTGC
The DNA here is from genome assembly GCA_902481575.1 of uncultured Atopobium sp. GTDB lineage: Bacteria > Actinomycetota > Coriobacteriia > Coriobacteriales > Atopobiaceae > Lancefieldella. The sequence continues at coordinate 111,019 of CABSWT010000001.1, forward strand.
TGAGCAGGGCGTTATTGATGGCTCTGATTCTCAGAATGCAGAGGCTATTCGCAAGCATTTTGTTGCTGTCTCCACTGCACTTGATCTGGTAGAAGACTTTGGCATTGACCCAGAGAATGCCTTTGGTTTCTGGAACTGGGTTGGCGGCCGTTATTCGGTTGATTCTGCAGTTGGTCTTGTGCTGGCTATCGTTTTTGGTCCACAGCGCTTTGCAGAATTCCTCAGTGGCTTTAATACAGTTGATGAATACTTCAAGAACACTCCATTGAGGCAAAATGTTGTTGCTCTCATGGGTCTCTTAAACGTTTGGTACGTTAATTTCTTTGGCGCAGCATCTCACGCCGTTCTTCCATATAGTCAGTACCTGCATAGATTCCCTGCATATCTCCAGCAGCTCACCATGGAATCCAACGGTAAGTCTACTCGTTGGGATGGTACGGCGGTTACTTCAAAGACAGGCGAAATCTTCTGGGGAGAGGCTGGAACTAATGGTCAACATGCGTTCTACCAGCTTATCCATCAGGGGACCCAGATTATTCCTGCTGACTTTATTGCGTTTGTAAATACTGCCTTTGCCACCAAAGATGCAGACCTAGACGTCCATGAACTCTTCCTCTCCAATTTCTTTGCGCAGACTAAAGCGCTTGCTTTTGGTAAGACTGCTGATGAGGTCCGTGCTGAGGGAACACCAGAGTGGATGGTTTCTGCACGCGTCTTTGAAGGAAATAGGCCAACTACTTCTATCTTTGGTAAAGAGCTTAATCCTCGTGCTATTGGTACGCTTATTGCACTCTACGAGCACATTACCTTTGTTGAAGGTGTTGTGTGGGGCATTGATTCCTTTGATCAGTGGGGCGTAGAGCTTGGTAAACAGCTTGCAAAGCAGATTTTCCCTGCAATTCATAACGACGAAGAACTAGCAAAACAAGACGCTTCCACTCAGTCTCTTGTTGATTTCTATCGCAGAAACAGAACATAACACGTTACATAACATAAAATTATTTTTTTATTTCATGTTAAGAAGGTCATCTTGTATGGCCTTCTTTCTTACTTTTAGAAATGTATTTCGAGGAGTGCTGAGCGGACATTTCTTTATCTAATATATGCAATATTGCTACTTTTATGTTCATATATGCAAAAAATTTCTGCATATTTATTTATGCTGTTAGAACACCTGTTCAGCTAAAAGAAACTGAATCAATTGAATTATTTAAATAAAATTTAAAAAAATAATACATCAAGAATATTAAAAACTTGCGAATGCCAATAGCGCATGTATGCCTTTGTGTTATAACGGCTAGGCAAGTGACACCTGGCTTGGAATGTAAGTTTTGATGCATAAGCAATTTACATAACAGGCTAGAAATTTTGTATTGGCTGTACTCCGGCTGTAATACAGGCGAAGTACAGCCACAGTGGTGATGTCTGGAATGGAGCAGTAATGAAGTACCTTTTGCTCGTAAGTCATGGAACGTTTGCACCAGGTCTGCATAGCGTAATGGACATGCTGATGAGACCCAGAGAAAACATCTTGAGCTACAGCATGGAAGATGGCGTGGGCGCAGCTGAATATAGAGAGAATTTGTCAAAAATTCTTGAGCCTCTTACTGCTGACGACGAGGTTGTCGTTCTTGGAGACATCATCGGTGGTTCTCCACTTACTAACGCACTTGATCTTCTCGCCAAAAAAGGTTTGCTTTCCCATACCGTTGCTTTTAGTGGCGCCAATCTTCCCATGGCAATTGGTGCTTTGATGGCAATCGATGATGGTCTAAGTGGTGAAGCTCTTGTGTCATCAATCCTGAATGAAGGAAAAAATGGCGTTAATCAGATCGTCCTAGCTCTTGAAGACGATGACGAGGAAGACCTTTAGTAATTACTGCAAGTGATCGTAGTTGCTTGCGTAAGAAATATGTTAGGAGAAAACATGATTTCATTTGTTCGTGTTGATGACCGCATGATTCATGGTCAGACAGTCACTCGTTGGGCCCTTGAGGTTCCTTGTGACGGAATCATTGCAGTAAATGATGCGGCTGCATCAAATCCTGTCCTCAAGTCTGCTTACAAGTCAGCAGCACCTGACAAGAAAGTATTTGTTTGGACATTTGATCACTTCAAAGAGAGCGCTCAGAAGGTTCTAGACAGCAATTCTCGTTATTTTCTTATTACTAAAAACCCAGTTGACATGAAGAAAATTCTTGTTGACTTTGGTTTTAAGCCAGGAATTAACACGGTCATTATCGGTCCTGGTAATGACCGTCCTGGTGCGGTAAAGCTGGGCAACAACCAGTCCTTTACTCAAGAAGAGGGACAGGCATTTGAGGATATAACCAAAGCTGGTTATACCGTTCAATTTGCTCTTCTTAAAGAAAAGGCAATTGGTGAGTGGCCTAAATTCCGCGAGAAGTTTGACGTAAAGTAGTATTCGGAAGGCGATTTTTATGGCAATTAATGCGTTTCAAGCTGCCCTTTTGGGTTTGTTTGCATGCCTTGCGTCACTACCTGGCATGGCTGGTACTACCGTAGGTAACTATACCCTCGGTCGTCCACTTGTTGCAGGTCTTGTCGTTGGTGTCATTCTTGGCGACGTCCAGACTGGCATTATTGTTGGTGCAGCAATCCAGTTGGTCTACATTGCACTCGTAACACCTGGCGGAACTGTTTCCGCTGACGTTCGTGCAGTTTCCTACATTGGTATTCCTCTAGCAATTCTTGCAATCAAGGCTTATGGTCTTGATCCAAGCTCTGTTGAGGCTGCATCTCAGGCAGCTGCTATTGGCGCAGCTGTTGGTACTCTTGGTACCGTCTTGTTCTACGGCACCGCTACCATGAACCTTGTATGGCAGGGTATTGGCTGGCGTGCAATGGAGAGCAAAGAGTGGGGTCGTATTAAGAAGACCATTCCAATGGTTGACTTTGTATTCCCTTGGGTTTCTCACATTCTTTTCTCGTTCATTCCAACATTCTTCATTTGCATGGCTGGCGAGAGCATGGTTGGCATCATGAAGGAATACCTTCCTATGAACGGTATCCCAATGATGACCCTCTTCACCGTTGGTACCCTTCTTCCTACCGTTGGTGTTGCAATTTTGTGCAAGCAGGTTATTACTAAGCCTCTTGATTGGGTAACTTTTGCCTTTGGCTTTATCCTTGCTGGCGCACTTGGCCTGAACCTCATTGTCTCTGCAGTCGTAGCAGTCTTCTTTGCTGTTCTTAACTATCAGCTTCAGCAGGCAAAGAATGTTCGTTTGGCTGCTGCAACATCAGGCAATGTAAGCGCAGACGATGAAGAAGAGGAGGATATTTAATCATGGCTGAAAAGAAAACCATTTCTCAGAAAGCACGCAATAAGTCTTTCTTGAGCTGGATTTACGGCAATCTTACCTGCTTCTCTCAGGAGCACATGCAGACATTTGGTTACCTTGCATCCATGCTTCCAATCGTTGACGAGCTTTACGATACTGATGACCAAAAGGTTGAGGCACTTTCTACCTATACAACCTTCTTTAATACCGAGCCACAGATTGGTTCTATGGTTGTTGGCTTGACCGCTTCTCTTGAAGAGGCTCGCGCAAACGGCGAGGCAATCGACGACGAGACCATCAACGGTCTTCGTGCTGGTCTTATGGGCCCTCTTGCTGGTCTTGGTGACTCCATTATCGTTGGTACCTTTATTCCAATTCTTCTTGGAATTGCACTTGGCCTTTCTAAGGGCGGCTCCGTTCTTGGCCCACTGTTCTATGTTGTGGTCTGGAACCTCATTATGTACTTCGGCATGAAGTTTGCTTACGACCAGGGCTATAGCCTGGGCTCTTCTGCTGTTGAGGCACTTGTTGGTCCTGAGTCCGAGGCTCTCCGTAGCTCCATTGTTATGATTGGTACTATGGTCATTGGCTCTGTTGCTGCTACATGGATTAACGTCACCACTTCTCTGAATATTGCTGGTGTTGACATTCAGACAACACTTAATGGCATCTTCCCTAAGGTATTGAACCTTCTGTTTGTATACCTTTGCTGGTGGTTGATGACTAAGAAGAAGCTCAGCCCAACTGTTGTTATGCTTATTCTTGTTGTTGTAGCACTTGTTGGCGTTGTTATTGGCGTCTTCAACCCAGGTCTGTCTTACTAATTTTTTGCGCAAAATCCTGTCTAGCGCAGAAAAGACAAACGTAATAAAGTGGCATCGTCATACGGCGATGCCACTTTTGATTGAGAGTTTTTATGAGCAAGAAAAACTATGTAGGAGCAGCTTCTCATTCGCACGAGGATAACCCTTTGGTTGTCGAGGCTCGTATGCAGACAAAAGCTCTTGGAACACTAAGCGTTTATAGAAGAGCCGCTTATTCTGGTATTGCAATTGGAGCATGGCTTATATATCTCAGCGTGTACGGGAGTCTCTCTACAAGTTCTATGGCAACGGCTGTGCTCGTGGGCGGCATAGTTCTTCTCGTCATATCTGTTCCTATAGCTGGAATTTTGCATGTAGGTATCTCAAGAGGAAAAAAGAACGTCGAGAAGATCATCAAAGCAATTGAAAAAAATTCGTCAAAAAATGCATAGAAGCGATACGATCTGTGCAAAGATTTCTCTAATAGGGTAGAGTATCTACAGCGCATTGAGCGGGTGCGGATGACGTGACACCTCGAACCTGGTCAGGGTCGGGAGACAGCAGCCATAAGGGGTCACTCGCGGGCATCCGTTCCCACTCAATGCGCTTTTCTTAGGCGTATCGTGTGTTTGCCGCGACATTTGTCACGACGATTGGACTTCGATGGGTTTTGTAAACTACATCATTGAGCTGCTTAGAGATCCTCGTGCATTTATTGCTTCAATGATTGCCACAGGCCCTCTTGCTGCGTACGGTTTTGTTTTTCTGATTGTTTTTATTGAGACCGGCGTAGTCTTTTTCCCGTTTTTACCAGGTGATTCTCTGCTTTTTGCAGCAGGATTTTTTGCCCACAATGGCGGTTTTAATATTGTTTTGCTGCTTGTTATTACGTGGGCTGCCGCAATTCTTGGCGATCAGATGAACTTTATGATTGGCCACTTCTTTGGTCAAAAGATCATTGCTTCCGGAAAGGTCAAAGCACTTACTCCAGAGCATCTTGAGAAGACTCAGAAGTTTTTGGACAAGCATGGTCATCTGGCAATTTTCTTAGGGCGCTTCTTCCCCTTTATCCGCACGTTCGTTCCTTTTATTGCGGGTATGGGCGGTATGCACTGGCGCAACTTTGGTATCTACAACATCCTGGGCGGCCTTACCTGGTCCACGATGTTCGTGCTGCTCGGCTATTTCTTTGGCGGCATCCCTGTAGTTCAGGAGCACTTTGAGCTGCTGATTGTGGGAATTGTTGCGGTCTCAATCATCCCTACAATTGTGGGAATTGTTCGGGGGCGTATGCATAAGGGCGAGAAGAACGACGAAGAGGCCACTGAGTAAGAAGATAAGGTGCAATAAACGGCCTTTGTACTTCTCGTAATTTGATGATAGAAATCCCGTCAGGAAAGACTCGGTCTGACGGGATTATTTTTACTCTTTGGAGAGCTGGTAGGTATCAGTAAAGGTGACCGTCTGACCGTTTTCCGTGTGGGTGGAAATAAGCTGAGCTACCACGCTGTTATCAGCAATATCAAAAGTGACTTTCAACTGTGGTTTTTGAGCTGTGGTGAGGGACGTGCTAGAAGCAGAATGAGCATTCAGAGTTGCATTGGTTACATCAACCACTCCAGAAACCTGAATTTGATCTCCGATGGTTCCAGAAGTAGTCAGAGAGACAGATGCGTTCTTGAACTCAGTGTCTCCCGGGTACCAACGATACGAGGTGTTGAGCGCTCCATGATTGTGTACAACGCCCTCTGCAGTACCCGTAAGTACCAGCTGATCTCGAGAAAAACCTGCAGACGTTACGGTCAACGTTAAAGGATTAGTCCTGCCAGCATAACAAGGACTGCCGCTGCTGGCTTCACAGCTAACAAAGGTGCCCTTCCACGTTCCCACCAGTCCGCTGTAGTCGTACTTAAGTCCTGCCGAGGGGTTGGCTGTGTCCAACGCCCAGGTACCCGTAGAAGCATCAAAGGTAAATGAGGCGGTAATTTCGCAGGTGAGCGAACCAAAGAAGGTTGGTGAAACACCCGACATTCTTACCCAGCAGGTTTGCTGTTCACGGTCAAAGCCCGCATCAAGAACGGTGAAGGTTGCGCTAGAGAACTGCGAGCTATAAGAAATAGCTTCGTTAGGATTTTTCTCATCAAGTTTTGCTAGCACATCGCCAATAGCGTCAAGGACTTTTGTGGTGGAAACGCCCGAAGTTGCCTGGTAGGTAACAGATTGTGATTCTTCGTCACCGATAGCGTTCCAGCCCTGGGTATTTGCGTATCCAAGTTTGGTCATCTTTGTAGCAGCAATTGCATTACCTGTATAGGTAAGGCGTACGACAGAGTTGGCGTAGCCCGTCGCACCAAACTGCGCGGCATCACTTGAGATTGCCGTGGTACTTCTTGTGCGAGACACAACTTCAATGCCCGTAAGGAGTAAGGACTCATCAGCATCATATTTACCAGGAGTCCAGGCTGGTGCCTCAACGCGTGTGCGCGCATCAGCAATAACAGTATCAGTTGAAGGAACGTTGCTCACGCGAATAAAGAACACGATAACTGCAGATAAAAGAGCAAGACTTAAAAGAGCAAGAATGCCAGAAAGCAGGCTGTAGCGGCGTACAAACCTAAACAGCGCACGACGCCTGCTGCGAAGATAGCTTGAGAACGTATCAGCAACATCTTTTATAGACGTTGCGTCATCGTCAGAGGTTGCATTACTCGTGTCAGCAGCATTTTTGACAGAAGCTTCAGTAGCTTCAGCCTCTGCATGTTCGTGAGTGTTCTCTTCAAGCTCTTTGAGGCGAGCTTCTACAGCAGAAAGGTCCTGTGTCAGAGCTGCATCGTTTACGATTTTCTCCAGGTCAGTGGTGCTATCTGCGTCGTTTTCAGGAGAGCTCTCATCCGAAGCAGAGTAAGTCTCATCCTCTTCACCATCTTCGTCTAGACCAGGAAAGATAGGGCTGACAATTTCCATGATGTAGTCTTCATCAGCAGCGGCCATATCGGCAGCAATAGGGTCGGTGACCTCTTCAAGCTCGTCGGTATTCTCGCCAGCGGTGTCAACTGCCTCAGCAGCCTGGGCATCAAGAGTCTTCTGATCAGAAGAGGTGTCCTCTGCAGCAGGTGTGTTATCTGGTTGTGAAGTTTTGTTCTTAGAAGTCATAGCGCCTCATTACCGTCTAAACCTGCTGTAATTTTCTCACAATTACGTAACTTGTGTACCCTCATCCTGTGCAGATAGGGAGGTATCGGTTTAAAAACCGCCTAGTGGTGGTACACTTCTTTAGTTGAATTCTCACCTCGCAAGCAGCTTTGCAACAGTTTGGCCGCATGTCAATGAGCCAAGCGCGCACGAGGCACTTATCTTAGGAGCAAGAATGCGTGACAAGCTAGAAAAAATCGTCGAGGCCTATGCTGAGCTTGAGCAAAAGCTTGCAGACCCAGCTGTTGTCTCTGATCCAAAAGAGTATGCTCGCGTGGCAAAAGAGCACTCTAATCAGGCAGATTTGGTTGCTCACGCCAACAAGTACATCACTGCCCTCGATGACATTGAGGCTGCAAAAGAGCTTCTCAACGCCACTTCTGATCCAGAAGAAAAAGAGATGTTGCAGGAAGATATTGCTGCTAATGAAGAGATGCTTCCTCAGCTTGAGGATGAGATCAAGGTCATGCTGATCCCAGGCGATCCAAATGACGAGAAGGACACTATCGTTGAGATTCGCGCTGGTGTTGGCGGCGACGAGGCAGCAATCTTTGCAGGCGACCTCTTCAAGATGTATGAGCGCTTTGCCGAGGCTCGTGGTTGGAAGACAGAGGTTCTGTCCAGCTCACCTTCTGAGGCAGGCGGCTTTAAGACTATTGAGTTTAAGGTCACAGGCGATAAGGTCTATTCAGTTATGAAGTATGAATCCGGTGTTCACCGTGTTCAGCGCGTTCCTAAGACTGAGTCTCAGGGTCGTATTCAGACCTCAACCGCAACCGTTGCAGTTCTCCCAGAGGCTGACGAGATTGATATTCAGATAAACCAGGAAGACCTGCGTATTGATACTTACTGCGCATCCGGCCCTGGCGGTCAGTGCGTTAACACCACGTATTCCGCAGTTCGTATTACTCACCTGCCAACAAATACCGTTGTTCAGTCTCAGGACCAGCGTTCTCAGATTCAGAACCGCGAGGTCTGCATGCAGATGCTTCGTGCTCGTCTTTACGAGATGGAGCTTGAGCGTCAGCAGGCTGAGCAGGGCGCAGAGCGTCTTTCTCAGATTGGTCATGGCGCACGTTCCGAGAAGATCCGCACGTACAACCAGCCACAGGACCGCGTAACCGACCACCGCGTTGGCTTCAACGGCACCTACAACGGCGTTCTTCTTGGCGATACGCTGCCATCCGTTATTGAGGCTCTTGCTGCAGCAGAGCGTGCCGAGAAACTCGCTCAGGCTGTCTAAGGTGCAAACTTCATGACAGATGAAGTTTGGACAATCCAGAAAATCTTGACGTGGACTACTCAGCACCTGGAAAAGAAGGGTGATGAGCATCCACGTCTTTCTGCAGAATGGCTCCTGTCCGCAGTGACAGGCCTTTCTCGCGTGCAGCTCTACACTAACTTTGACAAGCCGCTTTCCACGGACGAGCGCGCTCGTATGCGTGAGGCAATTAAGCGCCGCGCAGAGGGCGAGCCGCTTCAGTACGTGACGGGCGAGATGCCCTTCAGACACCTGGTACTTACGTGCGAGCCAGGCGTGCTTATTCCACGACCAGAGACGGAAGTACTGGTAGACGTTGCGCTCGAAGGCGTTGATGCAGCAACTCCAAACGCCGACGGAGAAGTGCGTGTACTTGAGGTTGGCGTTGGAACGGGCTGCATATCGCTTTCTATTGCCACTGAGCGCCCACAGACACGCGTCTACGCCACGGACCTTTCTCCTAAGGCAATCGCGCTGGCAACTCGCAACAGAGACGCCTTGGACCTCCAGGAGCGTGTGGAGCTCATTGAGTGCGACCTGGTAGAAGGTGTGCCTGCGGAGCTTGCACAGTCCTTCTCGGTATTGGTGTCTAATCCGCCTTACATTCCTACAAGCGTGCTTGAGCAGGAAGTTCCTGCCGAGGTCAAAGGCTTTGAGCCTGAGCTAGCGCTTGACGGGGGAGAGGACGGCTTGGACATCTACAGGAGGTTGCTTGAGGCGGCTCCTCGCATGCTTCTACCTGGTGGTATGCTCTGCGTTGAGCTCTACGAGGGGCACCTGGATAAGGCAGCGCACCTTGCTGAGCAGCAGGGCGAGTGGGAGTCCGTTGAGGTCAAAGAGGACCTGACGCACAGGCCGCGCATTCTTGTGGTGCATCTAGCAAAGTAGTACTTCAGACGCTTGGCGAGAAAATCTGTGCAACGCGTATCACTGCGCATCAGACAACATTGCGCCACACACAACATTGCGCAGCACATAACATCGCGCCGCACACAACAAAGAGTTGAGGGTTTATGGGAGAGTACATCAAAGTTGATCAGATGAATCCGGATGCATCTGTAGTTTCTTTAGCAGTTGAGGTGGCGCGTCGTGGTGGCGTGCTTATCATGCCTACCGATTCTGTCTATGGCATTGGCGCAGCTGCAACTCCTCAAAACCCTGGTCATAAGCGTATTTTTGAGATTAAACAGCGTCCTTCAACGCAGACGCTTCCATGGCTTGTGGGCAGTAAATCCGACCTGCAGAAGTACGCTCACATTACGCACAGCTGGGCAAATAAGCTGGTAGAAGCATATTGGCCAGGAGCTCTTACGCTGGTGGTTACCGCATCAGATAATGTTCCTGATGAGTACGTCTTGCCAGATAACAGAACCATTGCGCTCCGCATGCCCAACTCATCTCTAGTATGTCAGATTGCACAGCAGCTTGGATGCCCTTTGGCTACTACCAGCGCCAACACGCACGGGGCTCCTTCTGCAGTTGATGGATGTGGCCTTGAAGCAGGCCTTATTGAGCAGGCAGACTTGACGCTTGATGGAGGTCCGGCGCCCCTTGCTATTGCGTCGACCATTGTCGACTGCACGGGTGATGAGCCGCGCATTTTGCGCGAAGGCGCCATCACAACCGAGGATATTCTCGCCACTGCGGGATTTGCAAAATAGACAAAAAATCCTATCTCTTTTATGTGTTTTGGCTGCAGCTTTTGCCTGCATGCGGTACTCTCTATAGGAGTGAATTTTCTGAGGAGGATACGTATGCGTATTGCAGTTGGTTCCGATCACGCTGGCTTTATCCAGAAAGATCCTATCGTTGAGCACATCAAGTCGCTTGGTCATGAGGTTTTGGACTTTGGACCAGCAAATGACGACCGTGTTGATTACCCTGATTTTGCAGATAAGGTTGCTCGTGCAGTTGCAGCAGGCAAAGCAGATCGCGGCGTTTTGATTTGCGGTACCGGCATTGGTATTGCTATGACTGCTGATAAAGTCCCTGGTATTCGCGCTACTCCTGTTCAGACTGTTCAGTTTGCAGAGCTTGCTCGTGAGCACAATAACGCAAACGTCATTGGCCTTTCTGGTCGATTCACTGATCTTGCTGTTAACGAGGCTATTGTGGATACCTTCCTGAGCACCGAGTTTGCAGGTGGCCGCCACACTGGACGTGTCGAGAAGATTATGCGTGAAGATGACCCTAACTTTAAGGGTGTTGATGCTGAGTAAGTAAGCGGCACGTAAACAGTGCTGCATAAGTAATACATACGCAAACCTGCAGGGAATGTAGAGGCTAGGTTATAGTTGCTCGCATTCAAATAAAGCGCAGGTTAAGCTCTTGGAGGGAGCATTATGGCAGATTATGATGAGTCCAGACTTACGGTTGTTGACCACCCACTAGTTCAGCACAAGCTTCACATTCTTCGCGACAAGACAACCACCACCAAGCAGTTCCGTGAGCTTGTTAACGAGCTTGCAATTCTTGAGAGCTACGAGGCAATGCGTGACTTCCCACTTGAGGACGTCGAGGTAGAGACTCCTCTTGAGACCATGACTGCTAAGCGCATTGCTGGTAAGAAGGTTGCTATTATTCCAATTCTTCGCGCTGGCCTTGGTATGGTTGACGGCATTCTTGAGCTGGTTCCATCTGCTCGCGTCGGTCATGTTGGTATGTATCGCGATCCAGAGACCCATCTTCCTCACCAGTATTACTGCAAGTTCCCTGCAGATATCGAGAACCGCACCTGCCTGGTTGTTGATCCAATGCTTGCAACTGGTGGCTCTCTCACTGCTGCTATTCAGTTCCTGCGTGAAGCAGGTGTCAAGGACATTCGTTGCCTGACTATTGTTTCTTGCCCTGAGGGTGTCAAGGCAACTCTGGACTTTGACCCAGAGGTACGCCTCTACACCTGCACCGTTGATCGTCAGCTAAGCCCAAATGCTTACATTCTTCCAGGACTTGGCGACGCAGGTGATCGTATTTACGGTACCAAGTAAGGAGCTTATTGCTCTTCTCGCTACCCAATAGAGTGGTAGTACGTACGTTAATACATAATCCAGCGCCCACATGACGTGAGCGCTGGATTTTTAATTCGAGGCTTTAGCCTGTTGAGCGCGTGTAACGCGCGAAACACAAAACCACCCGCTATGCGGGTGGAGAATACTTTTTGCTTTGCAAATTAAAATCCTTCCTTCTAGCATAGCGATTGTTCAGGTCACTAATAGCCAAGAAGGAAGGAGTAGCTATGGCACATAAGGCCAATAGCCTTGCGCACACAAAATGGTTATGTAAATACCACATTGTGTTTACACCAAAGTATAGAAGGAAAGTCATTTATAACAAATACAGAGAAGATCTTCGAGAAATACTCAAGATGCTTTGTGACTGGAAAGGGGTGGAAATTCTAGAAGGTCACCTCATGCCAGATCATATACACATGCTTGTGAGTATTCCGCCTAAGATAAGCGTTTCAAGTTTTATGGGTTACTTAAAAGGTAAAAGCTCACTGCTCATGTTTGATAGACATGCAAACCTTAAATATAAGTATGGTAATAGAAAGTTTTGGGTCGCAGCTACTATGTATCAACCGTGGGTCTTAATGAGGCGACAATAAGAAAATATATTCGAGAACAAGAAAACGCCGATATAGCTCAGGATAAATTAAGTTTGAAGGAATATGAAAATCCTTTCGATAAATAATCTTGCTGGATAGCCAGTTTAACTGGCTGCCGGTGTTACATTGCTATTGTGACCTGAACGAAGTGAAGGGCAAAGGACTTGAGTCCTGGGCAAGTATACTTAGGGTTATACCCTAAGAGCAAACCACCCGCTATGCGGGTGGTTGTGATTGCCGCATCATAAGATGAAATAGTTGTTCGTGCATATCAAAATCTTTGCAAATACCTGCGATTATTGATATGACTATTGTACTTTCACATAACAGCACTCATTAAGAAAAGAGCAACAAAACAGCAGTTTAGTAGTGCTATAGTTACATATAACAATAACGGCGGTTAACACGAAATGTGTTAGTAATGTGAGAGTTTGGGCATTAGTTAATTATTTGATTTTGTAATCGTGACTATGCATACATTTAGTGCTAGTATCGTCGTTCGTCGCAAATATGCACGCTGAGTGGTAGATAATACATTCAAAGTGGCGTATTCTTGGCATCCTATGTTGCGTTTCAAGTATGCTGAGCAGTGACGGGCAATCTTACATGGTTGCAGATTGTATGGGGAGGTTGAGACAGAGTGGATGTTCTTGCGCAGTTGCCAGCAGAAATGGCTGAGCTGCTCGAAAGTTTTTTGCCACATGCATTGGTTGGTAACACCACCTTTGGTTTCACGAACTACATTTTCTACTTCTTGATTGCTGTTACGATTTTTCTTATTGTCTGCTTTCAATTTAAAAAGAAGCAAGCAGAAAGTCTTGTGCCTAAAGGTCGCTTTGTTAACGGCGTTGAGTATCTTATTGAATACATTAGAGACGATGTTTGTAAGGCCGCTTTGGGAAAGACTTGGCGACAGCATTTTCCATTTTTAATTACAATTTTTATGTTTATTCTGATCAACAACCTTATTGGTTTAATTCCAGGCGCTCATCCAGGTACTGGTACCATTGGCGTTACCGCTGCGCTTGGACTTTGTTCCCTTGGATATTTTATGTATGTCGGAGCAAAGAGAATGGGTGTGCTTGGATACATTTTAAGTTTAGCTCCAAAGGGTGTTAATCCTTTTATTGCGGCTGTTATTTGGGCTATTGAGGTATTCTCTACGTTTCTTCGTCTAGCTACGTTAGCCGTTCGTTTATTTTGTAATATGTATGCAGGCCATATTGTTATGGGCACATTTGCAATTCTTGCGTCAATGTATTTTATGCCAGCGCTTGAAAGTTTTTCTGCCTTAACAGCTGCTCAAGCAGGATTTTCTCTTTTTTGGGTTTTCCTGTTAATTATTATTTATGCCGTAGAGGCTATTGTTGCTTTCATTCAGGCATACGTTTTTACGCTCCTTTCTACCGTTTATATTCAACTGGTGGAGGCGGAGCATTAGGTTGTATTAAGTTTACGGCGGTAGCTGTAAACTTGGTGAATGGTATGAAGATATCTTCTGAGCCCACGCTCAGTTGATGATAGAAACAAATATTGGTCGCCTTGAAAGAGGCGAACGAAAAAGGAGGAATCGTGGGTGTTATTGGATACGCTATTTGCGTTCTTGGAGCAGCTATATGCATTGGTACTGTTGCTATGGCTACTGCAAACAATATGGCTCGTCAGCCAGAGGTTCAGGGCCGTCTTTTCACAGTCTTTATTCTTGGCTGTGCATTTATTGAGGCATTGACTCTGATTGGCTTTGTCGTTACTTTGATGGTTAAATAATTGACATTGAGTAGCAGCAAAATTGCTATGTTGGAGGAATACATGAATTCAATTTGTAGGGGTGCTAAAAAAGTTACCAAAGCAGGTGCATTAGTTCTGTTGCTTATGGTATTTATCCCCTCAGTTGCACTTGCTGATGAAGGTGCAAGTGGTGCGGCTATTCTTCTTCCAAAGCCTGCTGAGTTTATTCCTGCTTTGATTGCGTTTTTAGTTATATTTGCACTTGTGGCAAAGTTTGTTTGGCCTTCTGTTTTGCACATGCTGGATAAGCGTCAAGAGAAAATCCAAAGTGATTTGGACGCTGCAGCAAAGTCGCGCGAGGAGGCTAACAAAGATCGTGAGATTGCGGCAGCTGGAATTGACGCAGCTAAGCAGAAAGCAAATGAGATTGTTTCTGCAGCTAAGCGCGAAGGTGAGGAAGAGCGCTCTCGCATTATTGAGCAAGCAAAGGCTGAAGCCGCTGAGATTTTAACTAAAGGCAGAGATGCTGTTGAATCTGAACGCCGTCATGCCATGGCCGAGTTGTCAGATTCGGTCGTTGATCTTTCTGTTGAGATTGCGGGAAAAATTATTGGCAATGAATTGACAGAAGAGCAACAGCGCGCTCTTGCAGAGAAGTACCTTGCGGAAGTAGGCACTCCACATGAGCACTAATAAAGATGATCAGAACAGAAAAGTAGAGGGCTATACCAGGGCACTCCTGGAGGCTGGCCGCGCTGAGGGTCGTGCAACTGCAGACCTCGTACAGGTTCAGCATGCAAAGAAGTTCTCTCCAGAAGTTCTTGAGACTCTTGGTGCTATGCAGGCGAGTGAGGATGTCAACCTTATCAATGATGTTGCCGCTACGTTCCAGGAGCTTCTTGAAGAAGAAGACAAGACACTTACAGTAACGGTAACTACTACAATGCCTCTTGATGATGAGTTGCGTGCAAAGGTCACCGAGAAGCTCGAGAAGAACTTCAACACTGAGGTGTATCTCATTGAGCGTGTTAATCCCAAGATTTTGGGCGGCATTGTTGTTGAGGCACGTGATCATCGTTATGATGCATCGGTAAAGACACAGCTCACTCACATTAAGAGTAGGCTCTCTTCAGATCACGTTGAAAGTGAATTGTAATGACTGATAAGACCACCATACAGGAAGGAACACTAAGCTCAGATGCCGTCATGGCACAGCTTAGAGAGCGCCTTTCTAAGGTCAATTCAACCGTATCCCAGCAAGAGGTATCTGCTGTTATTGAGGTGGCAGACGGTATTGCTCGTGTTGCTGGTCTACGCAGCGCTATGGCAGGCGAGTTGCTGGAGTTCACCAGCTCCGTTACGGGCCACAGCGTATTCGGTCTTGCTCAGAACCTTGATGAAACTTCAGTCGGCGCTGTTTTGTTCGGCGAAGTTTCTGAGATTAAGGAAGGCGACGAGTGCCGTACAACCGGCCGCGTCATGGATATTCCAGCTGGTTTTGACATGCTTGGTCGTGTTGTTAACCCACTGGGCCAGCCTATTGATGGACTTGGCGCTATCCACGCTACACATCGTCGCCCTATTGAGTTCAAGGCTCCTGGCATCATGCAGCGTCAGCCTGTTTGCGAGCCAGTTCAGACTGGACTTCTGGCAATTGACGCTATGGTTCCTGTCGGCCGTGGTCAGCGTGAGTTGATCATTGGTGACCGTAAGACCGGTAAGACCGCTATCGCAATTGACGCAATCGTAAACCAGAAGAACACCGATATGGTTTGTATCTATGTCGCCATCGGTCAGAAGGCGTCTACAGTTGCAAACATCCGCGAGTCTCTTTCCCGCCATGGTGTTCTTGACAAGACCGTCATTGTTGCAGCTACCGCAGCCGATTCTGCTCCAATGCAGTACATTGCCCCTATGGCAGGCGCTGCTATTGGTGAGTTCTTTATGTATAACGATAAGGACGGCAAGCCTGCTGACAAAGACCATCCAGGCGGACACGTTCTTGTTGTTTACGATGACCTCTCTAAGCAGGCAGTTGCATACCGTCAGATGTCACTGACGCTTCATCGTCCACCAGGACGTGAGGCATATCCTGGTGATATTTTCTACCTGCACTCACGCTTGCTGGAGCGTGCATGTAAGCTCTCCGATGAAAACGGAGCAGGTTCTCTTACCGCACTTCCAATTATTGAGACGCAGGAAGGCGACGTTTCTGCATACATTCCTACAAACGTCATTTCCATTACAGACGGCCAGATTTATCTGCAGTCTAATCTCTTCTTCCAGGGCCAGCGCCCAGCAGTCGACGTAGGTATTTCTGTATCCCGCGTTGGTGGCGACGCTCAGGTCAAGGCAATGAAGCAGGTTGCAGGTACACTTCGTCTGGACCTTGCAAGTTATCGTGAGAAGCAGGCATTCTCGCAGTTCGGATCCGACTTGGATGCAACTACGCAGTACCAGCTCAACCACGGTGCTCATATGATGGAGCTTCTCAAGCAGCCACGTTATTCAGCTCTGGACGTAGTAGACCAGATTTGCGCAATTTACGCTGCAAAAGAGAACTTCATTGATGACGTTGATCTTGAGAACGTTGCTCTCTTCCGTGATGGCCTTGCTCAGTACATGAGTGAGTATCACCCACAGCTCCGCAACTCTCTGCGCAACGGAAAGATTTCTGATGAGCAGGCAGAGCGCTTGAGTGATCACATTAAGCACTTCAAGGCTAAGTTCTTGGAAGAGCATCCAAACAAGGTTGTGGATGAGGCAGAAGCTAATTCAGACACACCAGGCTCTTTTGACGCAGTAACCCAGGGTTCATTGCAGGAGTAATTATCAATGGCGAACCTTCACGAAATATCGAGGCGTATGAGCTCCATCAGGAGCACCATGCAGATTACGCGCACGATGTCGATGATTTCGACAGCGCGTGTCCGCAAGGCACTTGATAGGGCCGAGGCTGCTTCGCCATATAAGGAAGCTATTACCCTTATGCTTGCAAATGTAGCAGGCGCTGGCTTTAATCCTAAGAAACAGCCTCTTCTTGCTACACATAAAGTCGAGAAGAACGTGCTGTTCTTAGTCATCGCATCTGACCGCGGACTTGCAGGCGGATTTAACATCTTGCCTCAGCGCGAGGTTGAGCATGAGATGGCACGTCTTAAGGCTAAGGGTGTGTCGTCCGAGATAATTACTTGCGGACGCAAGCCAACTGAGTACTTTACGTATAGAAATATCAAGCCCACCATGTCTT
Source organism: uncultured Atopobium sp. (assembly GCA_902481575.1). Classification (GTDB taxonomy): domain Bacteria; phylum Actinomycetota; class Coriobacteriia; order Coriobacteriales; family Atopobiaceae; genus Lancefieldella. The sequence continues at coordinate 128,162 of CABSWT010000001.1, forward strand.
ATGTAGGCATTTCCTCTGAGCCTACAGCAGACCAGGCTGATCGTATTGCCTCCTATATCATGGATGGCTATATCAAGGGTAAGATTGATCGTGTCGTAATCAAGTACTGGCATGCAAAGAACCGTGTTGACCAAGAGCAGGTTACAGAGCAACTTCTTCCTATTTCGCGCGATAAACTCACGATTCCTAATAAACCACGTACCGAAGAAGCCCTCTCACAGGTGAAGACGTATAACAAGAGCGAATATCAATTCTCGCCATCTGCTTCTCAGGTACTTGATTCGTTGATGCCCGCTTATATCAAGACGGTCATCTTCCACGCACTTCTTGATTCTGCTGCAGCCGAGCATGGTGCACGCCGTCGTGCAATGCAGTCTGCAACTGATAATGCTGAGAACGTCTTAGGCGCTCTTAGCCGTACGTACAATCGCGAACGCCAGGGCGCAATTACCACTGAGCTCAATGAGATTATCGGTGGTGCTGCAGCATTGGAGGATATGTAATGTCAGATATGCAAGTAGAGACTTCTTCCTTTGAGGAAGCTATTCTCAACAAGCGCAATCAGCACGTTGACGATGGCGTAATCGTTCGCGTAGTTGGACCAGTTGTCGACGTTAAGTTCGACGGACCTGTTCCAAGCATCTATACCGCACTGACGGTAGAGGATGACACGCCTGTTGGTCACGTCAGCACCGTTCTTGAGGTTGAGTCTCAGCTTCCCGGTGGTGTTGTTCGTACCGTCGCTATGTCGTCAACCGATGGTCTTCAGCGTAACCTTCGCGTTAAGGACACCGGCAAGCCAATGATGATGCCAGTAGGCAAATCTACGCTGGGCCGCGTCTGGAACGTTATGGGTCAGCCAGTTGATGGTGGAGAAATTCCTGAAGACGTTGAGTATTATCCAATTCACCACCCAGCACCTCTCTTTGAAGAGCTCACTACTGAGACAGAGATTTTTGAGACAGGCATCAAGGCAATCGATCTTCTCGAGCCTTATGTTCGAGGCGGAAAGACTGGCCTCTTTGGTGGCGCTGGCGTTGGTAAGACCGTTCTGATTCAGGAGCTTATTAACAACCTGGCTCAGCAGCATGGTGGTACTTCCGTATTCACCGGCGTTGGAGAGCGTACTCGTGAGGGTACCGACCTCTTCCTCGAGATGACTGAGTCCGGCGTTATTAACAAGACCTGCCTAGTCTACGGTCAGATGAACGAGCCACCAGGAGCTCGTATGCGTGTTGCTCTTGCAGGCCTTACTACTGCAGAGTACTTCCGTGATCAGGGCCAGGATGTTCTGTTGTTCATCGACAACATCTTCCGCTTCTCTCAGGCAGGTTCTGAGGTTTCCGCACTTCTTGGTCGTATGCCTTCCGCAGTTGGTTACCAGCCAACCCTGGCTACAGAGATGGGCGAGCTTCAGGAGCGTATTACTTCCACCAAGGAAGGTTCTATTACTTCCGTACAGGCAGTTTACGTCCCTGCAGACGACCTTACTGACCCTGCTCCTGCTACAACCTTTACGCACTTGGATGCAACTACCGTTCTTTCTCGTGCTATTACCGAGCTTGGTATTTACCCAGCAGTTGACCCTCTGGCCAGCTCCAGTTCTGCTCTTGATCCATCCATTGTTGGTTCAGAGCACTACCGCGTTGCTATGGCAGTTCAGGAGACCCTGCAGGAGTACTCCGACCTTCAGGACATCATTGCAATTCTGGGTATGGACGAGCTTTCTGAGGAGCAGCAGCGCACCGTTGCTCGCGCCCGTAAGATTCAGCAGTTCCTCTCTCAGTCATTCCACGTTGCCGAGAAGTTCACTGGTAACCCTGGTGTGTACTGCACCGTTGAGGAGACTGTCCGCTCGTTTGCAGAGATTATTGACGGTAAGTGCGATGACCTTCCTGAGCAGGCATTCCGTTTTGCAGGCACCATCGAAGATGTTCGCGAGCGCGCTGCAAAGATGTCCGCTTCGGATAGCTCACAGAACTAGGATTTCTCATGGCTGAGTTGACTTGTCAGTTTGTCAGACCAGATAAGCTCCTTTACGAAGGAACCGTTGAAAGTCTGATTCTTGCTTCAGCAGATGGAGAGTATGGTGTGTGGCCAGGCCACGCACCAGAAATCATTGCGCTTGGCGATGGTGTTGTAAGACTGCACATGCCTCATCCAGAGAATGAAGAATCTATGACCAAGATAGTGATTTCTGGTGGATACGCAGAAATCGATCCAACAGGAGTCATTATCTTGGCAGATCATGCTCGTCGCGTTGATGACATTGATGCAGATGTTGTGCGCGAGACAAGAGATGACGTCATTGACCAGATGCTTTCTCTTCCAGAAGACGATAATCGTCGTGCCTACTACGAAAAAAAGATAGACTGGTGTAATCTACTTCTGAAGCAAGTGGTTGAGGAGTAAAATTCTCTCACTGTCGTTTTCGGAGGTTTATGGACGTCATAAAAGTAGTAGGTGGCCGTTCTGTCACAGGAGAGGTCACTGTAGAGGGTGCAAAAAACTCTGCCCTCAAATTGATGGCTGCAACCATCATGGCTCCTGGTGTTACTACACTCACTAACGTTCCTAATATTGCAGACGTTCACGTCATGGGCAAGGTGCTCAAGACGTTAGGCGCTCGCATTGAAGTCGTTGGTCTTCACGAGCTCAAAATTGATACCACAGATATTACAAGCTGGGAGACTCCTTACAGTCTTGTTGCACAGATGCGTGCATCAACTGCTGTTTTGGGTCCCCTTATTTCTCGTTTTGGCAAGGCTGTTGTGGCGATGCCAGGCGGTTGTAATATCGGTGCTCGCAAAATTGACATGCACATCCTGGGCCTCGAGGCTTTGGGTGTTGAATTTAAGGTTGAGCACGGCAATATTCACGCAAGCGCTCCTCACGGCATAACCGGCGAGACCGTTTCTTTAGCCTTTGCTTCCGTTGGTGCAACAGAGAACCTGATGATGGCATCAGTTTTTGCCAAGGGTGTAACGGTCATTGATAACGCAGCTCGTGAGCCAGAAATTGTTGACCTTGCTACTATGCTCAACAAAATGGGTGCCAACATTCAGGGTGCCGGATCTCCTGTTATTGAGATTCACGGCGTTACAGAGCTGCATCCTGTTGAGCATGAAGTTGTCGGCGACCGCATTGAGGCTGGTACCTTCCTGGCTATTGGCGCGCTTACTGGTGAGCCTATTACTGTTCACGGCTTCGAGCCAAATCACCTTGGCCTGGTACTTAAGAAGTATGAGCAGATGGGCATTACCATCGAGACCGGAGATAGGTGGGCAAGGGCTTCTCGCCAGCAAGATCTTAAAGCTATCGATATCCAGACGCTGCCATTCCCGGGTTTTCCAACAGACATGCAGGCACAGACCATGACGCTGCTTGCTCTGGCTAAGGGTACCTGCATCATTACAGAAAACGTCTTTGAGAACCGCTTTATGTTGGCCTCCGAGCTTTCCCGCATGGGAGCTGACATCACCATCGAGGGTCACCACGCTATTGTCCGCGGCGTCTCCGAGCTTGAAGGTGCGCAGGTCAAGTCCCCAGATCTTCGAGGCGGAGCTGCGCTTGTTATGGCTGGTCTTGTGGCCGAGGGAGAAACAATCGTTTCTGCCATCCATCACATTGACCGCGGTTACGAGGGATTCGTCGAGAAACTCGTCGCGTTGGGAGCCGATGCTCAGCGCACTACCATTCCAGACGACGACTTTATCGAAGGATAGTTTGTGTCAACTAAACCAAAGCATGCCAAACTGCTAGACAACAGCGCCTCACAGGACGCTTCGGCTGATGCTGCACAAAATACTGCTGCGGGTGGTAGCGCACAGGGCACTGCACCTAACGCCGTCGCTCATACTTCGCAGGGCGTCGCAGGTCAGGGCGCTGTAGCTCAGGGTACCGCAGGTCAAGGCACCGCAGCTGGCACTTCTCCTTTTAGTCGCACGCAGGCAGAGGGCTACCACAAGCGTCGTAAGCGTGTCTTCAGAAAGCAGATGGTAGTCAGGTCGCTTCTGGGCGTTCTTGCTGCTGTTTTTGTTGCCGCTGTGGTGGGCGCAGGTATCTGGTATGCAAGCGTTCAGGCACAGCTCAATAACTCACAGGTCATTACTGCTGAGCTTCGTCAGACGCTTCAGGAGCCTTCTGCACCAAGCGACCCCTATTATATGCTGCTTCTAGGAACCGACGGTCGACCTGGCGAGACTGAATATCGTGCGGATTCCATTATTTTGGCGCGCGTTGACCCTATCCATAAGCGTGTGACCATGCTTTCTATTCCACGAGATACCCGTGTCTTGTGGAAGGGTTCTTACATGAAGATTAACGCTGTCCACTACTATGACGGCGCAAATGGCATGGTACAAGCTGTAAATGAACTGTGCGGCGTACATATTGCCCACTATGCAGAGGTCAACTTTGATGGTCTCGCAGGCATTACCGATGCTCTTGGTGGCGTAACCGTAAACGTTGAGCAGTACATGCGTGATACAGAGAACTTCAGCGACGTTGTTGAACTGTACCCCGGTGTTCAGAAACTGAACGGTGCTCAGGCACTCTTCTTTACTCGTGTTCGCTACGCTTTTGCAGACAGCGATTACACCCGCATGCGCCATCAGAGAACCTTCATCAAGGCTATGATTGCTCAGATTCTGAACACAGGAGACCCTGTAGCCATTGCAAATACTGTCAATTCAACGGCAAGCATGGTTATTACTGATCTCTCTGTCTCAGACATTATTTCTTTGGGCACTCAGATGATTGGCATGAACACTGATAAGGATATCTATACGGCATACGTACCATCCGAGGGAACAGAAATTGACGGTCAGTCGTATGTCATCGCAGATGAAGATGCACTTGCAAAGATGATGAAAGTAATTGATGTAGGAGACGATCCGTCTAGCTTAAACGGACAAACAGATGCCGAGGCAAATGCTGAGGCTGCCGAGAAAAGCTCAGAAGAGTCCTCAGAATCTTCAAACAGCTCTTCTCGCCAGTAAAACTAAGCGCCGTTTTTGGGTATCATGCAAGTGTTAGAAATATTTTCGTTGCGTAGCGCAACTGATTTTGCATGAAAAAGACTGTCAAGCAGTCGTCGGAGGAGATTTATGGCCAACGATAACGTACAAAACGACCACACACTGACAAAAGCCGGCGAGGACTATCTCGAGGCAATTTATCGCATTGCACTTGAGCAGCCAGATGACGATAAGAGCGTCCGCTCCGTTGATATTGCCGAGAGCCTTGATGTTTCCAAGGCAAGCGTCAACAAGGCACTATCCCAGCTTAAAGAGCAGGACATGGTTGAGCAGAGCCGTTATGGTCGTGTCACGCTGACCAAAGAAGGCGAGGCAAACGCCCGTACCACATGGCGTGCTCACCGTGCGCTTCGCACCTTCCTTGAGGAGGATTTGGGTGTAGACACAGAAACTGCAGACGCAGAGGCTTGCCTTATGGAGCACTCGCTTTCTGTAGACACGCTGGCCAAGCTCATTGAATTCCTTGAGAAGCGTGGAATTGAGATTCCAAGCAAGTAACGTAACCTGGCGCTTATGCAAGCTAGGTACGTACAAAAGCGCCTGTCATTTGAGTTTATCGGCGGCAAAACCGTCATTCTTACAAGCGCACGTTAGGTGTGCAGAGCCAACAGGGCTCATAGGTGAAAGGTAAACACATGAAGGCAATTATCCCAGCAGCAGGTCTAGGTACGCGTTTTCTACCTGCAACAAAGGTAACCCCTAAAGAGCTGTTGCCTGTTTTGGATAAGCCCGTCATCCAGTACGTAGTAGAAGAGGCTCTTGAGCCAGAAGAGGTCGATGAGGTAATCATCATCAATTCTCGCGAGAAGCCACAGATTGAAACATACTTTGCTGAAGACCAGAAGTTTGAGTCAGACCTTTCTTCTCGTGGAAAGCAAGACCTTGCCGATAAGGTCCATGCAGCTTCTGCGCTCCCTGTTTCCTTTACCTATCAGGACAATCCTCGCGGCCTTGGCCATGCAGTACTGTGTGCCGCAGACGGCGTAGGCGACCAGCCATTCTTTGTTCTTCTCGGCGATTACTTTGTCCCAGACCGCCAGATGTGCATCCGCATGGCGGAGATTTCCAAGCAGCACAACGGCGCTTCCGTCATTGCAGTTGCTCCAGTTCCTGCAGATCAGGTGAATCGCTACGGTATTATCGCAGGTGAGTGTATCTCTTCTCCTTCAGGCAACTCTGAGGGTGAGGGTGCTATTTGGAAGGTAACAGGCCTTGTCGAGAAGCCTCGTCCAGAGGACGCACCTTCTCACCTGTTTATTGTTGGTCGTTACCTGCTTTCTCCAAAGATTATGGAGCTCCTGGCAACTCAGGGTCCTGGCGCCGGCAACGAGATTCAGCTGACAGATGCAATGGAGCGCCTGCTTGCTGAGGAAGAGATGTATGCGCTGGTAATCGACGCGGAAGAGGGTTGCGATACCGGTACTCCTGCAGCTTGGGCAGCAACTAATGCTCGTATGGCACTCTCTGATCAGAGCTCTGCAGCAGCATTTAAAGAGGCGCTCGGCAGCTATGCCAACCGCATTGGATAAAAGACCCGACATACTCCGTTTTGGCAGCGATGGCTGGCAAGCCCGCTATGATAAAGGCTTTACCAGGGATAATGTAGTTAGACTTGCAGAGGCCCTTGGTACTGTTTGGTCACAGGAGCTGCCTGGCGGTATTGTATTTGTCGGCTTTGACACACGCTTTGAAGCAGATTCGTCTGCTCTTGAAGCCGCTGCAACATTGGCTTCCTTTGGTTTAGACGTGCGTGTGTCCGAGACTTTTTGCCCAACTCCATCTGTTTGCTGGGCCTGCGCACATCATAAAAATGTAGCTGGTGGCCTCATTATTTCTGCAACTGAGCTTTCCTGCGAATATTGCGGCATGATTATTCGCGCTGCTAATGGAGGCCCTGTTTCTCGCGATTTTCTCCAGCGCGTGGAATCCGCAACGCCGCTTGAGCCAACAGATCAGCGTGGAACTTTTACCACAACAGATATTGTGACGCCTTATAAAAGTGCGCTGCTTAATCAGATTAATGTGTCTGTTATTAAAGAGCTACGCCCGAGCGTGGTAGTTGACCCTATGTATGGTGCAGCAACAGACCTGCTTGCTGACGTACTTTCCGCAGCTGGATGTGTTGTACACCAGATGCACCAAGGTCCTGTCAGGGATTTTGGTGGCATTCACCCACAACCAGCGGACCCTTGGGCTGATGAGTGCTCTTCGATGGTGGTAAGCCGCCATGCACAGCTGGGCCTTTTGCTTGATTGTGACGGAGACCGCGCTGCTGCCGTAGATGAAACCGGCCGACTTCTTAGTCCACACGAGCTTATTCCGCTTATCACACGCCATCTTGTACAAAACCGCAAGCAAACTGGTCGAGTTGTTTCTACGTTAACCTGTTCCGCAACAGTGTCCAGGCAAGCAGCTCATCTTGGGCTGGAATCCGCAAGCGTGCCCGTTGGATTTGCTCGACTCTATTCAGAGATTGAGCAAGGAGACGTTCTTCTCGCCGCAGAGGAGTATGGCGGAATCTGTATTCCAAGCCACCTTTTGGAGCGAGACGGCCTGCTTGTGGCCCTGCTCGTCGTGGAAATGCTTGCGTACACCCACAAATCGCTTGCACAGCTTGTTGCTGAGGATGAGGCTGAGCTGGGTCGCATGTGCTATAGCAGGCGAGGAGTACGACTTGATGCTGCAGCTACCCAGGCGTTCAGAAACATCCTTCCAGGCCTCAATCCAGAAAACGTTGCAGGTAAAGTGCCTGTTTCGGTAAGCCATGCCGATGGCCTTAAGCTTCAGTTTAAAGACGATTCTTGGGTGCTCATTCGTCCTTCTCGTATGGATGCGCTGGTACGCGTGTATTCTGAGGCCGCTAACGAGACACTTCGCGATCAACTTCTTGATGCAGCTTGCCAGATTGTAAAAGACGAAATTTAGCCTCATTAAGACGCGCAAAAAAGTGCGACAAGACAACGTAATAACGCGCGTCAAGACAACGTAAAAAGAAAATAAAGACATCGTAAAAATGACAACACTATATATAGTTGAAAAATAAAGTGTCGCTACTAGACGACAAAGAGAATTTAGTGCCCAATATACGCACCAGTTCACTAAAGACTACGAATTGTGTAGAAATTGTGGAGGAATTAAGAAGATACAAAATCATCTTCACAAACGAGTCGTAAGTGCGTATAGTTATTCCCCGCGCCGCGCACCACGCAATGTGAAATCGCAGCGCAGCGAACCTTGAAAACCGGATACTGCGATCGAAAGATCAGCAAAGACAGACAAGCGAAATTCGAATTTGAACATTTTGTTCAATAGTCAATTCATAATTTCAGCGAATCCGAGATCAGCGGGATTTTAGAGACGTGGATTCAACTCAACTTTAAATTGTACTGACTTTTAGTCAGTTTAATTTTGAATGGAGAGTTCGATCCTGGCTCAGGATGAACGCTGGCGGCGCGCCTAACACATGCAAGTCGAACGATTAAAGCACCTTCGGGTGTGTATAAAGTGGCGAACGGCTGAGTAACACGTGGGCAACCTGCCCCTCTCATTGGGATAGCCACGGGAAACCGTGGATAATACCGAATACTTCGGGACTTCCGCATGGAAGACTCGAGAAAGCTCCGGCGGAGAGGGATGGGCCCGCGGCCTGTTAGCTTGTTGGTGGGGTAACGGCCTACCAAGGCAATGATGGGTAGCTGGGTTGAGAGACCGACCAGCCAGATTGGGACTGAGACACGGCCCAGACTCCTACGGGAGGCAGCAGTGGGGAATCTTGCACAATGGGCGAAAGCCTGATGCAGCGACGCCGCGTGCGGGATGAAGGCCTTCGGGTTGTAAACCGCTTTCAGCAGGGACGAGGCGAAAGTGACGGTACCTGCAGAAGAAGCCCCGGCTAACTACGTGCCAGCAGCCGCGGTAATACGTAGGGGGCAAGCGTTATCCGGATTTACTGGGTGTAAAGGGAGCGCAGACGGCGAAGCAAGTCTGAAGTGAAATGCATGGGCTCAACCCATGAATTGCTTTGGAAACTGTTTGGCTTGAGTGTCGGAGGGGTAAGCGGAATTCCTAGTGTAGCGGTGAAATGCGTAGATATTAGGAGGAACACCGGAGGCGAAGGCGGCTTACTGGACGACAACTGACGTTGAGGCTCGAAGGCGTGGGGAGCAAACAGGATTAGATACCCTGGTAGTCCACGCAGTAAACGATGAATACTTGGTGTCGGGGAGGTAAACTCTTCGGTGCCGCAAGCAAACGCATTAAGTATTCCACCTGGGGAGTACGTTCGCAAGAATGAAACTCAAAGGAATTGACGGGGACCCGCACAAGCGGTGGAGCATGTGGTTTAA
>CABSWT010000002.1:0-101491 GCA_902481575.1 uncultured Atopobium sp.
TAGCAGCCATATAAACTGCTACGCTAAAAAAGTCTAACTTTTGGGGGTCACATCATAAATCACCACTTTGTTACTGAACATGTACATTTATGCAGGTACCTGTCCTGTTTCAAGAATTTGCTGAAGTGCAGCCTCATCAAGTACGGGAACACCCAAGCTCTCAGCCTTTGTAAGCTTAGATCCCGCGGCTTCTCCTGCTACTACAAAGCTTGTCTTCTTAGATACAGAGCCGGAAACCTTTGCACCCATAGCTTTGAGCTGGGCACCAGCCTCATCACGTGTGAAGTGTTCAAGAGTTCCCGTTAAAACAAACGTAAGTCCAGCAAGAGTCTGAGGAAGCTTATTTTCTGCCTTCTCTTCCTCAAGCACTACGCCTGCCTGACGGAGACGCTCAATAACGGCAACATTTTCTGGTATCGAGAAGAACTCGTGTACAGATTCTGCAATCTTAGGGCCAATACCTGGGATTTCAGCGATCTTCTCGACAGGAGCTGTAGCAAGCGCCTGAATGGAGCCAAATTCTTGGGCAAGCAGCTCTGCGACGTTAGCACCAACGTGCCTCATGCCAATACCAAAGAGCACGCGTCCAAGACCACGCGTCTTTGATTCCTCAACCTTTGCCATAACTTTCTTAGCAATAGTGTGACCCACAGGAATACTATCGCCAGAAAGGTGATCTGCAGTATCAGTATCGTAAACACGACCTGTAGGCATGCTTGCCAGCGTTTCTTCAGTGAGTTTGTCGTAGAAATCAGCAACGTCAGAGAGGACGCCCTCTTCAACCATACGATTAATAAGCTCGTCACCAAGGCCGTCAATGTCCATGGCCTTACGGCTGCCCCAGTGAATCAGGCGTTCAACTGCCTGAGCAGGACAATCAATAGAGACACAGCGAAAAGCCACTTCTCCTTCTTCCTGAATAACAGGGCTGCCACAACTTGGACAGGTAGTTGGCATCTGGAACTCAACAGCATCTGCAGGTCGAAGACTCAAAACTGGTCCAACGACCTCTGGAATAACATCTCCTGCCTTGTGGACAATGATGGTGTCGCCCTCGCGCACATTTTTACGACGAATCTCATCAAGGTTGTGGAGGGTTGCGCGCGCAATGGTAGAACCCGCAACAGTAACGGGATCAAACTCAGCAACAGGAGTAAGCACGCCCGTACGACCAACCTGAATACGAATTTCTCGCAAAACGGTCTGCTTTTCCTCTGGTGGGAACTTAAATGCAATAGCCCAACGAGGAGCGCGAGAAGTAAATCCTAGAGCTTCCTGGCTGGCAAAAGAGTCAACCTTTACCACCACGCCATCAATGTCGTAGTTAAGGTCTCCTCGCTGCTCAAGAGCTTGCGCACAGAAATCGTGAACTTCCTGAGCACTCAGGCAACGGCGAGCATGAGGATTAACATTAAAGCCGCAGCTACGAAGCCAGTTTAAGAACTCCCACTGACTGTGAACGTCAAGAGGACCCTCATCGGCCACTGCGTAGATAAAGGTCTCGAGGTCTCGATGAGCGGTAATCTTTGGATCCTTCTGACGCAAAGATCCAGCAGCTGCATTTCTAGGGTTAGCAAAAGGCTGTTTACCAGCAGCATCTGCATCCTCATTCAAACGAATGAAGGAATGCTTTGGCATATAGACCTCACCGCGCACCTCAATGCTCTGGTTAAGGCCCCTATTTTCAACCTGCTCTAGACCAGCAAGTGCAAGCTCTCGTGGAACATCAGAGATAGTCAATACGTTTGCTGTAACGTTTTCTCCCGTGCTTCCGTCACCTCGTGTAGCAGCGCGTACAAACTGTCCGTCACGATACGTGAGCGCAACACCTAAGCCGTCAATCTTAAGCTCGCAGGTATATGCCACAGGGTTTGTAGGTGACGCACCAAGAGCCTCATCAGTCCTGGAAAGCCATGCATCCAACTCCTCTAAGTTCATGGCGTCGTCCATGGAATACATGCGAGCGGCATGCTGGACAGGCTCAAACTGCTCAGAAACGTAACCACCTACGCGCTGGGTATAGCTATCCTCAGTTACAAGCTCTGGATATGCTGCCTCAAGCTGCTGAAGCTCAATAAGAAGGCGGTCAAACTCAGCGTCAGTAAGCTCTGGATTATCAAGGGCATAGTAGGCATATGCCGCATGGTTCAAGATTCTATTGAGCTCTGCCGCACGAGCAATATCTTTTGGCGAAAGTACTGCCATTACTACTCCAAACATAAAAACGTAGGTGCAAGAAATCTTGCACCTACCAGGTATTTATTTGCGTCCTCTTAAGGTTCTACCAAGGGCCTTAAGGGCTTCTCGCCTTGCGCTGCCATATGGTGCAATGGGGTCAATAATCTTGCGCAGAGGACTTGCATCAGAAAGCGCGCGCTCGTGGAACTCTGTGACGTCGGAGTCATTTCTAGCGCCTGGCACCATGTCCTGAATAATAACCTCGTAGAACGGAGTGTTGCGCGCGTACTTCCAGAAATAGGAAGCCATGTCGCAACTGGCGTTCTGCCAAGGCTTAATAGCACCAGCAAAGTGAACAATCTTTGGGGCACGACGTGCTGCCTGATAGTCATCAAAGACGCTATTTGGTGCCATTGGATAGAGTTTCTCGGCACGTCCAAAAATGTTATGTGTCACGTTCCAGTCAGCAGGGAGATAAACAACGCGGCCCTGACACTCGCTGTTCAGAATATCTTGATCGTTGTAGATAAAGATTGGATTGGATGCAATGCGCAACCATTCTGGAACAGTGTGATAGCGGCGCAGTTCAGCGGTATTAAAGACCATAACTCCCGCCTGGAAGTACGCATAAGGATTCTTGAGGTTAAGGACGTCAAGGCTGTACTTCATACGGTCTCCACCGCGGATGTTAAGGTTTGCCAGATAATCAATATCAAGCGTTGCGGCAATAAGATTGTTGCCCATTCTTACATCATACAGTTCAGCAACATTACCGTTAACCACAAGGTCAGAGTCAAGATAGACAACCTTATCGTAACCAGAAAGAATGTCTTGAGCCAAGAAACGGAAGTATGTCTCCACACTAATGTGAGCATTATTAGTATCTAGCTTGTAGTCTTTAACCATACGCCACACGTTATAGAACGTAATACGAGCATTCTTATAGCGCGAGAAGTACTTCTTAACCATCTCCTGCTTTGAGCCGCCAATATTGGTGTTAAGGACAACTACGTCGTAGAAGCGGCTAGGGTCGGCGTTTTCAAGCATTGAACCCATAGCGCAGGTAAGAATTGGAACGTAGTTATTATCTGCTGCAAAGACAACAGGAACAACGTTCTGGCTTGCAATCTCAGGCTTCTCTTCAAAGAGAGGAATGAACTTCTGACGAGGCTCTGGATTGGTAAAGTGAACGCACTGGAGCTCTTTTACCTTCCAGTTTTTGCCCTCTGTACGAAGCATATGCATACGCCAGATATTAAAGAGACGCTCAGTCAGATGACCTGGAGTTCTTAGGGCCTCTTTGCTGTACGTAGACATATCAGTGCGAGCAGTCCACTCGTCAACAAGTGGGAATACCCATGCTGCATAGCGATCAAAGAGCTCTTTGCGCATGATGTACATGTTGCAGAAGCATTGTTGATGACCGTTGAGAAAAGCGTTTACATCCTCTGCATACTCTGGGTGACGCTCAATAATAAGCGCAGCCATAGTATCCATATCCTTTGGATGAAGCAGCGGAGCGGAATGGTACTGCTCAAGAGGTGTATTAGCGCTTCCAGGGAATTTGCGAATATCCTTTACCCCAGTAGTAATGAGGTCATAGCCCTCAATGCACTGGGCAATGGTCTGATCATCAAGACCATATTTCTTGATGGCGTCTTCATCAATGAAGTCATCCATAACCTCACCAAACGGATTTTCTGGATAAACCGTATCGGTAAAGTTGAAGTAGCGACGATAATGACCAAAGCCAACATAGCGAGCATTGGTGATGTTCTTCCATGCCCAATACTGTGTAGTCATCTCACAGTACATGGGGTTTTTCTCGGTAATGGTATCGCCCTCATCGTCATGGAGCATATACGTAAAGCGATTACTCTTCTGACCTGGTCCTACCTGAATAGGCTGAAGGTAGTTGCTTGCGGGAACATCAACATCTTTATGAGAAGTGATAAGAATGCGAATAGGCTGCTGCTCAAACATCTTTACCATGTGCTTTCTTTCTAGATATTCCATGTGCTCATCGGCAATCTGTTTCATGCGAACTGCCCTATCAAACGACAGTCCCTCATCCTGATGCATGAGAGCAGCATATTTCTTTGCATACGTCCTGTAGCGATAGGCATCACTGTCTTCTGGAAGCTCGGTTCCAGTAGCAATAGCCTCGTAAGCAATATCCCTTACAAAGCGATAGAGCTCTCGAGCTGCTACTGATGGTCCAAAGAGAATGGCAAACGGCTCAAGAGCAGCCTCTTGATCTTCAGGAGCAAGACGGAATCTCCACTCAGCACTCAAAAGCTCCAGCAATCTATGCTTCATACCCCTAAACGAATTAAGATGAGCAATAGTATCTGTCTTGCCAATATAAAGTTCTACTTGATCAATGTTGTCTAAGAACTGATAGCAGAACTCTCCGAACTTATCTAAAGAAATACGAGAAGCACCAGTTACTCCGATGCCATAGTGGTACAAAAAGCCTCTGCAAGACTCAAAACCATCGGCAGTCTGAGCCTTATCTGCCAGGATAAATACCTCATAGGCATCTTCTGCTCTTACCAGGCGCTCCGAAGTCATCTCTGCAAAGGCAGAGCGGAAAAGCTCTCCGCGATACAAGCGTTGCGTAGCGCGCCAATCAAGCTTCTGCCCATAGCCCTCATCATAAATAATGCGAAGGATATCGTCACCCTGAGTAAAGTCTGATTGTTGGTTAATGTAGTTCTCAAAAGACTTTGCATCAGCTGGGTCAACACCATTTTCTGGAATAACGGTAATGCCCAGGTGGAGAATGTCAACAGGGTTCTGATCAATACGCGCAACTACCTGCTCAAGAAAGTCAGGAGTGACCTCATCATCACCATCTAGGCAAAAGACCCACTCGCCTTTTGTATGAGCTGCAGCAGTTTTACGTGCAAGATGAAGGCCTTGATTAGTTGCATGAGTGACAACCTTAAACCTAGAGTCATCCCCTACTGCTTCTACGATTTTCTCTGGAGTGGAATCTGTTGAGGCGTCATCAACAATAATTGCTTCAAAATCACCAAACGTCTGATTCTTTACGCTTTGAATACAACGCCCAATGTACGATTCGATGTTGTATGCAGGAATTACAAAAGAAACCTTAGGCATACCAACTCCTTATAAATAAGCAATCTCAACTATCTTCTATCTTATCTAAAATGTGCCTTCCTGGGGCGTGCAAAAGATGCCTACTCAACGCTCTTCAAGCTCTCCACCATATCAATATTTTTGAGCTTTGGCCGCATGGCAACATAGACTAACAGCGAGAAAACAAGCGTGAGTCCAAAGGCAAACCAATAACTTGGTGCATGAATAGCACGACCAAACATAACAAGATCAATCTCAGCAGTCTGAACTACAAATCCCTCAAGATATGTTCCTAGAACAAGTCCAAAGAGCGCTCCAAAGACGGCTAGCAAAGCAATCTCTCTAAAAACGTAAGCATCAACCTCGTGTCGTGTAAATCCAAGTACTTTGAGGCTGGCAATCTCTCTAATGCGCTCTTCAATATTGATATTAGTGAGGTTATACAAGACGATAAAAGCCAACAGAGCTGCGGCCACAATAAGAATGGCTACCACGCGATTAACTACAGCAAGTGATTCTTTGTAGGTATGAATAGCCTCATTGACGTCATCTACTGTTGCAACTCCTGCCTGGTTAATAAGCTTTTCTCCAAACGCATCTCTTGTTGTTTGATCTTCAGGAAGCGTTGCATACCAGCCATCCGTGGCGTCGTCTTGAATACCCAAAGAATGCCATGCAGAAGGTCCCACATACAGATACGACCCAACGTAATTCTCGGCAACTCCTGTAATAGTTAGCGTACTTGGCTCACCTGAAGCGTTTCCGATTCTGTCTTGAGCATAGACCTGAATGGTATCTCCCACGCCTACACTCAGTCGTTTTGCAAGCTTTTCTGTAATTACAACCGAATCTTCTCCAAGCTCTGTTGCTTGGCCAGAAAGACGATTGCGCAGGATAGCTAAGCCCGTGAGGTCTTGAAGAGAATTGCTGGTCATAATAGTTGTTCTTGTCAGTGAGCCCGCTTTTTGTGTAGAAGACTCAAGAAGAACGTTTTCTCTGGTTATGCGGCGGATATTTGTAGCACCCACCTGATTAAGCTCTGCATTAATCTGATCTGCTTCTTCCTCAGAAACATCAGAGGTCATTCCCACTATGTAGTCATAATGCGAGATAGTTGGCCATTGGTTATCAATGATGTCGCTAATGGAATCTCTAAGACCAAAAGCCACCAATAAAAGCGCAGTACATCCGGCAATTCCTACCAGCGTCATAATCAAGCGTCGCTTATAGCGGACAAGGTTTCTGATGGTAACTTTCCACGAGAAAGACAATCTGGACCATAGAGGCTCAACGCGCTCAAGCAAAATCTTTGAGCCCGCTTTTGGAGCTTTTGGAAGCATGAGGCTAGATGGCTCTTCTTTCAATGAGGATAAAACGGCAGCCATGGTTGAAAGAAGCGTGATGCCTATACCGGAAAGTCCAGAGAGTAGCGCACTATCAAGCTGAATAGAATAAGGAGCTCCCCCATTTGGGATGGTATAAATTGACCCGTATGCAGAGATGATAACGCCTGGCAACACTTGACTTAAACATGCTATGCCAATAACGGCACCCAAAAGTGAGGCGAGCAAGGCATATAACAGGTACTTTGCCGCAATCTGAGCGGTTGAATAACCAAGCGCTTTATGAACACCAATAAGCGTACGCTCTTCAGAAACCATACGCGTCATACTGGTAAGTGAAACCAGAGCTGCAACCAAGAAGAACATCAGCGGGAATACATTAGCAATATCATTGATACGCTCAGAGTCTGCTTGATAAGCTGCAACACCAATCTCTTTTGTGCGATCAAGTACATACACATCAGGCTCTTTAAGTTCATCAATCTTCTTTTGAGCTTCATCAAGCTCTTTCTGACCGTCAGCAAGTTGTTTCTCGACCTCAGTGCGTTGCTCCTCAAGACTCTGTCTTCCCTCGTTAGTCTGAGCTTCTGCACTTTGAAGGGCTGTTTGTCCTGCGCTCAGGCGACTAAGCGACGCAGCAAGTTTTTCTTGAGCCGCAGACAGCTGATCTGCAGTAGCACTTCTCGCCTCTGCCAAATCCTGACGCGCCTGAGCCACTTGTGACTCTGCCTCATGTAGTTGAGCTGTGCGCTGATCAAGCTCTTCCCTCGCAGCCGCAAGAGTCTGCTGCTGGGTAGCCAATTCTGTCTCTGCAGCCGTAATCTGCGCTTGTGTGGCGAGAAGGGCGTCTACTTGCGTAGTTGCCAGACCTAAAGCGCTGAGCCGTTGCTGCGCTTCTTCAAGACTTGAAGCGGTGATACCTTGCGCAGCAAGCCCCGCAAGATACGCATCTCTACCCGCTTCAAACGCACTCTTTTGCTGTGTAAACGTTGCTTGTCCTGCATTATAGGCAGCAAGACCAGCCTGATACTGGGCCTCTCCTGCACTGAGCTCGGCTGTACCCTGAGCTATCTGAGCCTCTGAGGCAGTAATCTGAGCTTCCGCTTGGGCAAATTGCTGCTCAGCACTGTAGCGCGAAGCTGTAAGCTGCTGACGTCCCGCATCATATTGACGCTGACCATCAGCCAGTTTTTGCTGTTGAGCGGAAATCTGCGCTTCCGCGTCATCAAGCTTCTTTTGAGCATCCCCTAGTTTATCTGCGGCTTCCTGCCTTGATTGCTCCAGCTTTTGACGAGCCTCATCAACTTGAGTCTGAGCGTCATCTTTGAGCTCTTGCAAACGAAGTGAAGCAAGTGACGGATTCATCTGCGAAATGCGTTCTGCAACGCTATCAACGGCACTCTGATAGTCTGATGAGCCGCTTTTATAGCCGGTAGCACCCTGAACCGTTAGATACGCTTCGGTATAGGGGTCATCGTTTGCAAAAGCTTCTTCAGTAACATACACAAATTGCTGGACAATACCGTTGCCTAACGATGTGGTGCCAAAATTGCTTACATACGGATACGTTGGCGCATTTACAAAACCAACAACCGTGTACGAACCACCCTTTAAATGAACGCCGTTTGAAGTGTCAGGCAGCTCAATCTGTTGACCAAGGCTAATATCAGCACGTTTCTTGGGATCTGCGCTCATCACGCACTCGTAAGGTCCTTGAGGAAGTCTTCCTTCAACCACTATTGGCTGGTTAAGCTCACCGGGTCTAAAAGAACTCACACGAGCAGTAGATTGCGACGACGTCAGTGTAGCCATAATGTCTACCGTACGAGAAGGCATAACCGCTTCAACACCCTCAACTGACGCCAGGGCGGAAACGTCCTTCTCGCTTAACCCAAGCGTAGAAATTACACGCAGGTCGTAGAGATGTTGGTTTGCGTAAAACGTATGAGCAGCTTCTTGCATGTCAGGGCTTGCCATTTTGAGGCCTGCAAAGAAGCCGCAGCCCAAGGCAACAATTCCTGCAATTGCAAGAAATCTGGCGGGAGACCCTTTGATGGTCCGAGTAATCTCGGTAAAAAGAGCGTGTGGCATAACTACCACTCGACTGTAAGCGCGTCAGCTGGGTGCTTATTAATTTCTACCGATTGAGCTTGACCCTCTTTAACGTGAATAACCCTATGAGCAATTTGAGTGAATGCAAAGTTATGCGTGACAATAGCCACGGTCTTATGCTGCTTCTTGCACATATCCTGCAAGAGCTTAAGAATTTGCTTTCCTGTTTTATAATCCAGCGCACCCGTTGGCTCATCGCAAAGCAAAAGGCGTGGGTTTTTTGCCAGAGCACGCGCAATAGAAACGCGCTGCTGTTCTCCACCAGAAAGTTGAGCTGGGAAGTTATCCATACGGTGCTCAAGACCAACAGCTCGAAGTGCATCTTCTGGCTGCATGGGGTCTAGACAAATCTGCGACGCAAGCTCAACGTTCTCTTTTGCGGTGAGGTTAGGAACTAGATTGTAAAACTGGAAAACAAAGCCAATATCATGACGGCGGTAAAGCGTTCTTTCTTTTTCTGAAAGCCCACCAATTTCTTTTCCGTCTAAATAAATAGACCCGGAGGTACAGGTATCCATACCTCCGAGCATATTTAAGACAGTTGTTTTACCGGCACCTGATGGGCCGACAATTACGCAAAGCTCGCCCTCTTCTATGGAGAAATTCATGTCATGGACAGCATGTACCTTGACGGAGCCCATGGTATACGTCTTTGTTACCTCTTTGAATTCAACAAAAGACATACGTTTCTCCTATGAGAAAAATTCTCCTGAACAAGAGGAGGTGTGCGTGAGGAGCTACTCCTGTGGTGTCTCAGGAGCTGCTGGTGTCTCAGGTGCTGCTACAGCCTCTGCAGTTACAGGAACTACAGGAGCAACCTCTGCGCCCTCGGTAGCAAGAGGCATTGGAGAAACAACAACCTCTTCCTCCTCAAGATCAGCCTGACGCTGGTCAAACTCTTTCTTAGCACGAACCCAAATGAGAAGTGCAAGAAGAGCCGTGAGGAACAAGAAGCCCACAATCATGATGTTAAGAATAAGGGTGGTGAAGTTTACCGCCTGGCTGATAGAAATCATCACAGAGAGCTCGGTAAGTGCGGAGGTTAAACCAACTACAGAGAGAATGGAAAGACCCCACCTAAGACGAGGACGGAAGCCCCTCAAAAGACCTGAAACCGCAGCAAAAAGATAGCACAGGAAAATAATGTAGGTAATTCGTGCAAGAATCAGAGAGATGGGATTTGTTTGACGAGTTGCAAAGTTAAATACCGTGTGGAAATAGCTGAGATACTGAACTGGTGCAACAAAATCAATGACGATAAAAATGAGAGCCACAATTGCTGGAATGGCAATCTTTGCTTTGGGGTTCATGAAACCTCCTCGATTTCTTTATACGACCTGTCTATTTTATCGTATAAACCTATGACCAGTGTGATAAGTCATGAAAGTCTTTTATATGGTCTTGAGCTTCTTGTTCTCTTTCTGCCAAGGCTTCTCGTAAACCCTTCAGAGCATCAAAAGGCATAAATATTTTTGCCCTGTTTGCTCGCGACATGCGAGGGTGTCCGTAGTGCATCTGCGCTGCAAACGCATCCTCTTTTGCACTAGCTTCTGCTGGCGAGAAACCCTGTTTAGGCCTCATTGGTTTCTTTTCCACTACGATGTCCTCCGATCTGCGCGTTTCTCTGGCGTGCCGTTGCTTCGGGGAGCAAGTCCATTGCTTTAAGCAAAGAATTCTTACCAAACTTCTTCTTTATGGCATTGATAGTATCTTGACGCTGGCGTTCTCTTTCTAAAACGGTGTTGTCCTGGAAAAGAGATGTCTGAATACCCGAGCCCGTTTCTTCTTGAGTATTTCCGAAGGTAAGGCCCACGCGATGTACACTTTCTGAAGGTATTACGCGCTTGTCAAAGAAAGACAAAACCTCTGCCATAAGCTCATCTCTGGAGTTAGTGGGGTAAGAGAGTTTTTTAGTGCCACTACTGGAAGGAATATGTCTTCTCCAGCTCCTATAATCTCCCGTCTGCCTCAGCTCTTCCATCTGACTCTCTGTTGCTGAGTAGCCAATATAGATGCCAATAGAAGAGCAAACGAGTTTTTGTGTTACAAGCTCTAACGTCAATGCCTCAACCATCTCTTTAAAGATAAGACGCGCGCCCTCTGTATCTCTGTTGTGATCAAAGACCTGTGTTGTTGAAACTGAATGGCTTTGAGACTTATAAGACTTAATATCTGCAATGGTAGTTGGTTCAATGCCCCACGCATGATCAATAAGAATTTCTGCATCAACACCAAATTCTTTATACAAAGGCTCTGTGGGAGCCGTAGCAAGCTGGCCCATGGTGTGAATATTCATTGTCGCAAGACGCTTTTGAATACCTGCGCCGATATGCCAAAAATCAGTTAAGGGCTTATGGTTCCAGAGTTTAAGCTTGTACGATTCTTCATCAAGCTCACCAAAGAAGTTGGGGCTATGCTTTGCCGTAATATCAAGCGCAATTTTTGCTAGATACAAATTAGGACCTAAACCACAAGTAGCAGGAATGCCTGTGGTTTTTGCTACATCTGCACGGATTTTCTCGCCCAACTCTCTTGCCGTACATCCATAAAGCGATAAGTACGGTGTTACATCAATAAATGCCTCGTCAATGGAGTAAACGTGGATGTCTTCTGGCGCAATGTATTTGAGATATACCGAATAAACATCTGCGGATCGCTCCACATACAGAGCCATGCGAGGAGGAGCTACCTCATAGGTAAGGTTTTTAGGAATCTCAAAAACACGGCAACGTCCAGGAACACCCAGCGCACGAAGCGCCGGTGAAACAGCCAAACAGATTGTCTTTTCTGTCCTAGTAAGATCTGCCACAACAAGCTTGGCCTTCATGGGATCAAGGCCTCGCTCAACACATTCAACCGATGCGTAAAAACTCTTTAGATCAATAACCAGGTACTGTTTTTGAGAAGGCGCCATGGTCTAGATAAGCACAATGCCTTTAGAAACTTTTTCTGCCACGTCATTACCTACAAGATAACGAACAATCTCAAGACCAAACTTAAGAGCTGTTCCCGCACCCTGACTGGTAATAAAAGAACCATCAACACAAACCGCATCTTGCGAAAGATTGGCGCCATTCTCTGAAAGAAAATGCTGGAAGCCTGGATTAGACGTAGCCTTCTTACCCGCAAGCAATCCACGCTTAGCGTAAATTGAAGGAGCAGCACAGATTGCAGCAAGCGCACGGCCATCTTCCGCAAACGCATCAACTGCCTGCATAAGTGGCTCACAAGCCTCAAGATTAGTAGTTCCAGGAAGACCTCCAGGAAGCACCAACATGCTGTAATCATCAAACGAGACCTGACTAAGTAGCTTGTCTGTTAGAAAGGTAACCTGGTGAGATGAAGTCACGCTCAAGGAATCAGAGATAGACACTTTGTCACAGGGAATACCTGCACGATACAGGACATCAACAACGCTCAGTCCCTCAATCTCTTCACAACCATCGGCAAAAAAGACAGCAACGCGCTTGTCAGTACATGGTGTAAACATCTGACTCCCTTCTCGACTAAAACTAGTACAAGTGTACGCCTTTTTACACAAAAAAGGACACTCAAGTTTGTGCTTGAGTGTCCAAAATTTTACCCAGTTAAACTGTTGCAGGAAGTACTTGCCAAGCCCTCTATAATCTGGCGAGAAACCCTACTCCTCGCTAATGCCCTCGTTAATAGCCTGAGCAATAGCTTCCTGATCATTAGAGCCACGAAGCAGAGACTTAAACTCATCTCTCATCAGAAGAACAGCAGTCTTAGAAAGAAGCTTGATGTGAGTGGTGCCAGCCTCTCCATCTGGGACAAGCAGTGCAATGGCAACATCAACGGGCTTCTCGTCAAAAGAAGGCCACTCAAGAGGGGTGCTGTTCTTGAAGACAAAGACAGCTGCGTCCTTGATAGCAGCATCTTTTGCGTGTGGAACTGCAAAACCGTCAGTCATGCCGGTCTCGCCCATTTCCTCACGAGCCAAAAAAGCATTGTAAACAGCGTCTGCATCGTCAGTTACGCCAGCTTCCAATGCTTTATCGGCAATAAAACGCAGGACATCATTACGGCTCGCTGCGTTCTGGTTTACAAAAACATTGTCTGCCTTAACAAAACCGCTCATGAATCTTCCTTCCGTATATTTGAGCTTTGTGGCTCAGTAACTTCGTATGTAGTAATAATACCCGCAATGAAACAAAATTTACCTTGAGAAACTTTACTTTAGGGCCATTCTTAAAATCTGTTGAACATCTGCTGTTTTAAGCTGCATAAAGTTGCCCGCATGATCTCCACCGCGAGCATCAATAGTGCCTTCTGCCATCTGGAGAATATCCTCTTCTGAAGGCTCTACTCCAAGCTCGGCAAGAGAGGTTGGCATACCAATTGCATAACACCACTGATTCCAAGCTTCGATTCCCGCAAGGCCCGTAGCGGTTGGATTATGGAAGTTATTTTGAACTCCAAAAACGTTAACCGCAAACTGCGCAAAGCGCTCTGGATCTTGACTCATAACGTAGCGAGCCCAACTTGCCCAAATAGCTGTAAGACCAGCACCGTGCGCTACGTCATACTTTGCGCTGAGCTCATGCTCAATTGCATGAGAAGCAAAATCGCTTACGCGACCAGTTCCAGTAAGTCCGCAGTGAGAAAGTGACGATGCCCAAAGCAAATCTGCACGTGCAGCGTAATTTTCTGGCTCTTTGACAGCAACCAGAACAGCTTCTTTTACGGTACGTAAGAGTCCCTCGGCTAGCTCGTCAGTGAGTGCCACGTCCTTCTCGAGCGTAAAATAGCGCTCCATGGTGTGCATCATAATGTCAGCACCTGTTGACGCCGTCTGATAAGCACTCACGGAATAGGTGAGCTCTGGATTCATGATGGCAAAGCAAGGACGGCCGCTCTGATGGTGATAAGAACGCTTAAGAACACGGCCATCAGCCAGCGTAATGTTCATGACGGAAGAATCAGAGGTTTCAGATCCAGTTCCTGCAATAGTAGAAATGACACCAAGAGGAACTGCCTTTGAAACACTGACCTTATGCAAATAGAGGTCTTCAAGAGAAACGTCATTGGCCAGGCCATATGCAATCGCCTTAGCAGAATCCATGACAGATCCGCCACCGATGGCCAAAATAAAGTCAACACCCTCGCGTTTGCCCAGCTCTACAGCTTCTTCTGCAAGCTCTAATCGAGGATTAGGGACAACTCCACCACAGTCAACAAAAGCAATTCCCGCATTGCTTAGAAGCTGGTGGATCTGGTTAAGCAAGCCACTATTTACCACGTGACTGCCACCAAAATGCACCAGCACCTTGGTACCTCCGTGAGCAGAGACAAGCTCTGCTACACGAAGCTGAGTATCTTTTCCAAAAACCACCTGAGTAGGTACAACGTACTCAAAATTAACCATGACTCAAGACCTTTCTTACCTACTCGAACAACATCTTAAGCGCGAGGTTCTTCTCCCCACCAGAATGTTGCAACAGTTCCAGGACCAGTATGAACACCAATAGTTGCGCCAATGGTAAAGATGTTGATATCACCGGTCTGTGGAAGCTTTTCTTGAATAAGCTCTTTGACAGCCTGGGCGTCAGTTGCGCACTCAGAGTTAGAGATAAACACCTTACGTGCGTAAGCACCGCCCTGCTCTGCAGTTTGAGTCATAATCTCGACAACGCGAGCAATTGCCTTCTTTTTGCCACGTGCCTTCTCTTTAACGGCCAAAGAACCGTCAGCCTCAATATCCATAACAGGACAAATGTTAAGCATGCCGCCAAGCAGGCCAGCTGTCTTAGAAATGCGACCACCACGAACAAAGAAGGTCAGATCTGTTGAGAAGAACCATCCATACACACGGTGACGAGCCTCTTTAGCCCATGCTACCGCCTCGTCAAAAGACAGACCCTCATCGCGCTTATCGGCAAGACCGTCTACCAGCAAACCATAGCCAGAAGATGCCTGAAGAGAATCGACAACCTCAATCTTTCTGTCAGGAAACTCCTGCTCAATTTCTACCTTTGCCTGGCAAGCAGACTCATACGTTCCAGAAACGCCAGAACTCAACGAAACATGAAGAACGTCTTTGCCCTCCTCAAGGAAAGGACGCCAGAAGGCCATGTACTCACCAATTGATACCTGTGAAGTACGGCACTCAGCGCCTGCAAGCATCTTTTTATAGAGGTCAGCTGGTGCATTAGTGCGACCAAAGTCATCCTTGCACTGGACACCATCAAGCTCGTAGTTGAAATATACGTATTTCACATCACGTGACTGAAGGTACTTCTCACTTACATCGGCCGTAGAGCAACAGGTCAGAACGTAGTTGGACATACGAGTCTCCTTGAAATATCTTCTTGCATATAACAAACGCACACACTTATTTTTCTTGCAGATGTGAGTATACTTCTAATCTCATTTTTATGCTGCTTGTGGGGCGCTTCAAGTGCAAAATCACGTATACTTGCACGCGTTTGATTTTCTCAAATCACTACCTATACCTTAACTTTTACCTTCGATGGGAATGGATAGCGCGTGGCATCATCAGATCTTTCTACTAGAAACTCTTCCGGACTCACACTAGATACTTCTTCTACGCTTGTATGGAAGTTTGCTCTTCTTATCTGCGCACTTATCTGGGGCGGGTCATTTGTCGTTATCAAAGATGCAATTAGTTATATCTCGGCAGCTTGGCTTATGACCTTACGTTTTGTCTTTGCCGTAGGTATTGTTGCCATCATCTTTAGAAAAAAACTTAAAGAACACTTGAATGTCACACATATCAAATACGGCGTGCTCTTAGGCGTTCTTAACGGTCTAGGATTTCTGTTCCAAAATGGAGCTCTTGCTTATACCACTGCAGGTAAAGCTGCTTTTATTGCATCAATTTATTGCGCGATGATTCCGTTTGTAAACTGGCTCATTGCAAAGAAAAAACCTCATGGAACCAGTATCTTTGCAGCCTTTTTATGCGTAGCTGGCATTGGTCTTATCTCACTGGGCACTGATTTTTCGTTCTCGTTTGGCTTGGGCGAGCAGATGACATTGCTCTCAGCCATTATTTTTGCCTTCGTTTTTGTGCTTACTGCCGAGCTTGCTCACAAATACGACATCATCACACTTACGGTGGTGCAGCTTGGCGTGAGCGCCCTTCCCTGCCTTGCCTACGCGCTTTGCTTTGAAACGGTTCCCAATTTTGCGGCACTGCCCATAAATGCCTGGGTTGCCCTCGCCTACATCACTCTTATTGCAACCGCACTGACTGGTGTTTTGCAGAACCGCGCACAGAAGTCAGTTACTCCTGTTCAGGCCTCACTAATAATTTCTCTGGACAGTATTTTTGCAGCAGTTTTTGGCGTGATCTTCCTTGCCGAAATTATTACCCCTACAATTTTCCTGGGCTTCATTGTTATCTTTGTTGCTATCTTTATCAGCGAGCTTGGCGAGAAACCCGCAGAGCCCCAAACTTCTTCAGAAAACTAAAGCTCTCTATACAACACGACCCTAAACAAAAAGCCCGCAGACGCGGGCTTTTTGAATGCGATAAGCAGCTTTTACATCTCTCGAGAGCTTAGCATTGGCCCATCGGACCAAAGGGTAACCTCTCCTGAAGCCAGTGTTTTAGGAACATCAATAAGACGCTGATTGGAAGAGCCTCTAAAACGCAGCGTAATGTCATGAAGACTCTGAACCCATGGACCATCTACCAAGACGTCTATACAAGACAGAATGCGGTCAGTGTACTCTGTGTGCCACTTTCCCTCGGTCAGTTGATCCCAAGTGTGACCTGAATACATCCAAATGCTCTTTTGAGGATAGGTAGCTCTGACCTTCTCGACAAACTCAACAAGACCTTCTTGGTTTTCTGGCTCAAAAGGCTCTCCACCAAGGATGGAAAGACCGTTGATATAGACAGGTGCAAGAGAGTCAATAATCTCTTGCTCAACTTCTGGAGTAAACTCTCCTCCGCTCTTGAAGTCCCATGCCTCGTAATTAAAGCAGCCTTCACAGTGCAGGCGACAACCTGAAACAAACAGAGTTGTTCTTACGCCAACACCGTTTGCAATGTCTGAAAACTTAATATTTGAATAGTTCATACATAACCTTTGATGGGTAACTTCCACATATTGTGGATGTTACCTGATGGAGATAATAAAAACGAGCAGAAGGGCCAAGGCGCTCTTCTGCTCGTTTGTCTAGTACATAAATCTTAGAGGTGAAGGACGCGGTCCTTGATCTCCTGGGTACGGCCCTGGTTCCAGAACTGGGTACCAATATAGCCGCAGGTACGACGAGCAACGTTCATCTTGGTCTGGTCACGGTTGCCGCAGTGTGGGCACTCCCAAACCAGCTTGCCGTCCTCCTCAACAATATGAATCTCACCGTCATAACCGCACTCCTGGCAGAAGTCAGACTTGGTGTTGAGCTCTGCATACATGATGTGGTCATAGATGAACTGCATGACGCTGAGAACAGCCTCGATGTTGTCCTGCATGTTAGGAACCTCAACGTAAGAGATTGCTCCACCTGGGGAAAGACGCTGGAACTCAGACTCAAACTGAAGCTTCTGGAATGCGTCAATCTCTTCTGCAACGTGGACGTGGTAGCTGTTGGTGATGTAACCCTTATCGGTGATGCCTGGGATAACACCAAAGCGACGCTGAAGTGCCTTAGCAAACTTGTAGGTAGTGGACTCAAGAGGAGTTCCGTAGAGGGAGTAATCGATATCCTCTGCTTCCTTCCACTCGGTGCACTTATCGTTCATGTGCTGCATAACCTGGAGTGCAAATGGAGTTGCCTCTTTGTCAGTGTGGCTGTGACCAGTCATAGCCTTAACGCACTCATAGAGGCCTGCATAACCAAGGGAGATAGTGGAATATCCGCCGTAAAGCAAAGGATCGATAACCTCACCCTTGTCCAGGCGAGCAAGTGCGCCGTACTGCCAAAGGATTGGAGCAGCATCGGACAGGGTGCCCTTCAGGCGATCGTGACGAGCGCGGAGTGCACGGTGGCAAAGCTCAAGACGCTCATCAAAGATCTTCCAGAACTTGTCCAAATCGCGACCAGCAGAAAGAGCAACATCAGGAAGGTTGATAGTTACAACGCCCTGGTTGAAGCGGCCGTAGTACTTAGGCTTGTTTGGCTCATAGTTCTTTGCGCGAGCAACGTTGTTGAAGCCATTACCAGAACGGTCTGGAGTCAGGAAGGAACGGCAGCCCATGCAGGTGAAGGTATCGCCCTCGCCTTCCTTCTCGCCCTTAGAAAGCTTGTACTCCTTCATCTTCTTCTCAGAGATGTAGTCAGGGACAAGGCGGCGAGCGGTGCACTTTGCAGCCATCTGAGTGAGGTAGTAGTACTTGGAATCCTCGTAAACGTTGTCCTCTTCAAGAACGTAGATGAGCTTAGGGAATGCAGGAGTAATCCAGACACCCTCCTCGTTCTTTACGCCCTGGTAACGCTGACGGAGCATCTCCTCAATGATGAGTGCAAGGTCCTGCTTCTCCTGCTCATTCTTTGCCTCGTTGAGGTACATGAAGACAGTAATGAAAGGAGCCTGGCCGTTGGTGGTCATCAAAGTGACAACCTGGTACTGAATGGTCTGAACACCACGAGAAACCTCATCGCGAAGGCGCTTCTCAACCATCTCGTTGAGCTGCTCAGCAGAGAGCTCAACACCGACGGAGTTCATCTCCTCCATAACGGTCTTGCGGATCTTCTTACGAGAAACATCAACAAAAGGAGCAAGGTGAGCCAGGGAGATGGACTGACCACCGTACTGGCAGGATGCTACCTGAGCAATGATCTGCGTTGCAATGTTGCATGCAGTGGAGAAGCTGTGTGGACGCTCAATCAGAGTACCGGAGATAACAGTGCCATTCTGCAGCATGTCATCAAGGTTGATGAGGTCACAGTTGTGCATGTGCTGTGCAAAGTAATCGGAATCGTGGAAGTGGATGAGACCCTCGTTGTGAGCAGCAACAATATCCTCTGGAAGAAGCTCACGCTGAACGAGGTCCTTAGAAACCTCACCAGCCATGTAGTCACGCTGAACAGAAACAACGGTAGGATTCTTGTTGGAGTTCTCCTGCTTGACTTCCTCGTTGTTGCACTCAATCAGAGACAGAATCTTGTCATCGGTGGTGTTCTTGTGACGCTTCTGGTTCTGGAGGTAACGGTAAATGATGTACTTACGAGCAACCTCAAAGCGGTCAAGAGCCATGAGCTGATCCTCGACAAGGTCCTGGACCTCCTCGACGGTGACGGTGTGTCCAGCCTTCTCGCACTCATCGGTAACGTTGAGAGAAGCAAACTGAATCTCACGCTCAGTCAGGCGCTGATCCTCAGGGACCTCTGCGTTAGCCTTAGCAATTGCGTTAACAATCTTCTCAACCTCGAAGGTGACCTCTGAGCCATTGCGCTTGATAATCTTCATGTGCAAACTCCTTGAACAAACGTTGGTGAAAGCAACGCTTTCATGCGTGTTTAATTGGATTATCACTGCGGTTCCTAAGCTTTTGCCTAAGCGAAGTAGTTGGGAACCCGCTTGTGTGATGAAAACTACTATGCCACAACTTATAGTGTTTGAGTTCGAGAACTATAACAATATATTGTGAAATTTCCACACGAATACAAAATTATGTATTGACACGTTGCGGCAACCAATATCTCTGCAGGTAGAAAATTAGCTAGAAACTTCGCTAATTACAAAATTTATTAATGGTCATAAAATAATTCGATTTTTTGTAAGTAGGCATTCGTCGCCTTTCACAAATGCGCCACAATTCACCCCTCAGTACTCACTTTTGTTGGGCGTTTGGGGACTAAAAAAGCCGACACAAAATGCCGGCTTTGGTGGCTAGTCTAGTGGAGGTTGTGGACGCCAGGTTGCATCTTTATAGATAAGGCGTGCATCCTTCCAGCCCTTTATAAGGCGAGAAAGACCAGACGAGAAGTGCGCTCTGTCTACCAAAATGAGTCGAATAATCTCTTTTGCAAAGGTCAGCGCAGTACCAACACCAAAGAGCACAGGGTTGTAATCACCGTGAACCTGGAAGTAACGGGCAATATAGCCGCGGTTACGCGTGATGTAATAGCGTGTCATGTCAGAGGTTGAATTAAGCTGACGCACAGAACCAATACTCTGACCAGGAACTTCTCGACATCTTGAGAGAACAAAGTCTGGAATCAAAATAGGCTGCGTCACCTTACTGGCCAAATAGCCGTACAGAGCGTCATCCCAGTAGATAAAGAAGCGCGCGTCAGGCAGGCCAATCTTCTGCACTACAGAGCGCTTAAAGCAGGCGCCCTCAAAGCACATAACATTGCACTCACGGTACGCAACGCCATCAAAACCGGCCTTTGCCAGCGGATTATAGATGCCCAAAGCGGTACTAAAACGATACTGCCAGAAGAAAGGACCGCCATCAAAGTCGTAGCGCTGGCCCTGGATGACCTCGGCCTTGTCTGACCATGCGTCAAGCTTATCAAGACCATCAGGCAGCACGGCAACATCATCGTCCATAACCCAGAACCACTCAGCGCCCAGCTCATAACCTACGTGCACACCCTCAGAGAAACCACCGGAGCCTCCAGTGTTTTGCTCCATAGGCACGTAGCACACGCGATTAGTACCTCCGTGGACATCAAGATCTGTAGTGGTTTCTCCCCACAAGGTTTTGACCTTCTCGGAAAAGTCAGACACAAGTGAGGCTGTTTCAGAGGAGTTCTCGTTGTCCACAACAATGATGCGCCATGGTGCCTGCGTAAGCTGCGTAATGGAATTAAGCAGGTTAGAGAGCAGTTCCTGGCGTTTGAAGGTAACTATGACAAGAGCAGTGCGCTTCATATTTCCCCAAAATGTGACTTCGTGAGTGGGTGAGTGCCTATATAGTATAGAGCAGCAATCAAAAGGAGTTTAGATGAGTCACACGCAAAACCACCAACCCTTGGTTTCTCTTGTTGTGCCTATATATAACGTTCAGGATTATCTGGAGCAGTGCCTGGCAAGCATTCAATCGCAGAGCTATACCAACCTGGAGATTATCTGCTTAAACGACGGCTCAACTGACTCGTCTTTAGCTCTTTTAGAAGCATATGCTGCCCGCGATGGGCGCCTTGTCATCATAGATAAAGCAAACGAAGGTTACGGAAAAACATGTAATCGTGGTATTGCCGCAGCTCACGGCACATGGGTAGGAATTGTTGAGCCTGACGATTACCTTGAGCCAACTATGGTTCAAGAGCTTGTTGATCTTATCCAAGCAAACGGCGGAGAAGACCAGGTAGATATTGCACGTTCTGCGTATTGGCGTGTGTTTGGCAATCAGAAAAACGGTCGAGCAGGAGTAAAAGCGCAGGTAAAAAATGCTGCTGGTTCTGGCGAGCACAGGATTCCCTGCGCTTATAAGGGCCGCGTCAAACCCAAGCAGCTGCCTTGTTCTATTGACCAGATGGCTCAACTTCTGTTGCACCACCCTGCCATTTGGACGGCGCTCTATCGCAAGGAATTCTTGACCCAAAACCACATCAACTTTAAAGAAGTCCCTGGTGCAGGCTGGGTAGATAACCCCTTCCTTATTGCCTCACATTGCTGTGGTGCCCGTTTGGTGTACACAGACTCAGCGCTTTACAACTATCGCGAGAATGGCTATGCAGAAGCAGCCACCTTTGCGCAGTGTCAGCCTAAAATTCCGCTTGAGCGCTGGAATGACATGATGGACGTTGTGGACGCACGCAACATCACTTCAAACGCAGTGCTTGATGCACTCACGCTGCGCGGCATCAACTACGCACTGCTTACAAAAGACGCACTTATCTGGCGAGAAGAACATGATGCTGCAGGTCAGATTAACTCAGAAGTGCGCGATCTTCTCGCCAAGAGCATTGAGCGTATGGACGCAAAGCGCGTGTTTGAAAATCCTGCAATCTCGAGCACCGGTAAGGCGCTCTTTGCGCAGGTAAGAGGTATTGCTTTGCCAAAAGATGACAAGTTTTCCCGCTATGCTTATCTAGCCAAAGAGGGATTCTTCCGCGTCAAAAATGACGGCATCACACAGACGTTCAAATCGCTTATGGATAGGCGTTAAGGCTGACGAACATCAAGCGGCCAAATACCGGCCAACCTTATACAAAGTTACTTACGCAAGTGGTATACGCATAAAGCGCGCATACCATACAGCTCTTCGTGCATAGGCATAGCGTGCCTGCACTGTGGTAGACAAAATGGCACCAAGCAAAGCGTGAGCAACCAATCGCGGAGAAGTTGCCTCAGTAACAATCAGATGAGCTACGGGATTAGAAAGAATTTTAATAATCAGATTTTCTTTCTCCTCATGGCTGAGCTGGGACTCTCCGTTAAAAACGGGATACATGTTCTTAAGAAGCTTGCTGATCAGATAACGACTAATCAACTTTTGAACTTTTTTGGAGTTTGCAAAGCCAAGATGCTTGGCAAGAGCACCAAGTGCCTGACGCTCTTGGGTAAGTTTATCCATAGCGGCAGTAATATCATCTTCTTCCTTAGAAGAATCTGCTGGTACATCTACAAAAATTGCCTCTGGAGCATACGTGATGTTTTTTGCAATCTCAAAACAGTAGCCTACAAAATTGCATTCGCCATCAGTCTCTGGCTCATGTTTGATATCGGTCAAAATACGAGTTGAGCACAGCTTTCCGCTCATAGACGTCAAATAAGGAAGCTGTGACTCCTCAAATACCTGCGATAATGCAGAAGCCTTTGCACCAAAAACCTTTTTGCACTCCATGGGGGAATTGGCGTTTTTCATATGCGCAATAACAATATCAGCCGCTTTAGGTGAACCAACAGGACCCAAAGCGGTAGCTGCAGAATAAAGCTCCTGCAAAAGGTGGGAGTTAAACCTATAAGAAGGCTCAGTGGTAAGCGTATAGGCTCCGCGAGCACGACCCTGAGCAATCTCAAGCGCAACAAAATGGCTAATGCCCGATTGGCACAAGACATCTAAACGAGGTTCTTGATTAGCAAGGTTATCCAGCATGCGAGCAATCTGAGGGTCGGAGCTGTTATCAACAATGATGAGCTCCCAATGAGGGTATGTCTGCTCTTGAAGTTGCCTAATTACCGTTCTAATAGCATCAGCATCATTATCAGCGGCCATGAGAACCGAAATCATATGTGGATTGTATAAGCGCTCGTGCATTCCACATCCCCCAAACTGGTCCTAAATTTTAGATACCAGTTTACCCATAAAAAGTGAATTAAAAAGACATTTTTATTCTATCAAAATCTCTCCACATATCGTGTTTAACTGCTGTTATGTGGACATCTGACCTGTTTTGTAGGAGCGGCGCTACACACAACGCCCATAACGTCTATACGAGCATGCCAACAAGCTTTCCTAAGGCCGTAGGGTCAACGGTAGTGCCACTTGAACCTTCAACAACAGGAGCTTCATCATGCTCAAGATTAGACACGCCAATTGGCTGCACAATCTCTACAAGCTCAAGAAGCTGATTGGGCTTCATATCGGTAATCATTGAAGACAACAAACTAGAAGCATTACTTACCAGTGAACGAGCGCCCGAACCAGAAAGTGCCGAGATTTTCTCCCACACATCATCTGTGGCAATGATAACGTGCGTAATCTTAATGTTGGTGACAGAAGCAAGTGCGCTAACAAAAGCGATCTGACCGTCATCTTTGTAAATATCTGCCAGTGTTTTAGCATTTGAGTCTACTTCTGCATACACATCAGTAGGAATAGACACTATATGGCCGGTTCCCTGCGTACGATCAATGACCAAAAGCCGTACAGACTGAAGCGTCGACTCCCCTGCCTTAAGCGAATTTGTGCTGATAACGGCATAGGTAAGAAAGTCATCATCAGATTGTGTAGTGCCATCCGGATTGCCTGAAACACTTTGGCTCTTTACAGCCTTGTTAAGCCCATGATCTCCCAAGTGAGACTCAAGCTGCGCGCGATCCCAAAGAGTTACAACAACAATGCCTAAAAGAACAGCAACAATGGCAACAACAGCAAGGCCAATCACGTTGGTATAAGGACTCTCGCGCGGGACATCACTGCGCTCAAATCTTTCTCTTTTCCTAAACATACTGGCTCCCTGCCTCACTGTACATCAGCTCTGCAAGAGCTCCTAAAAAGACGCTCTCTTCTATGATGCTATTACTTTGCGAGGGAAACCACCGCACACAATACAAGTGGTAGAAAAGACTTCGTAAACGGCGCGAGAAGACCGATGAAGCTGGATTGGCACACAGAAACTACGACGCAATCAAGGAACCGAAAGCGCTACCAGGGTTGCAAAACACCCTCTGGATAGCGAACGCTCACAAACGTGAGGCCCTGAGCAGGTGCACAACTGCCAGCAGCAATTCTATTCTGAGCAGCTAGAACCTCGTCGATCCACTCAACAGGCCTGTGACCTCGGCCAATCTCAACCAGCGTGCCCACAATCGTGCGCACCATGTTATGCAAGAAGGCGTTGCCCGTAATATCAACTGCAATGAGCTTCTCGCCAGCCTCTTCAATTTCTTCAACGGTAAGGCGCTCCACAAAACGATGTGTTGGCTTGCCTTCGGCAGAAATTGCCTTGCAGAAGCTCTTGAAATCGTGCTCTCCCACCAGCGCCTGCGCCGCCTTGTCCATAAGCTCTGCGTCCAAGTGGCCGTTATACCACCACACGTGGTCCCAGCCCAGCACGGGACGAGCGCTACCTGCACAAATGCGATAGCGATACGAGCGAGCCTGAGCATCAAAGCGTGCCAAGAAACCCTGTGGGGCGCGGAAGAGTTGTCGGATAGAGATGTCATCATCGGTCAGAGCAGTGAGCGAACGAACGAGTTTCTCGCCAGAAAGCGCCAGCTCAGCGCCGTACACAGGAAGGCTCACGTACTGGGCCTGGGCGTGCACGCCGGCGTCGGTTCTGCCCGCGCAGGTGAGCTCGACCTCTCTGCGCAAAACGGTCTCAAGCGCGCGGCGAAGGTCACCTGCCACGGTGCGCTGGGTGGGCTGCTCGGCAAAGCCGCAGAATGCAGCACCGCGGTAGCCCAGCTGGATAACAAGCGTAGCTTCAGGCTCAGAAGAAGCTTTAGCGAGAGTCTCAGAAGTTGAAGGCTCAGCCGAAGCCTCCTCGCATGCATCAAAACTGCAATTTGATGCAATGTTTTGTGATGTTTCTAAGTTCATGAAGCTCCCTGAAATGACTTGTGCCCACTAGAGTGATTGTATCGTAGGCTCAAAGTTGACGCACTCATTGCAGCTGCTGGACACAAGACCGCTACAGCAATGCAAGGCAGTACCTGCAATGCAAGATCACTACAGCGTTGTAAGACCAAGGCATAGCGTGATCCACAACAGCAACACTACCCAGTCAACAAGCTGCATTTTTGCGGAGATACGCGTGCGTTTTGCTGCACCGAGACAGCGATCTGTCATTGTTTGCGCCATCTGATCTGCGCGCTGAAAGAGCGAGACGGTCAGCGGTACCAAAAGCGTAAACCACTTTTTGATGCGCTCAACAATATCGCCCGATTCAAAATTGAATCCACGTGCCCTCTGAGCAGCCCTAATTCTGTCGAGTTCTTCTAAGGTAAGCGGAATTGCCCTCAGTGCAATTGAGAGCACAATGCTCAAACCATCAACGTCAACACGAATAAGACGCAACGGCAGCAATAGTACAGAAAAGCCATCAGCAAGCTGCGTAGGAGTAGTTGTTGATGCAACCGATAAAACCAGCGCCAAGGCAAGCAACACGCGGGCAATAGCCACGGTGCTTCTGTAAAAACCCGCCACAGAAAGACCAACTGATCCGGAGAAAATGATATCGGGGTGTCCAATAAACACCAGCGTATTGGCTACAAACGATATAAGCAAGATGAACGCTGCAGGCTTAGCTACGCGCAAAAACTCTGGCAAGCTTACACGAGCACTCCACAAAAGGCTCACGCAAATCAAGGCGAACACCGCAAAGGCAAGTGGCTGTTGAACTGAGAAGAGAGCAACAATACCCACAAAAGTGGCAACGATTTTTGTCTGCGCTGTCAATGAAGCAAGCGAGAAGTGCTTAAGCAGAGCACAGGGGCACTTAGACATAACAGGCCTCCAAAAGCTCATGCAATACGCTTACAAACAGCGGGCAATCAAGCTGCGCAGCCTCGTATATCTCTGGGGTTGTCTGTGCTTCTTGCACATTGACGTCTGCAACAACACGGCCCTTCTCGAGAAACACTACTCTGTCCGCAAAAGGAA
Organism: uncultured Atopobium sp.; assembly: GCA_902481575.1. Taxonomy (GTDB): domain Bacteria; phylum Actinomycetota; class Coriobacteriia; order Coriobacteriales; family Atopobiaceae; genus Lancefieldella. Next base: position 25,958 of record CABSWT010000002.1, read on the forward strand.
GCCATTCGCTTACGTCGTGTGTGATTGCAAGAACCGCCTTGCCCTCATTTGCCAGTTCACGAGCAAGATGCAGCACCTGCGAGCGCGCCTCGCCATCAAGTCCAGACGTTGCCTCATCAAACACCACCGCGTACGTTGCGCAGGCCAGCGTTCCTGCAAGCGCTGCGCGACGAGCCTGGCCACCAGAAAGCGTCAACGGAGACGCATCCATGACCTGCTGGTCAAGCCCCACACGTGCTGCCGCATACGCGACAAGCGCTTCAACATCGTCTGGCGAGAAACCCTTGTTAGTTGGACCAAACGCAATATCTTCAGCAACACTTTGGGCAAAGAGTTGATCCTGAGGGCGCTGAAAACACATGCCAACATCTCCAGGGCACACCAGTCGCGCATCGATTGTTGCGTGCCCGGTATCAGCCTCTATGAGGCCAGCAGCTATGCGGGCGCAGGTTGTTTTTCCAGAGCCAGAAGCGCCTACCATAACAACAAGCTCTCCCGTAGAGGAAATAGTTACGTCATGCAGAACGGGCTTGTCAAACGCATGAGACACGCCACAAATCGTCAGCTCGTGCGCCTCTCCAAGCGCCTGGATTCCGTCATAGTTGTTTGCTCGCACCACCTCAAGGGCACGCTGATACACAAGGGTATCCAAAGCATCAAACGCAAGGTTGTTCTGAACAAGAAACGCAACGAACTCTGATGCGTTAAAAGGCACATCAAACTTATAGCCAGCCTGTGCAGCTATATGCGCTGTTGCTGTGAGTGCATCATCAAAACCAGCGTTTGCGATTGCATTTGCATCCAAGAGAAACTCTGTGGGAGTTCCCGACCAAACTAGCTGGCCTTTCTCCAAAACAAGTACCTGGTCAGCCCCGGGAAGAGACTCAAACGAATGAGAAATCTCAAGCACACCCATCCCGTTTGTAACAAGGGTATTTACCAGGTTAGAAAGGTGATTTCTGAATCGAGTGTCAAGCTGAGCAAATGCCTCATCAAGCACCAGATAACGTGGATGCACTGAAAGCGCTGCTGCAATAGAAACAAGCTGCTGTTGGCCTCCAGAAAGCGTATGGGTAGGCGCATCAATCAAATCGGCAATGCCACAAAGCTCCAGTGTTTGAGTAACGCAAGAAACTATCTCTTCTTTTGGCAAACCAAGATTAGCAGGGCCAAAGGCAACTTCATCAAAGACAGTTGCACAAACAAGCTGCGCTGTTGAATCTTGACGAACCATTCCCACAACGGAAGAAATCTGAGTAGACGGCACTACGGTCACTGAATTGCCGTCTACTAAAACCTCTCCGGATAGAGGAAAAAGTGATGCATTACAAAGATTTGCAAGCGTTGACTTGCCTGAACCATTGTGGCCAAGCACAACCGTTCTAGAGCCCGGCTTTAGGGTAAATGAAACGTTATCAAGGGTTAGTGCCATTGGGTGCGGAGATTGGCTCTCTGTGGCTCCTATGGCATCTTCAGAAGAAGAGTCAGTTATGGATTGTGTAGCAGCTAACGCACCGTATGCAAAAGATACGTTTTTGAACTCAATCATGACAACCCTCCTTCATTTGAAAAAGAGGTCCCAGCAAAAAGCCAGGACCTCTTTAGATTCACTTTGACAGAAGTTACTCTGCAGCCTCTTCGGTCTGCTCGGTCTCCTCTGCTGGAGCCTCGGTCTCCTCTTCCTTTACAGGAGCAGGAGCAACCTTGGTAGCCTTAGCCTTCTTGTTAGAAGCCTTTGGCTGAACTGGCTCGGTAACGAGCTCAAGGATAACAACCTCAGAAGCATCGCCCTTACGAGGACCAAGCTTCATGATACGGGTGTAGCCGCCGTTGCGGTCAGCCCACATACCCTGAGCAGCCTTGTCAAATACCTCACGGACAAGCTCTGCGTTACCAACCTTGGCCATAGCAAGACGACGAGCGTGAAGGTCGCCGCGCTTTGCCCAAGTGATGACCTTGTCGACCTCGCCGCGAACTGCCTTAGCGCGGACGTCAAGAGTCTTAATACGATCGTTAGTGAAAAGGGCTTGGATCAGGCTCTTCTTGATGGCCTTGGTGTGGCTAGCATCAGTACCAAGCTTCATGCCCCTCTTCTTATTGTGCCTCATAATTTACATTCTCCTATGCGTGACAAGGCGCGACTAAGCCTTAAGGGACAGGCCCATGCTCTCGAGCTTTTCCTTGACTTCTTCAATAGACTTAACACCAAAGTTTCTGATGTTGAGAAGATCGTTCTCAGAGAAATCAACGAGCTGACGGACAGAGTGAATTCCTGCACGCTTGAGGCAGTTGTAAGAACGGACGGAAAGGTCCAAGTCCTCAACCTGCTTCTCAAGCTCGGAATCGTCCTCGACGTCTGCCTTAGCAAAAATCGAAGCCTCTTCCTGAGTCTCGTCAAAATCAGTAAGTCCCATGAATGCGCTCATGTGCTGGTTAATGATGTTTGCAGCCTCAACGACAGCCTCGCGAGGGCTGATTGCACCATTGGTCTCAACCTCAAGCACCAGACGATCATAGTCGGTGTGACGGCCAACACGGCAAGGCTCAACAGCCTTAGCGCAGCGGCGAACTGGCGAGAAGATCGAGTCAACGTGAATGAATCCAATTGGATCGCTCTCACGCTCGTTATCCTCACCGGAAACATAACCGCGACCATTACCAAGACGAAGTCTCATGGAAAGATGAGCTCCCTCAGCAAGGGTGCAAATGTGCTGAGCTGGGTTAACCAGCTCGTAGCCCATAGGAACATCAAGATCAGCACCAGAGACTTTGCAAGGACCATCAACAGAGATGGAAGCCTCAGCCTCATCAGAGTTGTTGGTGTTGCGGAAAACTAGGCCCTTAACGTTCAGAACGATGTCAGTAACGTCCTCATAGACGCCTTCAACCGTAGTGAACTCATGCTGAACGCCATCAATCTGGATGGCCTCAACCGCAGCTCCCTCAAGAGAGGAAAGCAGTACGCGGCGGAGGGAGTTGCCAAGCGTGTCACCATAGCCACGCTCAAGCGGCTCTACGCTCACACGAGCGACGTTTGCGCCGATTTCATCTACCGACACGTTTGGTCGGATAAATTCGGACATTGCTACCTCCAAAACGGGTCGGGCTTACTTGGAGTAGAGCTCGACGATCAGCTGTGCGTCAATCTCAAGGTCGATCTGATCGCGGGTTGGAAGCTGAAGAACAGTGCCCTGCAGCTTCTCAATGTCAACCTCAAGCCATGCAGGAACTGCCATGTGCTCGGAGGAAATGAGAGCTTCCTTGATTGGAAGAAGATCCTTTGCCTTGGAAGCAACAGCGATAACATCGCCGCTCTTTACGCGATAAGAAGGAATGTCAACACGCTGACCGTTAACGGTGATGTGACCGTGACGGACAGTCTGACGAGCCTCTTTACGTGTACGAGCAAAGCCAAGGCGGAAGATGACGTTGTCAAGACGAGTCTCAAGGATGCTCATCAGGTTGTCACCAGTAATGCCTGGGTTCTTCTTAGCCATCTCATAGTAACCGTGGAACTGGTTCTCAAGGACGCCGTAAATGAACTTAGCCTTCTGCTTCTCACGGAGCTGCATACCGTACTCGCTCTCCTGGCGACGACGGCGACGTGGCTCACGGTTAGAAGTCTTATTGATCCCCATCACAACGGGATCGATGCCAAGCTGACGACATCTTTTAAGGACCGGGGTCCTATCAATTGCCATTTGCTTGTCCTTTCGTGCTAGTTGCGACGGCGCTTTTTAGGACGGCAGCCGTTGTGTGCAATAGGTGTCTTATCCTGAATACCCGAAACCTCGAGGCCTGCTGCCTGAAGGGAACGGATTGCGGTCTCGCGACCAGAGCCTGGGCCCTTAACAAAAACAGCTACCTTGTGGAGACCGTGCTCCATTGCTGCCTTTGCTGCTGCCTCTGCTGCAAGCTGTGCAGCAAAAGGAGTGGACTTACGAGAGCCCTTGAAGCCGACGGTACCACCGGACTGCCAGGAAATTACATTACCCTGGGGATCGGAAATAGAGACAATCGTGTTATTGAATGTGCTCTTGATGTGGGCCTGGCCCACTGCAATGTTTTTACGCTCGGAGCGGCGGACGCGTGTAGTGCGAGCGTTCTTTTTCTGTGCCATTAGCTACTCCTCGCCTACTTCTTCTTGCCGCCCACCTGACGCTTCTTACCCTTACGAGTACGAGCGTTAGTGTGGGTACGCTGACCGTGGACAGGGAGGCCCTTGCGGTGACGGAGGCCGCGGTAGCAGCCAATCTCCATCAGGCGGGCAACATTTTGACGCACCTCGCGGCGAAGATCGCCCTCGGTGGTGTAATGAGCGTCAATAAAGTCACGAATCTTAGTGACTTCTTCCTCTGTGAGGTCCTTGACGCGAGTATTTACATCGATACCAGTCTCGTTGCAAATCTTGGTTGCACGAGTCTGACCAATGCCGTAAAGATAGGTGAGTCCGACCTCAACACGCTTATCGCGTGGCAGGTCGACGCCGTTAATACGGGCCAACTTGGTGCTCCTTCCTTAGCCCTGACGCTGCTTGTGGCGCGGGTTCTCGCAAATCACGTAAACCTTACCGTGGCGACGGATGACTTTGCACTTGTCGCACATCTTCTTTACCGAAGGACGTACCTTCATGTGTCTTCCTTTCGGTTCTGCTGATACGAACTATATACTCGCCCAGCCGCTGGCGTGAAATACCGACTGTACTTACGTACAAATGCCCTTGCGAAGTGCGCAAAGACACAGATAGCCTCATGCATAACACAAGGCTTTTGCATTACTTACTTATAACGGTAGGTAATGCGACCCCTGGTAAGATCGTAAGGAGAAATCTCTACTACAACCTTGTCACCAGGGAGAATTCGAATGTAATTCATTCGAATCTTACCTGAGATGGTGCAAAGGATGGTCTTGCCGTTCTCTAACTCAACGTTAAACATAGCATTTGGCAGGGGTTCTAGTACCTTGCCTTCAAGCTCAATCGCGTCTTGTTTAGCCAACTTTCATCCTCTCGACACATCGACAGCGGTTATCAATAATACATAAAAATGTGCCACTCGTCTATCACTTATTTTTTCAACACAATTAGATAGCGAGAAGAACAAGGTATGTGTTACTCAAGACCGCCTTGCATCTCGCACCATGGACCAACTTCATCTTCTGAAACGATAACGGGACCATCGGCAGTAATAGCAACCGTGTTCTCATAATGTGCTGATGGCAGGCCATCATCTGTAACAACGGTCCAACCATTTTCAAGAACGGTGCAATCGTAGGTACCCATAGCAATCATAGGCTCAATTGCAATTACCATTCCCTCACGAAGAACAATGCCGTTGCCTGCACGACCGTAGTTTCTGACCTCGGGGTCCTCGTGAAGATTGCGGCCAATACCATGGCCAACAAAATCACGAATGACACCATAACCATTATCCTCAGCAAGTTTCTGAACTGCATGGCCAACGTCGCCAAGACGAGCACCAGGAACAGCAGCTGCAATACCTGCCTTAAGGCAATCGCGGGTAACCTCACAAAGTGCCTGGGTTTTCTCGTCAACTGTTCCGCAGTAGAACGTCCAAGCGTTATCTCCTGCCCAACCGTTAACGGTAGCACCCGTGTCAATGGTCAGAATATCGCCATCTTGCAAAATGACGTTAGCTGATGGAATACCGTGAACAATCTGCTCGTTAATAGAAGAGCAAACAGATCCAGGGAATCCACCGTAGCCTTTAAAGGTAGGGGTTCCGCCATGAAGTCTAATAAAAGCTTCAACAGCGCGGTCAATCTCGAGCGTTGAAACACCAGGTCTAATCATGGATCCAGCACGACGAAGGGCTGCCTTAGAAAGGGCGCCCGACACCTTCATTGCCTCGATTTGTTCAGGTGTTTTTATCGTAATCATAGTGCGAGGAGTGTCTTTACGTCGGCGAATACCTCGTCAACAGGACGATCTCCGTTGACCTCCTTCAGAATTCCATGACCCTTGTAGTACTCGATCAAAGGAGAAGTCTGGTTCTCGTATACATCAAGACGCTTACGAATTGTCTCTGGCTTATCGTCATCACGCTGATACATCTCACCAGAGCAATTTGGGCAAGTCTCTGTACTAGCAGGTGCAGTATAACCACACTCTTTGCACGTACGGCGAGAAGAAAGACGCTCAACAATAACCTCTGGCTCAACAGCAACAAGCAGAGCTGCATCAAGCTTGAGGCCCATATTCTGAAGCTCAAAATCAAGGGTTACTGCCTGAGCGGTGTTGCGTGGGAAGCCATCAAGAATAAAACCAGCCTTTGCATCGTCTGCAGAAAGGCGCTCTTTTACCAGGTCAATTACAAGCTGATCTGGAACAAGCTGACCAGCATCCATATACTCTTTAGCCTTAACGCCAAGCTCAGACTGAGCTTTAACAGCAGCACGAAGAAGGTCACCGGTTGAGATGTGAGCAAGTCCATACTCTGCAACGAGCTTCTGAGCCTGTGTACCCTTGCCAGCGCCAGGTGCGCCGAGAAGAACAATGTTCATGCTTCGCCTTCCTTTCAAATAATAAAAGGGGCCTGTTTCCAGGCCCCTTTATGCTACGTATTAAGAACTACTTAAAGAAGCCCTCATAGTTGTGCATCTTAAGGTGGGACTCAATGGAAGAGAGTGTATCCATTGCAACACCGACCATAATCAGGACGGAAGTTCCACCAAACGCCTGTATCAACGAATCGCCTGTGAACCAGAAAATAATGGTTGGGACGATTGCAAGAACTGCCATAAAGATAGCACCGGGAAGGGTAACTCTGTCAATAACAGTCTTGATATACGTTGAAGTAGCAGTACCTGGACGAACACCAGGAATAAAGCCACCCTGCTTCTTAAGCTGGTCTGCTGTCTCCTCTGGATTGAACACCATTGAGGTGTAGAAGTATGCAAAGAAGACAATGAACATAACTGAGAGAACCCAGTTAACCCATCCAGAAGAAAGTGAAGTAGCAAGATTTTGAATCCACTCTACTCCTGGGAAGAACACAGCAACCTGAGCAGGAAGATACAGGATTGCAGATGCAAAGATGATTGGTACAACGCCTGCAGTGTTTACCTTAATTGGAAGGTACGTTGACTGACCACCCATCATACGACGACCAACAACGCGCTTGGCATAGTTGATAGGAATACGACGCTGACCACGCTCAATGTAAACAATGAGCGGAATAATAGCGAGCATAACCACAACAGTAACAACGGTAAGAACAATGTTTCCACGAGTAGCTACTGAAGAAATAAGGGCTGTTGGAAGTCCAGCCATGATGTTTGCAAAGATGATAAGACTCATTCCGTTGCCAACACCCTGCTGGGTAATAACCTCACCGAGCCACATAATAATGATGGCACCAACTAGCATAGTAAAGACTACCAGGAAGTTTTCAAGTGCCTCAGGCACGCCCTCCATAGATGCAAAAGATACACCATAGCTCTTAAACAAGAACAGGTAACCAACTGCATTGAGCAGAGCTAGGCCAACCGTAAGATAACGCGTGTACTGCGTAATCTTACGCTGGCCGCTCTCACCATCTTTAGCAAGCTCGCCAAGAGATGGAATAACGGACTGCATCATCTGGAAGATGATCTGAGCCGTAATGTAAGGCATGATGCCCAGACTGAAAACAGACATGCGAGAAAGAGCGCCACCCGAAAATAGGTTAAGCACGGCCATTGCGCCATTCTTAGAAAGACCATTCTGATAAACAGAAAGCATCTGCTGGAATGGAGCACCGGGCACAGGAAGATACGCACCAAAACGGTACAGAAGAAGAATCAGTACCGTAAGGAGAATCTTTCCCCTTAGTTCCGGAACACGAAATGCGTTGGCGATTCCTTTACTCACTACTCGGCCTCAACCTTTCCACCGGCCGCCTCGATCTTAGCCTTTGCGGAGGCGGAAACCTTGTCGACCTTAACAGTGAGCTTCTTAGAAAGCTCGCCATCACCCAGAACCTTGACTGGGATGAAGTTGTACTTGATAACTCCCTTAGCAACCAGAGCCTCTGCGTCTACGGTCTCGCCGTCTGCAAAGAGTGCATTCAGACGAGCAACGTTGACTGGAGCGTACTCAACACGGTTGTGGTTAGTGAAACCAGGAAGCTTAGGAAGACGCATAGCCAGTGGCTGCTGTCCACCCTCGAAGCCAGCGCCCTTACCGCCACCAGAGCGGGAGAGCTGACCATTCATACCGCGGCCGGCAAAAGTACCATTGCCTGAAGAATTACCGCGACCTACGCGCTTACGATTTTTGCGCGAACCCACTGCGGGGCGAAGATCATTGAGCTGCATTATTACTACCTCTAGTTCTCTTCAACCTCGACAAGGTGCTTAACCTTGAAGATCATTCCACGAATGCTTGGGTTGTCAGGCTGCTCGACGGTATCGCCGATCTTGTGGAGGCCGAGGGCCTTCACCGTAGCAGTCTGGTCCTTCTTGACGCCTGCAACGGCGCCACGGACAAGCTTGATGCTAAGGTTCTTAGCCATCGTTAGTTCTCCTTTCCGACGAACATATCGCCGACGGTTAGGCCACGACGCTCAGCTGCTTCTTCTGGGCTGGAAAGCTCCTTCAGACCCTCAGCTGCTGCCTTAATCATGTTCAGAGCGTTGTCGGTACCAAGGGACTTAGAAAGTACATTGGTGATACCTGCAAGCTCGAAGAGTGGACGAATAGGACCACCAGCAATAACACCAGTACCCTCGAATGCAGGCTTAATAAGAACAGAACCTGCACCGTAGTGACCAGTGACTGCGTGTGGTACGGAACCAGTCTCGGTCAGTGGGACCTTGAACATGTTCCTCTTTGCGTCCTCGACGCCCTTCTGAATTGCCAGAGGTACCTCAGCGGAACGACCCTGGCCAATACCAACGTTACCCTTACCGTCGCCAACGACTACCAGAGCAACGAGTGACATACGGCGGCCACCCTTAACGGTCTTGGAAACGCGGTGAATATAAACGACGCGCTCCTGAAGATCCGTATCCTGCTGGCGCTTACGATCACGTGCCATTGAATCCTCCTAGAACTTCAGGCCCGCGTTGCGGGCGCCATCTGCCAAAGCCTTGACGCGGCCGTGATAGAGACGGCCACCACGGTCAAAAGTGACCTCAGTGACGTTCTTCTCGGCAGCGCGCTTACCGATAAGCTCACCTACGAACTCAGCTGCCTCCTTGTTGGAGCCAACCTTGCCAGTAGAACGGAACTCTGGGTCAAGCGTAGAGGCAGAGCAGAGAGTTCTTCCAGAAGCGTCGTCAATAAGCTGTGCATAAATGTTTGCGTTTGTGCGGTGAACTGCAAGACGCGGACGCTCAGGTGTACCAAAGACCTTGGCACGTACGCGGCGCTTGCGGCGTTCAAGACCCGCCTTTTTCGCCTGCTGCTTGTTCATTCCTTCTCCTTAGAGACATGCCATCACCTAACGGGGTGATGGTCTTTTAGCCTAAAAGTAGGGTTGCTTTACTTAGCAGCCTTACCGAGCTTCCTGCGGATGTGCTCACCTTCGTAGTGAATGCCCTTGCCCTTGTAAGGCTCTGGTGGACGCTTCATACGAATCTCAGCTGCAACCTGACCGACCTTCTCCTTAGAAATACCCTTAACAGTAAGGTGAGTGTTATCAGGTACCTCAAAGCTAATGCCCTCAGGTGCAACATAGAGAACTGGGTGAGAATAACCAAGGGAAAGGTCAAGATCCTTGCCCTTAAGTGCTACACGGTAACCAACGCCGGTGAGCTCGAGCTTCTTCTCGAAGCCCTCAGAGACACCAACAACCATGTTGTGGATAAGGGTACGGACAAGACCCTGCTGAGCATTGGACTCAGTGGACTCATCAACGCGAGTAACGAGAATCTCCTCGCCCTCCTGAGCGATAGCAACCAGCTCAGAGAAAGTACGAGTCAGCTCGCCCTTAGAACCCTTAACGGTAACGGTGGTGTTATCAACTGTCACAGTGACTCCAGCAGGAATCTGGACAGGCTTCTTACCAATACGAGACACGGCTGTCTCCTTTCATTCCTGTCAGATTTACCAAACGTAAGCGATGACCTCGCCGCCAACGCCAGCCTTGCGAGCGTCGCGGTCGCACATCATGCCCTTAGAAGTGGAAACCACTGCAGTACCAAGACCACCAAGAACGCGTGGAAGCTTCTCAGCGGTGGAGTAAATGCGCAGACCAGGCTTAGAAATACGGCGGATGCCGCGGATAACCTTAGCGCGCTTCTTACCATACTTAAGGGTGATGTGAAGAGTCTTCTGAGGCTTAGTATCCTCAACGGTGTAACCCTCGACATAGCCCTCTTCGGTGATGACGCGAGCAATCTCAACGAGCACCTTGCTCGATGGCATGGATACGGAATCCTTGCCAGCTGAGTTTGCGTTACGAATACGCGTCAGCATGTCTGAAATGGGATCGGTAATTTTCATTTGATCCTTCTCCTTCGTTAATGATGAAACTGCGTGTCTGGTTCATCTACACCCGTGGCGCAGATGCCTTGACGCCAGAGCCCTGAGTCCTACCAGCTTGCCTTGCGGACACCAGGAAGCTCGCCCTTGCTCGCTAGCTCACGGAAGCACACACGGCACAGACCAAACTTGCGGTAAACGGAGTGGGGACGTCCACAACGCTGGCAACGGTTCTGTGTGCGCGTAGAGTACTTCGGCTCACGCGAGGCTTTGACGATCATCGAAGTCTTAGCCACAAATCCTCCTTCAAAATGCAACTTGGCGAACGCCAAGATGACTTCAAACAATAGTGCTGGTGACTATGTCACCCGGCATCGAAGATGCCAACAGGAATGCGCTTAACTTAAAGCGCAGGTAAAAGTTAGTCCTGCTTGAATGGGAAGTGGAAGGCGTCGAGAAGTGCCTTGCCCTCCTCATTGGTCTTAGCAGTGGTGACAATGGTGATGTCCATACCGCGGGTGTGGTCCATCTTGTCAAAGTCAATCTCTGGGAAGATGAGCTGCTCGGTTACGCCCATGGAGAAGTTACCACGGCCGTCGAAGCTCTTAGCAGAGATACCACGGAAGTCGCGAATACGAGGAATTGCAACTGCAATCAGACGATCCAGGAACTCCCACATACGATCGCCACGAAGGGTAACTTTAGCGCCGATTGGCATACCCTGGCGAAGCTTAAAGGTTGCGATAGACTTGCGAGCGTGTGTAACAAGTGGCTGCTGACCAGTGATGGTACGGAGGTCGTTTACAGCGCCGTCAATTGCCTTAGCGTCTGTAGCTGCCTCGCCAACACCCATGTTGACAACGATCTTCTCAAACTTAGGAATCTGGTTAACGTTGGTGTAACCAAATTTCTCCTTCAGAGCATCACGCACAGATGCGTAGTAAAGCTCTTTAAGGCGAGGTGTGTACTTCTCGTCTGCCATGGTTTCTCCTTAACTCTTGGGGTTTTAAGTGCGGGGATCGCCTCGCACCTCCTAGTTTGGCGAACTAGGAGCCATCTGCATCCTCGAGACATACGTGTCCCATAGAAAGACGCAATGAACAATATTAGACCTTATTGAGCAAAAATGGGACGAGAATTTCAAGCTAGCTGATATTTTTTCGTGTCATCACACGACTTACACAAGACCGCACTTCTCGCCCTAAAAGAAAACCCCGCTATCTGATGATAACGGGGTTTGAAGTAGCTCTGAGATGTTTCTACAAAGCGAGAAACACGTATAACTTAGAGCTCAGCGCCTGACTTCTTGGAGACGCGGACCTTGGTGCCGTCCTCCTTGATCAGGTAGCCAACACGGGTTGGCTTGTCGGTCTTAGGGTCGATAAGAGCAACATTGGAAGCGTCGATTGCTGCCTCTGCCTCAACGATGCCACCCTGCTGGTTAGCTGCGTTTGGCTTGACATGGCGCTTAGCAATTGCAACGCCCTCAACGACAACCTTGTTCTTCTCTGGATATACGCGAAGTACCTCGCCGCGCTTACCCTTGTCCTTACCAGTGAGGACCTCGACCTTGTCGCCCTTCTTGATCTTCATCTTAGGCATGTCGTTCCTCCTTAAAGGGTCTCAGGTGCAAGTGAGACAATCTTCATGTACTTGTGGTCGCGCAGCTCGCGAGCGACTGGTCCAAAGATACGAGTACCCTTGGGCTCACCCTCTTTGTTAACAAGAACGCATGCGTTCTGGTCAAAGCGGATGTAGCTACCGTCCTTGCGACGGGTGTCCTTAGCGGTACGAACGATGACGCAGCGAACAATATCGCCCTTCTTCACCGAACCACCTGGAGTAGCCTCCTGGACAGCGCCAATGATGACGTCGGCAAGGCCGGCGTAACGACGCTTGGAGCCACCAAGGACCTTGACGCACTTTACGCGCCTTGCGCCGCTGTTGTCAGCGACGTTGAGAATGGTCTCCATCTGAATCATGTGACGTTCCTCCGGAACCTAATTTCTCAGAGGTGCGCGTATTTGCGCACATGAGAAATAATGATAGATACAAAACTAGGTTAAGCTAAAAGCTGTTTCCTAGGTGCTAATTACTTAGCGCGCTCAACGATCTCTGCGAGACGCCAACGCTTGGTCTTGGAAAGAGGACGAGTCTCCATGACGCGGACGGTATCGCCCAGACCAGCCTCGTTGTTCTCATCGTGAACGTGAAGCTTCTTGCCGATGGTCATCATCTTGCCATACTTAGGGTGGTGCTTACGGTACGTAATCTCTACCGTAATCGTCTTGTCGCCAGAGATGGAGACGACGAGTCCGGTACGAACCTTACGCGCATTTCTGCTTTCGGTCTCTGCCATAACTTATCTCCTGCGATCTAGTTCTGCTCTGCGGATGCTTCCGCAGCAATTTGACGGGTGCGCATCTCGGTCTGAACGCGAGCAATGTCACGCTTAACAGCCTTGACGCGAGCGGTGTTGTCCAGCTGGCTGGTTGCCATCTGGAAACGAAGATTAAAGAGCTCTGCGCGGCCTTCCTCGAGTTTCTTAGCGAGGTCTGCATCGCTCATAGCCTTGATTTCGGTGTACTTCATTAGTTCTCACCGTCCTGATCGGCCTTGGAGACAATCTTGGTCTTGATTGGAAGCTTGTGCTGAGCAAGACGGAGAGCCTCACGAGCAACTTCCTCTGGTACGCCATCAATCTCAAACATGATACGACCAGGCTTAACAACTGCTACCCACTCTTCTGGGTTACCCTTACCGGAACCCATGCGAGTCTCTGCAGGCTTCTTGGTGATTGGCTTATCTGGGAAGATAGTAATCCAAACCTTACCGCCACGCTTCATCTCACGGGTGAGAGCAATACGAGCAGCCTCAATCTGGCGGTTAGTAATCCAGTGAGCCTCCTCTGCACGGATACCCCAGGAACCAAAATGCAGCTGGGTATTACCCTTTGCCTGGCCCTTCATGGAACCGCGCTGTACCTTACGGTGCAATACACGCTTTGGAGCAAGCATTAACGGCCCCTCCTCTCATTGCGAGCACGACGAGGACGAGCGGAGCCCTCAAGAGCTGGGTTAGGTGTTGGCTGTCCAGGCATCTTCTCGCCGTAATAAATCCAAACCTTGATACCAACAGCGCCCATGGTGGTGCGACCTGTAGCGGTACCATAGCCGATTGCAGCACGAAGGGTGTGCAGAGGCACGCGACCCTCACGGTACCACTCACGGCGGCCCATCTCAGCACCGTTCAGACGACCAGAGCACTGGATACGAATACCCTTAGCGCCAGCCTTACGAGCGGACTGAACAGCCTTACGCATAGCGCGACGGAAAGCGACACGCTGCTCAAGCTGCTCTGCGATGGACTGAGCAACAAGGTTTGCGTCAAGCTCAGGACGCTTAACCTCGACAACATCAACGTTGACCTGACCCTTGCCGACCTTAGCAACACGCTCAAGATCTGCACGGAGGCCGTCAATCTCTGCACCCTTCTTGCCAATGACAATACCAGGACGTGCGGAGAAAATAGTTACCTTGACCTTATCGCCAGCACGCTCGATATCAATACGAGCAACGGCTGCCTTCTCAAGGCGCTTCTCAAGATACTTGCGGATAGCAAGATCGTTGCCGAGCTGCTCGGCGTAGTCCTTATCGGCGTACCAACGAGAACGCCAGCTCTCGGTTACACCAAGACGGAAGCCTGTAGGCTGTACTTTCTGACCCATTCCTACGCCTCCTTTCGAGGTGCAACAACAACGGTAATGTGGCTCATGCGCTTGTTAATGCGGGAAGCCGAACCCTTTGCACGAGGGCGAATACGCTTAAGCGTTGGGCCTTCGTCAACAAAAGCGGTCTTGACTACCAGGTTGTTAGCGCGGAGACCATTGTTGTTCTCAGCGTTAGCAACTGCAGAGCGCAGAACCTTAGCAACATCAGTAGCGGCAGCGCGAGTCGAGAACTGAAGAACCTCAAGGGCCTTCTCGACAGACTTACCGCGGACAAGCGCGACAACTGCGCGAGCCTTACGAGGAGCAACGCGAACATACTTAGCTGTTGCGCGAACCTCAATAGAATCGGTGTTCTTAGCCATTTACTACACTCCCCCTATTTGGCCTTGTGACCGCGGAAGGTACGGGATGGGGAGAACTCACCCAACTTGTGACCAACCATGGACTCGGTGACGTACACAGGTACATGCTTACGACCATCGTGAACAGCGATGGTGTGACCGACCATCTCAGGGAAGATGGTTGAGGAACGTGACCAGGTCTTGATAACGTCCTTCTTGCCAGCCTCGTTCATTGCAGCGACACGCGCAAGGAGGCGAGTCTCCACAAAGGGGCCTTTTTTGAGACTTCTGCTCATTTATCTACTCCTACTCGTGTCTTACTTGGACTTACGACGGCGAATGATCAGGCGGTTAGAAGCCTTCTTCGGGTCGCGGGTCTTATAACCCTTGGTTGGCTTACCCCATGGGGTGACGGAAGGACGACCAGAAGTGTGGTTCTTACCTTCACCACCACCGTGTGGGTGGTCAACAGGGTTCATGACAGTACCACGGACGGTAGGACGGACGCCTGCCCAACGGGAACGACCAGCCTTACCAACAACAATGTTGGAGTGCTCTGCGTTACCAACCTCACCGATGGTTGCACGGCAGGTCAGAAGAACACGACGGAGCTCGGAGGAAGGCATACGAAGAACTGCATAGCCGTTGTCCTTACCCATGAGCTGGACGGAAGTACCAGCAGCACGTGCCATTGCAGCACCCTTGCCAGGCTGGAACTCAACTGCGTGAACAAGAGTACCTACTGGAATCTGCTCAAGAGTGGTGCAGTTACCAGGCTTGATGTCGATGTCCTTGGTACCAGAAAGAACGGTGTCACCGACGCTCAGGCCCTCTGGGCAAAGGATGTATGCCTTTGCGCCGTCTGCATAGTGCAGAAGAGCAATACGAGCGGAACGGTTAGGATCGTACTCAACAGTAGCGACCTTAGCTGGGATGTCATCCTTGCGACGCTTGAAGTCGATACGACGGTACTGGCGCTTGTGGCCACCACCCTGGTGACGGGTAGTGATGCGGCCATTGTTATTGCGGCCAGCCTTCTTTGGCAGAGGCTCGAGAAGGGACTTCTCGGGCTTATCAGTTGTAATCTCAGCAAAGTCTGAGATTGTCTGGAAGCGCCTGCCTGCGCTTGTTGGCTTTAGATGCCTAACTGCCATAAACAGTATCCCTTTCTTCTCCGTTGGCTAGCCCGCTTAAGGGAAAGTCGAGCTAACACCGGATTACCACGGTACCGCGCGTATCTACTATGCGCGGCATACGAACCCGTACCTCAAAAGAGGCACGGGAGAAAAACCTTACTCAGCAGAGTTATTACCGAAGATCTCGATAGTCTCACCAGCAGCGAGAGTAACAATAGCCTTCTTCCACTGGCGGGTCTTGCCTGCCTGCTGATAACGTACACGCTTGTTCTTTGGCTTAACAGAAAGTGTGTTTACCTTGGTGACGTGTACAGAGAAGAGCTTCTCTACAGCTGCAGCAATCTCTTCTTTACCTGCGTTACGAGCAACCTCAAAAGTGTACTTGCCCTGCTCCATCAGATCGAAAGCACGCTCTGAAACGATAGGACGAATGATGACCTCATAAGGAGAGTTCATTATGCGAGCACCTCCCCAAGCTGCTTAGCAACATCAGCGGACATAACAAGTGCGCCGTTGTCGATCAGGAAACGAGTAGTTACCTCAGAAACGCCGAAGACCGAAACCTTAGGAAGGTTGCGGAAAGAGAGGTAGGTGTTGACGTCGTCGTCTGGGACAATGACGGTAACGCGCTTACCCTCAATACCGAGGTTCTGAAGTGCAGCCTTTGCCTGCTTGGTGGAAGGCTGAGCAAACTCAAGAGAGTCAACGAGGACAAGCTCGGAGTCTGCAACCTTGCCGGAGAGGACGGACCTCATAGCAAGCTTGACCATCTTGTTGTTAATACGACGTGCGTGTGAACGAGGGGTAGGTCCAAAGATGACGCCACCACCAGTCCACTGACCAGCACGAATAGAACCCTGGCGAGCACGACCAGTACCCTTCTGACGGTAAGGCTTAACGCCACCGCCGGATACCTCGTGACGGTTCTTTGTAGAGTGGGTACCCTGACGTGCGGATGCGTCCTGGCAGACTACAACCTGGTGCACAACAGGGATGTTTGGCTCAATGCCATAGACGTCAGAGGAGAGCTCGGCGTCGCCGACCTTCTTTCCCTCTACGTTCTTAATCTCATACTTGGACATGTTGTCTCCTTGTTAGCCTAAGTGTTTGCCTAAAGGCCCTTAGGCCATGCGGACCTGGACGAGGGCATTCTTGCCGCCAGGAACAGCACCCTTGATAAGCATGAGGTTCTGCTCAGCATCAACGCGGACAAGCTTAAGGTTCTTGACCGTAACGCGCTCTGCGCCCATGTGACCATACATGTGAAGGCCCTTACGAACGCGTGCAGGGTATGCGCACTGACCAATGGAACCTGGACGACGCTGGTTACGAGAACCGTGAGTCATTGGACCGCGAGAGAAGTTCCAGCGCTTAACGGTACCCTGGAAACCCTTACCCTTAGAAGTGCCTGTTACGTCAACAGCGGTGACCTCGGAGAAGTCAGCAACTGTGACAACATCGCCGGTCTTGTGCTCAGAAGCATCCTCAACGCGGACCTCGCGGAGGTAACGCATTGGCTCGACGCCCTGTGCCTTGAAGTGACCAGCCATTGGCTTGTTGACATGCTTCTCAGAGATGTCGCCGAAGCCAATCTGTACGGCATTGTAGCCGTCCGTCTCAACAGTCTTTACCTGTGAAACGGTGCAGGGGCCAGCAAGAACGACGGTAACAGGAACGACGTTGTCGTTCTCGTCCCATACCTGGGTCATGCCCAGCTTGCGGCCGAGGATGGTATTAACCATGCTCTTTCCTAACCTTCGGTGGTCATGGGACCTTGAGAGCACATCGGGTACTCTTCCCCAGCGGACCACGTCCTGTACATACTGCCTTTAGACATAATTGTCCTGTTTGAGCAGCCCGTCTACTTTACACTCATTTTTGACAAGAAACAAGCCTAAAATCTCTAAAAGATGAACGCTTTGTGAAGAGCGTTTGATGCCCTCTAGCTGCGAGATCTTTCTTATCCCCTATTTTGCGAGGTCAAACCGCTGACCCGGGCGTATCCATTGGCGAGAAACCCGAAGAATTTTGCAAAATTTTTCCAAAAAATTTGTCGGAATGATTTGCCGGAACTAGTTACCGGGAAAATTGCGGTGAAGGCTATCTGGCTAAAATTTTCTTGAGCAACGCTTCGCAGCCTTCTGTAACGTCCTCGTACGTCAGGTCAAAATTACCCGAATACCACGGATCCGCAATGTCGCGAGGCTTCTTTGTCCAGTCAAGAAGCAACGAAACCTTCCCAAGCGGATCATTCTTAAGTATACGCATCATGTTGCGCAGGTTGTTGTGATCCATACCAATGAGGTAATCAAACTCCTCGTAATCTGCGCGAGTCATCTGCCTGGCACGATGATTGCCGCAATGAATCCCCTCCTGCTGCAATTTGCGTCGAGTGCGAGGGTCCACAGGATTACCGATCTCTTCTGTGGATGTTGCGGCTGAGTCAATGAAGAACGATTCTGCCAGACCGTTTTTCTCGACAAGGTCTTGCATGACATATTGCGCCATAGTTGACCTACAAATATTTCCGTGACACACAAAGAGAATCTTGGTCACGTGGGAGTTTTCTGGGCGTTCGATGTTCTGCTGGCTGCTTGTATTCTGCTGGCTATGCTTCATCTTTTCTCCTGCGCTTTGTGAAAGTATTCGCCCTCTAATTCTACGGGTTTCTCGCCAAACATGCCCTTTACTCTGTCATGCAACGTGCTCCTGCATTAGCCAGCCTGAAAAGTTCATCATGTCTGAGCAAATTTACTCAGACTTGATGAGAGAATCAGGCAAATAGCTCAGACATGGTGCAATTTTCCGGCAAATCGTTCAGACATGGCGAGAAAATCAGGCGCAAGCGGGTTCAGCGCAAGCGGAAAGCCCGCCTATGCAAAAACCCTCCCGCGCGAAAATGCGCAGGAGGGTTTGCAAGTTGGATTAAGCCGTATGCTTAGAGCTTGATCTCGATATCGACACCAGCTGGAAGGTCGAGACGCATAAGCGAATCAACGGTAGAAGCGCTTGGGTCGAGAATATCGATGAGACGCTTGTGAGTGCGCATCTCAAACTGATCACGGGAATCCTTATCCTTGTGTGGTGAGCGGATAACGGTGTAAAGGTTGCGCTCGGTTGGCAGAGGGATAGGACCGGAAACACGCGCACCTGTCTTCTGTGCGGTGTCAACAATCAGCTTAGCGGACTGATCAATGACCTCGTGATCATAGCCCTTGAGGCGAATCCTGATCTTCTGGCTTGACACTTTGGGTACCTCCATAAATGAGCTAGAGCTCGTGGTCGTTTACTTAGGATGCAGAGCCGCCGTTTTTGGCGACAATCTCTTCGCGTACAGCGTTAGGAACGGGCTCGTAAGAATCGAACTGCATGGTGTAGCTCGCACGGCCCTGGGTCTGGGAACGAAGGTCGGTTGCGTAACCGAACATCTCACCAAGAGGCACCTTAGCGCGGATGACCTTGGCGTCCATACGATCGTCCATACCCTCAATCTTGCCACGACGGGAAGAAAGGTTGCCCATAACGTCGCCCATGTACTGCTCAGGTGTCTCAACCTCAACAGACTCAACAGGCTCGAGAAGGACTGGGTTGGACTTCTTGAGAGCATCCTTAATTGCCATAGAACCAGCAATCTTAAATGCTGCCTCAGAAGAGTCGACCTCGTGGTAAGAACCGTCAACAAGGGTGACCTTGATGTCGACTACTGGGTAACCAGCAATGACACCGTTCTCAAGAGCCTCACGGATGCCCTTATCGATAGATGGGATGTACTCCTTAGGAATAACACCACCGACGATAGCGTTGACAAACTCGTAACCCTTGCCCTCTTCCTGTGGCTCAAGGTCGATGACTGCGTGGCCATACTGACCCTTACCACCGGACTGACGGACAAACTTGCCCTCAGCGTGGCTTACTGCCTTACCAGCAGTCTCGCGGTAAGCAACCTGTGGCTTACCTACGTTGCAGTCAACCTTAAACTCACGACGGAGACGGTCAACAATAATCTCAAGGTGAAGCTCGCCCATACCAGCAATGATGGTCTGGCCGGTCTCGTGATCAGTGTGAACCTGGAAGGTTGGGTCCTCTTCAGCCAGCTTAGAAAGGCCGATGGACATCTTCTCCTGCTCAGCCTTGGTCTTAGGCTCAACAGCAACGTCGATAACAGGATCTGCGAAGCTGATGGACTCAAGGATGATTGGGTTCTTCTCGTCACAAAGGGTGTCACCAGTAGTGGTGTTCTTCAGACCAACGCATGCAACAATGTCGCCTGCGGAGCACTCGTCACGATCGACACGGTCGTTTGCGTTCATCTCAAGGATGCGGCCGAAGCGCTCACGGTTGTCCTTGACGGAGTTGTAGACGTAAGAACCTGCCTCTGCCTGACCAGAGTAAACACGAATGTAGGTAAGCTTACCAACATAAGGGTCAGTCATGATCTTGAATGCAAGAGCGGAGAATGGCTCCTTAACGTCTGCGTGACGGACAGCCTCGTCACCCTTAGGAGTGACACCATCAATCTCTGGAACGTCAAGAGGGCTTGGAAGGAAGTCGATGACTGCGTCCAGAAGCTCCTGGATACCCTTGTTCTTGTAAGCAGAGCCAACAAAGACAGGGTTAATCTGACCAGCAAGAACGCCAGCACGAAGAGCACCCTTAAGGGTCTCAACGTCAACCTCTTCACCCTCGAGAACAGCCATCATGACGTCCTCAGAGAAGTCAGAAGCTGCCTCAAGAAGCTCTTCACGCTTCTCAGCTGCAATCTCTACAAACTCTGCAGGAATCTCGTCGAGTGGCTCAGGGTAAATCATGCCCTTAGCATCCTCTTTGAAGTCCCATGCAGTGTTGGTGACAAGGTCGATAAGACCCCAGAAGTTGGACTCAGCGCCCATTGGGACCTGAGCTGCAATTGCGTTTGCACCAAGGCGGTCACGCATGGTCTGGATTGCACGGAAGAAGTCTGCGCCTACGCGGTCAAACTTGTTGATGAATGCAATACGAGGTACGCCGTACTTGGTTGCCTGACGCCAAACGGTCTCTGACTGTGGCTGAACGCCTGCAACTGCGTCGAAGACTGCAACTGCGCCGTCCAGAACACGAAGAGAACGCTCAACCTCAGCGGTAAAGTCAACGTGACCTGGGGTGTCGATGATCTGGATGACGTGGTCTTTCCAGAAGCAAGTGGTAGCTGCGGAAGTAATGGTTACGCCGCGCTCCTGCTCCTGAACCATCCAGTCCATGGTTGCTGCACCGTCGTGGACCTCACCAATCTTGTGGGTCTTACCGGTGTAGTAAAGAATACGCTCCGTAGTGGTGGTCTTACCAGCATCGATGTGAGCCATGATGCCGATGTTGCGGAGGTCTTTAAGATTGTACTTAGTCTTAGCCATTTGTTTGCTACTCCTGAATTCCGACTAGAAGCGGTAGTGGGAGAAGGCGCGGTTGGCCTCAGCCATCTTGTACAGGTCCTCGCGGCGCTTGACGGATGCACCTACGCCGTTAGTTGCGTCGATGATCTCGTTTGCAAGACGCTCTGCCATGGTCTTCTCTTTACGGCTACGGCTGAAAGTGACCATCCAGCGGATAGCAAGAGTAGTTGCACGGCGGGAGTTGACCTCCATTGGAACCTGGTAAGTAGCGCCACCAACACGCTTAGGCTTAACCTCGAGTGTTGGGCGAATGTTGTCCATAGCCTTCTTGAAGACAGTGAGGGCATCCTCGCCAGTCTTCTCTGCGACGATGTCAAATGCACCGTAGACAATGCGCTCTGCGGTTGCTTTCTTGCCGTCGAGAAGGACCTTGTTAATGAGCTGGGTTACCAGACGATTGTTGTAGACGGCGTCAGGCATAACCTCACGACGTACTGCTGCTGCGCGACGCGGCATATTAATCTCCTAAGAACTAGTTCGAGTAGTGGACGTGATTACTTAGCACGCTTAGTGCCGTAACGGGAACGGCCCTGAGCACGATTCTGAACTGCTGCGCAGTCGAATGCACCGCGAACAACCTTGTAACGAACACCAGGAAGGTCACGGACACGGCCGCCACGAACCAGAACAATGGAGTGCTCCTGGAGGTTGTGGCCCTCACCAGGAATGTAAGCGGTTACCTCAATGCCATTAACAAGACGAACACGAGCAACCTTACGGAGTGCTGAGTTAGGCTTCTTTGGCGTAGTGGTGAAAACGCGGGTGCAAACACCACGCTTCTGTGGGTTGTGCTGAAGAGCGGCGTTCTTGGACTTTGACTTGACGCTCACGCGGCCCTTACGTACGAGCTGGTTAATAGTAGGCAAGATCTTCTCCTTCTTATACCTATCTACCTGCAGTTTTACATATTCGAAAGGCGACACAGCACTGTCCCCTTGGAATTACGCAGGGAAGTACTTTACGCTGATGAAAGCCACATGTCAACAAGCCACTGTGCCGGGCGTATCCATACTTCATAGAAATTACAAATGCTAGGTAGCCTCAATCTCAGCAAGCTCAATTTCTAAACCTTGGATAAGTTCGGTTTTCTCGCTAGAACAGTAAGGGCATATGCGACCATACGTTACCGTGGCGTACGTTTTATTGCACGATAAACACTGTGTTAGAGCTGGTACTTCTTCAATTTCTAGCTGAGCTCCATGTAACAGCTCCGTGCGATCAGCTGCCCAGCGCCATACATCCAACAAGTACGTTGGAACAACTCCAGATACCTCCCCTAGCTGCAACTTTACGCGCGCAACGGAGGTAAGGTTGTTCTGTTTACCCAGGTCTTCCACCATGTCTATGAGGTAAAACGCAATTCCTAGCTCATGCATATCAGTTAGTTCCAGTGAGCACGCTAGCTTGAAATACCGGTACTGCCTGAGGCAACGGGATTGCCAAGCTCATCGGTTGTCACGTGTGACTGAGGCTTAGGAGTCTTTGTTTTTCTCGCGGGATTCTTAATAATCTTTACCGCACGTTTTCCAACATACGAGAGAATTTTTCCTGCCTTATGCTCTGCGGCAACCATATCTGAACAGTGAGGATTGTCTCGGAACAGATGAATTGCATCAAACTCGCAGCGTGTAGTACAGAGACCGCATCCAATACACTTATTTGCATCAACAATTGAAGCGCCGCACTTCAAGCAGCGTGCGGTCTCGATTTTGATTTGCTCTGGCGTAAAGGTATGGCTAGGGTCTGTCCAGTTGTGCCTGATGTTTTTAACCGTATCGCAGGTAGGACGCTGACGACCTGCATGATCATATCCGCAAGACTCAACTACTGCGTCTGATTTATCAAGCTCAACATAATGGCGCTGATTGCGACCAATAGTCAAAGAAGAGCCCTTTTGCACAAAACGATGCAGGGAGACAGCAGCTTCATGACCTGCAGCAATAGCATCAATAACAAAGCGAGGGCCTGTATACACGTCTCCGCCTACAAAGACATCGGGCTGAGCAGTCTGGTACGTCTGGGAGTCAGCACACGCAAGATTGCCGCGCGTAAGCTCAACCGCCTCCCCTGCCAAAAGACTTCCCCACTCGACGGTTTGTCCAATAGACAGGACTACAGCATCCGCCTCAAGATACATTGTTTGCTCGTCATCAAAACAAGGCGAGAAACGCTTGTCATTGTCAAAAACACGGGTACAACGCTTAAACGTCACGCCGCAAACATGTCCTTGTTCATCTATGGCAATAGAAGCAGGTCCCCAACCATTTTTGATTGACACACCATCTTCCTGCGCTTCTGTAATTTCTTCTGGCAGTGCAGGCATCTCTTCCGGCTGCTCTAGGCACACCATAGTGACTGACTCTGATCCACAACGAGCAGAGACTCGAGCCGCATCAATAGCAACATTACCGCCGCCAATGACCACTGTCTTACCGTTAACTTCATGCTGAGAATGCTCGGTAACAAAATGCAAGAAATCAACAGCAGAAATAACCCCGTCTGCGTCTTCTCCAGCAATATTAGCCTTTCTACCGCCTTGGCAACCAATGGCAATGTAAAAACCAATAAAGCCTTGAGCACGCAGCTCATCTAGGGTTATGTCTTTTCCTACCTCAACACCACAGCGAATCTCAACGCCCATTTCTTTAAGAACATCAATCTCTGCGGCAACAACGTTTTTCTCGAGCTTATAAGAAGGGATGCCATATACCATCATTCCGCCAGGAAGGAGGTTCTTCTCAAAAACGACGGGATTGTAACCGCGTTCTGCCAGGTAATATGCACAAGACAGACCAGCTGGACCTGCACCAATAATGGCAATTTTTTGGTTGAATCGGCCTCTATTTGACGGGATAACTGGCTCTGGAATAAAGCGATGTTCTGCCTCTAGATCTTTTTGAGCAATGAATTTCTTAACGTCATCAATGGCTACTGCCTGGTCAATAGTTCCTCGTGTACACGCTGCTTCACAACGTTTATTGCACACGCGGCCACAAACAGCTGGGAATGGATTTTCTTTTTTGATCAGCTCAAGCGCATCTCGATAGCGGCCTTCAGCTGCCATACGCAGATAACCCTGAACAGAAATATGTGCGGGACAAGCAACTTTACAAGGAGCAGTACCGGTATCGTGACACTCAATACGGTTGTTGTTCTTATAATTCCAATCCCAATCAGACTCTCCCCAGAACTTATCATCGGGAAGATCCTGTGTTGGATAGGAAATTTTGCCGGTCCTAGTAGGAAGCTTCTGGCCTAATTGAGGGGCTCCAGCTGGGCAAACTTCTACACAGCCACCGCAAGCAACGCATTTTTCTTCATCAACATGAGCTACAAAAGCAGAGCGAGACAAATTAGGTGTATTAAACAGCTGAGAAGTTCTGAGTGCATAGCAAACATTTACGTTGCAGTTACAAATAGCAAAGATCTTATCTTCACCGTCAATGTTAGTAATCTGATGAACAAAACCGTTTTTCTCGGCCTTTGTACAGATATCGATAACCTCGTCGTAGGTGATGTAGTGGCCTTTTCCTGTTTCTACGCAGTAATCAGCCATATCTCCAATGGCAAGGCACCAATCTTCTGGATCGTCAGCACAGCCGTCGCCACGAACACGCTCGGCAAGGCGACAAGAACAGGGAGTTGCAGCATATCTATCGTATTTCTTGAGCCAATGCGAGATATGCTCAACGGTAACGGTGTGATTGACCTGCTCAATAGAGCGCTCAACAGGAATGACGTGCATTCCAACACCCGCGCCACCTTCAGGAACCAGCTTCGTGACATTTTTGAGCGGTAGATACGTCATGCGCTCAAACAAAGAAGCCATCTCGGGGTGTTCTTCTAGTTGGCTCTCGTTCATCACGGTGAATTCTGCTGAGCCGGGAACAAACATGGGAAGGACATACTGCTTTTGCTTGCTCTTGTTTTCCCAGTTGTACTCTATCATGCCCTTTACAGACAGGACGTCTAGGATGGGTTGAAGCTCTTCTGCAGTTTTGCCGGTTCGCTTGCAAAGCTCCTCTAAAGTAGCTGGCTGGCGCACCTTCATGTGTTTGGTTACCGCAGCCTCTTCCTCAGTCATAATTGCTGCAATTCCCCAATATTCTGGGTCATCTTTTACAATTTTGTGACCAAGGCGGCTGGTAATTTTTTGAACTTCATCTCTTACAAGAGGCTTAAATTGCTCAGAAGAAGCTGGTCCAGGCTCATTTGGATCTACAGTTTTGTAATGAACTACCTCGTCATTTTCTGTAATGTGATTTTGAGCGAGTATACGAATAGGACCGCCTGCAGGGTTAGTAGTTGGCAATACATTTCTGCGTGCAATTTCTTCATCAGTAAGACTGCCGCGCATGGCATTTCCATGTTTTGGGGTCTTACGTGCTGGTACTTCCTCTGCCATGACCTCTCCTATCAGGCATAAGACATTCTTTAAGCGCTCATCATGAGTTACTGACTGCTTTTCCACTCTGCAACTTTGCGAGAAAGCCATTCAGTCCAAGCATCTAATCCTTCCCCAGTTTTGGCAGAGAAAGGAATAACAAGTGCCTTTGGATTTCTGAGGGCTACATTTTTCTTGAGTTTCTCTAGATCAAAGTCAAAATAAGGTGCTACGTCTATTTTGTTAACAAGCACCACATCACAGACCTGGTACATCAGTGGGTACTTCAGCGGCTTATCGTCGCCTTCGGGAACTGAAAGAATGGTGACATTTACGCCAGCGCCGGTGTCAAACTCTGCCGGACATACCAAGTTTCCAACGTTCTCTAAAAAGATAAGGTCTACATCTCCTGCGTTGAGACCTTCAAGACCCTGAGCGCACATATGCGCATCAAGGTGACACATGCCACGCGTATGCAGCTGAATGGCTTTTACCCCTGTTTCGGAAATAGCAGCAGCATCAACATCTGAATCAATATCAGCTTCCATAACTGCAAGTGAAAGCTTGCCATTCAGAGCGGCAATAGTCTTTTTAAGGGTAGTAGTTTTACCAGAACCTGGAGAAGACATAAGGTTTACCAGCAGGGTTCCCTTTTTCTTCATTTCTTCCCTTAGCTGATCTGCGCTTTTCTCGTTAGCTGCAAAAACACTCTGCTTAACTTCAATGACGCGATACTCACCCATAAGTTCTCTCCACAGTTCCGATGCGTACGTTAGTGACCCAACAGGTGTGCGGCATGTGCAAGGCCAACACGAATCAGCGTTGTGACATGCTCATCTGCAAGTGAATAGATGACCTTTCTGCCATCTCTTTTTGCATTGACAAGACCACGGTCTCGCAAAAGACGCAACTGATGAGAGGTTGCTGACTGTGAAACAGAAAGCATTTCCTGCAGCTCTGTGACGCTTTTCTCGCCATTTACCAGGGCACCCAAAATCTGGAATCGCGTGAAATCAGACAGTGCATCAAAAATCTGAGTTGCATCATAGATGATGTCGTCGTTTACCAGGTATTCGTTCAGCTTCTGATCAGAAACATAATCGCACGTAGAATAAGTGTGCTCGCACTGTTCAGAATCGTGGGAATGACTATCCATTGCTATTCCTATCTTTTGAGAGTCGCAAAGTTCATGACTTACCAAACGTAATTCATAAAAGATTAGTATATACCGATACTCGCTTCTGTAAGCGCAACTAAAAGAGGACTCCAGCTAACGGCTGAAGTCCTCTTCTGTATCGGAGTCAATCTCCGAAAAAGTTTGATGTATCAGGCGAGATTACTTACTCGTCTTCGCCGTCTGCCTCAGCGTCCATGCGGACAACCTGATTGAGAAGGTCATCCAGAGAACCAAGGTCCTCGTTGATTACATCAGGGCTAACCTCGTCGGAAGAAGAACCGATGAGTGTCTCGGTGTAATCAGAGTGAGTGGATGGAGCTGCAGAGCCCAGCATCAAGCCGCCATCGCCTTCTGGCGAGAAGACCATGTTGAGCAGCTGAGAAAGATCCTCAGAATCTGCCTCATCCTCTTCTGGCTCAAGGATGTAGAGGAGGTTACGAGCCTCAAGGCCATCGCGGAGCTCCTCGATCGCCTTTGCACCAATACCATCGATGCGAAGCAGGTCTTCCTCGGTCTTACCGATAAGATCGCCTACGGTCTCAATGCCAACCTCGCTGAACTTGTTGGTCCAACGCTGTGACACGCCAAGATCGTCGAAGAGGTACAGCTTTGCGTCCTCGCTTGAAAGCGTGCGGCCATTCTTGGAGTAAACGCCACCGTTGTAATCCTCGTTGACCCAGTCAAGCTGCTTAGGAAGCTGCTCCTCGATGTCCTTAAGCTCTGCTGGTGCCCAGTCTGGAAGAGACTTAGCAAGAGAAGAGGTTGGGCCATCAATCTTGGTGCCGTGATAGGTAAGCTCAACATCGTTGTATGCGGAGAGACCAGTACCTGCAGGAATCTGCTTACCAACAATAACGTTGGACTTGAGGTCAAGCAGGTGGTCAACGTCGCCCTCGATAGCTGCAGAGGTAAGAACGCCTGCAGTACGGATGAACGATGCACTGGAGAGCCAAGAATCGATAGAGCTTGCAACCTTCAGAGTACCAAGGATTGCTGGCTCTGCCTCTGGTGGAGTACCACCAGCAAGGGCAATGTTCTGGACAGTCTCTGCAAAGACATAGCGGTCCACATACTGACCAAGCAGGTACGAAGAGTCACCTGGGTTGGTAACCTGAACACGACGAAGCATCTGACGTGCGATAACCTCGATGTGCTTATCGTTGAGTTCTACACCCTGGGAGGTATAGACGTCCTTAACGGACTCAACGAAGGTGTGCATAGTGGACTCAATGTCAGTGAGTCGACGGAGCATACGGAAGTTGACGAAGCCGCGGGTAATCTGGTCACCAGCACGGACAACAACGCCATCCTCAATGCCAGGCATGAAGCGGACAGATGCAGGTACACGCCACTCCTCGATGACACGGGAAGCATCGTCTGCATCAACAATACGCAGCAGGTACTCGGTGGTCTCTGGGGTAATGTGAAGAACACCAGAAACAGGAGCCAGGTCAGCCTCGCGGCCAAGAATCTTCTCGTTGACGTTGCCGACGACGTCGAACATACGAGCAACGGTAGGAAGACCCTGCGTAATATCGTCTGCGCCTGCAACACCACCGGAGTGAATGGTACGCATGGTCAACTGAGTACCAGGCTCACCAATGGACTGAGCTGCGATAATACCAACTGCAGTACCAATGTTGACAGGACGACGGGTGGAAAGATCCCAGCCGTAGCACTTCTGGCAGACGCCGTACTTAGACTTACAGGTCAGAAGCGCGCGGAGCTGAACCTTAGCAAGGCCATGCTCAACAAGACGCTCAAGATCCTGCTTGGACTCAACATAGCCACCAGCAGGGATAAGAACCTCGCCAGTGTTTGGATCGCAGACATCCTCAAGGGTGCAGCGGCCAATCAGGTCAGTATCAACAGAAGTCTGACCAGGCTTAATCAGAGGATAGGTAACTGCCTCATCAGTGCCGCAGTCCTCCTCGCGGACAATGACGTCCTGTGCAACGTCGACGAGTCGACGAGTCAGGTAACCAGAGTCGGAGGTGTGGGATGCGGTATCTACCAGACCCTTACGAGCGCCGTAGGTAGAAATGAAGTACTCAAGAGGCTCAAGACCCTCGCGGAAGTTTGCCTTAATTGGAAGGTCGATGGTTTCACCGGACATATCCGCCATCAGGCCTCGCATACCAGCAAGCTGGCGAAGCTGTGTCTTAGAACCACGAGCTCCAGAGTCAGCCATCATGTAAATTGGGTTGTTCTCTGCAAAGCCTGTAAGCATCTCAGAGCCGAGAAGATCGGTGCACTCGGTCCATGCGTTAACAACCTCAACGTGACGCTCTCGCTCGGAAAGGAAGCCGTCCTCGTAGTACTCGTTGATCTGGTCAACGCGGTCCTGTGCCTCCTGAAGCAGCTGTGGCTTGTGTGGAGGAATGACAGCGTCCCAAACGGAAACGGTCAGACCAGCAAGAGTTGCGTAGTGGAAACCAGTCTTCTTGATGTTGTCCAGAATTGGCTCAACATCAGCCATTGGGTAACGGTCGCAGCAATCATTGACCAGAATGCCAATGTCGGACTTAACCATCTTGTAGTTGATGTATGGGTAATCCTCTGGCAGGCACTGACGGTTGAAGATAATGCGACCAACAGTGGTCTCAAAACGCTTAGTACCCTCAGTAACGTCCAGATCCTCATACTGACCGCGGCCAGTCATAACGCGGAAGATAGCACGATCGCTATCAGCAACGTTTGCATCCTTGGAGCTTACACGGACAACAACCTTTGCCTGAAGATCAAGGTCACGGTTAGCTTCAATAGCCAGAAGAGCATCCTCAAAGCTTGCAAAGGTAAGAGTCTTAGCGTCTTCACCGGTCTTCTCGGAAGTGAGGTAGTAGACACCAAAAACCATATCCTGAGAAGGAACGGTCAGAACCTTACCAGAAGCAGGGCTTCTGAGGTTGTTGCTGGAGAGCATCAGAATGCGAGCCTCTGTCTGTGCCTGAGTAGAAAGTGGCACGTGGACAGACATCTGGTCGCCGTCGAAGTCTGCGTTGAATGGTGCGCAGACCAGAGGGTGCAGGTGGATTGCCTTACCCTCGATAAGGACTGGCTCAAATGCCTGGATAGACAGACGGTGAAGGGTAGGTGCGCGGTTGAGAAGAACGAGGCGGTCCTGAATGACCTCATCCAGAACATCCCAAACAACTGGAGTACCACGGTCAATAGCGCGCTTTGCGCCCTTAATGTTTTCAACCTTGCGGAGCTCAACCAAACGACGCATGACAAATGGCTTGAAGAGCTCAAGTGCCATAGCAGATGGAAGACCGCACTGGTGCAGCTTCAGGTGTGGGTCAACAACAATGACGGAACGGCCAGAGTAGTCAACGCGCTTACCCAGAAGGTTCTGACGGAAGCGACCCTGCTTACCCTTAAGGGCCTCAGCAAGAGACTTCAGAGGACGTCCACCACGACCAGTGACGGGACGACCACGGCGACCGTTGTCAAACAAAGCGTCAACGGACTCCTGAAGCATGCGCTTCTCGTTGTTAACAATGATAGAAGGTGCCTCAAGATCAAGCAGGCGCTTAAGACGATTGTTACGGTTAATAACACGACGATACAAATCGTTTAAGTCGGAAGCTGCAAAACGGCCACCATCAAGCTGAACCATAGGACGAAGATCAGGTGGAATAACTGGTACAACGTCAAGAATCATGTTAGCTGGATCATTGCCACCCTTAAGGAAAGCGTCAACAATCTCAAGGCGCTTAATGGCCTTCTCGCGCTTCTGCTTCTGAGCATCCTCATTGGCGATAATAGCGCGGAGCTCCTTGGCCTCTTTCTCAAGGTCAATGTTGGAGAGAAGGTCACGTACTGCCTCTGCGCCCATGCCACCCTTGAAGTAGATGCCATAGTAGCGCTTAAGCTCGGAGAACAGACCCTCATCGGAGATGAGCTCTCTGGTCTCAAGCTGCATGAACTTCTCGAAAGCCTCACGACGAAGTGTCTTCTCTTCCTCGTACTCTTCCTCAAGATCAGCGACGCCTGCACGAATCTCGTCCTCAGAAAGAGGCTCAAAATCGCCAAACTCGTCATCCTGTGGCTGACCCTGCTCGCGAAGACGTGCAATCTGATCGTCACGCTCTGCGTCAAGCTCTTCGAGGTCTGCTGCAAGCTCCTCACGAAGATCGTCTACGTCAGCCTCACGTGCCTCAGTGTCAACACTGGTGATTACGTAAGATGCAAAGTAGAGGACTTTCTCGAGGTCCTTGCTCTTGATATCAAGAAGACGTGCCAGAGGGAAGCTGGTTGGGCTCTTGAAGTACCAAATGTGGCTTACAGGAGCAGCAAGCTCGATGTGGCCCATGCGGTCACGGCGAACCTTTGCGGTGGTTACTTCAACACCGCAGCGCTCGCAGGTAATGCCCTTGAAGCGAATGCCTTTGTACTTACCGCAGGCGCACTCCCAGTCCCTTACAGGTCCAAAGATCTTCTCGCAGAAAAGGCCGTCCTTTTCTGGCTTAAGGGTACGGTAGTTGATGGTCTCAGGCTTCTTTACCTCGCCATAGGACCAACCGCGGATATCATCAGCAGACGCTAGAGAAATTTTAATAGCGTCAAATTCAGTGGAATCGAAATCTGCCACAGTCGCTACTCCTTATCGGTGGTCGCGTCGCCTACAAGTGCGGATGCACCCTCAGCGTCTTGGGACAGGTCGGAAGCGGTTACCTCAGTGAAGCCAAGGTCGTTGAGGATCTCAACAGCGTTCTTCTCCTCAGGATCTGTGACCTTTGCGGTATTTGCACGCTTACGATAGGAGATTGGCTCAATGTCAAGTGCCAGGGAGCGAATCTCTTTGACCAGAACCTTGAAGGACTCAGGAATTCCTGCAGTAGGAATGTTCTCGCCCTTAACAATGGACTCGTAGGTCTTAACACGGCCGTTGGTATCGTCAGACTTAACGGTGAGGATCTCCTGGAGGACGTTAGCAGCACCGTATGCATACAGTGCCCAAACCTCCATCTCACCAAAGCGCTGACCGCCGAACTGTGCCTTACCACCCAGAGGCTGCTGGGTAACAAGAGAGTAAGGACCAGTTGAACGTGCGTGGATCTTATCGTCAACCATGTGGCCGAGCTTCAGAATGTAAGAAACACCAACGGTAATTGGGCTCTTGAAAGCCTCACCAGTACGACCATCGTAGAGGGTAGTCTTACCACGCTCGTTGAGCTGTGGAACAAACTCCTCACGCATGTTCTCGCCGTACTCCTTGAGAGCCTTGTTGATCATGTTGATGTTGGTGCGGCGAACAATCTCTGCAACGGACTCATCAGTAGCACCGTCAAAGAGTGGTGTTGCAACAGGAATTGGACCCTCAACGTAACGCTTGGAATCTGCGTCATCGTCATCCCAACCGTGTGCAGCGCCCCAGCCAAGGTGGCACTCAAGCAGCTGACCAACGTTCATACGGGAAGGAACGCCCAGTGGGTCGAGAATAACGTCTACTGGGGTACCGTCTGCCATGTAAGGCATGTCCTCAACTGGGAGAACCTTACAAATAACACCCTTGTTACCGTGACGACCAGCGATCTTATCGCCCTGCTGAATCTTTCTGCGCTGAGCAACAAAGACGCGGACCAGGTCGTTTACTCCTGGAGGCAGGTCGTCTCCAGCCTCACGGCTGAAGCGGACAACGTCAACAACACGGCCGTAGGAGCCGTGTGGCATCTTAAGGGAAGTATCGCGAACATCGTGTGCCTTAGCACCGAAGATTGCGCGAAGCAGGCGCTCTTCTGCGGTCAGAGCAGTCTCACCCTTAGGAGTGACCTTACCAACCAGAATATCGCCAGGGCCAACCTCAGCGCCGATGCGGATGATACCGTCATCGTCGAGGTTTGCAAGCATGTCCTCACCAAGGTTTGGAATCTCGCGGGTAATCTCCTCAGCACCAAGCTTGGTGTCACGAGCATCAATCTCGTGGCGGGAAATGTTAACGGAGGTCAGGAGGTCTTCCTGAACAACGCGCTCGGAGACGATAATACCGTCCTCGTAGTTGTAGCCTTCCCATGGCATGTAAGCAACGGTAAGGTTTGCACCAAGTGCCAGCTCAGAGTGGTCAACAGATGGACCGTCTGCGATTGGCTGGCCCTTCTCGACCTTCTGTCCAACTGTGACAATTGGACGGTGGTTGATGCAAGTGGACTGGTTAGAGCGCTCGTACTTAGGAAGATCGTAGCGCTGAGAACCGTGCTCATCGGAGTAGATGACAACATGAGCTGCATCAACCTCGGTGACCTCGCCGGCAAACTCTGCGCAAATAAGCTCACCAGAGTCCTGAGCTGCGCGACCCTCCATACCAGTTCCAACAAATGGAGCGTGGGACTGAATCAGAGGCACTGCCTGACGCTGCATGTTTGCACCCATGAGGGTACGCTTTGCGTCGTCGTGCTCAAGGAATGGAATGAGGTTAGCTGCGACGGAGAGAAGCTGACGTGGAGAAACGTCCATGTAGTCAACGTCCTCAACAGGAACCTGTGCAGGTGCACCGAAGGAACCGTCGAAGTCGCGGGTACGTGCAATAACGCGGTCTGCATCAACAATCTTGCCGTCTGCGTCAACCTCAACAAACTTCTTAGACTTAGGGTCAATTGGGGTGTTAGCAGGAGCAATAATGTGATTCTCCTCCTCGTCTGCAGTCATCCAGACAATGTCGTCAGAGACAACACCGCCTGTGACCTTACGATAAGGAGCCTCGATAAAGCCGTACTCATTCACGTGAGCGTACAGTGCCAAGGAGCCGATAAGACCAATGTTTGGTCCCTCAGGAGTCTCGATTGGGCACATACGGGAGTAGTGCGAGTTATGAACGTCGCGGACTGCGGTAGGAACGTTGGTACGACGGCTGGAGCCGGACTTGTGTCCTGCAAGACCACCAGGTCCCAGAGCAGAAAGACGACGCTTGTGGGTCAAACCAGCAAGTGGGTTTGCCTGGTCCATGAACTGCGAAAGCTGAGAAGAACCGAAGAACTCCTTGATTGCAGCAACAATTGGACGGATGTTGATCAGAGACTGTGGAGTGATGTCGTCTGCGTCCTGAGATGCCATGCGCTCACGAACAACGCGCTCCATGCGGCTCATACCAATGCGGAACTGGTTCTGGACCAGCTCGCCAACGGTACGGACGCGGCGGTTGCCAAAGTGGTCAATGTCATCAAGGTGCTTAGACTCATCACCTGCGTGCACTGCAAGAAGATACTGAAGAGCTGCAACGATGTCCTCTTTGGTAAGAACACGAACGTCTGCAGGAATCTCTTCCTCAAGCTTCTTGTTGATCTTGTAACGACCAACGCGAGCAAGGTCATAGCGCTGCTCGTTGAAGAAGAGGCCGTCAAGCAAAGAACGGGCAGAGTCAACAGTTGGTGGCTCGCCTGGACGCTGACGACGATAAATCTCGATAAGAGCATCCTCACGTGTGGTTGCAACATCACGCTCAAGTGTGTTGCGAACAACATCGGAGTCACCAAGAAGCGAGAGGATCTCGTCATCGGTAACAGCAATGCCAAGTGCACGGAGGAAGACAGTAGCGCTCTGGCGACGCTTACGGTCAATGGAGACGACCAGGTGGCCGCGCTTATCAACCTCAAACTCAAGCCATGCACCACGTGCAGGAATGAACTGAGACTTGTGGACCAGAACACCGTTGTCCATCTCTGACGAGAAATACACGCCAGGTGAACGAACGAGCTGTGAAACCACAACGCGCTCAGAACCGTTGATGATGAAGGTACCGCGCTCAGTCATCAGTGGGAAATCACCCATGAAGACAAGCTGCTCCTTCATCTCACCAGTCTCTTTGTTGACAAAACGGACGTCAACAAAAAGAGGTGCTTGATATGAAATGTCTTTTGCACGACACTCAGCCATTGAATTGGCAGGGTCGCCGAACTGATGGTCACCAAAGGTGACCTGCATGGTTCCAGCGCTGTTCTCAATTGGCGAGAACTCAGCGAAGGACTCTGCAAGGCCCTCTCCCATAAAGCGCTCAAATGATTCCTTCTGTACAGAAATCAGATTTGGCAGCTCCATAGCTGCGGGAATCTTACTGAACGTCCTGCGTCCAGTATGCGCCTGAGGCGTGGTGAGGGAAGTCTTTTTAGCGGTAGACACCAGGTTGTCCTCCTTCAAAAGGGTGGAAGGTGGCAATTGTCGCAACCTAGTAATTTAGTCAAGATTTTAATGCGCGTCAACAGAAAAACACTTGATTTTTTAAGACGTTTTGACTATATTATCGCGTTTATGTTTTTCAACTGCATAAACGTTATGTTGCAGGTAAATCCTTGACTAACTCGTCTTTTCTAGTTGTGAAGATTTTGTGGAGAAGGTCCACGGAGACAGAAATAGCTTTCGGTGAGCGGCACTCCCCCGCCACGTCGCTTCGCATGGCGCTCCATGCTCACCGGATGCGCCCCGAGCGCACGGGTTTCTCGCCACACGCGCCGACCTTTTGCTGCACGCGCCTGAAAAGTGCAAAGAATCTGTATTTGCGCCACCGATTCTTTTGCAAAATCAGGCAAATCCACAGATTCTTTGATATTTTCAGGCAAATTTTACAGATTCTTTGAAGAAATCAGGCGCGAGAAAACTAGGACAAGTCACGCAAGAAGCTAGAGCAATCACGCAGGATTTATGAGCCTGAAATGCACACCAAGTCTGAGCAAAAGTACTCAGACAAGGCGAGAAAAACAGGCAAATCGCTCAGACATGGCGAGAAAATCCGGCAAATCACTCAGACTTGATGCACTTTTCAGGCTGCTGCAAAATTCGGGCTACCGCAAAAGCATCTCAGCTCCATGCGCCCCGAGCGCACGGGTTTCTCGCCTGGCAAACAAAAAAGAGGCCAGACCGAAGTCTGACCTCTCCAGTAAGCAATGTAGGATGGACTTACTTAAGGGTGACGGTAGCGCCAGCCTCCTCGAGCTGAGCCTTAGCAGCCTCAGCGTCCTCCTTCTTAGCGCCCTCGAGGACTGCCTTAGGAGCACCCTCGACGACCTCCTTTGCCTCCTTGAGACCAAGGTTGGTAAGAGCACGGACAACCTTGATGACGCCGATCTTGTTGTCGCCGAAGCCCTCGAGGACAACGTCAAAGTTGGTCTTCTCCTCTGCCTCCTCAGCAGCGCCACCAGCTGCAGGAGCAGCAGCGACAGCTACAGGAGCAGCAGCGGAAACGCCAAAGACGTCCTCAAGCTCGTGAACGAGCTCAGAAAGCTCGAGTGCTGGCATCTCTTTAAGGGCCTCAATGATCTCATCTTTAGTGACAGCCATGTCAATTCTCCTTTTTAAACGATGCAGCCTTTGTACTGCATCTGGGCAAAAGCCCGGCTTGTATGTGTGCGTTTAAGTGCGTCTACACTCTCACGCGGTTTGCGCCAATGCGCGGGTACAACAAAACGTTGCTTATGCAGCGTTCTTCTGATCTGCGACTGCAGAAAGAGCGGTTGCGAGTCCACGAGCTGGACCAGCGCAAACCTGTGCAATACCGGTAAGTGGGCTTGCAACAACGAAGACAAGCTTTGCAATGAGCTCCTCGCGAGAAGGAAGATCTGCGTAAGCCTTTGCCTCGTCAGCAGTAAGTGCCTGACCATCAGCGATACCACCAATGAACTCAACTTTCTTGAGCTTCTTGGCCTGATCCTTGATGACCTTAGCGGCCTCGACAGGATCATTCTCATAGAAAACGTATGCGCAGGTACCGGCGAGCATCTCGTCAATCTCTGGCATACCAGCGTTCTTAAGAGCAATCTTGACGATGTTGTTCTTATAGACCTTCATGTGAGCGCCCGCTGCGGTAAGTGCGCGACGAAGCTCCTGAGTCTCCTTTACGGAGAGACCACGATAGTCGATAACGAACAGGCCCTTGGAGTTGTCGAGAGAAGCGGAAACCTTCTCGAGCAAATCAAGTTTAGACTGAGCTGGCATGTAGTACACCTCCTTTATCATGTCTCAGGCACGAGCGCCAACAGGTGCGGCCCTCACATGAAAAGACCCCACTTTGGCAACCAAAGCGGGGTCTGGATGTACTAATCTCAAGACCACCTCGGCAGGCGGGAATTCCCATTAAGCCTTGGATTCAAGGCGCCGGCTGTCTTTGGCAGCGAACGTGCAACTACAAGACGTCTGTCTTGCGTTGGATATTGTGCAGCAAAAATCAACGCGAGTCAAGGTTGAGTGCACAATTTCTTTCTCTCCACAAAAATTTGACGAGAAGAACGACTGTGCTGCTACGTGCACACGGCTTAAGCCGAGCGCGCCGCAAGCCGCATGCAGTGCGCGTACCCCATGCCGAACGCTTGTCGCAAGAAAAATCCGGCACCTGCAAGCAGATACCGGATTAAACGTGCTAGGTACTTCTAAGCGTAAAGCTTAGTCCTCCATGAGGTTACGAACCTTGGTTGGATCAACCTTGATGCCAGGGCCCATAGTAGAGGAAACAGCAACGGTCTTGACGTACTTACCCTTAGCGCTGGATGGCTTGACGCGGATGATCTCGGAGATCAGTGCGCCATAGTTCTCAACAAGCTGCTGGACCTCAAAAGAAGCCTTGCCGATTGCAACGTGGCAGATACCAAAACGGTCTGCACGATACTCAACACGACCAGCCTTGAGCTCGTTAACCATCTTTGCAACATCCATGGTAACGGTGCCAAGCTTAGGGTTAGGCATAAGGCCACGAGGACCAAGAACGCGACCAAGACGACCAACCTTACCCATCATCTGAGGGGTTGCGATTGCTGCGTCAAAGTCAAGCATGCCCTTCTCGACCTCTGCGATGAGCTCGTCGCCACCGACGATGTCAGCGCCAGCTGCCTCAGCCTCGCGGGCCTTCTCGCCCTCTGCGAAGACTGCAACGCGAACGGACTTACCAGTGCCGTGAGGCAGAGAGATGGAACCGCGAACGTTCTGGTCAGCCTTACGAGTATCGACACCAAGGCGAATTGCTACCTCAATGGTCTCGTCAAACTTAGCAGTTGCAAGCTCCTTAGAAAGGGTTACTGCCTCTTTTGGGCTGTAGAGGTTTGCACCGTCTACCTTGGCAACTGCATTCTTGTAGTTCTTTCCGTGCTTAGGCATTATGTACCTCCTGTGGTTAGCGGGCGTCTGCCCTCCCACTCCTGCATCTTCCGTCCATAGTTACGCCCTCTTGGCGAGAAACCCAACTATGTGCACTAACGTCGGATGCTCTGACAAAACAACCGTCAGCCACATTAATGGCTGACGGGAGTAAACATTACTCGGCGATGGTTACACCCATGGAACGAGCGGTACCAGCGACGATCTTCTTTGCAGCCTCAATGTCGTTTGCGTTGAGGTCAGGCATCTTAATCTCAGCAATCTTGGTGAGCTGCTCCTGGGAGAGCTGGCCAACCTTATCGCGCTGAGGAACACCGGAACCACCCTTGAGGTGAAGCTCCTTCTTGATGAGCTGAGCTGCTGGAGGAGTCTTGGTTACGAAGTCAAAGGAACGATCCTCGTAAACAGAAATCTCGACTGGAATGATGTCGCCAGCCTTGTCCTGAGTTGCAGCGTTGAATGCCTGGCAGAACTGCATAATGTTGACCTGTGCAGCACCCAGAGCTGGTCCTACTGGAGGAGCTGGGTTTGCCTGGCCTGCAGGAATCTGCAGCTTAATAAAGTTAACAACCTTCTTTGCGGGCATGTTAAGCCTCCTGTTTGAATACGTTTGAGTCTATTCTCGCGCACTCCCGAGAAGCAATCCACAAGGGACGAGAAGTGCGGGATAAGCCGTTAGTTACTAGTCTATCAGGGAAATCTGATCCATGGTGAGCTCAACCGGAGTCTCGCGACCAAAGATAGTGAGCATAACCTTGATCTTGCCGGACTCTGCGTTGACCTCAGAAACAGTTCCGTCGAAGTCAGCGAGAGGACCAGAAAGAACGTGAATTGCCTGACCGACCTCAATATTGGTTGCTGTACGCTTAGGTACAGGGCCACCCGTCTTCATACCGCCGCGGCGCATGATCTTATCGAACTCATCACGACGCAGAGGAACTGGCTTGCCGTCAATGCCAACAAAACCAGTTACGCCTGGGGTGTTGCGAACAACAGCCCAAGTATTGTCATCCAGCTCCATGCGAACAAGAACGTAACCTGGGAAAACCTTAGACTCTTTGGTCTCGCGCTTGCCGCCGTCCTTGACCTCAGTAACTTCCTCAGTAGGAATCTGAATATCAACAACAGCACGCTCAAGGCCATAGGTCTCAATACGGTGCTCAAGGTCTGTCTTTACCTTGTTCTCATAACCTGAATAGGTGTGAACTACATACCAGCGCTTAGCCATTGATTATCCCCTCAGTCCAGTAAAGGCGACAAGACCAGCAACAATGCCAGTATCAACCAGCCAAGTTACCAAGCCAAAGAAAATGATTGTTGCAATTACGGCTACAGAGAAACCAGCAAGCTCAGAGCTTGAAGGCCACACAACGCGGTGCATTTCTGTACGAACGCCTGCAAAGTAAGCACCCAGGCGGCCAAAGAAGCCAGGGTTAGCGTTACGCTGAATGGACTTCTCCTGCTTCTTTGCCTCGGCCTTAGTAGCCTTAGCAGAAGCTTCAGGAGTAGCTTCAGCCTGAAGGGTCTCACGCTGGGCGCGCTCTTCTGCGCGAGCCTTACGTGCGCTCCTCTTATTGCGCTCCTTATTTGCCATCCTACGCTCCCTTGGATGTTATACCTACATACAAACCGGCCAACCCTTATGGGAAGGCCGGTGAAGTTATCTGGCAGGCCAGGAAGGACTCGAACCCTCAACAAACGGTTTTGGAGACCGCCGCTCTACCATTGGAGCTACTGGCCTAGAACGAACCCACCTAGCCTAGCGGGTCTCGCGATGTACCGTGTGCTTGTGGCACCATGGGCAGTACTTCTTCAACTCCATACGATCTGGGTTGTTGGACTTATTCTTGTCCGTAGTGTAATTACGACGCTTGCACTCAGTGCAGGCGAGAGTAACGAGTGTACGCATTGATCCTCCTGAACACGGTCACGAGATGTATTCTCGAAATGTGACGCGGTTGCTTAGGTTAGCACCCACTACCCAGAGATGTCAATACTTTTCTCTAATTACTCTAGGCGTTCACATATTTTTTCTCGACAAAAAACCCGGCGCGCAAAAAGCACGCCGGGCAAGTTAGCAACTTTAAAAGAAGTTACTCGATGACGGTGGAAACACGGCCATCGCCGACGGTGTGGCCACCCTCGCGGATAGCGAACTTCAGACCCTGCTCAAGAGCGATTGGGTGAATGAGCTCGCAGCCAACGGTGATGTGGTCACCAGGCATAGCCATCTCTACCTTGCCACCGTTTGCATCGGTGAGCTCGTAGATGTCGCCGGTTACGTCAGTTGTACGGAAGTAGAACTGTGGACGGTAACCAGAGAAGAATGGGGTGTGACGGCCGCCCTCTTCCTTAGTAAGAACGTAAACCTCACCGGTGAACTTCTTGTGTGGAGTAACGGTACCAGGCTTGCAGAGAACCTGACCGCGCTCGATGTCCTCGCGCTTAACACCACGAAGAAGAATACCAACGTTGTCGCCAGCCTCGCAGAAGTCCATGGTCTTACGGAACATCTCAATGCCGGTAGCAACAGAGTTCTGAGTTGGCTTAATACCAACGATCTCGACTGGATCGTTGAGCTTGAGCTCACCACGCTCAACACGGCCGGTAGCAACGGTACCACGACCAGAAATAGTCATGACGTCCTCGATTGCCATCAGGAATGGCTTCTCGTTGTCACGAGCTGGTGTTGGGATGTAGGAGTCAACAGTGTGCATGAGCTCACGGATGGACTCAACCCACTTCTCCTCGCCGTTAAGAGCGCCGAGAGCGGAACCACGGATGATTGGAAGGTCATCGCCTGGGAAGTCGTACTCGGAGAGAAGGTCACGGGTCTCCATCTCGACGAGGTCGATGAGCTCGTCATCGTCGACCATGTCGCACTTGTTCAGGAAGACGACGATGTAAGGAACGCCGACCTGACGTGCGAGAAGGATGTGCTCACGAGTCTGAGCCATAGGACCGTCGGTTGCAGCAATAACGAGGATTGCGCCGTCCATCTGAGCTGCACCAGAAATCATGTTCTTGATGTAGTCTGCGTGGCCAGGGCAGTCGACGTGAGCGTAATGGCGCTCCCAAGTCTCGTACTCAACGTGAGCAACGGAAATGGTAATACCACGCTGACGCTCCTCTGGAGCCTTATCGATGTTCTCGAAGGCGGTATAGTCTGCCTTGCAGCCCTCGGTCTCAGAGAGAACCTTGGTGATTGCTGCGGTAAGGGTAGTCTTACCGTGGTCGACGTGACCAATGGTACCGATGTTTACGTGTGGCTTTGTGCGGTCAAACTTTTCCTTGGCCATTGCCAATCCTCCTTCTGGAACTAACCCTCGGGCTAGACCGTGGTGAAAAAACGTCTGTTTATACTCAACGGCGCAAATGTCTAGGACATGTACGCCGTAAAGAGTCTGGTACCGGCGACTGGATTCGAACCAGTGACGTCACGGGTATGAGCCGTGTGCTCTAACCAGCTGAGCTACGCCGGCATAAATGCCGCTTGAAAAATGGAGCCCGCGACCGGATTTGAACCGGTGACCTCTTCGTTACCAACGAAGTGCTCTACCTACTGAGCTACACGGGCGTGGTGGGGATACTTGGACTCGAACCAAGGAACCCAGAGGGAGCGGATTTACAGTCCGCCGCAGTTGCCGCTGTGCCATATCCCCGAATGCCGTTTTCAAGCACTCTAGAAGCAATTGTGTACGCTGTTTACCTTGCGGTTTAACGTATGCAGGAAGTCTAGTTGATCTTCCAATTACCTCTCAAGCGGGAAAATATTACGATTGAATAAAAATCTTGTCAACGTAATCCACCCAACCGGGCGTATCTTATCAAATTTTTTCCACAATTCCAAGCGATTTTCTCGACACGATTCCATGCGGTTTTCTGGCCACAACTTCAAGCGGGTTTCTTGCCACAACTCTACCGATTTTCTCGTCACAACTCCACCGATTTTCTCATCACAACTCCAAGCGGGTTTCTCGCCAGACGCATACGGGCTTTTACGGTTGTCTATAGAAGCCATACGCGATACGTCGCGAATGCCCTAAAATTCGCACGAAAAAAGCCAGGCAATGCCTGGCTGAAAATTCAAGTGGTGCCGCCACCAGGCTTCGAACCCGGGACCTACTGATTACAAGTCAGTTGCTCTACCAGCTGAGCTATAGCGGCATCAAGTGCAGAGGATATTCTATAGACTTTTCTGACTTTGGTCTAGTCTCAATTTTCGAGAAATTTTTCTCCACAAACTGGTCGATGCAGCATGTAGGAGTGCTTTCCTTCTGTAGGAGCTAGCTTGGTACAAATGCGCTG
Source organism: uncultured Atopobium sp. (assembly GCA_902481575.1). Lineage (GTDB taxonomy): Bacteria > Actinomycetota > Coriobacteriia > Coriobacteriales > Atopobiaceae > Lancefieldella. Next base: position 67,961 of record CABSWT010000002.1, read on the forward strand.
TCCATCAAGTCTAGCCAGCCTGAAAACCGCATCATGTCTGTGTAAAACAGCTCAGACTTGGCGAGAAAAACCGGCAAATAGCTCAGATATGGTGAACTTTTCCGGCAAATTATTCAGATATGGCGAGAAAATCAGGCTCCATGGAGGGGCAATCTCGCGCGCTTCAAAGGCCGCCTGAAAAGTGCAAAGAATCTGTATTTGAGCCACCGATTCTTTGATGAAATCAGGCAAATCCACAGATTCTTTAACGTTTTTAGGCAGAATTTACAGATTCTTTGCAGAAATCAGGCGCGCTGATTGCGCCCAGGCGCGCCGGACGCATTGGTGCGGTCGAGCACGTTGGCACAACGCGTACGTAAGACGCTGACCTGGCTACCTATTTGCCCAGGAGCTTCCAGAGTTTCTCGCGCTGTTCTGGAGAAATGCGGTCTTCAAGCGTCATGCGCGTGCTGATCTGATCGCGACGCATCTCTTCGACAACGTTATCTGCCTGGGAAATCTCGTGAACCAGCGATGCGCTTGCAATTCGCGTGACCTCGCCGGGGCCAAAGCCGGCCGTGGCGCGAATGTCTCGGTCCGACGTGACCAAAAATACCTTGCGACCAGCCTCTCGAGCGTCCGTGACCAGGCGCTCGATGACGCTATCTGCAGACTCCCCAGTCTCGGAAAAGACCAGTTGCACGCCGGCATGGGTACGTTCTGGGCGCTCGTCGTTTACGTTTCCCTTTCCGTCGAACACAATAACAGCCTCGTAGATGCCCTGCGCAAACGTGGCAACGTCAGAAATGAGCGCCAAACGGGCGCGATAAAACGGATCGGTGTTGAGGTGATAGGCTCTCTCAGCTGCAGTTTCTTGTGCAGAAGAGCCACGCCTATCCAGCAACGCCTCATAGCGAGGAGTTGCCAACATGACGTTATAGCCATCGACTACAAGCAGCGATTTTTTCTGAGCCATACCTTACGCTTCCTGGGCTTTCTGAGCTTTCTGAGCTTCCTGGGCTTCCTGGGCTTACGCTTCCTGAGTCCTGCGGAGCCACTCGTAGCACATGACCGTTGTTGCCTGAGCAACGTTTAGGGACTCTACCTGGCCAAACTGAGGAAGTTTGCACGTAAAATCGCACTTCTCGAGCATAAGGCGAGAAATTCCTGAACCTTCAGAGCCCATGACAAGTGCAAGGCGACCTCCCATAGGAGCCTCCCATACGGACTGAGTGGCATGCTCGGTAGAGCCACATGTCCAAAAACCTGCGGCTTTGAGCTCTTCGAGAGCGCGCGGCAGATTAGAAACCTGAGCGATTGGCAGGTGAAGCACGGCTCCAGCGGACGTCTTGTATGCTCCAACGCCAACTCGGGCGGCGCGAGCGTTTGCAATAACAACGCCGGCTGCGCCAACTACCTCGGCGCTTCTTACGATTGCACCAAAGTTTCCCTCGTCAGTGACGTGATCCAAGACCACAACCAGAGCGTTTTCTGATCCAGCGCGCTGAATGATTTCAGAGAGGTCAGCGTAGGCAAACGGCTGCGTACGGACAATAACACCCTGGTGAGCGCCGTGGCTTGAAAGCGAGTCAAGCACGGGCTTTGCGACACGCTCGACAGGAATACCCTCCTGCTCAAGCTGACGTGCAAGCGCCTCAATCTCCTGGTCTTTCTGCCCGCTTGCAGCTTGAACCAGCGCATTCTTCAAAGGAATACCAACGGTCAGCGCCTCTGCTACTGCGCGGCGACCCTCGATAAGATCGGTTGCAGGCTTCTTGTTACCGGGACGTCCAGCACTAGCACCTCGCTGTCCACCAGCACCTTGCTGTCCGCGAGTACCCTGAGCTGCGCGTGAGCCTTGTGCGGAGCGGCTACCCTTTGAGCCCTGGCCATTCTTGGCGCCGAAATAACCGCCCCAGTCGGCAGCTTTTTTGGAGCCGCGACTTGCAGCGCCACCGCGACCTGCGCCGCCGCGACCTGCTCCACCGCGGCCTGCAGCTCCGCCGCGTCCGGCAGCACCCTCGGAACGAGTGTTTTTAGAGGTAGAACGCTGATTTCTTGCCATAGTTAGTCTGCCTTACGCTTAAGTCGAGCGCCAGCGGCGGTATCTTCAATCAAAAGTCCAAGCTCGGCAATGCCGTCTCTAATTTGATCAGCAACTGCCCAGTTTTTCTGGGAACGAGCCTCCTGACGAGCAGCAAGCAAAGCCTCTGCAGCCTCGTCAGCTGACGAGCCCTCATAGCCTGCGACCTGTGCAGCAAGTGCCACAAGCTCCTCTGGTAAATCAGAGGTAGACGCTGCCTGAGTCAAATCAATTCCCAAAGCTCCCGTGAGCTCGCACAACATATCTGCTGCGCGGAGAACAGGACTTGCACCAACGTTCTGGCCAACCTCTGCAAGATACGTATTTGCAGCAGTTACCAGCGCAAAGATAGCAGCAAGTGCTCCTGCAGTGTTGAAATCATCATCCATCTGAGCGTTAAACTCGCTCTGAGCTGTGTTAATTGCCTCAGCAAGCGTACTATCAGCGTCGGAAAGTTCATGCTGAGCAGAAGACTGCTTGAAAGCCCAGCGAAGATTTGCAACGCAGGTCTTCATGCGCTCAAGCGTACCAACGGTGCCCTCAAGACGCTCAAACGAGAAATCAAGTGGTGCACGATAGTGCGTCTGAAGCATCAAAAGTCTTACTGCATCTGCAGGGTACTTGTCCAAAACTTCCTTGAGTGTGTAGAAGTTGCCCAAAGACTTGGACATCTTCTCGCCATCAACGCGAAGCATTCCGGTGTGCATCCAATAATTGGCGAGAGGAGCGTGCCAGGCGCAGGATGCCTGCGCGGTCTCGTTCTCATGATGAGGAAATACCAGGTCAGAGCCACCACCGTGAATGTCAATTGGAGTACCCAGGTAGCGATGAATCATGGCGCAGCACTCACTGTGCCAACCTGGACGACCTTCTCCCCAAGGGCTTGGCCAGCTAGGCTCACCAGGCTTTGCAGCCTTCCAGAGTGCAAAGTCAAATGGATCGCGTTTCTCGTCATTAACCTCAACGCGCTCACCTGCGCGAAGCTGATCAAGATCTCTGCCAGAAAGCACGCCATAGCCGGGGTCAGAACGGACCGAGAAGTACACGTCGCCCGAAGGCACCGCGTAAGCGTGACCCTGCTCAATCAAAGATTGAATCATCTGAAGCATGGCTTCAATCTCATGCGTTGCGCGAGGACGAATATCCGGATCTAGAATATTGAAACGGTGCATCTGCTCGATAAACGCCTGAGAAAACTCTTCAGAAACCTCTTGAGCAGTCCTTCCCTGCTCAATGGCACGCTGAATAATCTTGTCGTCAACGTCAGTCAAATTCTGAGCAAAGGTGACCTCATAACCTTTGTGCATCAGATAACGTCGAATAACGTCAAACGAGAGGAAGGTACGGGCGTTTCCGATGTGAATCTGATCGTAAACCGTAGGACCGCACACGTACATGCGGATTTTGCCCTCGTCGATTGGCTTGAACTCTTCTTTTTTATGCGTCTGAGTGTTATAGACAAGCATGCATACTCCTCGCAACCATTGTGTATTGGTGTAAGTATAAACGGTTTGTGGAAAACCTTTGAGTTCCATACCGTACTAATCAAGATTCAATTTTGTTACCGTTCACGGATTAGTGCTGGATTTGTTTTTTTGTTTTATTAAACTTGATGAACAAAAATTTAAGAAATTTATATTTGAATCAAAACTGCGAAGAACTAGAAGACAAGAAATCTTACTCTTAACAACTTCAGAAGGTGATTTGAATGAGTAAGTTTTTTAACATTATCCACTACTGTATATCTACCATTCTGGATAAAGGCAGTCTTGCGATTTTTCTCTTTCTGTCATTCTTTGTCACAGCGCTTATGGTGATCCAACCTCTTCTTGTTGGATTTGTAATTAATCTTTTTATTTCAGGGACAATTTGGAGCGAGATACTTTTCTATTGCGCCGTGGTTGCCGCACTAGGAATCCTTATTGCCGGCTGTTCCTATCTTGCTAAAACACGCTATTGTCAGTTACAAATTGATTCTTCGTTTACTATTGAGCGACAGCTGATTGACAAGATTCAACATGCAGATTCATCATTTTTCTCGTCATATGATTCTGGACATTACCGCCAGACAGTAAATAACGATTCTAATGACGTTTCGATTTTTATACTTACACAATGTGTGAGCTTTGTAACAACTATGATCTCTGTCTTAGGCACACTGGCAATTATTTTATATTTGAACCCATTAACCGCCCTTGTAACGGTTGTTCTGTTGCTAGTGAGTTTTATTATCTATAAGCAAATCCAAGCTTCGGCCTATAAAAGATACAAAGAATCTAAAGAACTGCGGTCCCAGTATGGATCTATTGAGCTCTCCCAATTCACAGACGTAGATTTTATCAGGCGTCATTCTCTCTTTGAGCGTTTCTTTAATCAGCACTATGCCGTCAATCAAAAAGTTCGTAGTGCCATTCATGAGCAGTACAAACTGGAATTTGGCGTACAGGAATTAAACAATGCTGTAATTGCTGTATTCCAAGCTATTGTCTTTATTACCTGTGCATATCAAATTTTTCTTGGAGCACTGCAGCCTGGCTATATTGCAACCATTTCAAGCTATTTTGTATCGCTTTTGGGCTCTATTACGCTTCTCATGGAATTTGGCATGGCTTATCAGAGCATTACGGTAAGTCTTAATCGAATTGAGCAGATTCTAGATTTACCTCAAGAATCCGTTGGTAACATCATTCCATCAGAGAACGTCAATCAAATTACCTGCACAAATGTATCTTTCTCTTATCCGCATACAAATAAAGTACTGATGAACAACTTGTCTTGTAGTTTTGCAAAAGGAAATATATACGCCATTACCGGTGGAAACGGAACAGGCAAATCTACATTCCTGAAACTCATTAACGGAGAGTGGTCTTCTCACCTATCAGGCACTATTGCTATTAATGAGGATTTGCTCACTCAAATTAATCAGTATGAACTCCGAAAAAATACTCTTGGATTTACCGAACAAGAGCCAAGCATTGTTGACGATACAGTAAGAAATAATCTGACCTTACTCTGCAAAAACCAACCAACAGATGAAGAGATAATCAGCTATATCAAGCTGTTCAATCTGGAAAAATTGCTGCTTGGAGACGATCAAAATCTTGACGTTCGCCTGGGTGAAAGAAGCTCTGCTATCTCTGGTGGAGAAAAACAAAAGATTGCAATTATCCGCATGATGCTTATGAACCCAAGTGTTATGTTGCTTGACGAGCCAACCTCTGCATTAGATCAAAAAAGTGTTGATGTCCTTCTTAATCTTCTCAAGAAGGTCAAGCAGGACCACATAATACTTCTCATATCTCATGACCCTAAAGTGGTGGAGGCAGCCGACCATATCGTAGAGCTATAACTTATTGCGCGCTACGTCCCAGCAGTACAACTGCCCAGGCAGCAATGCCTTCTTGAGTGCCCACAAAGCCAAGGCCTTCGGTGGTGGTTGCTTTTACGCCAACTTTATCTGGCGAGACACCCATGACCTCCGCCATGCGGTTTCTCATAGCATCGCGATGAGGAAGCAGTTTAGGTGCTTGAGCTGCAACAGTGCAGTCACAGTCCAGAAGCTCAAAGCCCTCATTACGAACAAGCTGCATAACATGGGACAGAAGCACCATAGAATCAGCGCCCTCATAAGCAGGGTCTGTATCGGGGAAAAGCTGGCCGATGTCGCCGGCGCGCATAGCTCCTAGCAGGGCATCCATAAGCGCATGAGCCAAAACGTCAGCATCGGAGTGGCCGAGAAGACCCTTGGTGTGCTCAATTTTCATACCACCTAAGATAAGATCTCTGCCCTCTACCAGGCGATGAACATCGTATCCGTGGCCAATTTTAAGCTCTGGCATACTCACTCTACAGCCCCACTTCCGGTTGCGCCTTCTACCAGGCGACGGCTAAGTGTAGCCTCAACAATTGCAAGGTCAGACGGGTACGTGACCTTCACGTTTTCTCGTTGCGACTCAACGCACAGCACCGTAAGACCAAGTCGCTCAACTAACGAAGAGTCATCGGTTCCCTGGTAGCCCTCCTGACGAGCTACCTCGTGAGCTTCAAGAAGCGTGCGCGTTTTGAATACCTGAGGGGTCTGAGCAGCCCAGAACGCTGAGCGGTCAGGTGTATCTACGATGGTTGCGCCGTCTACGCGCTTCAACGTGTCAGTTGCACGGTGAGCTAAAATTGCTCCCGCAATCTTAGGAGACTTGCGAACCGTGCCAATGACCTGCTCAATGGTCTCTACCTCAATGAGCGGACGAACCGCATCATGAACAGAAACAAACTCATATCCAGCAGGCACTACCTGGAGCGCGTTGTAAACCGATTCCTGTCTGGTAGCGCCAGAGGTAGCAAAATGAACGGGCTTGTGGAGTACAAGCTTGCCCAAAACACCCTCTTGAACTGCAGCGCGTTTCTCGTCAGAGCAAGCAATAACAATGTGAGCCACGCTGGGAGCATGATCAAACGCAAGGATTGACCAGCTCATCAGCGGAAGACCGCAGACAGAAATAAATTGCTTGCCGTCAGGGTACCCAAAGCGCTCGCCAATACCGCCGGCCACAATGACGGCAACAGTATCGGCTTTTGCTCCATGTGTAGAAAGGCGAGAAGGACGTGGCTTTGACACGACCTTTGCACAAGTGCTGCTTGCAGCCATTATTCTGACTTACCCCACATTCTGCGGAGACTGTTAGCAAGTGCACCGGGGTTCTCGACACCCAGAGATTTGAGGCTAGACGTATCGTTTTCTGCAACGTGAAGCAGCTGCTGCAGGTTATCGTAGGCGTCAACAATTCTGGCCGCAATCTCATCGTTGACCACGTGAACGCGGGAAAGCGTGCGCAGGCCCAGAGGCTCCATGGACGCATCTTCTCCGCGGCCATCGGAGTAGCCCAGAATCTGGCCAACACTTTCTGCGGAGCGTAGCTCAGTGTTCGCCGTCTCGTGGAAGCGGCGGCGAATGGCGCGCGCCTCTTCAGCAGAGGAATCTACGGCGTAGTCGCGAATCATCAGGTTATAAGCCTCGTCGATACCACCCAAATATTCCTCGCGCTGCATGGCGGTAGTTTTGCCCTCGCTACCTAGCTCCAAAAGACAAGCATCAAGTTGATCAGCTGCACTCATAAGAACCTCAAACAGGTAGAAAATACCTGCTACATCTCCCAGAGTGACATAGTTATCAAGCTCAAGAGCGGTCAAGCGCAGAAGCGCGCGATCAAGCTGCTGGCGCGTATTTTGCATGGCAACCGACAGCTGATTGACAGTAGACATAATGGCTGGTACTGACTTCAGCGGAATAACGTGACCATCAACGTAGACCGTAATCAACGAACGGCGAGAAGACACAGCAATCACAATTGACCTGGTGAGCAAGCTCATGCGAGCGGCAGTACGGTGGCGAGTGCCTGTTTCTGCAGTTGGAAGCGTTGCATCAGGATTGAGGTGGAAGTTAGCGCGAAGAATTCTGGTGAGATCTTTGTCCACCACTACAGCGCCGTCCATCTTGCAAAGCTCAAACAATCGATTTGCTGTGAAAGAAACATCAAGTTTGAAACCATCTCCGCCCGCAGCAAGGACGTTTGATGTATCTCCCACACAAATGAGGGCGCCCAAACGGCCAGCGATAATCATGTCCAGTGCAACGCGGAGCGCTGTGCCAGGGGCAGTCATCTTCAGAGCGGTGGCAATACGGTCCTCGTTTTCTGTTGCGCTTGGATCAAGTTGCGTTGGCTCCATGGCTCTCCCTCAATTACTTGCAGCTTACAGGCTGCGTTTTGCGTTCTGGTGCGTTTGCGGCTTCAGTTTGTTTCAACATTTCAAGTATACGGTTTTGTTGCCGGCGCGTGTAGTGACGGTTTGCAGAAGACGGGTTTCTCGCCCGGGAGCCTGAGCGGTCTGCTCGACGGGTTTCTCGACAAGAGAACTGTACGTTTTAGCTGCGATACAAAAAGACCCGAGGCAGAACCTCGGGTCGGAGTGTCTTACTCAGCGGAGGACATCAGGTCGGACGAGCCGCCCGCGCTACCCTGTGGCAGCGAGGATGGGCCCATGCTGACGTCCATCTGGTCAAGCTGCGCCATTGTCTCTTTCTTGCGAGGCTCAGGGATGACGCCCGTGGTCTTGGTGAACACAAGCTTCTTACCCTCAGCGTCAACATCAACAGCAACAATGTCGCCTGCGGTCCACTGGCCAGAGAGAAGCTCCTCAGACAGTGGATCTTCAATCATCGACTGAATGGTGCGGCGCAGCGGACGAGCGCCGTAAACAGGGTCGGTTCCGTCTTTGGCAATCAGATCCTTTGCGGCCTCGGTAAGTTCAATAGACATACCGTTGGCAATCAGGCGATCGCGCAGCTCAAGAACCATGAGGTCAACAATGCCACGAAGCTGCTCGGTAGAGAGCGACTTGAAGACAACAATCTCGTCCACACGGTTCAAAAACTCTGGGCGGAATCCACGCTTGAGCTCAGACATAACACGGCTGGTTATCTCTTTATCGGAAAGTCCCTTTGAGCCTTCTGACGAGAAGCCCATGGTATTGGTACGGGCAATCTCGCGAGCACCAATGTTGGATGTCATGATGACAACCGTATTGGAGAAGTCCACGTGACGACCTTGGCCGTCAGTCAAGCGACCCTCATCCAGAATCTGCAGCAAGATGTTGAAGACGTCTGGATGTGCCTTCTCAATCTCATCAAAGAGCAGAACAGAGTAAGGACGCCTGCGGACAGCCTTGGTGAGCTCTCCGCCCTCATCGTAGCCCACATATCCTGGAGGTGCGCCAACCAGCTTAGCTACAGTGTGGCGCTCCATGTACTCGGACATATCGTAGGATAGCAGGGCGTCTTCGGAGCCAAACAGGAACTCTGCCAGGGCTTTTGCAAGCTCAGTCTTACCTACGCCGGAAGGTCCTAAGAAGATGAAGGAACCGCCAGGGCGCTTAGGGTCTTTGAGAGGACTACGGCTTCTGCGGATCGCCTTTGCAACCTTAACAACAGCCTCGTCCTGACCAACAACGCGCTGGTGAAGGATGTCTTCTGTACGAAGCAGCCTTGAAGCCTCAGTCTCGGTGAGGTTAGAAACAGGAACGCCGGTGATGCCAGAGACAACCTTTGCAATATCGTCCTCGTCAACGGTGACAATATTCTTGTCCAGCTGCTCACGCCACTCAGTCTCCAGGCGATCCCTCTCTGCTACCAGAGATTTCTCCTGGTCACGCAGACGAGCTGCCTGCTCAAACTCCTGAGCGCTTGCTGCCTCAGACTTCTGGGTACGAACGCGGAGAAGATCTGCGTCTACCTGGGCAATCTCTGGTGGAAGGCTCATCTTGTGGATGCGAGCTCGAGCACCAGCCTCATCCAGGACGTCAATTGCCTTGTCTGGCAAGAAACGGTCCTGGATGTAACGGCTCGAAAGCGCAACGGCAGCCTTGATAGCGGCCTCGGTATAGTGGACGTGATGGTGCTTCTCGTAGCGATCTTGAAGACCGTGAATGATAGAAATGGTGTCGTCGGTGTTTGGCTCGCCGATGTTGACTGGCTGGAAACGCCTCTCAAACGCAGCGTCCTTCTCGACATGTTTACGGTACTCTTCTGCCGTAGTAGCGCCGATGACCTGGATTTCTCCACGAGACAGCGGTGGCTTAAGGATAGACGCGGCATCGATGGAGCCTTCTGCGGAGCCGGCACCAATGACGGTGTGAATCTCGTCGATGAAGAGGATGTCATTCTTGGATTTCTCCAGCTCAGCAACAACCTTCTTCATGCGGTCCTCGAACTCACCGCGATACTTAGAGCCAGCTACCAGACTTGCCAGGTCAAGCGTCCAAACCTGCTTTCCGCGCAGGATGTCAGGAACGTTGCCGGATGCAATGAGCTGAGCCAGGCCCTCAACAATAGCAGTCTTACCAACGCCAGGATCGCCCAGGATAAGTGGGTTGTTCTTCTGGCGACGGGCAAGAACCTGCATGACACGCTCAATCTCGCGGTCACGACCAATGACGGGATCAAGATTTTTATCTGCGGCAAGCTTGGTAAGGTTGCGGCCAAACTGCTCCAGCATGGAGGCGTCATCGTTTGCGTTAGGACGCATCTGACCAGCGCCTACAGGCATGCCAAAGATGCCACCCTCAATGCGAGGCTCTGCCATACGAGGACCAACTGATGCATCTTCTGGAGTCTGGGCAACCAGCTCATCAACTGCGTTTCTTACGGCATCGCCCGAGACACCCATAGTACGCAGGGCATCCATAGCACGACCGTTACCCTCGGACACAATGCCCAAAAGCAGGTGTTCTGTTGCAATATAGCTCTGACCGTGGGTCATAGTTTCTCTGTACGCGTCCTCAAGCACGCGTTTTGCGCGAGGAGTAAACGGAATGTGGCCGCCAGGAATAGGATCTCCTGCGCCCGTGGTGAGCTCTTTTACGGTTGCCAGAGCCTCGTCATACGAAACCTCTAGCTTAGCCAGAGCCTGAGCAGCAATGCCCTCCCCCTCTTTGATGAGAGCAAGTAGCAGGTGCTCGGTACCAACATACATCTGGCCAAGACCGCGAGCCTCGTCCTGAGCCAAGCTCATGACTTTACGCGCTCTGTCAGTGAATTTATCAAACATGTGCTGAAACCTCTCAAAACTCTCTATACATTTCTGATTTATACCCAACGAAAGGCTCTGCAAACATACGACTCGCGTTGGATTTTTCTCCTCCGTACGAACCACACAAACGCCTGGCGAGAAACCCGCGCTGTCGTAAACTCTGCGGCACGCCGCCGCACTGCAACCCCGTGGCACGCTACCGCACACAAAAAGCCCGGTACCTGCAACAAGCGGATACCGGGCTGATGCGTTTATGTGCTGCGTGAGGCAGCTAAGCTTCCAAGCTCTTAGCGCTTCTCGGGCTTGAGCTGTGGGAAGAGAAGGACGTCGCGGATAGAAGGCTGATCGCAGAAGAGCATCATCATGCGGTCGATACCGTAGCCGATACCGCCCGCTGGTGGCATGCCGTACTCAAGTGCGCGGATGAAGTCGTAATCGTACTCCATAGCCTCTTCGTCGCCCTGACGCTTGGCCTCCATCTGGGCAGCAAAGCGCTCCTCCTGATCAACGGGATCGTTGAGCTCGGAGTATGCGTTTGCGTACTCTGCGCCGCAGATAATGAGCTCAAAGCGGTCGGTCAGACGAGGATCGTCTGCCTTGCGCTTGGTGAGCGGAGAAACCTCTGCAGGATAATCGCAGACAAAGGTTGGGTTTACGATGCTCTTCTCGCCAAGCTCATCGTAGATCTCAAACAGCAGCTTGCCGGCCTGCCACTCTGGATTCCACTCAATCTCATAGCGATCCAGGACTGCGCGGAGTTTCTCGACAGGAGTGTCAATGGAGAGCTCCTCGCCGGTGACCTCGGATGCAATCTCTGCCAGGGACGCAACGCGCCAGTTGCCGGATAGGTCAACCTCGGTGCCCTGGTAGGTGATGACCTCGTGGCCCTTCTCGCAGCCGCAAGCCTTGCGGGCGATCTCCTGGAAGAGGTTCTGGGAAAGCTCGCGCATGCCGGCCAGGTCAGAGTAGGCGGCGTATGCCTCCATAGAGGTGAACTCTGGGTTATGCGTGAGGTCGGTGCCCTCATTTCTGAACTGACGACCAAGCTCGTATACGCGCTCAAGACCGCCAACAAGCAGGCGCTTCAGCGGAAGCTCGGTGGCAATACGCAGGTAGTTCTCGGTGTTCAGCGCGTTGTAGTGCGTGATGAACGGCTTTGCGTTTGCGCCGCCAAGGATCTCCTGGAGAACAGGGGTCTCAACCTCCATGTAGCCGTCCGCCTCCATGAACTGGCGGATGATGGAGATAATCTGTGAGCGCTTGCGGAATACGTCGCGGACCTCGGGGTTCATGATGAGGTCAACGTAGCGCTGGCGATAACGAACCTCGCGGTCGGTGAGGCCGTGGAACTTCTCAGGCAGAGGACGCAGCGACTTGGAGAGGACCTCCAGCGAGGTGACTGCCAGGGAAAGCTGGCCACGGCGAGTGCGCATGATAGCGCCGGTTGCGCCGATGATGTCGCCAAGGTCGAGAAGACCCAGGAGCTCCCAGTTCTTCTCGTCAAGGTTGTTGATGCGGCAGAAGAGCTGAATCTGGCCGGTATAGTCCTCTACCACGACAAACGCGATCTTGCCCTGGTTGCGGATGGCGCGGACGCGGCCGGCCACGGAATAGACTTCCTCGCCAGTCTGGCCGTCCTCGAGGTCAGCGTAGCGCTCCTCCAGCTCAGCGACGTGAGCGGTGACGGTGGACTTGATTGGGTATGGGTCAACGCCGGTATCGATGAGCGCCTGGCGACGAACGCGGCGCTGGGCGCGCTCGTCATTGATGGAAGCCTCTGAGGTGACCTCGGTTGCGTCGACGTTCTCGGCGGCGGTTGCGTCAGCGGCGGCCGAGCTACCAGCGATGTTGTTCTCTACTTCGGACATGTATCCTCCACGTAAAAACGCCCCGCGCCAGACGGACACGGGGCGACCAAAATCTTTTGTGCCAGTCTAGCGAGTAATAGAGGTAATGGTGTACTTCTTCACCTTGCCGTTTGGCGTGGTGAACTCAACCTCGTCGCCCTTCTTATGACCAATAAGAGCCTCGCCAGCTGGGGACTCGTTAGAGATCTTGTGCTCAAGGGAGTTAGTCTCAGTAGTACCAACAATTACATATTTAGTTGTCTTGCCTTTTGCATCAGCAAGCTCGACGGTTGTGCCGATTGCAACGGTTACATTGCGCTTGCTGCCACCCTCGACAACCTTTGCGACAGAGAGAATCTGGCGAATCTCGTTGATGCGGGACTCGTTGTGAGACTGCTCTTCTTTTGCAGCGTCATACTCGGAGTTCTCAGAAAGGTCACCAAAACCACGTGCCTCTTTGATGCGCTCAACAATCTCGTCGTGTTTCTCGCCCTCACGATAAGCCAGCTCATCGACAAGCTTCTGACGGCCTTCTGGGGTAAGTACAATCTCTTTAGTAGTGTCCATCGTGTTCTTTCTGTTGATGGGTCAGTCGGTCTATACGTGTGAGATGGGGTTACTCAGCCTTTTTGGACTCTTCGTCCTCAACGACCTCAGCCTCTGGCTCCTTGGCTTCTTCCTTGGTCTCAGACTCCATGCCCTCGCGAACGCTCTTAACGGTCTCGCCGACAGCCTTGCCGAGCTTTGGAAGGTTCTTAGGTCCAAAGAGAACCATGACGATAACAACAATAATCAGAAGCTCAGGAATACCAAGTCCTAAAATCATATAAACCCCCAGAAAATCTTTTCCTGTAAAAGCGTTCAGAAAAAACGCCGTATCGGCTAGTATAACCGAGGGAAACCTTACTAACAAGGAATTAACATGGTCTTACATGATTTTTGGACATTTTTTATCTGGTCGACCGTAGCGGGGCTTGCCATTATTGGCATTTACCAGCTATTTCTGTTAATTCTGCGTGCTCGAGGCGTTTTTGTGACGCGTACAAAATTTGGCCTCACGATGATTTTTGACTCCGAGGACGCCGACGGTACGCCCATTAGGCTGCTCAACGTTAATGGCACCTTCCAGTCCGTGAGCTACATTGCGCCTGAACTGCGCTTCGAGCTCTGCGTCCACTATCACCGCATGATGGCGAAGGTCATCCAGCAGGTATCTGCTCGGGGTCACGTTGTAGTCATGGGCGGCGGAGGTTTCTCGCTGCCAAAACACCTGGCTACGCACATGAGCGGCGGCGTAATTGACGCGATTGAGATTGATCCGAAAATTGTCTCGCTTGCGCGCGAGCATTTCTTTCTGGACGAAGCGCTGGGTGCAGCTTCAAGCGAGCTACGAGTCATCGAAGATGATGCGTGGAAGGTGTTGCAGGACGCAGAAGATGGCAGCATTGACGTGCTGGTAAACGAAGTGTTTGCTGGTCGAAAATCACTTGGGCCTCTGGGAACAGCGGCTGGCGCGCAAGTGGTTAAAGAAAAACTTGCAGATGGCGGTGTGTATCTGGCCGATGTTCGCTGTCCGCTCGAAGGCCACGGGTCTACGATACTTCCCCAGGTGGCAAACGTCTTTGCGCAGGAGTTTACGCATATCGCTTACGTGCCCGAGTGGCCTGATACTCCTAAAACACCAGGTAACAACCTCTTAATTGCAACCGACGTGGATATTGCGCTTCCTGAAGGTGCTGTTGTAGTGAAATAACGTCACTTTGAGGGCTGGCCGCTATCCAATTGACCGAGCAACATCCAATCACCCAAGAAAATTGCATATTCCATCTTGTTTATGCGGATTTTTGTATCAAAAATTTGACTCACCAAAATTCGACCCCTCTTTTGGGTAAAAAATCCGTTTAGTTGGAGGTCAAATCGCAATCACGAAAATTCCTGACTTACGTTTGCGCAGGTGGCAAAAAGTGTCCAGATTTTGCTATTTTTATCCGTAACAAAACCACAGGTAGATGGCTTGCATAAAAATCAACCGCCGCTGCATATTCCAACTAAACGCATTTTTTACCACTTGCGCCCCAAGCGCTCAACAAAACCGCAGTTGGCATTTATCTGACTTACATTTCTCCGTTAAAACGATTCTTACAAAGGGATTTGAAAACATCACTTTGGGATTTGAAAACATCACCTTGTCAGTTTAACCAAATTTATATATGCACAGGTGAACATATATGTTTAGTAAGAAAATCTTTTCAAAAAAAGAAGGAGATTTCTTCTAATTCTCGTAAATACGTAACAGAATATGGGTATTGTTATCGCAGATAGAAAACATATTCTATCTGTGCCAAGTACGGCAATTATTACAGCTGATGCGCTAAGGAGGCATCATGAAGACGGGTTTTGAACTACTGAATGATCCATTTTTGAACAAGGGAACTGCTTTTACGCAGGAGGAACGCCAGAAATATGGCTTAGTAGGACTTCTACCTCCAAACATTCAGACTATCGAGGAGCAAGCTGAGCAGGCATACGTGCTTTTCCAGCAGTATCCTGACCTCGAGACAAAGCGTCACTATCTCATGAGGCTTTTCTCCGAGAACCGCACGCTGTTCTACAACCTGTTCTCCAAGCACGTTGAAGAGTTCATGCCTATCGTCTACGACCCAACCATCGCACCAGACATTGAGCAGTATTCTCAGCGCTATGTCGATCCACAGTATGCATGCTTCCTGTCAGTTGATCGCCCTGAGGACCTTGAAACTTCGCTGAAGAACGCAGCCGCAGGTAGAGACATCGACCTGATTGTCGTCACCGACGCAGAGGCAATTCTGGGCATCGGCGACTGGGGCACTAACGGTGTCGAAATTTCCGTTGGCAAGCTCATGGTTTACACCGCCGCAGCTGGTGTTGACCCTAACCGCATTATGCCTGTTGTCATTGACGCTGGCACCAACCGCCAGGAGCTGCTCGATGACCCACTATACCTGGGCGAACGCCACAAGCGCGTTGATGAAGATCGCTACAACGCATTCATTGACAACTTTGTAACCACCGTCGAGAAGCTCTTCCCTAACCTCTACCTGCACTTCGAGGACTTCGGCCGCTCGCACGCTGCAGCAATCCTGGACCGCTACAAGAACACCTACCCTGTCTTCAACGACGACGTCGAGGGCACTGGTATTGTTACCCTTGCAGGCATCCTCGGTGGCCTCAATATTTCTGGCGAGAAACTCGTCGACCAGGTATATCTCTGCTTTGGTGCAGGAACTGCTGGTTGCGGCATCGCTGATCGTGTGCTGCAGGAATTTGTGGACCAGGGAATGGACCGTGAAGAGGCTCGAAAGCGCTTCTACCTGGTAGATCGTCAGGGCTTGCTCTTCGACGATATGGACAACCTCACTCCACAGCAGAAGCCATTTGCTCGCAAGCGTTCTGAGTTCGCAAATGCTGATGAGCTCACCAACCTCGCAGCCGTTGTAAAGACGGTCCACCCAACAATCATGGTTGGCACCTCTACCGTTCACGGCGCCTTCACCGAGGAGATCATTCGTGAGATGGCAGCTCATTGCGAGCGCCCCATGGTCTTCCCTCTGTCCAACCCAACTAAACTTGCGGAGGCAACCGCCCAAGACCTGCTGACCTGGACCGATGGTCGTGCACTTGTAGCCTGCGGCGTCCCATCCGATGACGTGGAGCTCGGCGGCGTAACCTACCAGATTGGCCAGGCAAACAACGCGCTGATTTACCCAGGCCTTGGACTTGGCGCACTTGCATCAAAGGCTCGCCTACTCACAGACCAGATGATTTCGCTTGCAGCTCACTCGCTTGGTGGAATCGTCGATACCACAAAGCCTGGTGCGGCAATTCTTCCTCCAGTCTCCAAGATTACCGAGTTCTCCGAGCGTATTGCTGTTGGCGTTGCAGGGGAGGCAATTAGGCAGGGTCTGAACCGCGAGCCAATTGCCGATGCAAAAGAGGCAGTTGACGCCCTTAAGTGGTTCCCTGTCTACAAAGAGTTAGAGGCATAGCATGTCTGTCTTTTTGACATCGCTACAAAATGTATTGCCCATCATTTTGATCATTGTGCTGGGTTATGTACTGAGGAAGATTAACTGGCTCAACGAGACATTCGCTGGTCAAGCATCTAAGCTCATCATGAATGTGGCGCTTCCTTCCTCTATTTTTGTAGCGGTACTAAAAAACTTGTCTCTCAATCAGCTGCTCCAGCTTGGTCCCTCGGTGCTTATTGCGGCGATTAGCTTTGCTTTGTCTTATGTCGTAGGATTTTTGGTTATCAACGTTTTCCGCGTCCAACCAGGTCGCCGAGGCTTGATGCTCAATACCTTTGCAAATGCCAACACCATCTTCATTGGTATGCCGCTTAATCTTGCGCTCTTTGGCGAGCATGCCGTACCGTACTTCTTGGTGTACTACATCATGAACACTATTTCTACCTGGGCAATTGGAATCTTCTTCATTTACGGTGATCCAATGCCAACAGAAAATGATGGCGAGAAAAACAACGCAGCTGAGCACAAATTCAATATCAGCAAGTTGTTACCACCACCATTGCTTGGTTTCTTAGTAGCCCTCGTTTTTCTCGTGTTCAACATCCCTGTTCCAGCAGTTGTAAACACTGGTCTTACGTATTTAGGCAACCTAGTAACGCCACTTTCTCTGATTTATATTGGCATTATTTTGCAGGAGACGGGACTCTCGAGCATTCGAATTGACCGCGACACGGCAGTTGCGCTTATTGGTAAATTTGTTATTGCCCCGCTTATTATGGTTGGCGTAATCATGACGTTTACCGGCGTGTTTGGTGCACAAAACGTACTTGAAACTAGAACGTTTATCATCCAGGCCGCAGTTCCAGCGCTAACCGTTCTGCCAATTCTGGCAAACGAGGGTAAGGCTGACGTCAAATTTGCAACTAACGTTGTTGCAACTTCAACAGTGCTTTTTGCGATTGTCATCCCGATAGTAATGACTATCATCGGCTAACTAGCACTGTAAACAGCACTTTTACGCACAACAAAGCCTCTTCTCAATGGCGAGAAGAGGCTTTTTTCTTGTGAGTTTTGATGCAGTACGCTACCCTGGTGGCAAGTTGGTCCAGCAGCACACTGCCCTTGCAATACCCTAGTTCAACAGCACGCCTTCAACTGCAGGCGCGGAGCCGTCGAGGACGTTGCACTTTTGGATCTGGTGGACAAACCAAGTGCGAAATGCCTTTTGATCTACGCCAACGCATACAGTTGCATTGGGTTTCTCGCCAAGGTATCCGGCCAGGTCAACGACGGTGCAACCAGCGGTTAAGGCTCCAGCGCACTCAACGTCCACAAACACATCTTTGGTCTCGAACATCTGAGGTGCCAGCAGGTAGGCCACAGCCGTTGGGTCGTACATGCTGAAACCCTCCTCCTGGTAGTGAACGCGGTAGTTGAGCAGCAGCTTGACCAGCATGTCGCCGCTCTTGCCGGAGTTCTGGATGTTCTCGATGTCCTCGGGCATGACGCGAGCAGCGTCGCCCACCTCAAGGCCAACCATGGCCACGTGAACGCCGGATGCGAAGACAATCTTTGCCGCCTCGGGGTCAACACCCACGTTAAACTCGGACATGACGCCAAGGTTTCCGCGGGTCAGAGCTCCGCCCATCATAACAATGCGCTCGATATGCTCTTTGACCTGTGGATATGCTTTCAGCAACAGTGCGATGTTAGTCAGAGGACCAAGCGTCACCAGCGTGGTTTTCTCGCCAGCTGAAGCACCCTCCATAATGACACGACGCTGCGCTTCAAGTGCAGTTTCTTCGAGCAGACAGTCCGGTTGAATGCCGTCAAATTCGTAGCCTCTCATTCCTGAGGCGCCGTGGACGTCGCTTGCGTCCATAGGTTTTCTGAGCAGAGGCTCGGCAGCGCCGCGCGCAACAGGCACGTGCTGATTCCAGAATTTGAGCAGCTTGAGGGCGTTATTGGTGACGTTCTCGATGCCAACATTTCCGCTGACGGTAGTGATAAGCTTGATATCCAGCGCCTTTGCGGCCAGGGCAAAACCCAGAGCAATGGCGTCGTCGATGCCAGGATCGGTGTCGATAATGACGCGCGTCTTAGTTGAAAGCGTTGTCATAAGTCTCCTTTGTACGTTTGAGCTGCGTGTGGACTGCGTTTGGACTTGGTTGGAGCCATTTGAACTGTGTGTAAACTGCAATTTATGAAGCAACGATCACTGCAATTTTAACCTAAAACTCAACTACCTGCTGATACGTTGGAATTGATTGCTGAGCGCCAACCTTAGTGGTGGCAAGCGCTGCAGCCTTTGCAGCTACATCAAGCGCCTGCTTGATGTCGTGCCCCTCTAGCTGCCCCGATGCCTGGAACGCAGCAAGCGTACCCATAAACGTGTCACCCGCACAGGTAGTGTCCACGGTGTCCACGCGGTAACATTTCTGCTGGTACACGCCGTGCGAGTCAGCAGCAATAGAACCCTTGGAACCCAACGTCAACACCGCAGTTGCCACGCCACTTGCAAGCACCTTCTGCACTGCAGCCTCGGGATCTGCCAGCGGACTGATCTTGCCCTCGCCAAACAAATCTGCAAATTCAATCTCGTTCAGGCAAAGCACGTCCACGCTGGCGAGAAGACCGGTGGTCATGGTAGCCGATGGCGATGGGTTCACCATCGTATAAAGTCCCAGCTCATGTGCGTATCTGATAAGCTCAAACGTGGTCGACAACTCGCACTCAAACTGCGTCAAGAACACGTCACCTGGCTCCGCAATACGATCGAGCACCGCTTTTACGTCGTCGGCTGTGCGTACGTGATTAGCGCCGTGGTCCAAAATGATACGGTTATCGCCGCCAACGCGCACGATTACAGCAACGCCAGTGGAGACTCCAGACAGCTCATCTACCTGCTCTGCATTGACTCCGTAGCCAATAAGCGACTGCTTGAGATCTTGTCCGAACGAGTCAGCGCCAACCGCGCCAATCATGTGAACATCCGCACCCATTCGAGCTGCAGCAACAGCCTGATTAGCGCCCTTTCCACCTGGGCTGGTGACAAGATTTTTGCCGCCGATGGTCTCACCCTGCTGAGGCATCTTATCTGCCTCGATGGATATATCCATGTTCAGGCTTCCAAATACAATCACTTTGCCCATGTGAGGTCCCTTCCTTGCAAGAGCGCAGCGTTCGACGTTGCCGGCCAACAGTTCGGTTCGGCACTCACCGCGATGTGCAATGCTCTTCTCAACGTTGCAGCCCGACGCTCTTCTCGACGTTGCAGCCCGACGTTCTTCTCGACAGTATGTATTGAATAAATGTCCTGTTTATAGGGTATATAGTAATAACTTGACCAATCTCGTCAACCCAACTACTCTTAGAGTGCTTGAGTGGACGGACGTTCATTTTTTAAGTGACGTTGCTCTTGCAAAACACCTAATTTTAAGGAGGTGCTTTATATGCCTGGTCGAAGTAGCGGCTTACGTATGACAGCCGACGATGATTCTGTTCATGTGCGTATGGGATATAAAGAAACCTCCCATAAAAAGTTTTAGATTTGATTTCAACTGAATTGAAACTGAAAGAACTCTTATAGACTTATACATTTACAGATTTACCTGCTCGTTTGCAATTGACTCGATTCTGTAGACATATAAATCTATGCCCCGGTTTCAGACCATTCTGTTTCAAATCTCGCACATAACAGAACGCTTTTAGTTTGCGTCATACACCAACCAGTTAGTCATTCGTTCCCGCTAATCATCGGAGGTGCACATGGCAATCATGAAGCGCACAACCCAACCAAAGACAACTCAGACCACCTCGGGAGAGCTCGGGCAGTCCTTGACCTTTGCCGCAACTCACTCGGTGAAGAGCGTCTGTAGAAAATTCCACACCACTCCGGACGGCCTTGCCATTGACATTGCGCAGGCAAAATACGACCTCGACGGGCCAAACGTCATTACCAGCGCCGCCGAAGAGCCCTTTATCATCCGCTTACTCAAGAGCTTTGCAAGCCCTTTCACCTTCATTTTGATTGCCCTCGCTGGTATTTCTTACGTCACTAACGTGGCCCTTGCCGCAGATGGCGAGAAGGACCCGTCAACCGTCGTCATCATTACCGCAATGGTGCTTATCTCCGGCATTATCGACTTTGTCCAGAGCTCCAAGGGAGCTTCAGCAGCGGCCGCGCTCTCAAAAATGGTAACCTCAACCACAAGAGTTATCCGCCGTCCTATCGACTTTGATGACACGGGTACTGAGCAGGGCTTAAACCAGAACTCCGACCAAGAGTTCATCCAAGACCCAGACGCCAGCGCAGATGACCTCGCGGACTTCGAGGAAGACGCCGCTTATGAAGCCGCAGACGATGCCGAAGACCCCGCCGACGAGGCCGAAACCCCTGAAGAGCCCAAACTTGCTTCCGCCCTGGGAGAAGAAATCCCCTTTGAACAGGTAGTTATTGGCGACATCATCCGCCTTGCCTCGGGCGACATGATCCCCGCGGACTGCCGCGTTCTGGACGCTAAGGACCTCTTTGTTAACGAAACCGCGCTCACCGGAGAATCGGAGCCTGTCGAGAAAACCGCTGGTGTAGTACACGCTCGCCGCCGCGCAGATGGAACCCGCTATCCCCTCTCGCTCTCTGAGTGCACAAACCTACTGTTCGCAGGCACTACGGTTCAGTCAGGAAGCGCAACGGTAGTGGTAGTTGCAACCGGCAACAAATCCTACGTGGGCACCATGTCCGAGCTGCTCCAGCAGCCTGCTGGCGAAACCAGCTTTGACGAGGGCCTCAAGTCCGTCTCCAAGGTGCTTGTCTCGTTTATGCTGATCATGTGCCCCATCGTGTTCTTTGCAAACGGATTCCTCAAGGGCGACTGGTTTGACGCGCTGCTCTTCAGCGTCTCTGTTGCCGTTGGCATTACCCCTCAGATGCTGCCTGTTATTGTGACCACATGCCTTTCTCGCGGTGGAACGCAAATGGCCAAGCAGGACGTTATTGTCAAGAACCCGGCCGCAATCCAAAACCTGGGTGCCATGGACATCCTGTGCACCGACAAAACCGGTACCATCACCGCAGACGAGGTTGTGCTTGAGCGTCACCTCAACATTCTGGGTGAAGAGGATCCTCGCGTGCTCCGTCACGCGTATCTGAACAGTTACTTCCAGACCGGCCTTCGCAACCTCATTGACAACGCAATTATCAAGACTTCCAACGACGAACTGCCCACTAACCTGCTGAGCATTGAGTACGAGAAAATCGACGAGGTCCCGTTTGACTTTGAGCGTCGCCGCATGAGCGTTGTGGTGAGAAACACTAAAACTGACAAGACGCAGATGATCACCAAGGGCGCCGTCGAGGAAGTCCTCAACGCATGCTCCTTTGTTGACCTGGACTCCGAGATTAAGCCGCTCACTCCCGCCCAGCGCAAGAGCGTCATGGACCGCGTCTACCAGCTCAATCAGGAGGGTATGCGCGTGGTTGGCGTTGCTCAGAAGAGCGACCCTCGCGGCGTCGGCGAGTTTGGCGTAGACGATGAGCGCGACATGGTGCTTATTGGCTACCTGGCCTTCTTGGATCCACCAAAAGAGAGCGCTCGCGAGGCAATTGCCAAGCTCAACCAGAGAGGCGTGCAGGTCAAGGTACTCACCGGTGACAACGAAGGCGTCGCAGCCGCAGTCTGCAAGAAGGTTGGCATCCACGTTGACGAGCTCTTACTTGGAAGCGACGTAGAGAATCTCAACGACGAGCAGCTCAAAGAGCGTGTCGAGAAGACCCAGCTCTTTGCAAAGCTTTCCCCTATGCAAAAGGCTCGCGTTGTCTCTGCTCTCAGGTCCAACAACCACGTGGTCGGCTTCATGGGCGACGGCATTAACGACGCTGCGGCTATGCGCTCTTCCGACGTAGGAATCTCTGTCGATACTGCCGTTGACGTGGCAAAAGAATCCGCAGATATCATCTTGCTGCAGAAGGATCTGCTGGTACTTGAGCATGGCGTTGAAGAGGGTCGCAGAACCTACGGCAACACCATCAAGTACATCAAGGCAACCGCAAGCTCTAATTTTGGTAACGTGCTGTCCGTTTTGGTGGCCAGCTTCTTCCTACCGTTCTTGCCTATGAGCGCCCTCCAGCTGCTCCTTTTAGGTCTTGCATACACCGTTACCTGCATCGCAATTCCTTGGGACAACGTTGACGATTCGTTCCTTTCAAGCCCTCGCTCTTGGGACGCTCATTCGATTACAAACTTTATGCTTTGGATTGGTCCTGTCAGTTCAATCTTTGATGTGCTGACCTTTGCCCTCATGTTCTTTGTAGTCTCTCCCGCGCTTGCCGGAGGAACCTGGGCAGAACTTGCTGCAGCTGGAAACACCGCTGCTCAAGCACTCTTTATTCTGTCTTTCCAAACAGGTTGGTTTATCGAGTCAATGTGGACACAGACCTTTGTTCTCCACGCACTTAGAACTAACAAGATTCCGTTTATTCAGAGCATGCCATCTACCTCGCTGTTTGCTCTCACAACCGCAGGAATCATTGTGGTCAGCGCTCTTCCGTATTTGCCCGTATTTGCCCAGCCTTTGAGCCTTGTTGCTCTGCCTTTGTCATTCTTTGGGTGGTTAGTGGCACTCATGAGCGGGTATATGGTTCTTATCACCATAATCAAGAGCCTCTACGTTAAGCGATTTGGCTCTCTGCTCTAACCTTGCTCCAGGAAGGACCACGATGGACGTAAAAGAAGCCATGGACCAGCGCATATCTCTACGCGCCTACGACCAAAAGCCTATTGAGCAAGAGAAACTTTCTCAGCTCCAGGAAGCCATTGACGTCGCAAATGCCCAGATGGCAGAGGTTGCACCCGATCATCCCGCAATCCTCACCATCGAAGGTCCTCACCTCGAGGACGGAACCTCCGTCCACATGAAGAACAAGTCTATTGTCGGCCCCATTTACCACTACGTAGCAGGTTATTGTGAAGACGCAATCGCCCGTGAGCTCATCGGCTACTATGGCGAGAAGATCGTTCTTCTCGCCACCCAGCTGGGCATTGGTTCATGCTGGATTGCCGAGACCATGGACTGGAAGACCCTGGCTTGCGACGAGTACAACGGCCTTAAGCTGGGCATTATTATTTCTATCGGATACGCTCCGGAGAAGATTCCGCTCAAGCAGGAGGGCATTCGTACCGCAATTCGTCTGCGCACCAAGAAGCCTGCGCAGATTATGACGGCAAACGGTACTCCAACTGAGCCGAAGCAGATGCCCGAGTGGTTTAACCGCGGCATTGCTGCGGTTTTGGCATGCCCAACCGCCATCAACAAGCTGCCAGTTGTATTTGACCTGACAGATGGCGTGGTAAGCGCATCTATGCCTAACCAGCGCCACCTCATCCAAGACTACGACCTGGGTATCTCCAAGCTGCACTTTGAGCTTGCCGCCGACCTCAAGGGTACGTGGGAGCTTGGACAACCTGGTCGCTTTATCGTTTCTGAGTAGCCTTCCACGCGTAGCGCCTCCCAGCTCACAAACGACTCACTCCCCCGCACCGTCTTCCTGAGCGACACTTTGCCGAGTAGCGCTTCCGGCTTAGCGCACCCAGCGCGCCTCTCAGCTCAGCACCGCACCACTAACAAGAAAGGACCTCACATGGCCTGTTCCGCACAGCACGTTGCAAACAAAGTTCTCTCGTCCTACCAGTGGAGACTTGCAACCAAGAAGTTCGACCCAACCAAAAACGTCTCTGACGAGGACCTTGAGGTGATCCTTGAGGCTGGTCGTCTGGCACCAAGTTCCTACGGTTTGGAGCCTTGGCGCTTCCTGGTTGTTAATCTGCGAGAGGATCAGGCTTCTGAGCAGTCACTTCGCCTTAAAGAGAAACTTTACGAGCCATGCTATGGTGCTCGCGCGTCCCTTAACGGTGCTCATTACCTGGTTATTCTTCTTGCTCGCAAGAACGTCAACGCAGAGTCTGCTTACGTCAAGCACATGATGCACGACATCAAGCAGCTTCCTGAAGACTTTGAACCAACTTACGCTGCAGCCTTCAAGAACTTCCAGGAGAACATGTTTGACCTGGTAGGAAACGAGCGCGCAACCTTTGATTGGGCTTGTAAGCAGACCTACATTGCGCTTTCAAACATGCTCACCATGGCTGCCATGATTGGCGTTGATAGCTGCCCAATCGAGGGCTTTAACCGCGAGGCTGTTGATAAGATTTTGGAAGAAGAGGGTCTTCTCGACGGTGGACAGTACAACGACTTTGGCGTTTCCTGTATGCTAAGCCTGGGCTATCGCGATATGGATCCTGTCCAGAAGCGTCGCCAGCCAGCTGAGGATGTTATCGTCAAGCTGTAAAAGCTGTAAGTGTCATTACCTTTTAAGCTGCCTCCTATTTCCCGACACCAAGGAAATGGGAGGCAGTTTGTTTAGCAGGCAATTCTTTGTTGAGTGGGAAATTTATCGCCCACAAAGAGTTCAGTCACATAGTTCGGTCGCACGTCATTTTGGCACCAACTGGCCTTTTCTGGTGCGAAATGACTTTCTCTGATCCAAAAATGGCCCATTTCAGTGCGAAGTGGTAAAAAATGCGTTTAGTTGGGGTATACAGGATTGACAAACTTCTATGCAAGCGTTTTACCAGCACTTTTAATTAGACGAATTTTTCATGTGCATTCACATTATTTCTGAACTGCTTAAACGTAAATGCCAAAATGACAAAACTAAAAAATTTTCCCCAACTAAACGGGTTTTTTACCCAAAACAGTACCCCCTGAATGACATATCAATTTCTTGATTAGTTTTTGTGCATATTAGGCAGTCTTTATGCACGCTGAGGTGTTTTCGAGCGCCCGCGTGCGCCTCATGCGCCCTGTGCGCCTCGTGCACCCCGTGCGACCAACGCACTCTGGCGTGCCATACTTGACGCCGCGTAACCACGGCGCATATGGCGCGCTCGCACGAGCAGCTCAACCAGCATAAAACGGCTAACTACCTGCGGATAAACCTAAAGCCTCGACCGGAGTGGATGTACGGCAAGAAAGCGCGATCTTCCTCGCAGATACTACCTGCAACGTTGTCGCGAGCATCAAGCTCCAAAAGACCTCGAGCAATCGAAAGCTCGCCCGCATAACGGCCATATGCCTTGCTGCTTACCAAGATGGCGCCGGTAGCAACAGTTTCCCAGGTAGAAGGCTTTGCGTCGTATACGGGAGCGTCTTTCCACAGCCTGGACTCCTGCGAGCGGATAATGTACGAGCTGGAATCAGGTCGATCGGTCTGAAGTCTATCGTACAGATACTCAAAATCAGGCTTGAGCTCTGTCTTTAGCTCAATGCAGTTTTGCTCAAGCTGGCCGATGCGCTTCCACGTAGCCTCAGTAACATCTGGGTCGCCAATAAGCACCGCGTCAGAGTCAGCGTCGTAGAGAGCAAGCATCGCCTGAATAAGCGCATCGTCCGAAAGTCCACGGTGTTCCTCTACAGTTGGCAGTCCCTCATAGAGAGGACCGCGGAAACTCTCGCCAGGAACAAACGAGAAAATCTGGAATCCGAGCGCCGAAAGGCGTGCGTTAATCTGTGCGACGCGCTCCAGCGAAAGGCCCGTGTAGCTCTTGGGATAGTAATTGTGGCAGGCGGCAAAACGGGTGAAGTCGGCACCAGCTGCTCGCCATGCGGAAATGTCGTCCTTGGTGATGGTCGAAGCGTTAAAAACTACGTGGAACTTGCGAGAAAGCTCTACGGTCTCCGCCGCGTCAAACCCAAAGTCAAGGCGCACATACGTAATGCCTAGCTCCGCAAGCTCGTCAAACTTCTGAACGCCAAGCTTTGAAAGAGTAGCAGGAGAAACATCAGCAATGAGGTTAATCTCCGCCTTCCGGCAAAGTTCCAAAAGCTTACGAGCCTCAGTGCGATAATCAATCCCCTCTTCCTCAGGAATCTGGAGAGATGTAAAGGCGTAGTGGCATCCGGCTGCCTGCGCTTTTGCTACAACCTCGGCATTAGCTTCATATCCACTGGCAAAATACAGTGAAATTCCGGTGCGCATAAATCCTCCAAGTAAATTGCAAACGCTTCTAGAAGACGGGTTTCTCGCCTGGCGAGAAGACCGACGGACGGCCAGCCAGAACGCCGGGCGAGAAGAAAAATCCCTCTTCCTAGGATACCTAAGAAGAGGGATAAACGTTTCTAAAACGTGTGGTTTTTACTCGCCGAAAACGTCGTTGATACGATCCTCGTCAACGCCGAAGAACCAAGTAAGTGCAAAGCCTGCAGCGTAAGCAAGAAGCATTGCAAGCAGGTAGAAGACCTGGTTACCAGGCTGGACAATCAGCAAACCAAAGAGGCCGGAGACGCCCTGGGAAACGGTACCAAGGTGGAAGAGGTAAGCAATTACAGAGCCAACACCGGAGCCAAGGCATGCGGTGATGAATGGCTTACCAAGAGGCAGGGTAACTGCGTACATAAGAGGCTCGCCGATGCCGAGCATACCAACTGGGATGGACTCGGTCAGGTACTTCTTGACGCGCTTGTTCTTGGTCTTGAAGAGGATTGCAAGACCAGCACCAACCTGGCCGCCGCCTGCCATCATCAGCAGAGGAAGCAGGTAGTTGATGCCCTGAGTTGGGCCCTCTGGGTTGTTAAGCATAACGTGGATTGGGGTAAGTGCCTGGTGAAGACCAACGGAAACCAGTGGCAGGAAGGTAGAACCAAGCAGGTAAGCACCAAAGACGCCAAGCTTGTCATAGAAGAACTGAAGGACAAAGAAGATTGCCTGAGTGAGCCATGCGCCTGCAGGCTGAAGAATCAGGACAGAGCCAATGACACCGATGATAACGGTGCAAAGTGGAGTCAGGAAGGTGTCAAGAACGCTTGGCATAACCTTGTGCAGGTTCTTCTCCAGGAATGCGAAGAAGATTGCGCAGATGATTGCACCAATCATGCCGCCTGCTGCTGCGTTGAACAGGTCAGAGGAAGCGACGATAAATGCGCCCTCCTTGAAAGCAACAGTTGGAAGGCTGAATGGAAGGTGAACCAAACGAGTTGCAACGCCGTCAACAGTCTTGGAAGCAAGAAGAGGCATACCAGCGTTAGCAATGGAGAGTGCACCGGCCATAGCACCAAGAACGCGAGAACCGCCAAACTCCTTGGCAGCGTTCTCGCCAGCAAGAACTGGCAGGTAAGCGAAAAGCGCCCAACCCATGGTCCAGATAGCTGCGAACCACCACTCGTTAGCAAAAGCCTTACCAGTGGAGAAGTTGATAACGTTGATGATACCGTTGATCAGACCTGCAGAAATGATGCCAGGAAGCAGTGGAACAAAGATGTTAGCAATCTTCTTGAGGAAGCGCTGAACAGGCTTGTTCTCGTACTTAGCCTTCTGAGCTGCCTTGTTGTCCTTAGCTGCGGATACAACGTCGTCCTCAGATGCGTCACCAGCAGCAACGCCGGTAAGCTTGGAGAACTCAACAATAACCTTGTTGACAACGCCAGGACCAAGAACAACCTCAAGGTACTCTGCATCCTCAACCAGACCCATGACACCGTCGATAGCCTTGATGGCCTCGGAGTCAACCTTTGAAGGATCTGCGGTCTTAATGCGGAGCCTGGTCATGCAGACCATGTTGCTCTGAACATTTTCTTTGCCACCGACGGCAGCAAGAATCTGTTCTGAAAGCTTGGTGTAATCCATACTTTCCTTCTTTCTCTCGTTGCGATGTTGCAACAAATACTTATCAAGAATACATAAAAAATGAACTTATCGGTACAACAATCCATACCTGTGGTTCATTGTTTCATGTTTTGACCTAATTTGAGCGCCCTGTTACTGCAGGTAAACTGAGCGTTTTTCAAAACTTGCCGACCACTTGCGCGTCGTGCTGATACCACTGACCGATGTAACTGAAACAAAATGCTTACGCGTGTGTCATTTGTTACAACTGCGATTACTACAGTGCACCTCTGACATGGCCATGGGCTGCCTCAAGCTTAGCTTTTGCCTCTTCAACAGGCATCTGAGTCAGCAGCATGACAATAGCAAGCTTTGCATTACCATCAGCCTGCTCAAGAGCCTGAGCTGCCTCTTCACGGGTGCAACCAGTTGCTGCCATGGTGATGTTCTGCGCGCGAACTACCAGTTTCTTATTGGTCTGCTGCACGTCAACCATGAGGTTCTGATATGCCTTGCCTACGCCAACCATAGAACCGGTTGAAATCATGTTCAGAATCATCTTCTGAGCGGTACCAGACTTAAGGCGTGTGGAACCTGTAAGAACCTCAGGACCGCAGGAAGGCTCAATAGCAAGCTCTGCCTCTTTGCCCACTTCAGAACCCTTATTGCAGGCAATAGCAACGGTCTTGCAGCCCAAAGAGCGAGCATAGCGCAGACCGCCAATAACGTAAGGTGTGCGACCACTAGCTGCAATTCCAATAGCAATGTCGTTCTTGTTCAGGCCAATCTTCTTGAACTCTTCTTCGCAAAGCTCAAGAGAATCTTCCGCGCCTTCAACTGCACGTACAAAGGCCTTCTCGCCACCAGCGATAAGACCAACAACCACGTCAGGAGAAACGCCAAAAGTAGGTGGGCACTCAACTGCGTCCAAAACGCCCAGGCGGCCAGAAGTTCCCGCGCCAAAGTAGACGATTCTGCCGCCAGCTTCTAGCGAGGAAACTGCCCACTCAACTGCCTGTGCTACCTGCGGAAGAACCTCTTTTACGCCAGCAACCACGTTGAGGTCTTCTTGGTTCATAACGCTAACCAGCTCAAGCGGGGTCATCTGATCCAGGTCCATGGTGTTGGGGTTTCTTGTCTCGGTGACAAGTTTTGTCAAATCAATCACGTTTTCACCTTCTGTGTTGTGATTTTTACGCAATTACGTCGTTGGCTATACCAGGCAAATCTTGATCAGATGACAACGTGGCTACACGCTCAGCCGAATCCAGCTTGCCAATATAGTTTGTCGAGAAACGCTTAACGCTCTTCTCGTAATTTCTATTTACATAGGCTGCAAAGAGCGCATCTACAACGTTGAGCTGGGCAATTCTTGAAGACATGGCGCCGCTTCTCATGATGTGCTCAGTTTCTGCAACGCCTAAAACGTAGTCGGAACGGTGAATGAGCTCTGAATCAATGCCGCCGCGAGTGATGGCAACCACCTTGGCGCCATTTGCCTTTGCAATCCACGCACACTCAATAGCTTCGCGCGTAAGGCCAGAGTAGCTGATGACAATTGCAAGATCTTCTCGCCCCATGTTTTTGGCGTAGAGCATCTGAGAGTGGTAATCGTCACTCAAATTGCAGTTGATGTTAAGGCGCATGAGTTTGAGCTGCAGGTCTCTTGCAACCAGAAGTGAAGCTCCCATGCCAAAGAGGCAGATGGAATGGGCCTGCATCATGAGTGAAACAACTGAGTCAACAACCTGAGCATCAAGCAATTGCCTGGTAAGCTCCAGCGAAGAAATGTTCTTTGCCGTAACTTTTTCGATAATCACATCAGTGGTGTCACCTGCGATAACGCCACCGACAGCAATATCGTTGCTTTTGTTGCTTACGGCCAACTCATAAATAAGTGCCTGTTGGAACTCTTTATAGCCGCCGCAGCCAAGCTTCTTGCAAAGCCTGACAACCGTTGATGCAGATGTATACGTTTGAGCTGCTAGTTTATGGATTGATTGACCAACTGCCGCCTCTGGATCAGACAGAATATAGTCGACAATATCGCGTTCAGCTGAACTAGCATTCTTGCGATACTCTTCCAGACGTAGACGAACACCTCTCACGCAATCACCTCCGGCCGTCCAGTTGACTAAAACGTTTGACTATATTGTTTCACGATGCCATAAAAATTTCATCTGTAAAGTAGGCAGTGCCGTAAACGGTAGTATTGCATGCGCAAGTGCAAGCGCGCTCCATGTGCATTGCATGCGCGACTGCTCATGTTTTCCCAGCATAATGCGGGGACAATTGTCACAAAAACTGAGCCTTAATTTGGGTACGTTACTATCACTTCATAAAAACTTTTACTAACGAGTAGACATTTGACCACGTAAAACCTGATTAAAATATTTCATCTTTGCCTAAAAAATTCAAATTTAGATACCATTGACAGCTTTTTTGATACCACTCGCAGTACGTTAACGTACCCATTATTTCATCTTGGACAAACTAGCTGCAATTTTGATGAAACGCACGTCATCATAAGCGCAAATTATCTCAGCCAATTGAGATAGCAGGTGTTTCACCTAAGGCAAAACCGAAGGAGACGATATGCGCACCAACGAAGATTTGCACCAGAATCAAAACGCTTACTCTGAGCACTCATCTAACGCAGGCTCCCCTGCTGGACAGACCAGAAGGCAATTTCTGAGCAGAAGTGCTCTTGGTCTAGCCGCTCTCGCAGGTCTTGGCCTTACCGCCTGCCAGACAAAGGGTGGCGCAACTGCTGCTAAGGGAACCGCAAAGAAGGTTGACTCTGTAGACGGAACCTTCCAGTACGAGAAGGTCTTCCCTGTTCTTAACGACAACGAGGCTTTTGACGACTCTCTTGTTACCAACCAGCTCAACAGCTTTGTTTGCTTTGCTGGTCAGGGCACCGTCTATGTGAAGAGCTCCGAGCCTCAGAGCTTTGCACTCTTTGTAAACGGTCACCAGGTGCCAACCGACAAGCTTGACGGCTCCTCCTGGAACCAAATTGACATCTCTGACGTAACCGTCAACGGCGATAACCGCCTGCAGGTCAGCACTGTTAAAGAGACTCAGGCAACCTTTGAGGTCAAGATTGGCTACCCAACCCTTATTGACGGCACCAAAGATTACGCCGACAACGACAACTTTAAGCTAATTGACCAGATCATCAACGCAGAGATTGCCAACGGCTTCACCTCTGCCCAGCTAGTAGTTACCAGATACGGCAAGATTATCAAGAAGACCAATTACGGTAACGTCAATTCTTACAACAAGGACGGCTCGCGCATCAAAGACGGCAAGGCTGTTGACGACAACACCCTCTACGACCTGGCCTCTAACACAAAGATGTATGCCACTAACCTGGCAATTGAGAAGCTGGTTACCGACGGTCAGCTGGACGTTTCCAAGAAGGTTCAGGAGTACATTCCAGACTTCAAGGACCAGGAGGGCGATAAGATCCTGGGCAAGAATGACCTTACCGTTCGTGAGATTCTTGAGCACCAGGCTGGATTCCCACCAGATCCTCAGTACCACAACCGCAACTACAACCCAGAGAAGCCTGACGATCCACAGCCAAACGCAAACCAGAAGCTGTACTCCCAGAATCGCGACGAGATTCTGCAGAAGATCATCGAGACTCCTCTGCAGTACGTCCCAGGCACCAAGACTGCCTATTCCGACGTAGACTACATGCTGCTTGGTTTTATCATCGAGAAGATCACCAACAAACGCCTTGACCAGTACGTTAAGGAAGCTCTTTACGAGCCACTGGGACTCAAGAACGTCACGTTCAACCCACTGGACAACGGCTTCAAGGCTGACGGAATCGCAGCTACCGAGCTTAACGGCAACACTCGTGACGGCCTGATTACCTTTGACAACATGCGCACCGACACCATTCAAGGCACCGTCCATGACGAGAAGGCCTACTACGCCATGGGCGGAATCTCTGGTCACGCTGGTCTGTTTGCAAACGCCTCCGACCTGGCTGTTCTTGTCCAGACTGTTATGAACCGTGGTGGCTACGGCAACACCATGCTCTTCAGCGAGGACGTTCACGACCAGTTCATCAAGCCAAAGGACACCAACGTCACCTACGGTTTGGGCTGGAGGCGTAAGGGTCACATTGGCTACCAGTGGGCCTTCTCGCCAATTGCAAACGCTGAAACTGTTGGCCACACCGGCTGGACCGGCACACTTACCGTCATCGACGTCTACAACAACACCAGCTTGGTGCTGCTCACCAATACCAAGAACTCGCCTGTCATTGACAACAAGGTCAACCCTAACGACTTTGTGGGCAACCACTTCCTGACCGGCGGCTACGGCGTTGTTTCTACGCTGGCATTTGATGGCCTTGACGACGCAAACGCCGAGGGCAACAACGCCAAGCTCATGGACATGGTCATTGCCAAGTACAAGCTCATTCAGGCCGAGGCAGATTATCAGACTGACCCCGATAAGGCTTCCCTGAAGGCATTGCTTGAGGTCTGCGACCAGAGGAAAGACTCCAAGGTTATCAAGGACTTCCAGGCAAGCGACTTGTACAAGACCATCTCGGAGTTTGTTGGTAAGTAAAGCTCGTGTAAACAAGCTGCGAAGCGGGAATAATCGCAGTACACGAACAAGGTACGATACACATCTTGTCTAGCAACGGCCCTCTCCTCCGTCTAGACACACCAAAGCCCGGATGCTATTGCGCGGCATCCGGGCTCTTTTTGTGCGTACGCTGGGCCCGCGAGCTGCGCGGGTGCGCGGGTTTCTCGCCGGGCACGCCATGCGAGCCTGAAAAGCGCATGAAGTCTGAGTAAACTTACTCAGACTTGGCGAGAAAAACCGGCAAATCACTCAGACTTGGTACACTTTTCCGGCAAATCATTCAGACTTGACGAGAAAATCAGGCTCAATTGAAGGGCACCTTGAGCATGCCTCAAAGCCCGCCTAAAAAGTGCAAAGAATCTGTGTTTGGGACACAGATTCTTTGATGAAATCAGGCAAATCCACAGATTCTTTTATGGTTTTAGGCAAAATCCGGTCGTGTCCCGAAAAGTGGTGTAAGCAAGCATTTCAGGTGTTTAAAAGAAGTGCGGTTATTTCCTAAAATATAGTCACCAAAACCAATTCAGAAAGGAAATAACCGCAATGCAAACTCTACATGAAACTGAGCTCTCCTACACCCAAAATCACAAATTAGATCTTAATGGTATGGCACGAACACTGCTTGAAGACTTGGTAAATACTGTAATGGTTGAACAAGTAGAAGAGCTTGGTTGTGTTCGCAATGGATACCGTGAGCGAAAGCTGGTAACGTCAGTTGGAACTCTTACCTTAAAAATTCCTAAACTCCGTGAAGGAACCT
>CABSWT010000003.1:0-98671 GCA_902481575.1 uncultured Atopobium sp.
ATTTTGTGCGCCAGGCCTAAAAGCCGACGCTAACACGCTGCAGAATCATAATCACTCGCATATGAACTGCCTCCCATTTCTCGTGTCCAAGAAATGGGAGGCAGTTCATGTCCTAGGCATGAGAGGTTTTTATTTAGGTAGTAAATACCGTTTGTAGAATAATAGAAGCCGTTTACGATAGTTATCAGTGAAGTCGATTAAACGTAAATGATTAAAGTTCATACTGATACTGTAGAAGCATATTTATAGCTTTATAACTAATAAGCGCCTTCATTTTTTTAATTCAAAGAAATTGTAGGTGAAGAAATGAAAAGAGCGTACCGCTTCATTGTTTCTATCATAGTTGTCTTAATTGCACTTTCTTCGTTTTTGGTGGGAAAAGGTTTTTTGGAAATATTTACTTCCCGAAAATTCGATTCTTGGCTCTCTGATCAGCCACAATTTTATACGTCACAGATGTCTGATGAGACAAAAGAAACGTTTGTGTCAGTTGTTAGGTCTTACGCACAAACTCACAAGATGATTCTTATAACTAAGAAAACTGAATCAATTACTGAAGGGCCTAGGATATTGACCGTTGGCGTGCTGTCTTCTCCAGGTAGTGAGGCTAACAGCTTTGATTCCTTTGATATTCTTGGCACCCAAGTTATAAATAGGCAAAAAATAAATGAACTTCTCGGACGTTCTTCAGAGTCATATCTTGGCTACGGAATGGATACTAACAATAAGGTTAGTGACTTGCCGTATGTTTTGGGCTCAGTTTATTTCAAATTAGATCAAATTACTCCTGGCTATAATCTGGGAAATTCTTGTGCTGTTTTAGGCCTTTCTCCTGAAGAATTTGATGAATTGGTTAGTCAGATTTCAGAAGCTACTGGCCTACATAAAGAAAAATTTATTACTAATTATTCAGGATCAGCGGTTGAAATTGGACTCTTCTACTATGTTGCTGGAGTAACTTTTATAATCTTGAGCATATCGTTTTGTTTACTGACGTATTACAACTCGTTACAAGAATTAAAAAAACTCGGTGTTCACGTAATGCTTGGCTGGAGTAAGAGCGATTACGTCGTTCATCATTATTTTTTCTATTGTGCTTTAGCAGCTGTTTTACTGCCATTAGCCTTTATGTGGACAATGGTTAATTGCTCCGGATTTGATATTACTGGCAGTTTTTTACTGTTTACGTTTACCTCGGCAATGCCAGCAATACTTGTAGTTGTGGTTTCGGTACTAATTTCTGCTGCTCCACTTCTAACAATCCGCCCTGTAGATGCAATTTTAGGAAGATTGTCGCAAAAGGGTCTATACGTTCTAACGGCGATAATTTATGC
This sequence comes from uncultured Atopobium sp., assembly GCA_902481575.1. GTDB lineage: Bacteria > Actinomycetota > Coriobacteriia > Coriobacteriales > Atopobiaceae > Lancefieldella. Next base: position 1,335 of record CABSWT010000003.1, read on the forward strand.
ACTTTGTTGTGTAGTAGTTTTTGCTGGTTCTACTTATATGGATGCTCCTATAACAATGTACTCAAATCTACTATCCACTCAAGAAAATTGGTCTGTATATAAAGATTGGTATATTGTCCGAAATCATGTTTCTCAAGGTCATTTTTTCAACGGCAGGCCAATGGATAAAAGTAAGGAATTATTTGATTGGTATAAAACCCACGAGCACGATACAGGCGTGTATATTGCTCATGTAAATCAAATAGGTGAGCCAACGCTAAATGCCTATGAAGTAAATTCATCGATTTTGAAGCCATTTGATGTTCTGATTGCATCCCCATCTTATCTAAAAGAAATTGGGGTAGCGTTGACTGATGAACAAGTTAAAAAAGCGGAGAATGGAACAAGGATTTATCTCGTTCCAAGTTCGTATTCAGAAGAGCAAAAATCTCTGCTAAGAGAACTTGTGGCTAGAAGCGACAAGATATTTGAGTCAGACATTGTTACACCCTATATGCAAAATCCTTCATCTGAATTTATTGAATACGATGCTAGTGGGGGATTTTTTACCTGGTCAACAAATATAGACAGCCCTTCTATAAGCACAAATGTTGTAATCAAAGTGGTAACGTCAAATAACATGGTTCCTACTGAATCAGAAAGTTTAGTGGCTACGGGGCTTGATAATAGTTACATAAAGTTATCACCTGAGGCCGCTGCAAATTTGTTGGATTCCAGCGGTGTTGTAGAGCTCTCTGATGATGGTTTTGGAACACAGTTCAGTTCGATAGAGAGCTTTATAAAGGACTACAGAAAATCTCTGCAGGAGCTCTTCCTCTTATTCGGTGTTGTAATTGTGCTTATGTTTGCAGCTATAACGGTGATTCAAATAAGTATGATTTCAATTGTCCAGAGATTACATGAGAGAAAAATTGCTGTTGAATGCATGTTGGGATTTGGCATTTACAAGCAATACATAAATATTTTCCTCGTAGTGAATCTCATTGCACTTGTTGGAACACTTTGCATGATTGTCATAGGTTCAACTCTTGGAATAATAATGGGCTGCTTGATGTTATTGATTTCCAATTTGACTATCAGTATTTCTGCAAATAGAAGCACCATGAGAATTGTTCTAGAGAATCTCTCTAAGGAGTAGTTATGAAAATATTTCTACAGGTAGATGCTCTTAATAAGTCATTTGGAAACAACACAGTTCTTCATAACATTTCATTTGAGATAGAAAGTGGAGAGTCAGTGGCTCTCGTGGGCCCTTCTGGGTGCGGAAAATCAACACTTCTTAATATCATCGGTCTTCTCGAGACATTAGATTCAGGCACAGTCAACCTTGAGGGAAGAACATATCCTTCAATCAACAGTAAAAAAGCAACACTTATGAGGCGTACAGAGATTAATTATCTATTCCAATCTTTTGCTCTCATTAATGACTGGAAAGTAAGCAAAAATCTCTTATTAGCGCTTCAATACACCAAGCTTTCAAAGCAGGAACAGGAGCGTCTTATTAGAACTGCCTTGGAAAACTATGGGATTGGCGAGAAGTTCGATGCGGTTGTAAATGAGCTTTCTGGTGGAGAAAAGCAGAGAGTAGCAATTGCTCGAGCAATGATAAAGCCAGGTAATTTAATCCTTGCCGACGAACCAACCGGATCACTTGATAAGGCTATGGCCACTATTGTTATAGACAGTTTGCTAGATTCCGTTCATGCAAACCATAAAACACTTCTTATGGTCACACATGATATGGGTATTGCTCAGCGTTGCGATCGAATTATTGAATTACCAAAGCATCAATAAAAGTATTAACGGCGTAAAACACACCTAGCTTAGCAATGTGAATTAGGAGCGTTAAACAGCTCGGTCTTAGGCAACTTTTACAGCAGGAAGGCTTGCAGTCGCATCCGTTGTGCCTTCGTCTTGCACGTGAGGCCATGAGCAGCTGCGAACATCGTCAGAGGTAAGGCCAAGCCAACGAGCACGGTGACCGTCAATTTTTGTTGGGCGGCGATGGAGCCACAGAGAAATTCCCAGAGTCCAAAGAGGCAGCAAGTAGAGGAAACTTGCAGCTAAAAGGCTCATAGAAGGTGCGCCAATTGCAGAGAGCACCGAGATGTTTGAAATGGACCACGGCACTAGTGGAGCAAGAATTACAGCGCTATTCTCGATATCCAAGGCAAGGGCGCTGGAAGAGTTTTCTGCGTTCTCGCACAGGTCGTTTGTAAGCATAATAGCCAGCGTCTGGTTACAAGAAACCATCGAGGTAAACATGCTGGTAATCAGAACGCCAAAGAAAGGCGTGGAGTTATCGGAAAGGTCAGCTACCAGCTGGCACATACGGCGAAGCAGGCCAGTTGTTTGGAAAAGACCAGCGTAGCTTGAAGAAATGGTGACAATTGTCAAAACGTTCATCATGGAAAAAACGCCGCCACCATTAACCATGTTTGCAACGGTAGCACCTGGAGCACGAAGGCCAAAGAGCAGAATGACTGGCAGGTCGGCAAGAGGAACGCGCTGGATGGTGACACACAGAATGCAAGCAAGTACCAAGCTGGATGCCATGGTAACAATGACATCAACTTTAAGAAGCGAGAAGACAATGACAAGAAGAGCTGGTGTGAGTGAAATTAAAGAGAGCCTAAAAGAGCGGCTGAGAAGACCAGTGACATCGGGGATAGTTCCCGTGTTTGCCATAAAGAAGTCCCACGCTACATAGATAGCGCATGCGGCAATGAAAGGCACTACGCTGGTACGAAGCATGCGGTTAATGTTTTTGGATAGATTAGTATCGGTAAGTTGTGAAACAAGAATTGCACTGGTAGACATAGGGGAGCAACGATCTCCAAAGTAGCTACCTGCAAGAACAGCGCCACCAATAAAGAACTCGCTTGCTCCAATTGCCTTACCAATAGACATGCAGATGATTCCCATGGTTGCAGCAGTACCAAATGCGGTACCCAGAAGCATGGACATCATGGTGCAGAGCAAGAATGTTGCCAGAATAAAGATAGATGGAGAAATAAGCGAAGCAGAAATGCTGACAATTTCTGGAATAGTTCCAGCTGCACGCCAGGCAGCACTCATAGCGCCAACCACAGCAAACAGTGCAATAATTGTTTTAACTTCCCAAACAGATTCAAAGGCTGCTAAAAGAAGCTTTTTTGCAGAGATTTTGCGAGAAAGTCCGTAACCAAAAAAGAGGAAGAAACCAATGGTCAAGATAGATGTAAGGGGAAAAGATAGGGCTGTACCTACGATGAGCATCACCGCAAAGGCACTTAGTACTATTAGCTCTACCATGCATCCACTCCAAACGAATTTCTTGTGTAAATAGAGTAGACAACTAAGAAGTTGAAGTCCAACTGTTTTCAATGGTTATAATTACAAGTAATTTTTGTAATTGAGTGGGAGCAAAAATGAACTTTCAGACCATGGATTATTTTGTTGCTGTTGCAGAAGAAAAGAGCTTCACTAAGGCGGCTGAACGCCTGAGTGTAACGCAGCAAACGCTCTCGGCAAATATTGCGGCAGCAGAAAAAGAACTTGGCTCTAAGCTGCTAGAACGTACGGTCCCGCTGTCGCTCACGTTTGCGGGAGAAGAGTTCTTGCGTTATGCCCGTAAGTTCCAGGCTCAGCGTCGCGCTATGGATCAAGAGTTTCTTGATATTGCGGGCAACGAGCGAGGTCGCCTGCGTGTTGGCGTCACTGCTACACGAGGTCACATCATCATGCCGCGCTCCATTGCTGCTTTCCAAAAATTGCACCCAAATATCTCCATTGAGCTTGATGAGGGCGAGAATGACGAGCTTGTTGAGTGGCTGTCCGAAGGTCAGCTTGACTTGATTGTTGCAACGGTTAATTCGTCGTCGTATGACTTGGTTGTTAAAAAGCTGTTTGACGAGAAGATCGTTCTGGTAGTTTCTCAAGCGCTTCTTGAATCTTTGTATGCAGATAAGGTTGACTCGGTTGTTGCGCAAGTCAAAAAGACGGGAAAGCTCACGGCCTTGGAAGCTTGCCCTTTCTTAACGGTAGGTAAGCGAGATATTGCTGGTAGTTTTGCTCGCCATGCGTTTGCCGCATCGGGCATTTCTCCTACCATCAAGGTTATGTCCAGAAACTCCGAGACGCTTTTGGCGCTTGCCATGAGAGGGGTGGGCGCGTGCTTCTTGCCATCAGAGCTGGTTGCTTCTTCTTACTACGACTCTGAAACGTCTGGTCTCCACATTATTGAGCTAGGAAAAGAGATGTCGTACTCGGTCAGCGTTGCCTGGCGCCGCACCGATCATGTGTGGAGCACAATCGAGTCATTTGCCCAGGTGCTTTCTGAGCAGCGCTACGTGGTTAAGCGAGGTGAGTAGCATGGACGCTCTTCAGACTGGCAATAACCTTGAGATTTTGTACCAAGATGAGTATCTGCTTGCCGTGAATAAGCCAGCGGGAATTATTGTTCACGCAGATGGTACCCATGAGCCTTCGCTAACCGATGTAGTTTGCGAGAAACTCCGTGCACTTGAGGGCTTAAGAGAGGTAGATCTTTCCCAGGTTCAAGCATTGAATCGTCTTGATAAGGAGACTACGGGCATAGTGCTCTTCTCGCTCAAAAAAGAAACGCAGCCACAGTTTGACCAGCTTATTGCCTCTAAGGAGCTTTCCAAAGAGTATCTGGCAGCCGTTAAGGGAACGTTTGAACCAAATAAACTGCTGATAGATAAGGCAATTGGAAAAGATCGGCATGACGCTCAGAAGATGAGAATCTCAGCCACAGGTAAGCCTTCTCAAACGGAGGTACGCCTCATTAAGGTTGCATCGTCAGCACAGGGTCAAACTCAAAGCTTGCTACTGGTCAATTTGCTGACAGGAAGAAAGCATCAAATTAGAGTGCACCTCTCGTCACTTGGATTTCCTCTGGTAGGAGACGCGCTGTATGGAAGCGTATCATCTCTGCAGCGCACCTCAAAAAAGAAGCATAGGCCGCAGCCGTTAATGCTCCATGCATATCGCGTTGGATTTATTCATCCAGTGACGGGCGCAAAAATTGTGATTAAAACGGATATTCCAGAGCGATTTTCTTATTTTGGTGTCACCGAGGTGGACTTATAGTACATACTTTGTGGTAGAGACATACATTCATTTTGTGCGGATACGTTACCCAGACGTGCATAAAGTGAACGAGGAGGGGGAGAAATGCCTGGCACAATGCGAGGTGTCTATACCAACCTGACTGAAATCCGCAGGAAGGTATTTAAAGAAGTTTCAACGCTTGCGTATGAAAAAGCAGATAAGAGCGTTGATGAAATTGCTCGCCAGATGGAAGAGCTGCCTTACAAGATTATTCCTGGTGATATTGCTACGTATCGTGAGAGCGTCTTCTTGGAGCGCGCTATTGTTGGCGAGCGCATTCGCATGACTATGGGCATGCCTATGCAGGGCGTGGATCAGCCAGAAAAAATTTCTGACGGCCTAGAAGAGGCCTCTCGACCTGAGGTTTATTACCAGCCACCGCTGATTAACATCGTTAAGTTTGCGTGTAACGCCTGCGAGGACAACGTGTATCGCGTTACCAACGCGTGCCAAGGTTGTCTTGCGCACCCTTGTCGAGAGATTTGTCCTAAAGAGGCAATTAGCTTCGTAGACAAAAAGGCATACATTGACCAGGAGAAGTGCATTCAGTGTGGCATGTGCTTCAAGGTCTGCCCTTACCAGGCAATTCATCACCACGTACGTCCTTGTGCAGCCGCTTGCGGTATGGATGCTATTGGTTCTGATGAGCATGGTCGTGCAGATATTGATTACGAGAAGTGCGTTTCTTGTGGTCAGTGCCTGGTCAACTGCCCCTTTGGTGCTATTGCCGATAAGAGCCAGATTTTCCAGGTGATTCAGGCTATCAATGAGGGTTATACCGTTGTGCCAATTGTGGCTCCTTCATTTGTTGGCCAGTTTGGCAAGGGCAGCGTTGGTCGTCTTCGTGAGGCATTCAAGGAGATGGGATTCGCCGAGGTAGAAGAGGTAGCAACCGGTGCTGACCTCTGTACTGTTCAGGAAGCGGAAGACTTTGTCAAAGAAGTTCCAGAGAAGCTTCCCTTTATGGGAACAAGCTGCTGTCCTTCCTGGTCTGCAATGGCTAAAAAAGAGCATCCAGAGCATGCTGATGCTATCTCTATGGCACTCACGCCAATGGTTCTGACTGCTCGTCTAGTAAGAAAGCATAATCCAGAGTCTAAGATTGTCTTTATTGGACCATGCACTGCTAAGAAACTTGAGGCACTGCGTCGCTCCGTTAAGTCCGAGGTCGATTTTGTTCTGACCTTTGAGGAGCTTGCAGGAATGATGGAGTCTAAGGGCATTGACTACACCAAGCTTGATGATGACAACTCCGACTTTGAAAACGCCTCCCATGACGGTCGCGCCTTTGCAGTTGCTGGCGGCGTAGCAGGTGCCGTAGTAAACGTCATCCACCAGAAGTACCCTGATAAAGAAGTACCTATCATGGCTGTTGATGGCCTTGCTGAGTGCCGAGCCATGCTCAAGGATGCTGTTAAGGGTAAATATCCAGGTTATCTTCTTGAGGGTATGGCTTGTCCAGGAGGATGCGTTGGTGGCGCTGGCACCCTGAGTGCCGTTAACCGTGCAGCCGCAGCAGTTAAGCGTTACGCAAAGACCGCTTCTTCTGAGCTGGCTTCTGCGAATAAATACAACGATCTTATTTCAGAGCTTGCAGGCACCGTTTCTGCTGAGGTTGAGATTGCCGAGGTTCTTGAGGTTCAGAAGCCTGTTGAGTAGTCACGCTCTCTCAAATTAAACGTAAAACGCCGGTGCACTGCATCGGCGTTTTTATATGAGATGCAGGTTATTAAGGTAATTTACCTGGTAAAAAAGGACCTGCGTTAACAGGTCCTTTAAGTTTTAGCTGAGAGATAGTCAACAAAATGCTGATTATTTTGAATTACTCAGATTTTTCGTTTTTCATGGATGCATAGAACGTTGCATGTGAAAAAACGTCTTTAATGGTTTTTCCATTAATAAAAGGAAGTGCGAGAAATTCGTCTACCGTAGGAACTAATTCAGAACAATCTACAAAGTGGTTTTTTGAGTTTCTGATACTGGTGTCTTGAGCTCTCCATGCCTCAAAGTTGACATCAGTGAGGTAATAAACCTGGTGTCCGACTTGCATGTACACAGAGTGATTACTGTGCAGGTACTCTACCAGGTCTTCGTAAGAAATCTGGAGAACCTCAGAACTTTTCTTGCCCATGATGCAATCCTTTCCACGTCGCTTGCGCGCAAATTATGGACGCACTTTTATTGACTATACCGCCCTCCGAATACGCTTATTCAGACGAATTGAGAGGCATAGGCAAGCGGACGTTTTTTCTCGCTCAACGGCAATGAACGGTTGGTTGCATTTTTAGTGCTACTATTTGAGAATTTCTTGCACCATTTCTTCTACTGTATTGCAAAGCGTGGTAGCACCTGCAGCTAGAAGCGTTTCTTTATCTCTAAATCCCCAGGTAACACTTATGCAAGGCATGCCGCTGTTGTGTGCTGTTGCAACATCAACCTCAGAGTCTCCAATATAGACAGCGTCTTGAGGTTCAACACCAATTTGAGCAAGGGCGTAATGGACGGGTTCTGCATCAGGCTTTCTTTTAAGGTCATCTCGCTGACCTAAGGCAAAGTCAAATCTACCTGGGAAGAAATTGCTCATTAAATCTGCAATGGCAAAGTCTGGCTTGTTCGAGACAACAGCGCATTTAACACCTGCAGCCCTGAGTGTATCAACCGCATCAAGTATGCCAGGGTAGGGCGCAGTGTTATCCAAACTATGGTCAGCGTAGTGTTCTTTAAAACACGCAAGTACACGCTGGTATGTTTCATCATCAGTGCCCTTTGGCACGGCATCGCGGATAAGCTTTGCAACGCCGTTTCCTACCATTTGACGGACCTCATCAACGGTATAAGTAGGCATATTGAACTGCTCAAGAGCGTAATTGGTTGCCCAAGCAAGATCAACAATAGTGTTCAGAAGTGTTCCATCTAGATCAAAAACAGCGGCTTTATAGGCCATAAAAGCTCCAAGTTCTTCTCGCCCTGTAAGAGGGCTCATGTGTATCAATTTCAGTCTAGCGTAAAAGTGTGACGGTAAGTTATTTATTCCTCGTGAATCTCCACTAAGTTTAGATTGAGAGGATTCGACTAAACGTTGGAGAGTACAATGGTTTATCTATGAGCAAGAACGTGCCGTCTACACGTTTTTGCCGTCTTGAAGGCGCTTTCCGATTTGGCACAGGGAAGCAAAGACGAAAGGATAAAAATGGATTGTTCCTCAGAAACCCCTCAGAATTATTCCGCTCACGCAGCTGTTGATTTGCACAGCATGCATACGCATACCTGCGGAGAGCTTCGTGCAGAGCATATCGGTCAGACCGTTACGCTCACTGGTTGGGTTTGGCGTCGTCGTGATTTTGGTGGTCTGATTTTTGTTGACCTCCGTGACCGCGAGGGTTTAACTCAGATTCTGTTTGACCCAGATGTAGATGCAGAAACATTTGCAACTGCAGAGACTATTCGTCCCGAGTGGCCTGTTTTGATTTCTGGTACGGTTCAGCATCGCTCTGAAGGCCAGACCAATGAGGCTCTTGCTACCGGTGAGGTAGAGGTACTTGCTTCCAAGATTGAGGTTCTTAACACCAGCGCTGTTCCACCATTCCAGATTGAGAACCACATTGACGTTAACGAGGACCTTCGCTTGAGGTACCGCTATGTTGACCTGCGTCGTCCTCAGATGGCACAGAGTCTTCGTATGCGCTCTGATTTTGCATTTGCGCTTCGTGAGGCATTCCATAAGCGTGATTTTACCGAGGTAGAGACTCCGGCGCTGTTCAAATCTACTCCTGAGGGCGCTCGTGACTTCCTGGTTCCTTCCAGAATGCAGGGCGGAAACTTCTATGCACTGCCACAGTCTCCACAGCTGTTGAAGCAGCTGCTGATGATTGGCGGTATTGAGCGCTACTACCAGATTACTAAGTGCTTCCGCGATGAGGACCTTCGTGCAGATCGTCAGCCTGAGTTTACACAGGTTGATATGGAGATGGCATTTGTCCGCGAGGAAGATGTCATGGCCGAGCTTGAGGATATTCTGGGCGATGCATTTGCAAAGATGGGCATTAAGTTCCCAGCTCCACTGCGCAAGATTCAGTACTGGGACGCAATGGATACCTACGGCTCCGATAAGCCTGATACCCGCATTGGTATGGAGCTCCACGATGTCTCTGAGGTCTTTAAGCAGTCCAGCTTTAAGCTCTTTAGCTCTGCTGCAACAACTGATGGTCAGTATGTCAAGGCAATCAACGTTAAGGGCGCAGGTACCTGGCCACGCTCTCAGGTTGATAAGCTTGCCGAGGTAGCCGCCGGCTTTGGTGCTAAGGGACTTGCATGGGTCGCCTTCAAAGAGGACGGTTCCGTGGGAGGTCCTATCACCAAGTTCTTCTCGCCAGAAGAGCTTGAGGCACTACGTGCAGAGATGTCCGCTGAGGCAGGGGACTTGATACTCTTTGCTGTGGGCGGTCGCCTGGAGACAGATGAGATTCTCGGTGGTATGCGCCTGCATATGGCAAAGGTCCTGGATGTACCACGAGAAGGTCATGATTTCCTCTGGGTTGTTAACTTCCCACTGTTCCACTGGGATGAGGAGACTCAGTCTTACGCTTCTGAGCACCAGCCCTTCACCCTTCCTCGTGAGGAAGAGCTTGATCTTCTGGACACTAATCCTCTGGCTATGGGTTCGTATACCTACGACTTTGTTATGGACGGCTTTGAGGCTGGTGGCGGCGGAATGCGTATCCACAACGCTGAGCTGCAGCTTAAGATTCTGGAGAAACTCGGCTTTACTGAAGAGCGCGCAAAGGCTCAGTTTGGCTTCTTGATGGAGGCTCTGACGTTTGGCGCACCTCCAATGGGCGGCTTTGCACTTGGTCTTGACCGCGTATGCATGCTGCTTGCAGGTGCTGATTCCATCCGCGACGTCATGGCCTTTCCAAAGACTACTTCTGGCTCTGATCTGATGTCCAGCGCTCCTTCGCCTGTTTCTAATGAGCAGCTCAAGGAGGTTTCGCTTCAAACGCTTCCAAAAGAGGCATAAGCAAACCAAGCAACGCAAGACAGTAAGGTACGTGGTGTTTTAGTAATGAATGACGCTTCTGTAAAAGAAAAAGTTCCATCTGCTCGCGCTGAGTTAAAGGTAATCTTGGACCATTTTGGCGCGTATAAAAAGGACTTTGTTATGTCGGGACTCTGCGTGTTTGCAGAGTCCCTACTCGAATTAGTGATTCCTGTACTCATGGCCCAAATTGTTGACCAGGGTATTTTGCAAGGCAATCTTCAGACTGTTTTTGTAAACGGCACCGTTATGGTTGTCTTTGCTCTTCTCGCCATGTTTGCTGGTATTGGCTATGCACGCTACTCAGCAAAAGCAGCTATGGGACTGGGCGCTCAACTCAGACAAGATGAGTATCGCCGTATGGAAGAGTTTGCTTTTGCAAATCTTGATAAATACGATTCATCCTCTCTGGTCACACGACTGACGTCAGACGTTACTATCATTCAGAACGCCTTTGCAATGGGTACGCGCCCGTTTATGCGTGGACCAATTATGCTGGTCATGGGCTTGGTTATGGCGTTTATTATGAGCCCAGAGCTGGCGGTAGTGTATTTTGCCGTGCTGCCTTTCTTGGCTATTGCACTCTTCTTTATTGTGAAGCGCGTTGGTCCTTTGTATCGCGTTATGCAAAGTGCAATGGATAAGCTTAACGAGGCTCTGCAGGAAGACTTTGCGGCCGTGCGTGCTATTAAGGCGTATGTCCGAGAAGGATATGTCTCCGAGCGCTTTGAAAAAGTTAATACCCAGTATGCGCAGACTGCTACAAAGACCTTTGGAACGTCCGTTTTAAACCTGCCTATTTTCCAAGCATCAATGTATGTCACTAACGTGGCTATTCTTTGGTTTGGCGGCCAGATGATTATGGCTGGCAGACTGGGCGTTGGTGAGCTCACGGGCTTCATGAGTTACGTACTGCTTATTATGAACTCTCTTATGATGATTTCTGGCGTGTTCTTGCTTACTGCTCGCGCCATTACTAGCGTGCGTCGAATTGGAGAGATTCTTTCCGAGGAGCCTGCTATTGAGTCTCCAGAGCACGGCCTGACTGATGTTAAGAACGGCGCGGTTCGTTTTGAAAACGTGTCCTTCAAGTACAGCCAGAGCGCTGAAGAGGACGTCCTTGAAGACATTAACCTCTCGTTTGCGCCAGGCTCCACCGTTGGTATTCTCGGCGGCACCGGCTCCGGAAAAACTACCCTTATCCAGCTGATTGCTCGCTTGTACGATGCAACTGAAGGCACCGTGCTTGTTGGCGAGAATGACGTCCGCTCCTACAATCTTGTTTCACTTCGTGATGCAGTGTCTGTTGTCCTTCAGAAAAATGTGCTGTTCAGCGGCACCGTCCGCGACAACCTGCTCTGGGGAGATCCCAATGCAACTGATGAGGAACTGCTCCACGCGTGCTCTATTGCATGCGTTGATGAGTTTCTTGACAGGATTGGTGGCTTGGACGGAGACCTTGGCCAGGGTGGCGTTAATGTCTCCGGTGGCCAGAAGCAGCGTCTTTGTATTGCTCGCGCGCTTTTAAAGAAGCCAAAAATTATCATTTTTGATGACTCTACCAGCGCGGTTGATACAGCAACTGATGCAAAGATTCGTGCAGGACTTGCCGAACTTGCTGACATGACAAAAATCATCATTGCCCAGCGTGTGAACTCAGTTATGGACTCAGATCAGATTGTCGTTCTTGATAACGGTAGGGTTCATATGACTGGCACCCACACAGAACTTCTCGCCAAGAGCCCTATCTATAGAGAGCTGTATGAGTCGCAGACTGGCGGTAGTCAGTCAGACATTGACGCTGCTGGTAAGGAGGTGTCACATGGCTAATCGCGCAGGAGGAGCACGCCCTCAAAACATCGGACATACCATCAGAGTGTTTGTCTCGTACTTAGGTCATGCCAAAAAGCGTCTTATGTTGGTGGCAATTCTTGTTTCTATCAGTGGTTTAGCAGCGCTCCTTGGTACCTACATGATTAAGCCTGTTGTTGCAGCAGTGGGCAGGGGAGACGTAAACGCATTTACCAACCTCATTGTATTTACAGCGGTTGTGTATGCAATTGGCGCTCTTACCAGTGTTGGTTACACGCAAATTATGGTTCGTGCTGCTCAGAGGATTGTTTTTGACATCAGGCGAGACCTTTTTGAGCACATTGAATCGCTGCCCCTAAGATTCTTTGACCAGCGTACCCGCGGCGATATCATGAGTTTCTTTACAAATGACGTGGATACCATCTCGGAAGCGCTCAATAACAGCTTTGCCAACCTTGTTCTGGCGTTTATTCAAATGGTTGGTACGCTTGTGCTGCTCATTGTCCTTAACTGGCAGCTGACGCTCATCACTGTTCTCTTTGATGTTTTGATTGTGATTTATGCACGCTATGCAAGTAAGCGCTCTGCTAAACATTATTCGGTGCAGCAAAAGAGCCTTGGTGTTCTCAACGGTTTTGCAGAAGAAACTATCTCTGGCCTTAAAGTGGTTAAAGTTTTTAACCACGAGGATGCCAACTTTACTGATTTTCAAAAGGTTAATGACGAGTTACGGCACTCTGGAACAAGTGCTCAGGGTTATGCGGCAACTATGGTTCCTATCACGGTCTCGTTGACGTATATCAATTACGCTGTGGTTACCGTGGTTGGCGCACTGCTTGCGGTTAACGGACACGCGGATGTTGCAAGTCTTGCATCCTACCTGGTCTTTGTTCGCCAGGCAGCCATGCCGTTCAACCAGTTCACACAGCTCTCCAACTTCCTGCTTACCGCTCTTGCCGGTGCCGAGCGCATCTTTGCGGTTATGGAAATGACTCCTGAGGTTGATGAGGGCAAGGTCGACCTGGTCCGCGTTAGTGGTTATGAGTCAGGAGAAGAGTCCTGGGCATGGGTCACACCATCTGACGAGAAAACCCCTCTTGCTGGAGACGTTCGCTTTGATGATGTTACCTTTGGATACGACGATGATCAGACGGTTCTTGCAAACCTCACGCTGTTTGCAAAACCTGGCCAGAAGATTGCATTTGTTGGCTCAACTGGTGCTGGTAAAACAACAATTACCAACCTCATCAACCGTTTCTATGACGTTCGCAGTGGAACTATTACTTACGACGGCATTCCTATCAACGACATTAAGAAATCTGCATTAAGGTCCTCGCTTGGTATTGTTTTGCAAGATACGCATCTGTTCACAGGTACCATTGCAGACAATATTCGCTTTGGTAAGTTAGACGCCACTGATGACGAGGTTATTGCTGCAGCAAAAATCGCAAACGCAGATAAGTTTATTCGTCGTATGCCACGTGGCTACAACACCGTACTTACCTCAGACGGCGCTAACCTTTCCCAAGGTCAGAGGCAGCTTCTGGCAATTGCGCGTGCTGCTATTGCTGATCCTCCCGTGCTTATCTTGGACGAGGCAACTTCCAGTATTGATACGCGTACTGAGGCACTTATCGAGAAGGGCATGGATGCCCTAATGGCAGGTCGTACTGTCTTTGTGATTGCTCACAGACTGTCTACAGTTCGCAACTCTGACGCCATTATGGTTCTGGAGCACGGTCGCATTATTGAGCGCGGTACTCACGATGAGCTTATTGCAAAGCATGGAGAGTATTACCAGCTGTATACGGGATCGCGCGAGCTGGAGTAGGGGCATTTTATGTTTGAAGCGTTGGCTGTGGCTCTCGGTGGAGCTCTAGGTAGTTTAGGTCGCTGGCAGTTGGGAGTCCTCTTCAAACAGTGGATTCCTAACCTGCCAGTTGGTACGTTTGCTGCAAATGTAGTTGCAGGTTTGATTATTGGCTTTGTGACGGGACTTGATCTTGCAAGTCCACTTCAGCCGCAGGTCAAGCTATTCTTAGCCGTAGGCCTTTGTGGAGGACTTTCGACCTTCTCGACCTTCTCAAATGAAACGTTGACGTTTATTCAAGCAGGTAACTGGACCGCTGCAGGAGTGAACATTGCGGTTAACGTTGTTACTTGCCTGGTTGCTGTATTCATTGGATTGAAATTATCAGCTTTTGTGTCGTAAAACAATCAATTCAAACGTCTAAATTAAAAGCTAGATATCCTTCTTTTGGATACCTAGCTTTTTAATTTGCTTCCTTTTAAATACCGCTGTTGCGTTTTATTTTGTCATCTTAGGCAGTACAAAGAGCACAATTCCCATGGTAACAAGAGGAATACAAGCTACGCACACAAGTACAAAGAGTGCATTCTGAGCTCCTGCAAGGGTGCTCGTAGCTAAGTCTGTAGCTCCAAGCTGAGAAGCCGCTACAACGCCAGAAATAACGCTGGTGCCCATAGCGCCAAAGAGCTGCTGCATTGTGTTAATAACAGCATTTCCATCAGCCTTGCGGTCTTCCGGTAAGTGTCCCAAAGCTACCGTAAAGTTGTTTCCCATCTGAAGTGCCTGACCAATGGCAAAGATGGCAAAAATATACGTAATCATTTCTACGGTAAGCACGTGAACAAAGAGCAGTAAAAGGAGCATGCTGGTAAGGCAGCAAAGAATGCCTGTAATAATAGGCTTTTTAGCTCCTAGCTTGTCTAAAATCTGACCAGAAATTGGTGCCATAACTGCGCCAATAGCACATCCAGGAAGCATTTGAGCTCCTGCTGCGGTAGCGCCTGCACCCAGTACTAGCTGGGAGAAGTTAGGCAGAAGATATGACTGACCAAGAATAATAAATTGCAGAGCAATAATAGCAAAGAGCGAGAGTACAAAGCCCTTCTCGCTAAATACCTCAAGGTTAATGATAGGAATTTTTGGAGATTTATCAGAGAGCTCATGGTGTTTAAAGGAGTTCTCGTGACGCACAAAGAACGTAAGCGAGCCCACAAAAATCATAATTGCGAGCAAAACAGGAATACTAAACAGGCCAAACGCGCTGGACTCGTCAATAACAAAGATGAGTGCAATAAAACTTATGGTAAGAAGTAGCCAGCCAAAGACATCAAAAGAAATCACTTCAGTCTCATGGCTCTGTTGGATTGAACTAATTCCCAGTACAAATGCCACAATCAAGAAGGGGAGAAGACCGGCAAAAATCATTCGCCAGCCAAGATGTTCTGCAATCCAGCCACCAGCCGAAGGTCCTACTGCAGGCGCAACGGCAGTAACAAGCATGCCAATGCCCATCATGACGCCCATGTTTTTAAGTGGGGCTTGCTCGGTGATGATGTTGAACATCAGTGGTAACGCTAGACCGGTGCCAATGCCTTCTAAAATACGGCCAAGCAGCAATAACATAAACGTTGGAGCAGCAAATCCACAAAGAATGCCGCTGATGTAGAAAATCATGGCTACAGTAAAGATACTTTTTGTCTTGAATCGTCTGTTTAAAAACGACGACATAGGCATGATAATAGCAAGAATCAAAAGGTACGAAGTAGTCATCCATTGTACCGTTGAGGTGCCAATAGAGAATTCCTCCATCAACGTTGGAAACGTCACGTTCATGGCAGTTTCTACGACAACTCCCGAGAAGGACATAATTCCTGTTGCAATTACAGAAAGAACAAGTTTTGCGTTGAGCTCTCTTTTAAACATTTAATCCCTTCTTTTCTCGGCGGTACATCGTAACACTATTCAAAGTAGGTTTTAATACTGTGGGCGTATTCTTTGAGTTTTTAATATGTTTTATTTATAGAGAATGTCATTTCATAGGTTATTCTTTTCTTTTTATTGGAGTAAATAAGTGGTATAAATAACTTAAAGAGGTGATGAAGATGTCTAGTTCTTTTATTGCCAGTAGAACATATCTACCATCTAAAAATGAAATTTCTAGGTTCTAATAATTTCTTTGTTTATACATCAAATGCCCTGTGGAATGACATTTCTGAACATGAATGAATTACCTCAATAGTGGGCTTTTGATTATTTAGGAGTATGAGTTTATGGGAGCACCAGAGATAATAATTCTTATTGTTCTTTTTCTAATCTTATCCGTCATGTTTTACTGTGGACGAAGGGCTTTTATTTGGCTTTCTCGCTATCTTAAGAAACTTGATGGTTTACAGGATTCTATTGATGATTTGAATAGAAAAATATAAGCAGCGATTTGCTCAACTTAAGTTAGAAGAACGGGGTGGTTTAAGCCACCCCGTTCTGCTTAGTAATATTGCGTGTTAGCAAGCTGTTTATTTAGCTTTGCCCTGGTTAGCAACGGCGTTAATCTTTGCCTCAATGACAGCTGGATCGCCAATATAGTGCTTGTCTACAATGTTCCAATCCTTGTCAAAGGTGTATGCGCAAGGAATGCCAGTTGGGATGTTAACCTCAAGAATCTCTTCTGGAGTGAGGTGCTCAAACTGCATAACAAGAGCGCGAAGGCTGTTGCCGTGTGCAGCAATAAGAACACGCTTACCTGCCTCAAGCTGTGGCTTGATCTCCTGCTCAAAGTAAGGCCATGCGCGTGCAATGGTGTCCTTCAGGCACTCAGTGTAAGGAAGATCCTCTGCTGGAACATCGCGGAACATTTCCTGAACGTGAGGATCGCGCTCGTCGCCTGGCTCAAGAGCTGGTGGCTGAACATCAAAGGAACGACGCCAAATCTTTACCTGCTCCTCGCCGTGCTCGGCAGCTGCATCAGCCTTGTTGAGGCCCTGAAGTGCACCATAGTGGCGCTCGTTCAGACGCCAGGTCTTATGAACAGGAAGCCAGTTACGGTCAAGCTCATCAAGAACATGATTCAGAGTGTGAATAGCACGCTTGAGCAGAGAAGTGTAGCAAACATCAAAGTCATAGCCAGCCTCTTTAAGAGCACGACCACCAGCTGCTGCCTCCTCGTGACCAGTCTCGGTAAGGTCAACGTCAGTCCAACCAGTGAACAGGTTGAGCTTGTTCCACTCAGACTCACCGTGGCGAACAATAACAAGGTGCATGTACTGATCTTCAGCCATTAGGCTTCCTTTCTACGCGTCAAACTTTGTGCACCATACGTGGTAAACACCAAGTTTTTGGCAATACTTTACATACAGGTGCAAGACAAAACGCTTGCGAATAATATTCTACCGCACACCGAAAAATACACGCGAATCAATGACAAAAAGATTTTTTATATCGCGTGTGCCAACTTTGACTTAGAGCGCAGTTCTCAATTGTTTTGGTAAGAATTTAGATTCTGCAAATAATTTATGATTCAGCGTATGTAAGCATGCAATGAGGGTATAGTATGCCGTAGTTAACAAATTGAGGAGTATCTGTATGAGTCCTATTGATATTTTGGTTGTCCTTATCGTCATTGCTCTTGTTGCTCTTTGTGTCCGCTCTCAACTTAAGAGTGCAAAAAAGGGCTCTTGTTCTGGCTGTTCTTCATCCAGCAGCTGTGGCACTCATCATGATGGAGATGGTCACTGCGGTGTTGCTCAGAAAATGATTTCTGACGTCGATAAGGCTTTTGACGCTCAATAGGTCAATTGTCACAATTTCATTAACAATTTTTACCATTCGCCCGGTTTCAGGGAAGTGGAAACATAGCCGTAACAAGAATGTGTCATGGTAGTTATGATTCCAGTTTTCTGACCCGGGAGGACCGTATGAGTACGGATAAGAAAATTGACTTTATTCTTCGCACGGTAGAGGAACGAGACGTCCGCTACCTGCGTCTTTGTTTTACCGATGTACTCGGCGGATTAAAGGCTCTCTCCATTTCCCCCGAGGAGTTAGAAGAGGCTTTTGTTGAGGGCATTGGTTTTGACGGCTCCAACGTTGACGGCTTTGCTTCCCAGGAGCAGTCAGATCTTCTCGCATTCCCTGACGCAGATACGTTCCAGATTCTTCCATGGAAGACAGATGACGGTGTAGTTGCAAACGTATTCTGCGATATTCAGACTCCTCGACGTGAGGCTTTTACAGGCGATCCACGCCTTGTACTGAGAAATGCTTTTATCAAGGCAGAAGACCTTGGCTATGTCGCAAATGTTGGCCCTAAGCTTGAGTATTTTTATTTTGTGAGCGGGACCGAGCCAAAGCCTATTGATCAGGCTGGATACCTTGATTTGAATTCTGCTGATCTCAGCCATAGTCTTCGATACTCCACGTCTCGTGCACTTGAGAATCTTTCTATTCCTGTACAGTATTCTTTCCATGCGGCTGGTCCTGCACAAAATGGTGTTGAGCTTCGTTATGCAGAGGCGCTAACCTGCGCGGATAACATTGTTACTGCTCGTCTAGTTATCAGACATATTGCAACACTTCACGGCGTATTTGCATCGTTTATGCCAAAGCCTCTTCAGGGAGTTCCTGGCTCAGCCATGCTTTTGAATCAGTCGCTTCTTGACCACGATGGCGAGTCTCTGTTCTGGGCTCCAAAGACTGAGAACGAGGCTCACCTTTCTGAACTTGCTCAACACTACATTGCAGGTCTTATTAAGTACGCTCCCGAGTACATGCTTATTACTAACCCAACGGTTAATTCCTATAAGCGTTTTGATCGTGATGCTATTCCTGCCTATGCAACCTGGGGTCGTAAAAACCGTTCTGCTATGGTTCGTATTCCTACGCATAAGCCAGGAAAGCATGTTGCCACCCGTGCTGAACTGCGTATTCCTGATCCAACTGCAAACCCTTATTTGGCTAATGCTGTCACGCTTATGGCTGGACTTAAGGGTATTGAAGAAAGCCTCTTGCTTCCTGAGGAGTTTGTAGGCGGAAATCCTGCTGATTATGGCGAGAAACTTCCAGCAAATCTTGGAGAAGCGCTTGAGCGCTTCAAGCAGTCAGAGCTTCTTAAAGATGTTCTTGGCGAGCACATCTTCTCGTACCTGTGCGAGCGCAAGGCAGAGGAGTGGCGTGAGTATTGCCTGGCAGTTACTGACTGGGATACGCAAAAGTATTACGCTGGTTGCTAAGCAACTATTCTGCTTGCGTTTATAGGCACCTTTGAACCCTGTTCTGATTTTTTCAGAGCAGGGTTTTTTGACGAGAAACCCTTGTTTCACGCAAAGATTACCGCTTGCTTTCTCAAATTGTTACCGTTTTATGAATTGAAAAAATTACTTTTACCTGGTCTTTATTGGATAGAATGACTAAATAATAGTCGTTTATGCAAAGAAGTTGTTCTTCTCGCCATCTTTATGCAATAAAAACGAGAAATACAATGAAAATTATAAGTAGATTTTTCATATTTGCTTCCTATAATTCATTCCAATGAATTTCAGTTCGAATTTATTCAGAAAGAGGCAGTTATGAAGTCATCACTTTCGGCCACTTTTAAAAAGGGCATCGCAGTTGTTTTTATGGCATGTGCACTTGTTGGTCTTATGGCTTGCTCGTCACCTAAGCAAGAAAATACTCAGCAGGGTACTACTTCATCCTCTGATTCAAGCTATACGCTGGTAACTAAGGGTCATCTGACTGTTGTTGCAGAGCTTGGTTTCCAGCCTTTTGAGTATTTTGAAGGCAACTCAACTACTCCTGTTGGTTTTGACGTTGATCTTATTACCGAGATTGCAAAGAGACTCAATCTTGAGGTTACGTACCTGCCAAACCAGAAGTTTGACACTCTTATTCCAACTATTAAGCAGGGTGGCAAAGCAGACGTTGCTATCGCAGGTATTACTATCACTGACGAGCGCTCACAGGAGGTAGACTTCACTACTTCTTACCTCGACTCCAATCAGTCCCTGGTTGTTAAGTCTGGCAGCACCGAGACCGAGCAGACGCTCAACGACGCCTCTAAGAAGGTTGTTGTTCAGACAGGTACTTCCGGCGAGGATTGGGCTAAGGAGAACCTTCCAAAGGCAACTATTGTTTCTGTAGACGATGTTGCTGCAGCAATGGCAGGAGTCCAAACCGGTTTGTACGATGCTATGGTCATTGACTTGCCTGTTGCTTCCAACCTGATTAGCACTTCATATTCTGATCTAACTATTGCAAAAGAAATTCCAACAGGTGAGCAGTATGGCATTGCTGTTTCTAAGGACAATCCTGCACTAACTGAGGCAATCAACAAGGTTCTTGCAGACATGGAGAAGGACGGAACCATGACTGCTCTCAAGACCAAATGGTTTGGCTCTAACATCTAGTTTTACTAGCTCAGCAAAAGTGCTTGAAGTCAGATTTGGCTTCAAGCACTCACTGTTTTCATCAGGATTTATCGCATCTCAAGCTCTAAAGGAGTATCACGTGATTGCACTTTTGCACAAAACTATGTCAGGACAGCAACTGTCCTTGTGCATGTCATCTGCGAGTTTCAAAGCTGAATCTGTGCCTCAGAGTACGGCTTATAATTCAGCTAAGTCAACGCTCTCGCATAATCGTGCGTACTCCTCGCTGCTTGTAGTTCTTCTCGCTACGCTTCTTTTGAGTGGGCTGTTCTTTATGTCTCTGAGCGTGTTTTCTGTTCAGAGTGCGTTTGCTCTCACCACAAATAAGGCAACAGCTAAGTCAAATCAGACAGAAGGCAATGGCGTTATCGGTGGCAAAGAGACCCGTTTGACCTGGGAGGGAACAGTTGAGGACGAGCAGGTCTCTCAGCTGACTTTGCAGCTTCCTGAGGGCTCCGATCTGCAGAGCGCAACTACTAAGGTGACCGTTCTTTCAGGTCTTACGCGCGAGAAGATCGAGGCAACTGCAAGCGTCCAGGGAACGCAGGTTGTGATTTCTTTTGCAACGCCGGTGGATGCTCAAAAGCTGATTCGTGTAGAGATTTCCGGCATAAAGTTTCCTGCTGACGGAGGTTCGTACACTGTTGAGGGAACCTACACCACTGAGCAGGGAACTCAAAAGCTTGCTTCTTCTCCCGAAATCACCATTATTCCTAACACGCCAGTTCAGGCTCTGGTGAATTGGCTTGATGCTCAGCCTTGGGTGGAAGCGTGGAACTCCAATCACTTTTTGGGCATGTTCTTAAAGCCTCAACTGATTGTTTCTTCAGTGGTAATGCTCTTTCCTGGATGGCTGGTTTGCCTTGCAATTGTAATTTGCGCTTATCCTGTAGCTATTGTGCTGGGAATGGGCTTTGCGCTGCTGAAGATTTCCAAGAATCCACTCCTGCGTGCACTTGCGGTGGTATATATCAATTTGTTGCGTGGAACCCCATTTTTCCTGCAGATTTATATTCTGTTCTTTGGTCTTCCTATGCTAAATATCAATCTGGACGCCAATTTGCTTGGCTTTATTGTGGTCGCCATTAATTCTTCTGCGTATCTTTCAGAGATCTTCCGCGCGGGCATTCAATCAATTCCGCAGGGTCAGTATGAGGCAGCAAGCTCTCTTGGTATGAATCGTTTTCAGACCATGACGTTTATCATCATTCCTCAAACTATCCGCCGTGTTATTCCACCTCTTACCAGCGACTTTATTACTTCTTACAAAGATACCTCGCTGCTTTCTTCTGTAGGTGTTATGGAGCTGATGATGTTTGCTAAAAACCTCACCACCTCAACGGGAAACATGACGCCATATATGACGGCAGCTCTGTTCTATTTGGCAATTACCTTGCCACTTATTAAGGTAGTTGGCAGTATCGAGAAACGCATGGAGCAGTCAGAAACAGGCAAAACAGTAAGCGCTTCAGCAAGTAAGACTCAAGCTCTTTCCAAGGAGGAAAACTAATGTCTTTCTTTTCTTTCAAAAAGAAGTCGAATACAGAACATCCTGCCTTGGATGCTGAAGTTGCTGCACAAGAGGCATTTGAGCGTGATAAGCCACTTACTAACCATGCTTTTGAGGCAGGCGAGCATCCTATTGTTCGTATTGAGCACCTCAATAAGTCGTTTGGATCAACGCACGTCTTAAATGACGTTAACCTGACTGTTTGGCCAGGTGAAGTTGTGGTTGTGCTTGGTCCTTCGGGCTCCGGTAAATCCACTATGCTCCGTTGCATCAATCTACTGGAGACTCCTTCTGCAGGTCATATTCTTATTGAGGACCAAGAGATTACAGGTACCAATGAAGCTGAGGTCAACGCCCTTCGTAGAGATGTCGGAATGGTTTTTCAGCAGTTCAATCTGTTTGGTCATTTAACGGTCAAAGAGAACGTAATGATTGGTCAGATTAAGGTTCTAGGGAAGTCAAAAGAGGAAGCAGATGCAGAGGCGCTAAAGCAGCTGGAGGCTGTTGGCCTTGCCGATAGAGCAGACTTCAAGCCTGGTGCGCTTTCCGGTGGACAGCAGCAGCGTGTAGCAATCGCTCGCGCCGTTGCTATGCATCCAAATGTACTTCTATTTGACGAGCCTACTTCCGCGCTTGACCCCGAGCTTGTTCGTGGTGTTTTGGATGTTATGCGTGATCTGGCAAAGAACTCTGGTATGACCATGATTGTGGTAACGCACGAGATGGGTTTTGCAAAAGACGTGGCAGATCGCGTGGTCTTTATGGAAGGAGGAGTGGTAGTTGAGCAAGGTACTCCTGATGTCATTTTCAACAATCCACAAAACCCTCGAACAGCTGAGTTCATTGGCGCTCTTGCGTAAAACCCATACTTTTTAGAATTAATACGCAAACGTAAAAAAATATTTTAGGGCGAGAAAATCTTCTCGCCCTAATTGCAGATAATGAGGTATATCTGCTCTTTATTCGCAGCTTGTGGTATGCTTTATAAGATTAAGCTTATCCTAGGGGGAATCGATGCATCACAAGAATATTCTTCTTGTATCTGCAACGACACGCTTACATGAACGTATGCGTGAACTTTCGCATGTCATTGATGTGTCTATTGCTCTTGCAAATGCAGCCTCATTTTCTCAGGCTGCGGCTTCTGGTCATACTTTTGACCTTATTATTCTTGATCAAAAAGACCTGTCCCAGGATGTTATTAGTACGGTTGAAAATTATTCCGCGCAAAATGGTGGAATTGCTCGCCTGTTTGTTGCTGACCTTGATAATCTTTCTAAGTTTGTTCTGCCTGTTCAGGGCAAGAGCGATTTTATTTTGTCTACTGCAACTATCCAGGAGTTTAGCCTTAGGTGCTCGCTGCTTTTGTGGCCAGGTACCGAGAGCACTTCTAGAGATTTGGTTATTGTTGACAACATAAAGATTAACCTGGCAACGTATCAGGTTTACATTGATGAATCTCCTGTTGATCTTACGTATATGGAATATCTGCTGCTGTCATTCTTGGCAACCCATCCATCTCGTGCCTACTCACGTGAGGCTCTTTTGCAGCGCGTTTGGGGTTTTGAGTACTGCGGTGGTACCAGAACAGTTGACGTTCACGTAAGGCGTGTTCGCTCAAAGATTGGTCCTCAAGCAGCCGCTCATCTTGAGACGGTGCGTGGTGTAGGCTATCTGTTTAGAGCATAATCGCAGGTACAGACTGCATTTAATGGGATCTGCAAACTTCTTACTTACTAGCAGGACTCCCGCGCGTCTTTCTCATAATGAGAAACGAATTTTTGTCCGGTATAACGGGTAGAATACTCATATTGAAAAATTGATGTTTAGCGCAGAATTATTTGCGTTAGTTGTTTGCATCAAAGTGATGTTAAGGAGGATGTCTATGGAGAACCAAGCAGATGGTTTAACCACAGATTCCGCTGTTTATAAGCGTTTCTCGCCAGTTAAGCAGGCTGGATTTATGTCTATGTTCAAAAGCTCAAGCGTAAAAAGAACAGCTTGTGCAATTGCTTTTGCCGTTGCTTGTGTTCCTACCATTGCTTTGGGAGAGGGAATTTCTAAGCTTCCTGCAGTATCTGGTCAGGCAACTATTTCTCAAGCAGCGACGTCTCGTCCTGCTGCAGAACCAACTGATACTAAGACGGCAGAAACGGTAGCTTCTAAGGTTTTGCCTTCGGTTGTGTCCGTTAAGGCTACCAGTGATTCATCAGGCTCAACCGGTTCTGGCGTTGTATTGAACACAAATGGAGACATTCTTACCAATTACCACGTTATTGAGGGTATGGATACGTTCTCTATCTCCGTTAACGATAAAGAGTATGAGTGCACTGTCGTAGGGACAGATCCAACCTCTGACCTGGCCGTTCTTCATGCAGATCTTAAAGGAGATGGCCTTACTCCAATCGAGATTGGTAATTCCGATAACTTGGCTCCTGGTAGTTGGGTTATGAGTGTTGGCAGTCCATTTGGTCTTGATCACTCTGTTTCTGCAGGTATCGTGTCTGCTCTTTCTCGTGGAGATATGCTTGAGACAGAGGGTGGAGAAACCACTATTTATGCAAACCTCATCCAGGTTGATGCAGCTATTAACCCAGGTAATTCTGGCGGCGCTCTGGTTGACTCTAATGGTCAGCTTGTGGGTATTTGTACGTTGTTCTCGTCAGATACCAAGTCATTTGCGGGTATTGGCTTTGCAATTCCTTCTAACTATGCCATTGATATTGCAAATCAGATTCTTTCTGGCCAGCAAGTTAAGCATGCCTATATTGGTCTTTCTATGCAGACCGTTACTCCTCGAGTTGCAAAGCGCAATGATCTTTCGGTAGATTACGGTGCGTATGTAGCAGGCCTTCTTGATGATAGTCCTGCAGAGGGTGCTGGTATTAAAAAGGGTGATGTTATTGTCTCTATTGGTGGAGAGCGCGTAGTTTCTGCTGATGCAGCTATTATTGCCGTTCGCTCTCACAAGATTGGAGAGACCGTTCCTGTAGAAATCATGCGTGGAGAAGACCGCCTTACTATCAACGTCACGCTTGGTTCTGATGAGACGCTTTCTTCTATGAAAGAGAAAGAAAAGAACAGCAAGAACGAAACAAACAACGATACTGATGATAAGCAGGATCGCACTGAAGATGATGATTCCTATAGGTATTATCGTCAGCAAAACTATTGGGAAGAGTTCTGGGATTACTTCACTAATCCTTATGGAGATAAAGACGTTAATTCCGATAATCCATTTGTGAATTTCGTAGAGGGCATTACCAATAGCATTGCAGAAGTAATCTACGGCATTTTTGGTTAACACTCAGATTGCGTTTGCTGTGTTTGCGTTTGTTTGTTCTGCTATGAGTTAGGGGAGTCTTGTGGATTTGCTTGTGCTGTTAGTTTTGGCTGTAGTTGTCATTGTGCTTATCGTGAGCCTTGTCACACTTTCCTCTAAGCTTTCGCAAGTAAAGACGCTGCAAGAGCAAAGTCAAACATCATCTGCAGAGCTTATAAGAAGCTCAACAGAGCTAGACCGTCGTGTTACGGATAACATGGCAAAAATGCAAGAGCTTATGGATACAAAGCTTGAGCAGGTAAGAGAAGTAGTTGGTCAAAAGCTCACCTCAACACTGCAAAATCAGACGAAGCAGACTGATCAGCGTATTGCTCAGCTTGATGCTCGCTTTGATGCTTTTCAGCGTCGTGTGGATGACAACATGAAAGCAACTTCCCAGGCTTCAACTGAGCAGCTTGGTAAGGTTAGAGAGACTGTTGACAAACAGCTCAGCGACATGCGTAAAGAGAATGAAGCAAAGCTTGAGCTTATGCGTCAGACCGTTGACGAGAAACTCCAGAAAACGCTCGATGAGCGTATGACCCAATCGTTCCAGCGCGTATCTACGCAACTTGAGCAAGTTCATCAAGGCTTGGGAGAAATGCGCGGCCTTGCAGAGGGTGTTGGAGACTTAAAGAAAGTTCTCTCTGGAGTTAAGACTCGCGGAATTGTTGGAGAAATTCAGCTTGGCGCAATTCTAAGAGACATTCTTTCTCCAGAGCAGTATGAAGAGAATGTTGCTACTGTTTCTGGTTCTACTGAGCGTGTTGAGTTTGCTGTTAAGTTGCCTGGAGAGTCAGGGGAGACCGTTTGGCTTCCTATTGATTCTAAGTTCCCAGGAGATACGTACGAGCATTTAGTGGATGCAATCAATGCAGGTAATGAGGAGGCGATTGCTGCCGCTAAAAAGGGTCTAGAGACTCGTATTAAGGCAGAAGCAAAAGATATTTCTTCAAAGTACATTGCTCCACCAGAGACAACCAACTTTGCTATTTTGTTCCTTCCTTTTGAGGGACTTTATGCAGAGGTAGTCAGTCAGACGGGTTTGCTTGAGCAGCTACAGAGAGAGTATCGCGTTAATGTGTGTGGACCTTCCACTATGGCAGCACTTCTTAACAGTCTTCAAATGGGATTTCAATCTGTTGCTATTCAGAAGCATGCCGACGAAATTCAAAAGGTACTCTCTGCGGTTAAGACAGAGTTTGAGACGTATCAGGCTCAGCTAGAAAAGGCTCGATCACAAGTTCAAAAAGCAGAAAAAGCACTGGATACCATTTTGACTACAAGAACAAATGTTATGAGTAGAAAATTGAGAACTGTTACCGCATTAGAAAATCTCGATGAGGCTCAGAAAACGTTGGGGATTAGTGGCGTGGTAAATGATGAAGACGAGGATGAGAAGTAAGTAATTTTTTCGATAATTGATAAGTTGTTCAAGATACATTAAAGAAGAATATATATTTAGTACGGTCCGAGAGGAGATGAAAAATGATCCAGCGGGAATCAAATCTTGACCATGATATTTTACTTCCTCTGAGTGTAAAAAAAGTAAGTAGATCATACAGGATGAAAGAAGGGAAACGTATAGTTTTAGATAATGTGTCGTTTTCTGTTCATTTAGGGGAAATAGTTTGTGTACTCGGACCGAATGGCGCTGGAAAGACTACTTTAGTAAAAATTGCTTCATCGCTTTTACTCCCAGATTGTGGAGAAGTAGAAGCATGTGGTGTAGACGTTCTTAAATGTCCTCGCAAGGCTTGTAAGAATATTTCTTTAGTTCTTGGTGGAGAAAATGGGTTTTATCTTCATGCTACTGCTATTAATAACTTAAGATATTTTGCGCAAGTGAGTGGTGTCCCTTTTGATGAGCAAGAATCAAGAATTAAAAATGCCCTTCAACAAGTACATTTAGTTGAATTTTCAAATCAAAATGTATCAACTTTTTCTAGGGGAATGAGACAAAGGCTTCATCTTGCAAGAGCTTTAATTTCAGCTCATAGTTTAATTCTTCTTGATGAGCCAACATCTGGTTTAGATCCAAATAATGCGGCAGACGTCAGGCGGCTTATCGCTGAGTTACGTCATATCCCTAGTGGTATTTTACTTACGTCTCATAGCATGAGAGAGGTTGAATTATTAGCTGATCGCGTGCTTGTTCTCAAAAAAGGAAAGTGTATTTTTTTGGGCAGCCTAGAGGAGTTAAGGCAGAAAGTAAAAATAGAGGGCGTATACACGTTTATAACTGATTGTCTTGATGAATCTAAAATTAAAATTCTAAAGGAATGTTCTGGAATTGCGTCAGTTGAAGTTCTTGAGAAGTTTGATTCAATTTATGTGGATGTGTCGGGAAATAAGAAAATGGTTTTTGATTTATGTGTTGATGATTTTGGTTGGAAGAAAGTCAATGAAAGACGTGCTTCACTCGAAGAGGTGTACCTTGCTGTAATGGGAAAAGATAATGAAAGATAGTGTTAATTCAATTTTTGATATGCGCTCAGAATTGCAGATGTTACGCTTTCATACGAGTATGTTTTTAACGACTCCATTCTTTTTAATAAGTGTTCTTGGATCATGTTTTAGCTTCTCTTTGTTTAAGATTTTTTCAATGATTCAGGGGTCTAGTAATCATTCATTTTGGGTTTATTCATCTATCGCAACTATATGGGCTTCTACAATTCTCTCAACAGGTATTATTGGATATCAGCGTTATCAGGGAACTTTGGATTATTTGTTTATAAGTCCGAAGGGAATTGCTAATATTTTTTATCCAATTATCTTTTCTGCAACTACATTAGGTTTAGTTCTTGGAGTACCGTGCTCTATTCTTCTTAGCTTATTTTTTGGTGTTCCTATTATTCTTTCTATAAATGAGATATTGGCACTATTTTTTTCAACGGTTGCATGCGCCTCTTCATCTTTGGTTTTGTCTTCTTTATATGTTTTAACAAAAAATGCTTCATCATTTGAAAGCCTTATTCTAACTGGTATATGGATAGGGTCTGGTATAGTTTTACCAATAGAAAACTTTCCATTACCAATGCGTATAATCGCATACTTACATCCTTTGACTCCAGCAGTAAAGTTAATTACCTCAGCTACTGTGCAAGATTTTTTCTTGTATTCGGTTGTTTGTTTAATTTTTTCGATTGCATATGTTTGTTTAGGACGGTTTCTAATTCAATTAGCATTTTCAAATCTTCGCAATGATGGAGATTGTTCATAATTATGAAAAAAATTACTTCATATATCTATCCTGCAATTTGTATATCATTGACTTCTTTATCCAGCTACGGCTCTATTTTAGCTTTTTGCATTCAATTTTTTATTGAACCTATTTTTTCATATCTATACTTTATTCTGTTTGGTATGCAGCTTTCTGCCTCAAGTATGTCACTGTTTGTAGGAATTTTAACTTTATCGTCATGGCTTTCTGCAATGCAATGTTCGGCCAATATTATTGTTCAAGATCGATTTGCTAAAACAATTTTTATGTATTTGATTTCTCAAAACCGTGCAATGGTATTCTTTTTAATTAGATACATAACAATTACTGTTATTTGTTTTATGAGTTCTCTTGTAACCTCAGTTATTGTTCTTTATATTGCAGCAGCTGATGTTCTGACCCTACTTGTTCCTTTATGTATATTCCTTATTCTTGCTTCTCTTGGTGGCGCTATATTTGGAGTATTTTCTTCAGTAATTGGTTTATTGTTAACTGATGGATTTGCTGTACTAAACTTATTATCAATAAGTATCCCCATACTTTCTGGAGCTGTTATACCACTTTATTTATTTCCAAACCCTTTGATTTCTATCTGCAAGTGCATTCCGATTTCATGGATTGTTGAAAGTGTCGGATTATTTTTGAGTTTTAATACAAGTGATGCGTTTCTATTGTGTGGTTATGCGTTGCTCTTAGAACTTCTATGGATATTGATAACGCTTGCTTTCATCTCTTTTTGCAACAACAGACAGAGAATTACTGGTCAAATAGAGGGAATGCATTTGTAAATACTGTATAAAGATACCCATAAGGGGTAATTTCCTTCGGATATTAATAAACCATAAGGATATTTGAAGGAGGTTTTATGGGGATTATGGGCAGATAAAAACAGCGGCTTCGATCGCTGTTTTTTTCTTGCATAAAAATACCGTATGGGGGTATACTGTTTATAGTACTTAATACCCCCTATGGGTATGTAAAGGAGGAGAGATGGCTCAGAAAGACAGCCAACCACAGGAAACTTGTTGTCATTGTGATCACAAGGCTACTCCTCGCTCAAATGAGCTTAAAAGTGGAGTTTCTCGCCGTATTAACCGTGCAATCGGCCAGTTAAATGGCATTAAAACAATGATCGATGAGGATCGTTATTGCGGAGACGTCCTTATTCAGCTTGCAGCAGTTGAGTCTGCGGTTAAGGCCATCTCAAGAGAAGTAATGCAGGATCACCTGGAGTCTTGCGTGGTTGACCGCATCCAGTCGGGTGATACAGATGTTATTGATGAGGTCATGGACCTCTTTAAGCGTTTTATGTAAGGTGGCGTTATGGATCAGAAAGTTTTTGATGTACAAGGAATGACGTGTGCAAGTTGTTCTGCGCACGTAGAGAAGGCGGCAAACTCTGTTTCTGGTGTCTCTGAGGCTCGCGTTAATCTGCTTAAGAATTCTATGGAAGTTGATTACGACGGTAATCCAGATACCCTCAAGCAGATTTCTGACGCAGTAAGCAAAGCAGGCTATGAGGCAACACCTCGTAGCGACAAAAAAGATTCTGCTGCAACTACTAAGGCAGATGCTACCAATGCTTCAGAAAAGGCGGTAAAGCAAAAGAGGATTGAACTTATCTCCTCAATGGCGTTTGCCATTCCACTGTTCTATCTTGCCATGGGTGAGATGATGGGAGCACCTGTTCCGCCTGCTGTTTCTGGTATGAATGGCATGATGAACTTGGCTCTTACCGAACTCTTGCTTTGCATTCCTATTCTGTTTATTTGTCGCCACTATTTTGTTGGTGGATTCCGCTCATTGCTGCATGGCGCTCCTAATATGGACTCGCTCATTGCGCTGGGCTCAGCAGCGTCGTTTGCCTACAGTGTTGTCAGTTTGTACCAGATGGCAAACGCTTTTGTTGCAGGAGACATTACTGCAGCTCACCAGGCAATGCACGGCATGTACTTTGAGTCCGCAGGTTTGATTCTTGCTCTGATTACCTTGGGTAAGTTCTTTGAGGCTCGCGCAAAAGGTCATACCACAGGTGCAATTAACGCACTTATGAACCTTGCCCCAAAGACTGCTATTCTCGTCAAAGACGGTGTTGAACAAGAAGTTCCTGCAGAGACCGTTGTGGTGGGAGACATTCTTGTGGTAAGGGCTGGTCAGTCAATTCCTGTTGATGGCCAGCTCATCGAGGGAGAAGGATCTGTCGATGAGTCCGCGATTACCGGAGAGCCCGTTCCTGTAAGTAAGACCGTTGGCGATTCCGTGACAGGTGCTACGGTATCTACCGGCGGCTGGTTTAAGATGCGTGCCACCGCTGTTGGCGATGACACTACACTTGCAGGCATTATCCGCCTGGTTGACGAGGCAACAAGCTCCAAAGCACCTATCGAGCGTCTTGCTGACAGCATTGCTGGCATCTTTGTCCCCGTTGTTATTGGAATTGCGCTGGTAACCTTTGCAGCATGGTTTGTCTTTGTGGCACCTGGTGACTTTGCGGTTGCTCTCTCGCACGCTGTTGCTGTTCTGGTTATTTCGTGCCCTTGTGCACTTGGTCTGGCAACACCTACTGCCATCATGGTAGGCACTGGTTTGGGCGCTTCAAATGGTATTTTGGTCAAGTCTGCCGAGGCACTTGAGGGCGCAGTCCGAGCAACCGTGGTTGTTCTTGATAAGACCGGAACGCTTACTGAGGGCAAGCCGAGCGTAACTGACGTACTTTGTGCAGGTGGAACTTCCGAGCACCAGCTACTTGAGTATGCATATGCGCTTGAGCAAAAGAGCGAACATCCACTTGCGCAGGCAATTGTTACATACGCTCAAGAGAAGCTTGGAGAGTCTGCAGGTAGCTTTGTTGATGTACAGGAGTTCTCACAGGTTGCTGGTGGTGGCCTTACGGCAAAGGTTGGCGAGAAACGCCTTGTAGCAGGAAACGCTCGTCTGATGGAGCAGGAGGGCATCAGCACACAAGAGCTGACTTCCCAGGCTCAACAGCTAGCTGAACAGGCAAAAACACCGCTGTACTTTGCACTTGAGGGTAAGCTTCTTGGCGTCATTGCCGTGGCCGACAAGGTTAAGCAGACCAGTGCGTCTACCATTGCTCGTCTTCGTGCTATGGGCGTTAAGTCTGTCATGCTTACCGGAGATCAGGCAACAACGGCAAACGTCATAGGTAAGGAGCTTGGCGTTGACCAGGTTATCTCTGATGTCTTGCCAAGCCAAAAAGAGTCTTACATTAGGCAGTTCCAGGACGCTGGAGAAAACGTTGTCATGGTAGGCGATGGCATCAACGATGCTCCAGCACTCGCGCGAGCAAACGTGGGAATTGCAATTGGTGCAGGTACCGATGTTGCTATTGAGTCTGCTGACATTGTCTTGATGAAGTCTGATCCAGCTGATGTTGCAACTTCAATTGAGCTTTCTCGTGCCACCATGACCAATATCAAGGAGAACCTGTTCTGGGCTCTGTTCTATAACACCATTTGTATCCCTGTTGCTATGGGCCTGTTGTATCCATTTGGCATTTCGCTTAACCCTATGATCGGTGCAGCTGCCATGGGCTTCTCGTCAGTCTTTGTTGTATGCAATGCACTGCGCCTGCGTACCTGGAAGCCAAAGAATACCAGCTCAACAACTCGCCAAGACGCTCATGACACAAAACCAGTCATTGACGTTCAACCTAAGTCCACAAACGACGCACCTGCGTCACAGAAGGAGGAATCTTATATGGAGAAGAAACTAAACGTAGAGGGCATGTCTTGCCAGCACTGTGTTGCACACGTCACACAGGCTCTTGAGGCTGTCGAGGGTGTCTCTAAGGCAACCGTTTCACTTGACGAGAAGAGCGCTGTAGTTGAGCTGTCTTCTGATGTCGCTGATAGCGCATTGGTTGACGCTGTTGTTCAGGCAGGATATGAGGCTACTATTGCCTAAGGTAGGCAAGTAGACGGTCCTTCTCGCTAGAATCACTAAATACCGCACGTGCAGCATTTTCAGCTAGCTCACGTGCGGTATTTTTGTCTAGACCGCAGTGCTGCTGCAAAAGTTCAAACTCGCGCGAGAGAGTAGTGTTGGAGACAGTCATGTTGTCCGTGTTGATAGTGATCGTCAGGCCAGCATCAAGCAGTTGCTCAAGCGGGAAGCGCTCTATTGACTCAAAGATGCGCGTTTGAAGGTTGCTGGTAGGGCAAATCTCAAGCGCAACATTTGCAGCCTTGAGGTCCTGGATAACGCCTGCGTCCTCCAAAGAGCGAACACCGTGGCCAATGCGTTGTGCGCCAAGTCGAAGTGCAGCCTTGATGCTTTCTGGGCCAGCTGCTTCTCCCGCGTGGATAGTAAAAGGAACGTCTTTTCTTTGTGCTTCAGTAAAAAGTGACGAGAAATTCTCTGTGGCAAAGAGTGCTTCTGCTCCTGCTAAGTCTGCAGCTACAACGCCATTCCCAAGATACGCTGCAGCCAGATCAATTGACTCTTCATTTTTGTGCTTAAGCTCTTCACCTGTGCCACGCATAGCACAAATAATGTATGCCGTGTGGAGCGCTGACTGTGGATGCTCTGCATAGAAGTCAGCTCTACCAGCAAGAGCAGCTTCAAGAATTTCTTGCTGAGAAAGACCTCCTGTAGTAAGACTCCCTGGTGCAAAGCGGGGTTCAGCGTAGAGAATGCCCTCTGCGTCAAGTTGCTCGTGAAATGCCTTTGCAACCGTACGAATGCCTTGTGCTGACTGCATAAGCTTGAGCGGCAGCTCAAATGTAGCAAGATACTGGTTAAGATCCTGGCAATGAGCTGGGACTTGCATCTTTTCTTTGAGTTCAGCCAAAGAGAAATCAAGTCCCGCATCTGCTGCAAGTTGAGCTGCGGCAGGAAGTGGGATTGATCCATCAAGGTGGACATGCAAATCGATAAGAGCACAGGAGCTCATGGCGCCTCCTACAAGAATCGTATGCTATGGCGCAAAGAGCGCAAACTAGATAGCTACATCATACGGTAGGGAAGTGGCGTTTTCCAAATCGTTTGCAAGTTTTTCAAACTGGTATCCATTGACGCGCTCAAGCAGATGCACTTCATCAGGCAAAACGTCATAGTGAATCTGTGAACAAATAGCGCAGGCAATAGATCCAATGGTGTCCGTATCTCCACCCATCTCCGCAGCTATTCTCGCCGCTCTAGAAACTTTTCCTTGAGAAAGCTTAACTACCGCAAGAACTGCAGGTATTGTCTCTATAGTTTCATAACCACAGCCGCAGTAGTCGTAGATGTCTCTTGAAGCGGCTAAGGGAGCCTCAAGGTTTTTGGTACCCTCGCAGAATTCCAATGCCATGATGCACTTTTGATACATGCTAGGCATAGGCATTTGTGTACCAATTTTTGTGTAGAGAGCTCGGTGTCCGTAACTTAAAGCAGTTTCAAGAGCGTCCTCAACCGTAAACGAGTTTTCAGAAAGACCTCTACTTATGGCGGCCACGATCATTGCTGCGCCCATAATGGCTACGTTGGTTCCGTGCGTAGGAAGCGCAAGCTCAGTAACGCTGTTAATGAGCGCATGTTTGTCTTTCCAGCTCACAATTGAAGCCATCGGCGCACATTTCATGGCACATCCGTTAGTGGTTCCAAGGCGACCACACGTTTTAAGCGAGTGGCCAGAAAGTCGATTGGCTAACGCAGCTCTTGTGGAAGGGCCAACTACCTGAGCAGCGTTTGGCTCTGTTGCCACATAATTTTCTAGCGCATCAAAGTAGCGGGATTGGTTAAAAACTCCCTGGTTATCAATGATGTTTTTAGTCAAAATGATTGCGTTTGCGGTGTCATCTGTAGTCTGACCTGCGGTAAAAGGTCTTCCAAAAAAGTCATTTTTAGGTGGATTTGAAAGACTTTGAACTCCATCAGGAAATGCAAAATCAATTTGGTGTGGTGACATCATCTCTGTTGGCATGCCATAGGCGTCGCCATAGGCAAGGGCCGTAAGCATCCTATAGAGTTTGATTTTTCTTGCCGTATTCATGTTACTCACGCTTCTTTATGTCAGAAGAACGTGATGTTTTGACTCTGCAGAGACTCTTGTTACCCGCAGAGATAAGCTTCTCATAGCAGCATGCCATGATTGCTCCCCTCAATTAGATATTCTCTGTCTTTGCAGGTTTTTTCTTTACTGTGCCGTAAGGAATGCCTCACTCCTTAGATCCTTACTTTCCCAGCTTGTAGTCGCAATACAAGCTAGATGGCTCAGACAGAAAATATCTCCCCCAAGTATGTTTAAAGATATCAAATATTTAAGTATTACTACATGGGGTAAGGCTTATTAATCGGTAGGCGGTAGCTGAAGAGAGTTTAGAGGTTTTGTGCTCACAATAGTGACTACATGCTGTCTTATATTCTCTCTAACGCACTGAGCCATTGCTGGGTAAAATGGTTTGTAGCAATCTGAAAGGAATGGACATGCCCGCAATTTTGACTCATGACTTCTTTGGCAAGGATGCCTTTGATATAGCTGCAGGCAAACTTGGTTTTTCTACGATGGAGGAGCGAGAAGCTTTTCTGTTGGGTAACCAAGGTCCAGATCCACTGTTTTATTTAGCAGCAGATCCGCTACTACATCGCTATGCCAAATACGCATCAATCATGCATAAAGAAAAAACGCCTGAACTCCTTCTTTCTATGCGAGACGCAATTGCACCTCTGCCACTTAAAGACGTTGCGGTTGCTCGCGCCTATATTGCGGGATTCCTCTGCCACTATATGCTTGATTCCACTGCTCATCCTTTTGTCTATTACTGGCAAAACATGCTTACCTCTCAAGGCGTAGAGGGCTTGGATGAATCTGCCAAAAATCAAGTGCATGCAGAGATCGAGAAGGACCTTGATGAGGCAATTCTTTACGCCCATCTTGGTAAAACGGTAGCTACCTATAGGCCTTATAGCGAGGTTTTGAAGGCATCGCTGCATACGCTTTACGTTTTGGATAGGGTGTTTTTCTTTGCGTTGCTATGGACGTATGAAAAACCTACCGATACCAGGATTTTCTCGTCAGCTGCTGTTGATTTTAGGATTATCCAGCATCTAGCGTATTCGCCGACAGGTAAGAAGAGAAAGCTACTTGGTCATCTTGAGCGTACCTTTGGTACAAATAGATTTTCGTTGATTGAGGCGCTCTCTCACGGAGCAAGGGAATCTTCTGATTCTGATTTTGATAACAGAGCGGGAAATGAGTGGATTGATCCTTTTACGGGAGAGGTGCGCAAAGAGAGCTTCTGGGATTTGTATGACCATGCGCTGGCAAATGTGCCTTATGCACTTGACGTTTTCTTCTCGCCAGACTTTAATCTTGATACTGCAAAAGAGCTTACGCAAAATCTGAACTTTGATGGTCAGACGCTTGCAGATGAAGGTTCGACAGAATAGGTTTTTGTGGCAACGTACGTTTTTTCTGATATTCACGGTCATGTGGAGCCGCTTAGGCGTGCTCTAGAGCGTATTAATCCAACCGAGTCAGACGTGTTCTATTGTCTTGGTGACATGATTGATCGTGGTCCTAGCTCGCTTGCCACTATTAAGACAATTCGCGAGCTTCCTAACTGTACGGTTTTAATGGGCAATCATGAGCAGCTTGCGCTGCAAGCGTTGGACCCAGAAGCCGATATTGAAGCTCAGTTCATGTGGCAGATTAACGGGGGAGACGCAACACTTGCTGAGCTCAAGACGCTTTCTGAAGAAGAATATGGTGAGCTGATTGACTGGTTGCAGGCGCTTCCTTTGTACGCCACCGTTGAGGTCCAAGGCAGAGATTTTGTTCTGGTTCATGCGGGCGTAAGGTCTAACGGTGTTCCCTTGCCAACCGCCTGGGATAAGGCTTCTTTGGAGCAGTACTTAAGTAAGCAGTCTGAAAACGATCTTTTGTGGATTCGTGAAGAGTTCTGGCAATATCCTACGGATTTCCGCACGTCAGAAGCAGCGTATCCTATTGTAATTTGTGGCCATACACCCACTCCTTTGTTAGCAAGTTTTGGTGCAAAAAACTTGAATCGCAGCGCCACTACTCCTGATGGTCTTGCGCAATGGGTCCAGTCAGATGGCGATAAGTGGGGAATTGACACGGGCACTACAGGTGGAGCCGGCTATGGCCAAGTAACTGTGCTGCGCCTTGATGATTTGCAGGAGTTTGTTGAGCCGCTGCAAGAAGGCGAGTAATCGTGGCTGCAAACAGACCTCAGCCTGCTGGCGATGCTGCCAAAACTGCGCTTACGCATGTAGAGAACACGCTCGATCCCATTATTTTCCCGGACTCTCGCGTGCTGCTTTTGGGATCAATGCCTAGTCCCAAGTCCCGAGAAATTGGCTTTTACTTTGGCAATCCTCAGAATAGATTCTGGCGCGTAGTTGCTGCGCTATATGGCGAGAAACCCCTCAAGTCCATACCTGAAAAGATTGACTTCTGTAAAAGACATCATCTTGCCCTTTGTGACGTGCTTAAGGCTTGTGACATTAAGGGTGCAAGTGATGCTTCTATTGCAAATCCGGTTCCGCACAACATTGGTGCTCTTATTCAAGATTCATCAATCTGCGCTATTTTTACGCTTGGTGGGACGGCAACAAAATTTTATAAGCGTTATACCGAGCAACAAACCGGTATTCCTGCACGTCAACTACCCTCTACAAGCCCTGCTAATGCACGTATGTCAGTTGATGATTTAGTGGAAGAATTTTCCATTATCAAAAAATTTACCAATTGTGAGTTGACAATATCCTAGTTGCAGCTAGGATTATACGCATGCGAATTATGGCTACGACATACACTGCACTTTGTGCATGCACCGCGATGTGTCTGGTGCCCGGGTCACATACGACCAGGGTGTAATTGTCGCTGAGCAAAATTTTCCTGGTATAGACTCGGGCGTAAAGCTATTTTGTAACTCTTGTGTGAGTATTCACACATCCCGAGAGGATTTATTCGCATGGACTGGAGCTTCATAGGGGAACACCTCCCACTGTATGCAGAAGCTGCAAAAATAACGCTTACTATCTCTTTCTTTGGAGTTCTCTTCTCGCTTATCGTTGGTTTGATAAGTGCTCAGATTTCGCTGTCAAAAATTCCTGTTTTGAGCCAGCTCAATGCTCTCTACGTTGAGCTTTCCAGAGGAACACCCCTGCTTATTCAGCTGTTTCTTATCTACTTTGGTCTGACTAAAGTTGGGCTCAAAATGGACGCAGAGGTAGCTGCTGTTGTGGGCCTAACATTTCTTGGCGGTTCCTATATGGCAGAGGTGCTTCGCGCAGGTTTTGAATCAGTTGCAGCTATTCAGTTTGAGTCTGCACAGGTTCTGGGTCTCTCCAAGATTCAAGCGCTCCAGCACGTTATTCTTCCACAGGCACTTTCTGTAGCAATTCCAGGCCTTGTTGCTAACGTCATTTTCTTGATCAAGGAATCTTCCGTTGTTTCCGGCATTGCCCTTGCAGATTTGATGTACGTAACCAAGGACATTATTGGCATGCAGTACGACACTACAGAAGCCCTCTTTATGCTGGTAATTGCCTATTTGATTATCCTTGTTCCTATTTCTTTGCTTGGCAGCTGGCTAGAGAGGAGGCTTGACTATGCCCGTCGATAACATTTTGCTGCAGGAAGGAGTAATAACGCGCCTTCTTGGAGGTCTTGCAACAACGGTGCACATTGGCCTTATCTCTGTGGCACTTTCTATTCCTCTTGGTATTCTCGTTGGACTTTTTATGACATCCAACAACAAGGTTGTTCGCGCAATTCTTCGTGTTTACCTTGAGATTGTTCGTGTTATGCCTCAGCTGGTGCTGCTCTTTGTGGTGTACTTTGGCACTTCTGAATGGTTCGATGTCAACTTTGATGGTATTGAGGCATCAATTGTGGTCTTTACCTTCTGGGGAGCTGCCGAGCTTGGTGACCTGGTAAGAGGAGCGTTGGAGTCAATTCCAGCATCTCAGTATGACGGCGCGTTTGTACTCGGCCTTTCTCGCCAGCAAACGTTCTTTAAGGTCATCCTACCTCAGGCTTTCAAGCGTCTTTTGCCTCCAGCTATCAACCTGATTACGCGCATGATTAAGACAACGTCACTTTGTAATCTGATTGGCGTGGTTGAGCTGCTCAGAGTTGGTAGCCAGATTGCTGATTTTTATCGCTTCAAGTTCCCAACCGACGGAGCACTTTGGATCTATGGAGCTATTTTCTTCCTGTATTTTGCCGCCTGCTTCCCACTTTCGTATCTTTCACGCAGGCTTGAGAGGAGCGCCTCACATGAGTAACACCGTTTTAGCAGTTAAGGACCTCACTAAGGTATATCCTTCAAGCCAGAAACCCGTACTTGATAAGATTTCGCTCTCCATCAATAAAGGCGAGGTAGTCGTGGTGTTGGGACCTTCCGGTTGCGGTAAGTCTACGCTACTTCGCGCTATTGTTGGCTTGGAAGACATCCAAGGGGGAGAGGTGCTTCTCCACAATCAGGTAATTTCTGGTCAGAAGAGGGAAAGCGCTGCAACAGGCATTGGAATGGTTTTTCAAAGCTATGATCTGTTCCCCAACATGACGGTTTTGAAAAATGTAACTCTGGCTCCTATGGTAGTGCAGAAGCGCTCAGAGGATGAGGTTTTGGCACAGGCAGAAGAACTGCTGCGTCGTGTGGGACTGTGGGAGAAGAAAGACGCTTATCCATCAGCACTTTCTGGCGGCCAAAAGCAGCGCGTGGCAATTGTTCGTGCTCTTATGACTAACCCTGAAGTTCTTTTGCTGGATGAGATTACCGCAGCTCTTGATCCCGAGATGGTTCACGAGGTTTTGCAGGTAGTTATGGAACTGGCAGAGCAGGGAATGACCATGCTGGTGGTAACTCACGAGATGCGTTTTGCTCAAGCAGTTGCTGATAGAGTCATCTTGATTGATCAGGGACACATCGTAGAAGAGTCGTCCGATGCACAAGAGTTTTTCTCGACACCTAAAACAGAAAGGGCACAAGAGTTTTTGCGCACCTTTGAATTTGAACGTGTACATAAGTAAACAACGTGTTTTTGCATGTAGATGATGTAGTAATTGATTCAACTTGTTAGGATTTAAAATGAACTTCTTTGAAAATACTTCCGCTTCTCTTTCTCGCCGTGCTTTCCTTGGTGCAAGCGCACTTTCTGCTGCAGCTCTTTTGGCTGCTTGCAAGAAAAAGGATTCCGATGGAGCTCAGGGCGGATCTTCTGATACAGACTCAAAGTTCAGAACTCTTGATGACATCAAGAAGGCAGGCACGGTAAATATTGGCGTCTTTAGCGACAAGGCTCCTTTTGGTTATGTTGATGCAAACGGCAATTACGCTGGTTACGACATTGTTTTTGCAGAGCGCCTTGCAAAGGATATGGGTGTTAAGATCAACTACATTGCCACTGACGGACAGAACCGCGTACCTTTCTTGCAGTCCAATAAGGCAGATATCATGCTGGCAAACTTTACGGTAACTGATGACCGTAAAGAGAAGGTTGATTTCTCTCTGCCATACATGAAGATTAAGCTGGGCGTTGTTTCTCCATCTTCTGCGCCAATTACAGACGTTTCACAGCTTGACGGCAAGAAGCTTATTGTTTCTAAGGGAACTACGGCTGAGGTTTGGTTTGCTAAGAACGCACCTAAGGTTGAGCTGGTCAAATTTGATAGTTATGCCGATGCGTATAATGCGCTGCTCGACGGCCGCGGCGATGCTTTCTCAACCGATAATACCGAGGTACTTGCATGGATTAAGTCTAACCCTGGCTTTGTTGTTGGCATCGACGACCTGGGCGACTCTGATACTATTGCTGCTGCAGTTCACAAGGGTAACTCTTCGCTGTTGGAGTTTATCAACAACGAGATTACCGGTCCTCTTGCAGAGGAGAACTTCTTCCACAAGGCTTATGAAGAGACACTTGCTCCAATTTACGGCGACGAGGTAGATCCAAACAACATTGTCGTCGAGGGTGGCAAAATCTAAGCTCTAGCTCTCAGCTTTACGCGCCGCGTCGTCCTCAACACTCAAATACGCCCATTTCGCGAGAAGACCTTGCAGTTTGTAAGGTCTTCTCGCGTTTGTAGCCAAATTGTTAATTTGTACAGTACTTTTTAAAAATGATTCTTTGTGCTGATAAAGTAGGTCAACTATTTTTTGACCACCAGGGCAAAGGAGCTGATAATGGCAGCTGAACAGCAAAAAGCAACTCGTAAAATTGGTGTCCCCAGGTTTCCTGGCGATATTATGCTGTATCCGCTTTCTGTAGGTCTACTTCTTCACTCATTTGTTCCTCAGGTTCTAGAAATTGGTAGCTTCACCACTGCTGTTGCTAAGGGAGCTCCTGCAATTGTTGGCATTGTTTTGCTGTTTGTGGGTGCTTCTATTGATCTTAAGACGGTTCCCAAGGTTTTGAAGACTGGCCTGACCATTCTTATTCCTAAGCTTGCCATTGCTATTGCCTTTGGTTTGTTTGTTGCTAAGTTCATGAACGATAATTTCTTTGGTCTTAATGCACTTTCTATCATTGGTGGCATTACCTTCTGTAACGTTGCTTTGTACATTGGTATTACTGCTGAGTACGGGACTCCTGATGAGCAAGGCGCGGCTGCAGTTTTGTCTCTTGTTGCGGGTCCTGCGGTTACCATGATTGCCCTAGGTGCAGCAGGTGTTGCGGCAATTTCTCCTACCGCACTTGCGGGTACCCTTCTTCCTCTAGTCCTTGGTGTTGTTCTTGGTAATCTCAGTCCTTTTATCAGGGGGCTTTTGGTTCCTGGTATTAACCCCTGTATTGCTGTTGTTGGCTTTGCTCTTGGTTGCGGCATGAGTGTTGAGAATCTTATTACTGGTGGTCCATCAGGCATTCTCTTAGCAGTACTTTGCATCATCACGGGTATTCTTACCATGCTTGTTGAGCGTCTTCTTGGCGGCTCTGGTAAGGCAAGTCTTGCTAGTGCAACTATTGCAGGTACCGCAACAACCACTCCTGCTGCAGTTGCTTCTGTTGATCCAACGTATACGGCTCAGGTTGTTGCAAACGCAAATGCTCAGCTTGCTGCCGCGGTAGTTATTACTGCACTGGTAGCTCCAGCATTTACGGGGTGGCTTGATAAGAAGCTTGCAAAGAAAAATGATGCCAGTGCGGTACAGACTTCAGAAGAAGTAGCTGCTACTGAGTAATTAAGTAAGCCTTATATAATGCATATGAAAAACCCTCTTCTGTGCAGGCAGAAGAGGGTTTTTAGTTACATAAAATAAATAACATGACTAATCTCAAATACGAGAACAAAGGCAAGAAAAACTAAAAGTGAAATCTTTGAGCGTTTTTTAAGCTCACTTCTAAAAATGAGATAGCAATTAACAATCTCGAGCAGAATTGATACTAGAAAA
Source organism: uncultured Atopobium sp. (assembly GCA_902481575.1). Taxonomy (GTDB): domain Bacteria; phylum Actinomycetota; class Coriobacteriia; order Coriobacteriales; family Atopobiaceae; genus Lancefieldella. The sequence goes on from CABSWT010000003.1 coordinate 42,951, forward strand.
AACAGTAATGGCGGAATAATTCCCTGTTTCCACAGTAGTCGCGCGCCCTGATAGACAAGAAAACTAATAAGCAATACCGTGCGAAATGTTTTTCTAGAAATCGGTTCTGAAAAATTAAATATCTTCTCGCCAAACATATCTGTTGCCTCCCTATGGACAACAAGAGCAGTTTATTTGTTGCTAAAGATTGTAATACTGTCTATTAACTTCGTAGTATATAACTATAGTAATTTAACTTGTGATTGGAGGTGCCTATGGAAGTGGGAGAGTGGAGCATTAGTTCTCCAGCATCTAAGTTTTTACTTGGTGCGCCGTGGTCTGAAAAGCTTGCTCACGGATGGGTTCATCCGCTGCGTTTCTCTTCCAATCAACTTAGAGTCATTGGCTCCTGCTCTTCTTGGCACCCCGGTCTTTTTAAACAGATGGCAACGTGCACTTCAGATATTCAAGTTGCTTTTACCACGGACAGCTCAGAAGTGGTTCTTGATCTAAAAATTGATGAACTTCCTAAGGGATCCTCGTCTGTTTTACAGCTACTTAAAGCCACGTATTTTAAAAAGCTCAGCTCTGTATTTGTGACAGTTGATGGCAAACCTTACAAGAACTTCTCGCTGGATGATGCGGGTGAACATACACTTTCTATTCATCTAGAAACAGAAACCTCTGAAGATGACCTTGCTAGACTTCCAGGTTTTAATGACACGCATCACGTGAGTGTTTATTTGCCTTGTTTGCAGAGTGCTTCCGTTAAAAACCTTCGTGGCAGTGGCACGTTTTTCTCGCCCGATGAGCCTAAGAAAAAACTGGTGGTGTTTGGCGATTCCATTGTGCAGGGTTTTGTTGTGGAGCGCCCAGACAAAACTTGGCCACGCTGTCTTGCTAAACGAATGAAGCTTGAGGTGGTTAACCAGGGAATTGGTGGACAAGTTTATCAGCCTGGCTCGTATACGTTTATTGAGGATGCTTCTTTAGTTATTGTTGCGCTTGGAGCAAATTATCGATACGAAAAATGCTCAAAGTCGCAGGTAACGTACGATATTCAAAATTCGCTCTGGCAGATTTCTCAGATGTATGCAGATACGCGCGTGGTGGTTCTGACACCTACGCCTTATTTTGACGAAGCGTATCCCACACACCCTTATTCTTGTTATGCTGAGGTTCCTCAAATTATTGAAGAGGTTGCCGGTAAGTTTGGTTTGCAGTGTATTTCTGGAGAAAAACTGTTACCTCAGGAGAAAAAATATTTTGCCGATGATGTGCATCCAAATTCTAAGGGAGCTGCACTTTTGGCAAAAAACCTGCTTGAGGCCTTAAAACAACCACCTCAGGATAGTCTTTTTTAGACGTCAAGCCTTCCTAGAAGCTCTCTCAAAATTCAACACGAGTTTTTGTCCGGTGAAACTTCTACACTAGAGGTGAAAAACATCTAGAGAGGATACACATGAACATCACTAATCCTTTTGCACCTCATATGACCGGACAACTTTCAGAAGAAACTCAGGCCCTTGTGGCTGAGCAAATAGCCAAGGGAACCTTAAGTCCTTACGCGTGCAAAAATGAAGACATCATTCGCCGAGATTCCACCCATGATCAGGCATCGCTTTTACGTCCGGCTTTCATGCGAGATGTCGAGAAAATCATGCACACTCCCGCGTATAACAGACTAAACGGCAAAACACAGGTCTTCTCGTTCCGCGCGCATGATGACATTACGCGTCGCGGCCTTCATGAACAGCTTGTTTGTAGAGTTGCCAAAGATATTGGACGTGCCCTTGGCCTCAACCTTGATTTGATCGAAGCAATAGCTTTTGGTCATGACGTAGGACATACTCCTTTTGGTCATGCAGGGGAGTATTTCCTCAATGATATTTATCACGAGCAAACAGGGCGTTGGTTTTTCCACAACGTGCAAAGTGTGCGCGTACTTGATGGTCTTTATGCAAGAAACCTTTCTTTACAGACGCTTGACGGGGTAATTTGCCACAACGGTGAGTTTGAACAGCAGATACTTCAAATGAGTGATCTTTCAACTTTTGATGAGTTTGACAAGGTTGTAGAAGATTGTTGGGAGAGAGGTCCTCAGGCTATTGCTCACCTGCGTCCTATGACGCTCGAAGGGTGCGTTATGCGCATCTCGGACATTATTGCGTATGTTGGAAAAGACAGACAGGATGCGCTTCGTGCAGGTGCTGCAACAGAAGAAACATTTGACGATGGTCTTGGTGGTGCTTATAACGCATGGGCTACTTCTGCTTTTGTTGCAGATATTGTTCAGAACAGTTTTGGCAAGCCTCAGATTTCTCTTTCAGAAGAAGCATTTAAAGAGATGAAGCGAGCAAAGCGCGAGAATTACCAGAAGATCTATGGTGCATCAGAAGCCAATGGTGATTTCTCTGAGGACATTAAGCGCCTGTTTGAGAAATTGTATGAGTACGAATTATCTTCGCTTAAATCTGGCGATCAGAGCCTTGCAATCTTTAAGCATCATATTGAGCCGGTGAGTAGGCACCTTTCTAGGTATGGCCATACCTATGACTGGAAGAGTGACGTGCATCGTACTGTTGTTGATTTTATTTCCGCAATGACCGATGACTACTTTGTGGCTACCTGTGAAGCACTTTTCCCAGAAGCTCAGGAGCTCTTCCCAAAGAGAAGCTACTTTGCAGAAGGGGTACGCGCGTAAGGTTTACCACTCAGTCACGGTGTGGCAAACGGGCACGTAAAGAGCATTTGTGTTGAGCGGGCTTCTCGCCAAGCTTTTATGTTTGAGACGGGGTAAAATAGCTGCATGGATACTTTATTTTCTGGCATGGAACGTGCCGCTAAAAAAGCCAATGCACCACTTGCTGCTCGCATGCGTCCTACCACGCTTGATGGATACGTGGGTCAGGAAGATGCGGTTGGTCAGGGCTCCTGGCTGCGTAAAGCTATTGAGCACGATACACTCTCGTCCGTCCTGCTGTATGGTCCAGCTGGCACTGGTAAGACCACGCTTGCACGCATCATCGCTCATACAACGCACGCAGAATTTGTAGAAGTATCTGCAATTACGGGTACCGTTAAAGATCTTCGTAGAGAGATTGAGGCCGCAGAATCAAGGCTTTTAACAGCAGGCAGAAGAACTATTTTGTTCATTGATGAGATTCATCGTTTTACACGCTCTCAGCAAGATGCCTTGCTTCATGCAGTAGAAGACAGAATAGTTGTACTTATTGGCGCTACTACAGAAAATCCTTACTTTGAGGTTAACAGCGCTCTGATTTCTCGCTCTCGTGTAGTGGAGCTGCATGCATTGTCAGATGAGGCAATCGATGAGCTCATTCAGCGAGCACTTGAGTCAGAAGATGGCCTAGCAGGCGCATTTGTTTTGAATGAAGATGCTCGTAAAGAGATTGTGACGCTTGCAGGCGGAGATGGCCGCGCAGCCCTAACTTCTCTTGAGCTTGCTTCTCAGATGGTTGACGTTCCAGAATCTGCTGACGGCAAAGCATCTGAGCCGCTTGTTATTACCAAGCAAAACGTTCTTGAGGCAAATCCTCGTCGCGGGCTTCCCTACGATAAAGCAGGAGATATGCACTATGACATTATCTCTGCGTTTATTAAGTCCATGCGTGGCTCAGACCCAGATGCCGCACTCTATTGGCTTGCGCGCATGATTGATGCAGGTGAGGACCCTAAATTTATTGCTCGACGCATTATGATTTTGGCCTCAGAGGATATTGGCAATGCCGATCCTCAGGCGCTGCTCATTGCACATGCAGCATTTAGGTCAGCTGAGGTCATTGGATATCCTGAGTGCAGAATTAACCTTGCGCAAGCAGTTATTTATATGGCACTAGCACCAAAATCTAATGCTGCAGAAGCAGGTATTGATGCCGCTCTCCATGAGGTTAGAACAGGTCCAAGGCGAGAAGTTCCAAGTTACTTAAGAGACCGTACGCGTCCTGGTTCTGAAGAGTATGGCAATTACCTCTATCCTCACAATTATCCTGGGGGATGGATTGAACAGCGTTATCTTCCAGAAGGACTTGAACGTGGTGCGTTTTTCTCGCCATCTCCAAGAGGTTGGGAAGCGTGGAGAATTGCAGCTACAGAGCGTGATCGTCACGAGGAAGCTTAGGATTTTGAATTACCTAAGTGGGAGCATCAAGAGGACGCTCCTCGGGTAGAATAGAAAGAACTGTAACCGTTAGCTTTGAGGGATGGCATAGATGGATTACCTACAGATTGCCCTTGTAGTCTTAGCCGTAGTTGGTGTTTGGGCCATTGTCGAGGTCGCTCTGACCCTAAGAACAACAAGAAGGTCAATTACTGAGATTACACTCTCAGCTAACAACACTATTGAGCAGATTCAACCTGTTATTTCAAAGATTGATGGCATGGTTGATGAGCTTGATCCAACCATTAAGCAGCTACCTGCACTCATGCAGAAGGTTGATGAGGCTGCAGAGAACGCTAATACCTCTCTTGAGAGCCTCAACGTAGTTCTTGGTGATGTGGCAACCGTTTCTGGTGCAGCATCAGCCGTAACTGCAACTGTCAGCAAGGCTGCAAGCGATGCGGTAACAGGCGTTGTTGAGTCTGTTTCAAAGCTAGGAACTGGTCTTGGCGGATCTTTGAATCCCTCTAAGCTTGCTGAGGTAGCTCAGGCTCGCCTGAGCGGTGCGACTGCTTCCGCACAGCAGAGTGCGCAGCGCGCTCAGGAGTATCTTGAGGAGCTTCCTTTACTTTCTCAGGACAAGACAAAGCATTCTAAACCAGCTCGCACTGAGCAGTTCTATATTGAGTACGGTTCTGAGTCTTCTCAGAAGACTGAGGAGTAGATTGTAATGGCACAAAAAATTGTTGAGCTTTCCGCTCCAGCAGATCCAACATTTGCTCGTTCAGTCAGAATGATGGCTGCTAATCTTGCTGTTTTGTGCAAGATGAACGTTGATGAGCTTGAAGATGTCAAAATGGCCGCAGAAGAGGGCTTTGTCTTTGCTTGCGGCACTCAAAAAGACTCTGTAGATATTACGTTTACCCTCGAAGACAATACTATGGCTATTGATTTTTACTTGGGTGATGAGGATCCAGTTGAGTCTGAGACAGATAATTCTCAGCCACTAGAACTTGTAGAGCTATTGCTCTCCGCTATTTGTGATGAGTTTGCGCTTAGCGATGACGGTTATACGCTTCATCTTGTAAAAATTTCTGGCGGTGCACATGCCTAAACCTGAAGCTAACGAGGCAGTACAGGCATCTGCAGAAGAGCAGAAAGCCGCAAGAAGAGCTGCTCGTCGTGCTTCTAAAGGTACCCCGGCCTGGGATAAAGATAGAACACGAAAGCTCTTTGCCCAATATAAAGAAACAAAAGACCCTGAGGTAAGAGACCAGCTTATTGTGAGTCACTTAAACCTCGTGCGCTTTTTGGCCTCCAAGTTTAAAAACCGTGGAGAACCCCTTGATGATTTGATTCAGGTGGGAACCATTGGACTTATCAAGGCAATTGATAGGTTTGAGCCTGATCGTGGTCTTGAATTTACAACATATGCAACGCCAACCATCATGGGAGAAATCAAGCGTCACTTCCGCGATAAAGGCTGGTCAGTACGTGTTCCTCGTCGTTTGCAGGAGCTTTCTTCCAAGATTAATCAGGTCACTGATGATTTGACTAAAGAGCTGCAAAGAAGCCCTTCAATTGAAGAGATCGCCCAGCGCCTTGATACTAACGTTGAAGAAGTTCTTGAGGCTATGGAGTCTTCTAGCGCTTATAGCTCTGTTCCTCTTGAGGGAGGCGGCTCTGGTGCTGATGGCGACGAGACTCCTTCAATCATTGATCAGTATGTAACCGAAGATGAAGATCTTGCTGGTTCAGATGACCGCATTGTTCTTGAAGAGGCTATCAGGGATTTCTCTCCACGAGAGCAAGAGATTATTCGTATGCGTTTTGTTGAAGGCCTTACCCAGGTAGAGATTGCAGAGAAACTCAACATCTCTCAGGTGCAGGTTTCAAGGCTGCTTCGTCGCACCTTAAAGCGTATTCAAGAAAAGATTGACCCAGAAAGCGTGAATCGTTAATGGATCAAAAGCATCAAAATTTTTCCGATCCGGTTCAGAGATGGAAACAGCGTGGCTTAATGGTGTGGACAGTCATTGGTCTGGCTGCGTTGTTTGCACTTGCACTGCATGTTCTTGGCATCCTGGGACAGGCTGTTGAACTGCTAGCCATTGGCGCTATTGTTGCGTTTGTCTGTAGCCCTGTTACTAATTGGCTTGAAGACAGGGGAGTGCCACGTGGCATCTCTGCTCTTATAGCTCTCGTTCTTACGCTCATTGTGCTAGTAGGATTTCTTATTCTCATTGCCCAGCCATTGGCATTTGAGCTTACTACGCTACTCAGAAACGCTCCTTCGTATGCAAGTCAGATAGGAGCAATGGCAAGGGAGTTTTGGCAGAACTTTGACACTCAAAGTAACCCTGCTGTTAGACAGACAGTAGAACTTGCAATTGAACAGGCATCAAGTATTGGAATATCAGTTGCTTCTGGTATTTTGAGTTGGCTTTCCACATCTGCTTTAGGCAACATCTCTTCTATGGCAAACCAACTCATGGTCTTCTTCTTAGGCCTAGTGCTTGCCTATTGGTTGGCTAAAGATTATCCAGTTATTGTCCGTGAGATGGCTATTATTGCTGGTCCTCAAAAAGAGAATGAGTTCAGACTTATTCTTGCAATCTTAAGTAGATCTACCAGTGGCTATATGCGTGGAACTATCATTACCTCTGCGGTTAATGGCGTTCTTGTGTACTTTGGTTGCCTGATTTTAGGCAACCCTTATGCTGCCCTCATTGGTATGGTCACAGGAATCTTCCACATTATTCCTGTAGTTGGACCGGTTTTCTCGGCAGGCATTGCACTGATTCTGAGCATTTTGGTAGACCCCATCATGACCGTGTGGACCATTGTTATCTTGATGGTTGCTCAAAACGTTGTTGATAACGTGCTCTCACCTTTGGTTATGGCAACTAGCGTCAAAGTCCACCCGGGTCTTTCGCTCGTCGGCATTGTTATTGGTAGTGCTCTTGGCGGAGTGGTTGGAACTATTCTTGCCATACCTTTGACAGCAGCACTGAGGGGCATCTTTGTGTACTTCTTTGAGAAGTATTCGGGCAGACAGATCGTCTCACCAAATGGCGCGCTTTTTAACTCGACGCAGTATGTGGATGAGTCTGGCGCTATTCTGCCAGAGTATGATGCCCTAGATGACCCAAAGTTCTTTGAGGAGTCGCGTCTTGTTGACCAAGACACTACGGCTCATGTGCGCAGTAAGTCGCCAATTCCCGCACCAAAGATTCTTGGTCATGATTTTTCTCAGTTACTTTTTAGGAATACTCAAGAAGTTACTAAGGAACCAGATAAACCATCGTCAGATGCGGTAGACTCAGACAGTACAAAAGAGTAGTCATTTGAATACGGAGAAGTACTTTATGGCTGACTATAAAACAATGAAAACAGCAGAGATTCGTGAGGACTTCCTAAGCTTCTTTGAGAGCAAGGGTTGCAAGCGCTATCCTTCTTCATCTCTGGTGCCTTCTGACCCTTCACTGCTTCTTGCTAATGCTGGCATGAACCAGTTCAAGGAGTATTACCAGGGCATCAAGACTATGAAGGAGATTGGCGCAACTTCCTGCCAGAAGTGCCTTCGTACTAACGATATTGACAACATTGGTGACTCTCGCCACCTCTCATTCTTTGAGATGCTGGGTAACTTCTCCTTTGGCGGTTATACCAAGCGCGACGCATGTACCTGGGCAATGGAGTTCATTTCTTCTCCAGAGCACTTGGGTCTGCCTCTTGATCGTCTGTACTTTACTGTCTTTACTGACGACGATGAGGCAATTGAGATCTGGAAGTCTCTTGGTGTAGCAGAAGACCACATTACCCGTCTGGGCGAGGAGGACAACTTCTGGGCAGCTGGCCCAACTGGTCCTTGCGGTCCTTGCTCCGAGATTTACTTTGACCAGGGTCCTGAGTTTGAGGGAGAGGCCCCTGGAGACGATGGCGACCGTTACCTTGAGTTCTGGAACCTCGTCTTTACTCAGTTTGACCGCCAGGAAGATGGTTCTCTACCTGAGCTTCCTCACCGCAACATCGATACTGGCATGGGCCTTGAGCGCATTGCAGCTATCATGCAGCATGAGGGCACCAACTACGAGGGCGACATCATGCGTTCCCTCATTTCTTTGGGCGAGAAACTCTCTGGTAAGAAGTATCACTCAACTGACGAGATTGACCGCAGCCTGCGCATTCTTGCAGACCACTCCCGTGCAGTTACCTTTATGATTGGCGACGGTATTCTCCCTGGTAACGAGGGTAGAAGCTACATTCTTCGCCGTCTGCTCCGTCGCGCTGTCTACCACGGCCGCTTGCTGGGCATCCAGGGCACCTTCATGGCAGAGTACGCACATGAGGTTGCCGTTCTGCTTGGCGCAGAATATCCAGAGCTTGTCGAGAAGAGCGCTCTTATCGACGGCATTCTTACTGCAGAAGAGGAGCGCTTTGGCGCTACGCTTGACGCAGGCGAGTCCAAGCTCACCGCTGAGCTTGAGCAGCTTGAGGATGGCGCACAGCTTTCCGGTGAGGTTGCATTCCTTCTGCACGATACCTACGGATTCCCTATTGATCTTACTCGTGAGATTGCTGCAAATGCAGGTCACGTTGTTGACATGGACGCCTTTGACGCTGCAATGACAGAGCAGCGTGAGCGCGCTCGTGCATCTGCTAACCGCGATGCTTGGGGTAATGCTCAGAGCATTTGGGTTGCACTCTCTGACCGCCTTGATGAGACCGTCTTTGACGGCTACGACAACAATGAGCTCTCCGGCGTTCGTGTTGTTGCTCTTGTCCAGGACGGACAGGAGGTTGAGTCCGCTGCTGCAGGCTCCGAGGTTGAGGTTGTACTTGACCGTACGCCTTTCTATGCAGAGATGGGTGGCCAGGTAGGGGACACCGGCAAGCTGACAGCTCCTGGTCTCTACGTTCACGTCACTGACACCAAGCACCGCGATGGCGGACTTGAGTCCCACGTTGGCGTGGTAGAGGAGGGCACCATTTCTGTTGGTGATTCTGTCACCGCAACCATTGATGCCGGCCGTCGTGAGCTCATTCGCCGCAACCACACCGCAACTCACCTGCTTGACGCAGCCCTCAAAAAGGTTCTGGGCGACCACGTGAACCAGGCTGGCTCTCTTGTTGCTCCAGATCGTATGCGCTTTGACTTTACGCACTTTGAGGCTCTTACCAAAGATGAGCTCGATCGCATTGAGGGCATGGTTAACGCAGAGATTTTTGCTGCTAAGCCTGTTGTTACTCAGATTATGAGCATCGAGGATGCAAAGGCTGCTGGTGCTGTTGCACTCTTTGGCGAGAAGTACGGTGATGTCGTACGCGTTGTCTCTGCTGGTGCAGAAGACACTCCATTCTCTCGTGAGCTCTGCGGTGGTACTCACGCACGCAACACGGCAGACCTTGGCCTCTTCAAGATTATTTCTGAGAGCTCCGTCGGTTCTAACTCAAGGCGTATTGAGGCGGTAACTTCTATGGGCGCTATCGAGTACGTTGATGAGCGCCTGGCTCAACTTGATGAGGTTGCCGCAGCTCTGAAGGTTCGTCCTTCTGCTGTTGCAGACCGCGTTGAGCAGCTGCAGCAAGATCTTCGCACTGCAAACCATAAGCTTGAGGCCGCTCTTACCGGAGCAGGCAGCAACCAGGTAGCAGAAGCACTTAAGTCTGCCGTTCAGCTTAATGGCTACAGCTGCGTAATTGCTAAGCTTGAAGGCCTTTCTGGCAAAGAACTCCGCTCCGCATGGGACGGCATCCGCGATGCATCTGACGGCCAGCCTGTTGCTTGCGTCATTGCATCCGCAACCGCTGACGGTAAGGTTTCCCTGCTTGCAGGTGCCACTGATTCTGCAGTTGCAGCGGGCTTCTCGGCAGGAGACATTGTCAAAGAGATTGCAGAGCTTGTTGGTGGTCGCGGCGGCGGCAAGCCAGCAATGGCGCAGGCAGGCGGTTCAAATGCTGCAGGAATTGACGCAGCACTTGAGGCTGCAAGAACAAAGCTTGGTGCGTAACGTTTGCGCGTTTTAGCTCTAGATATTGGTGAAGTTCGCATCGGGGTTGCTGTAAGTGACCCCGATGGTGCTATTGCGTCACCTGTTTGCGTGCTTCCTGCGCAAGAGGTGCTCTCACATGCACGCACGTTTAAAGCTGTGCTTGAAGATTGGGAGCCAGAGCTGCTTTTGTGCGGTCGTCCTAAAACGCTCGCCGGCGAAGATGGACCACAGGCCCAAAAAATTACCGCTCAAGCTGAGCAAATTGCGAAGAACTGCCAACTTCCATTAGAATTTACTGACGAAAGACTTTCTTCTGCGGAAGCAAAGAAGATTCTTCGAGCGCAAGGTTTATCTGAAAAAGCCATGCGTGGAAAAGTTGACATGGTTGCTGCTTCGCTCTTTTTGCAATCATGGCTTGATGCACAGATGAATAAGGGAGACTAAATGCCCACCCTATCAAATGGTTCTTCTCCGCGTCGTCAGGGCGCACATTTTTCTTCTCCTGTTCCAGAGGGACAGGCTCAGGAAGAGCAGGCTCAGCAGGAACAGATCACGCAGCCTTCAGTTGAGGCTACAGGATCGCTGCCTGCACTTACCGGTGGCAAGCTTTCTTCAAGAAGCGCTCAAGTCACTCATATGGCAAAGAACAAGCAGGTAAAGCATAGAGATAAGAAGGCTTCAAAGCGTTCTCGTATTTTTGCGGCACTTATCGCTTTTATTATGGTTGCGGCCCTTGGCATCTTTGTATGGAAAGTAGCGCTTCCAGAGCTTTCTCGCGCTAATTCCGATACACAAGAAATTACCGCAGGTCAGCAAGTTACCGTTACTATTCCAGATGGTGCTGGTGCGCAGGAAGTCGCAAAGATTCTTTTTGAGAACAAGATTATTGCAACTAAGAGCGAGTTTTTAAACCAGGTAAAGCGTCAGGATGCTGAGCAGAAAATCAAGAGTGGTATCTATGTTATTACCACTGGTACCAAGCCAGCAGACATCGTTCACCTGCTTATTTCTGGCCCTAATGCTCCTGGTAGTGGCTTTGTCGTACCAGAAGGTTATACCGTTTCTCAGGTTGCGGATTTGGTTCAGGACTACTTTGGTATTTCTCGCGATGATTTCTTGAATCAGGCAAAAGCATCCAATTATGTTGCTGACTATCCGTTCCTTGCTGGTGCGGTAGATGCTAATGATTCTCTTGAAGGCTACTTGTTCCCCAAGACCTATACCTTTACAGAAAGCAATGTAACTGCCGATACGGTCATCCGTGCCATGCTTGATCAGTTTGAGACAGAGACAGCTGATCTTAACCTGGATGCCGCTCGCATTACGCTTAATAAGCGTTACAACTTGAATCTTACTAACGAGCAAATCATTATCATGGCATCTATTATTGAGCGAGAAGCCCTGACTGATGATGACCGTCCTAAGGTTGCATCTGTCTTCTACAACCGCCTGTACGATGATATGTATCTGCAAAGTGACGCTACCCTTGCTTATTCCCTGGGTAGGGAAGCTACTGCAGAAGACCTCAACTCGATGACAAGCGACCCATATAACACCTATGCGTTTAAGGGTTTGACTCCTACGCCTATTTGTTCCCCAGGTTATGCCTCTATTAAGGCAGCTATGGATCCAGCAGCAACCAATTATTACTACTTCTGGATTACCTCCGATGAGCACGTCTTCTCTGAGACCTATGACGAGCATCAGCAGGCTATCGAAAACGCACGCGAGCGTGAAGCCGCAAGCAAGCAATAATTGGTGTGGCATGAGCTTGATTAAAGCAACACAATACGTTTCTGCTGTTGAGCATATCTCTATAGAGAATCTTGTTCAGCAGGGGATTAAGCTTGTACTCTTAGATCGCGATAATACCTGTGTGCCTCGAGACACCAAGACGGTACCGCCAGAGGTCTCTGCCTGGTTTGAGAAGGCTCATGAGGCTGGTCTCATGCTTTGCCTTATCTCAAATAACATTCATTTTGATGAGGTTCAGCGCAGCGCTCATGAGCTGGGAATTGAAGGAGAAGGCTTTGCTTGCAAACCGCTGCCTCGCGCTTTAACTGCAGCTATGAAGCGTTTCTCGGCAACTAAAGAGCAAACCGTGATGGTGGGAGACCAGATTTTTACCGATGTAATTGCAGGTAATTTGGCTGGTGTTGCAACTATTTTGGTAAAGCCGCAGTCTACTGAGGATCTTTGGTACACCAATATCATTCGTCACGCAGAGCGCCGCATTTTAAAAAATGTAACTTTTACGTCATAACAAGACGGCTTTAGTTTACTTGCTCCAACTCGATGATAGAATCATCTTGAAAGGCTGGAGGAGTATGGAGCTTCGCGATTCAAGATACGTCGTACATGAGGGCTGTGATCATATCTTTTTTGTAGGCTTTCTGGGTGCCGGAAAGTCCACACTCGCACGTAATTTGGGTGAGCTGTTTCACCGCCGTTATGTCGATACCGATCGCTTGGCAGAACGCATAGCAGGTAAATCACTGGCAGAAATCTACGAAGATGACGGTGAAGAGCTTTTTAGGCAGGCAGAAACTGAGGTTTTGCAAACGCTTAAGTCTAAGAAGTCACTGCTGGTAAGCTGCGGCGGTGGAATTGTCGAGAAGGACATCAATCTTGCGCTTATGCGTGAGATGGGAGTCATTGTGTTTCTCGACGGCGATCTTTCTGACTCACTTCGTCAAATTCAGCGCACGGATAGACGCCCTGATTTGGGAAGCTTTGAAAACGCTACTCAGCTCTATAGACGCCTGCGTCCACGTTATGAGGCCGCTGCTGATATTACTATTGATATTCGTGAGAAAACGTTTGAGCAGGTAGCCATTGATTCTGGTAAGCTGCTTTGGGAAAGAGGACTTCTATGAGTGACAATGTCCAGAATGAGCTTGAAGAGGAATTGCCACCTGTTCAGATTAAACAGTGGGTTTCTATTCCTGGAGGCTCTATTGCACTTCGTTCTGGTGCGGGCGTGCTTTCAAACTTTGGTACCGAGCTGAGGACTGCGGTAGGAAGGCCTCATCGCTGCGCTTTTCTTGTAAGCAATCAAGCGGATGAAGACCTCGCTGAGCTTTTGCGTAGAGACCTCACTACCATTGGTTTTCTCGTCACACGCGTTGATGTAGAAGATGGTGAAGCAGCAACTACGGTGGCTACTGAGGCACAGGTATTGTCCGCTTTGGCAGAAATGCACCTTACGGCTGATGACCTGGTAGTTGCCGTGGGTCACTCGGGAGTTATTTCTCTTGCTAACCACGTGGCTAACAAGTGGTGCGGGGGAGTCTCCCTTGCTACTGTTCCACTTGATTTAGCTGCAGTTATTGTCTCGTCTATTACTCCTCGCGCGCTTGATACTGACGCTGAGCATCAGCGCCTTGTTACCACTAAGCCTTGCGCTCGTTTCTGCTTTGCAGATCTTGAGGTTATGGATCTTTGCGATGACAGCGCTAAGGTTGCCCAGGTATGTATGGTTGCAACGGCTATGTCTGATAATGAGGCGGAGTTTGGACGCATTTGGGATAGAGCAGATAACCTCTCCTCTGGAGTTGCCGATATAGTTGCAGAACAGCTGGCAGAGTCTACTAAGACCCGTGGCCGCCTTTCTGATTCTTCCGCTATTGCTATTCAGCAGTCTGTTCCTTACGGTTGGGTTTTTGTGGAGGCACTTCGTCCGCTCATCCCAGCTGATCAGCCTCTTTCTGCACTTTATGCAGACGCGCTGCGTTTCTCGGCAAGAATTGCAGTAGCTAAAGAGTCGCTTTCTTTTGACGATATGCTTGCCCAAGACGAGATTCTTGAGCGCTTGAATATTGGCTTTGTTACCTGTGACATTACTTCTGAGCAGCTTATCGAAGCGCTCAAACAGGAATGTTTCCATTCTACTAATCGTTTTATGTTGCCGATTCCAATGTCTATTGGAAGGGTAAGATTAGCTTCAGTCGACGAGGAACTTCTCGCCGAACATGCCCGTGCTTGGTGTGAGGCTCACGCTTCGCATTAAAGCGCCGCATCTTGCAGTAAGGAGCCTGTTTGCTGAGGCGACTCCACAAGGTGCAACTCTTTGTTGTAAACATCTCGAGAAGGGATTTGAAATGGCAGATTTACAGGCAGCAGCAAAGCGCGTTGCGCGCTTTCGCGAGGTAATGGCTCAGAGGGGTTACGACGCTGTTGTTCTACGTCACAACCCAGACCTTCGTTGGTTGACTGACGCTGAGCGTGTCTTTGACTTTGAGCAGGCACATACTGCATTTATTACGCAGGATGAGCTCTTCATGCACACTGACTCTCGTTACTACAACACATTCCTGGAGCGCCTTGGTGCTGATTCTCCATGGAAGTTTGACCAGGAAGTCGCTACTCCTACCGAGTGGGTTGCCGCTCATATTGCTGAGGCTCGTGCTCGCGTAGTTGCTATTGAGGACACCGTTGATCTTGCGTTCTTTGATGGCCTTGAGCAGGCATTGCGCGATCGTTCTGTTGCTGCTTTGCTTCCACGCATGCATGGTGATATTGCTGAGCTGCGTATTGTTAAAGACCCAGCTGAAATTGAGCTTATGAAGCACGCTCAGTCAATTACTGACAAGGCGTTCCTCCACATCTGCAAGTACATTAAGCCAGGTCTTACTGAGCAGCAGATTCGCGCAGAGCTTGAGAACTACATGCTCTCTAACGGTGCAGATGCCCTGTCCTTTGATTCCATCATTGCTTCTGGTCCTAATGGTGCTAATCCTCATGCACAGCCAGGTGAGCGCGTAGTTCAGACAGGCGACATGATTGTTATGGACTACGGTGCAGGTTACCTGGATTACCACTCAGATATGACCCGTACTGTTGTTGTTGGCGCACCTTCCGAGGAGCAGCAGCACGTCTTTGACGTTGTCCGCAAGGCAAACGAAACTTGCGCAGCAGCTATTCATGCAGGTGTAACTGGTTCTGATATTCATAACCTTGCAGTTAAGGTAATCTCTGAGGCTGGCTATGGTGAGTACTTTGGCCACGGCCTTGGCCACGGTGTTGGCGTTGAGATTCACGAGCGTCCATTCTTCAACCCTCGCTGGAACAAGGTTATTGCAGCAGGTTCAGTTGTTACCGATGAGCCTGGCATTTACCTGCCTGGCAAGTTTGGTATCCGTCTTGAGGACTTTGGCGTTGTTACTGAGGACGGCTACGATGTCTTTACTCAGTCCACACACGACCTTGTGTCTGTTGGCTGCTAACTAGACGCGATATACAGAATTCTTACGGCCAGAAGCTTTGGGTTTCTGGCCGTATTTTTTTACCGTATCTCCTAGGGCGAGAAGACCTTCTCGCCTAAAAATTAGCTTATAAAACCTAAAAATTTAAAAAGAGTTAGGTTAGTGAAGACACGCTTCAGATATATGTAATAAAATCAGAAAAGTAAATGTTATTTTCATTGTTATGTTTACAGTTTCATTTGTTTTATTAGGTAGAAAAGAAGGAGGTAGAAGTGGTTAGTATCGTTCTAGCCAGCCATGGCAAATTTGCCGAGGGCATCAAAGATTCTGGCGGCATGATTTTTGGACCACAGGAAGGCGTTGTAGCTGTAACGCTTACTCCTGATATGGGCCCAGATGACCTGCATCAGAAGATTCTCGACGCAATTGCCACGCTTGAAGATCAAGAGCATGTCTTGTTCTTGGTTGACCTATGGGGTGGCACCCCCTTTAACCAGATTTCTCGCGTTCTTGAGGAAGAGGGTAAAGAGGATTGGGTTGCTGTTACTGGCCTTAACCTCCCAATGCTTATTGCAGCTTATGGCTCTCGTCTTGGCGTAGATACTGCGGCTGAGGTAGCAAAAGAGATTTACTCTGAAGCTCGTATGGGCGTAAAGATTAAGCCAGAAGAGCTTGAGCCACAAGAGGCAACACCTACTGATGTTCCTGCTGCTCCAGCAGCACCTCAGGGTGCAATTCCTGCGGGTACTGTTATTGGTGATGGCAAGCTTAAGATTGTTCTTGCTCGTATTGATACCCGTCTTCTGCATGGTCAGGTTGCAACTACGTGGACAAAGATGACCAAGCCAGACCGCATTATTGTCTGCTCTGATGGTGTTGCTCAAGATGAGCTTCGCAAGACCATGATTGTTCAGGCAGCTCCTCCAGGAGTACATGTCCACGTTGTTCCTATTAAGAAGATTATTGAGATTGCTCACGACACTCGTTTTGGCAATACCAAGGCAATGCTTCTGTTTGAGACTCCTCAAGATATGCTTCGCGCAATTGAGGGTGGCGTAGAAATCAAGGAAGCAAACCTTGGTTCTATGGCTCACTCTGTTGGCAAAGTTGTTGTTACCAACGCAGTTGCTATGGATGAGGACGACGTAAAGACCCTTGAGGCCATCCGCGAGTGCGGTACAACGTTTGATGTTCGTAAGGTTCCTGCAGACAGCGCAGAGAACTTTGAGGCAATGCTTAAAAAAGCTAAGTCCGAGCTTGGCGCCCGTAAGTAACTAGAAGGAGGTAGAAATGACACCTATCACAATACTGCTTGTCATAATTGTTGCTCTTCTCGCTGGCATGGAAGGTATTCTTGACCAGTGGGAGTTCCACCAGCCCCTGGTTGCTTGCTCACTGATTGGCCTTGTGACTGGTCACCCTGCTGAGGGAATTATCCTCGGCGGTTCTCTTCAGATGATTGCTCTTGGTTGGGCAAACATCGGAGCTGCAGTTGCACCAGACGCAGCTTTGGCATCTGTTGCATCCGCAATTATTATGGTTTTGGCACTGAATGGTGGAGATACTGACACCACCGCTGCTATTAACACCTCTATTGCACTTGCAATTCCTCTGTCAGTAGCAGGCCTGTTCCTTACCATGATTGCTCGTACTATTGCAACTGGTATTGTCCACGCAATGGATGCAGCTGCCGAGAAGGGCGATTTTGCTGCAATCGAGCGTTGGCACATTGTAGCTATCCTCATGCAGGGTGCACGTATTGCTGTTCCTGCAGCTGCTCTTTGCTTCATTGATCCAGCTATTGTCACTGATGCTCTAAACGCAATGCCTAAGTGGCTCACTGGCGGTATGGCAGTTGGCGGCGGCATGGTTGCTGCTGTTGGTTACGCAATGGTCATTAACATGATGGCTACTCGTGAGGTTTGGCCGTTCTTTGCACTTGGCTTTGTCTTTGCTGCTATTAACCAGCTCACTCTTATTGCTCTTGGTGTTATCGGTGCTTGCCTTGCTATTCTCTACATTGGTCTTAAAGACCTTGCTAAGCAGGGTGGCGGTGCAGGCGGTGGATCTGGTGATCCGCTCGGCGACATTATTGACAACTACTAATTCTGAAGGAGCGTGAAACTAATGGAGAATAAGATTCAGCTTTCTAAGAAAGACCGCATGTCTGTTGCTCTTCGTCATCAGTTCCTTCAGGGTTCTTGGAACTACGAGCGTATGCAGAACGGTGGTTGGGCATTCTCAATGATTCCAGCCATCAAAAAGCTTTATCCAAACAAAGAAGATCAGGTAGCAGCTCTTAAGCGCCACCTTGAGTTCTACAACACTCACCCTTATGTTTCTGCACCAGTCATGGGCGTTACCCTTGCACTGGAGGAGGGACGTGCTAACGGTGAGCCTATTGATGACGTTGCAATTCAGGGCGTTAAGGTAGGCATGATGGGTCCTCTGGCCGGTGTTGGCGACCCAGTCTTCTGGTTTACCGTCCGTCCAATTCTTGGAGCACTCGGCGCATCTATTGCCGCTGGTGGTTCTGCACTTGGCCCTATTCTCTTCTTTGTTCTGTGGAACGTCATCCGCCTTACCTTCCTGTGGTACACCCAGGAGTTTGGCTACAAGGCAGGCGCTTCAATTTCTTCCGATCTTTCTGGTGGTATGCTGGGCAAGATTACCGAGGGTGCTTCTATTCTTGGTATGTTTATCATTGGTGCCCTGGTACAGCGTTGGGTTTCAATTTCATTTACCCCAGTTGTCTCTACCATTCCTCAGCAGGCAGGCGCATACATTGACTGGACAAAGCTTCCTTCCGGAGTAGAAGGAGTGCATCAAGCATTAAAGCTTTATGCTACTCTTGGACCAAATGGTCTTGACCCAATGAAGGTAACTACGCTTCAGTCCAATCTTGACTCGCTCATTCCTGGACTGGCAGCTGTTGGTCTGACACTGCTTTGCTGCTCACTGCTTAAGAAGAAGGTCTCTCCAATTGCTATCATCCTGGCTCTCTTTGCCGTTGGTATTATTGGTCGACTCCTTGGCTTTATGTAATGAGTAAGAGTACGTTCTAGTACTTAAAGTCGCACGAATATGGGTCGCGCTCTATAATGGGTGCGACCCATTTTTTGAAAGGATTGTATGGCTCAGTCTCAAAACAGTACGGTTGACTTCACCGCAAAGGCAACGTCATTCCACGGGCTAGCTACGTATGGCGACATCCTTATTGGTAATAAGGCCTTTGAGTTCTACAACCAGAAAAATCCTGAAGATTACATTCAGATTCCCTGGGATCAGATAGATCATGTGGCAGCTTCGGTTATGGGACGTACCAAAAGCGTTTCTCGCTTTGCTATCTTTACTAAAAGCAATGGTAACTACTCGTTTTCTACTCGAGACAATAAAGCAACACTGAGGGCTATTCGCGCCTATATAGGGGAGGAGAAACTCGTGCGTTCTCCAAACTTCTGGTTTGTCTTTAAGCACGGACTTATGGCAATTCCACAGCTTCCTCGCCTTATTAAAGAGAGTTTTATTAAAAAGAAGTAAGCAAATTTTGCATTTTCACAAGAGCCGCCAGCACGGAAGGCGTGAAACTGATAAAATCCAACATGCATATACGTGTCGCGGGTAGTTTGAAAATTCACGTTCTTCTCGCGACTTTATCGAGTGAAAAGAGTTAGACGTGGCAACTATCAGCACCGCAGATTTCAAGAACGGCCTTGGCCTTAAGATTAACGATAAGTACTACACCATCGTTGAGTTCCAGCACGTAAAGCCAGGTAAGGGCGGCGCTTTTGTCCGCTATAAGATTCGTGACCTTCGCTCTGGTCGCGTTATTGATCAGACCTGCAACGCTGGTACCAAGTTTGAGAACGTTCTTCTGCTCACCAAAGAGATGCAGTACCTCTACAACGACGGTGAGTCCTTCTACTTCATGGACAACGAGACTTACGATCAGGTAGCTGTCCCTGCTGATTTCATTGGCGAGAAGAGCGTCTGGTTCAAGGAGAACGATAACGCACAGCTTCTCTATGCAGACACTGAGCTTCTTGGTGTTGAGCCTCCAATGTTCATTGAGGCAGAGATCACTGAGACTGACCCAGGCTTCAAGGGAGACACTGTTCAGGGCGGCACCAAGCCAGCAACTATTGAGACTGGTGCAACGCTTCAGGTTCCAATGTATCTGAACCAGGGTGAGCGCATTAAGGTTGACACCCGCGACGGCAAGTTTGTTTCTCGCGTTTAATGCATATGCTTTGGGTGCATAAGCTCCCAACAGGTATTGAGTAATTATTTCAAAGACAGTTTGTCTTTTTAGGGGGTAGACATGGCTGAAACAGAGCTTCGTATAGCAGGCATCGGCATCTCAAAAGATGTAATTTCAACGGTTGTCTCCGGCGCAGCTGGAAGTGTTGAAGGTGTTGCCTCCGTTGGCGGAAACGATACACTGGCATCCAACCTTATTAACGTCTTTACCAGCAGAAGCCTTGCACCAGAGAAGGCTGTTGAGGCAGGCGTAGAGAACGGTCAACTTCATCTTGGAGTTCACCTTACCGTTTTCTATGGTTATCCTTTCACAAAGCTTGCTTCTGAGGTAAGACTTGCTGTTGCAACTGCCGTAAATGAGCAGATTGGCGTCAGCATTGCTTCCGTTGATGTTTACATTGACAGCCTTGTTTTTCCTAAGGAGTAGGCTTGAGCGTTAAGTTTTTTGGACGTACCCGCGCCCGTAGCCAAGCACTACAGCTTTTGTTCCAGGCTGAAGCCACTAATCGCAGCGTTCTTGAGGTCCTCGACGGAGACTACACACTCTCCGAGGGACCTCTTGATGAGTATGCGCAGTCGCTGGCAGTGGGAGCAGATGGCATTAGAGATGACCTTGATGACATCATTGCTGCTTACTCAAAAGACTGGGCAATTGATCGCATGCCTTCCGTAGACCGAAATCTCTTAAGAATTTCTCTTTACGAGATTCTTGAGGTTCCTGAGGTTGATGTAGCTGTTGCTATTAACGAGGTAGTTGACCTTGCTCGCGCTTACTGCGGCGATGATTCTCCTCGCTTTATTAACGGCGTTCTTGGTCGTATTGTTGACGATGTTGAGGCTGGAGAAGACATTTATTCTCTGTGCCATAAGCAGTCTGCTGAGCAAGACGTTTCTGAAGAAGAGCCAGAGAGCTCTGTGGAAGATGCAGAGTAGTCATGGCAAAAATCGATACGTCTGAATATCAGAGCTTTGACCAGATAACCGCAAGACTTGATTCAATTGTTGATCAAGTTCGCGATAAGAACGTCTCGCTGGAGCATTCTCTTGACCTCTTTGATGAGGCAATTGCTCTAGGTTCAAAGGCTGTCAACATGGTTGACACCACAGAGTTTACGCTGGAAGAGGAAGAGCGTCTGATTCAGGCCCAGGCAGCAGGGGACGCAGCTGACGCAAGCGGCGCAGCGGCTGCCACTGATGAGCAGGCTTCTTCTGAGCAGGTTGAGGCTTCAGCTGCATATGAAACGTCGTCTGATGACGCGGTTTCAGAAAGCGATGAGCACTAGTGGCTCAACGCATTTCTCGCCAAAGGCTCGATAAAGAGCTGGTTAGGCAAGGATTTTTCAAGGACACTCAAGCTGCATTACGCGCAATTCTTGCGGGTGATGTTTCTACGAGTGATAGAAGATTGACCTCAGCGGGAGAGCTTGTTCCTGAGGGATTGTTTCTGCACGTAAAAGGTGCTATTCCATACGTGAGCCGAGGTGGACTTAAGCTCGAGCGTGCCTTTGAAGTTTTTGATTTTACGGTTCAAAATAAAAAATGTCTAGATATTGGCTGTTCAACTGGCGGTTTTACCGATTGCCTGCTTCAACATGGAGCTGCTTCGGTTACCTCGGTTGATGTTGGCTATGCGCAGTTTGATTGGTCGCTCAGAAACGACAGCAGGGTTGAACTGCTCGAACGTACAAATATTACGTCCCTGCCAGAAATGGGCTACTCGCACGTTTTTGATGTTGCTGTATGTGACGTATCGTTTACGTCAATCTTGTCAATTCTTCCTTCTGTTTTAGATGTTCTAGCTCCTGAAGGAGCCTTTGTTACACTGGTCAAACCACAGTTTGAAGCTAAGAGGGAAGAAGTGGGTGAGGGCGGTATTGTGACTGATGCCTCCGTGCGTCTGCAAACGCTGCAAAAGGTTTCCGATGCGTTTAAGGAAGCTCATATGGGTCCTTTGGGCGCGTGTGAAAGTCCTATTCACGGTGCTAAGGGCAACGTGGAATATTTACTGTTTGGACAGCTTGAGGCAGGTTCGCATGATTTGGATCTTGCTTCAGTGGTATCGAGTCATTCTGTAGAAATAGTGAAATAGAACGAATGTTCTATTTTGTAGTATTGTTTGTATTTTTTTAGGTATACTAAGTACATCGAATCAGACGCTTTAACTGTTTCAGTTGTGCAATCAAGCAAAATCGGGAGAGTGGTTTGCGTGAAGGTACTTCTTGTTCCAAATTATTCAAGAGAAGTTGCTGTTTCTGGTGCACGTGAACTTGAAGAATGGCTCTTTGAGCAGGGCTGTGATGTTCAATGGGCACACGATAAAAAGCTATTCCCGGATAAAGTTGTAGATTGTTCTGATTGCCAGCTTGTTATTTCTCTTGGTGGAGACGGAACGCTTCTGAGGGCCGCCAAAATTGTTGAGTATTCAGAAATTCCAATTTTGGGTATCTCTTATGGTCACCTTGGCTTTTTAACTAGTGCAACTCCTCATCAAATGATTGAGATGGTAGCTGATGCTCTTGCTGGAGAGCTTCACGTATCTAGAAGAGCAACACTTGCAATAGAAACAGAGTATGAGCTTCCATCTGGAGAAACTTACGTCGAGAAGACCTTCTCGCTCAATGATTTTGCAGTTTCCAGAGGTGGAGCAGGCGATATGGTTGAGTTTACAGTTTCTGTATCAGGCAACCATATTGATAAGCTTCGCGGTGATGGTTTTGTTGTTAGTACAGCAACTGGATCCACCGGCTATGCTCTTGCTGCTGGTGGCCCTATTGTTACACCAGAGTTCTCGGGAATGGTTTGCGTGCCAATCGCACCACATACTATTTTGGCTCGTGCATTCCTTACCTCTCCTTCTGATGTGGTTGAAATTACCATGTCAAAAGATAGGCCGGCGACATGTCACTTCTTCTCTGATGGGCAAAACATTAAGCATCCAGAAGAGGGTGTGGCTACCAAAGCTCGTATTAGCCGTGGACCAGGAGATATCATTCTGCTTGATAGAAGTGCTGATAGTTTCTATCGTTCAGTTTCTCGTGTATTTTACGGTAAAACTGGTCAGTAAGCAGGTCATATATGCTTGATGAACTTCGCGTGCAAAATGTTGCACTTATTGAAGACGCTTCTCTTGCACCCGCCTCAGGTTTAACTGTTTTAACAGGAGAGACAGGTGCTGGTAAAACCGCTCTTTTATCTTCCATTAAGCTCTTAGTAGGAGAGCGTGCGGATGCTTCTGCAGTAAGAGAAGGAACAGACGCTCTTAGGGTTGAGGCACGCTTTTTTACCTCGCCAGAAGATCAAGAGGGAATTGTAGTCTCTAGAAAAGTCTCTGCTGATGGCAGAGGCAGAGTAGAGATTGATGGCCACATGGCATCAGTTAAAGAGCTGGCTGGAGGCATTGGAACATCAATTGATTTGTGTGGTCAGCACGAGCACCAAAGATTGCTTGATGTAAAGAATCATGTCAGCATGCTGGACGCATGGATTGGTTCAGATATTCAGTCTTACCAGACAGAGTATATAGATGCTCTTCATGCTTACCATGCTGCGGTTACCGAGCTTCAGCGGGTTATTGAAGTAAGTCAGTCTAGCAATGCAAAAATTGATGAAGCGGCATTTCTTGTCCAAAGAATTGATGAGGTCTCTCCTAAAGAAGGAGAGTTAGAAGACCTAGAAGAGCAACTTCCTCGGTTTGAACACGCAGAGGCTCTCCTTCAAGCTGCAGGAGGAACACATGAGTTACTTTCAGATGATGAGGGCATCATTGATTCTCTCTCCGATGCAGTTCAAATGCTTCAAAGCGCTTCAACGTTTGATGATACGTTAGGTACCTATGCAGAGTCTCTTTCAAGCGCACTTATAGAGATTGAGGATGTTTCTTCAGAGCTCAGAAGTTATGTCGGTTCTCTTGATTTTGATGAAGAAGCTCTTGAAGAGATGCAAAGCCGCATGGCTCGTCTTCAGGGTCTTATGAGAACGTATGGTCCTGGTATGAAAGATGTATTTAAGAAATACCAGGCAGCTCAAAATCTTCTTGAGGTTACAAGAGATACAGAAAAGCTTGTCCGTGAGGCGCAGGCAGAAGTAGATAGGGCAAAAGAGACTCTTACCGTAAAGGCTCAGGCACTTAAAAAGGTTCGTGTTGCTGCAGCTCCAAAACTTTGTGATGCTGTTACTAAGCAAATGAGTCATCTGCAGATGGGTTCAGCTCAGATTGAATTGAACTTTGAAGATCTTTCTTTTGAGCAGTGGAATAAAGTTGGATCTACAAAGATTGAGCTTATGTATAAGCCTTCAGCTCAGATGACTGCTCGTCCACTTAGAAAGATTGCCTCTGGTGGCGAGGTTTCTCGCGTCATGCTTGCATGCAAAGTGGTTCTAGGAGAGTCTGACGTCTGCGATACCCTTGTATTTGATGAGGTTGACGCTGGCGTTGGTGGAGCTACTGCCGTTGCTCTTGCAGAGGTTTTAGCGCAGCTTGCTAAAACCCATCAGGTGATTGTGGTGACTCACTTGCCACAGGTTGCTGTTATGGCCTCTAAACAGTATGTAGTCTCAAAGACAGAAGAACATAACGCGCTTCCTATAACTTCTCTTACAGAGGTTTCTGGCACTCAGAGAGAAGAAGAGATTGCACGCATGCTTTCAGGCTCTATAACTGAGGCTTCTTTGGCTCACGCGCATGAGCTGCTGTCAGAAGTCCGCTAGATTTTTCAGAACTACATGGACATAACAATGTATTTGTTTGGAGATTAAATTTCTCGGCACTATGGGCCTTAAAGCGGAATAATATAAAGACCCGTAGAAATGTAATTGGCTAATCTTACCTACGGGAGTAATCCATGACCAAGCACATATTTGTAACAGGTGGCGTTGTTTCTTCTCTTGGAAAAGGAATCACTGCTGCATCTCTCGGCCGACTTCTTAAGGCTCGTGGCTATAAGGTCATGATGCAAAAAGCTGACCCATATCTCAATGTTGACCCAGGCACTATGAGTCCTTTCCAGCATGGTGAGGTTTTTGTCACTGAGGACGGTAAAGAGACTGACCTTGACCTTGGTCATTATGAGCGCTTTATTGACGAGAATCTTACCAGGGAGTCTAACTTCACCACTGGCCTCATTTATCAGTCTTTGATTCAGCGTGAGCGCGCTGGAGACTTCCTTGGCGGTACAGTTCAGGTAATTCCTCATGTAACTGATGCAATTAAGGCTCGTTTTGCTCGCATTGAAGAGGTTACTAATGCTGATGTAGTCATCACAGAGCTTGGTGGCACTATTGGTGATATTGAGTCTCAGCCTTTTGTTGAGGCAATTCGCCAGTTTAGAAAAGAGCGTGGCGCAAGCAACGTTGCTATTATTCACGTGAGCCTTGTTCCTTATATTGCTGCTGCTCACGAGGTTAAGACTAAGCCTACGCAGCACTCCGTAAAAGAGCTTCGTTCCCTTGGTATTCAGCCAGACTTTATCGTGTGCCGTTCCAGCCATTCTGTGGATGAATCTATTCGCGAGAAAATCGCTAATTTCTGCGACGTTGATGCAGATTGTGTTTTTGAAAACAATGATCTGCCTTCAATTTACGACGTTCCAGCACACCTGGCTGCACAGGGGTTTGACAAAAAGGTACTTGAGCGTCTTGGTTTTGAAGTCCGTCCAAGTGATCTTGGCAGCTGGGAAGCATTTACTACCGCTATGCATAAGGCAAATGCGCTTGAAGACGCAACAAGAATTTATGTTGTCGGCAAGTATACGCAGCTGCCTGATGCCTACCTTTCTGTTATTGAGGCACTTCACCACTCTGGTATTTTCTATGGCAGGCACGTTGATATCCGCCTGGTAAATGGTGAAGAGCTGACAGAAGAAGACGTAGAGCAGGAGCTTGCTGGTGCGGACGGCATTTTGGTTCCTGGTGGCTTTGGTCTTCGCGGCGTAGAGGGCAAGATGGTTGCTATTCGTCGTGCTCGTGAGCTCAAGATTCCTTACCTTGGTGTTTGCCTTGGTATGCAGATGGCTGTTACTGAGTTTGCTCGTGACGTCTGCGGCATGGAGGGTGCAAATTCAGCAGAGTTCGGTCCAGATACTCCATACCCTGTCATCGATCTTATGCCTGATCAGGAGGATATTACTGACAAGGGCGGTACCATGCGCCTTGGTTCTTATCCTTGTAAGATTGTTGAGGGAACTCTTGCACACGAGGCATATGGCAACAACTTGGTTTACGAGCGTCATCGTCACCGCTATGAGGTAAGCAACGTATTCCGTAATCAGCTTGTTGAGGCTGGTCTGGTAGTTTCTGGTGTTTCTCCAGACGATCGCCTTGTAGAGATGATTGAGCTTCCAGAGTCTGTTCACCCTTGGTTTGTTGCAAGTCAGGCACACCCAGAGTTTAAGAGCCGTCCAACTCATCCTGCACCTTTGTTCCGTGAGTTTGCACGTGCAGCAATCGCTCATCATGAGGGTGTTGACCGTTATGATGTAAACCAGTCTCTCTAAGCAGAATTTTTACTAGGGAAGAATACTTATGGACCTCGCTCAGGCGCGTACAGAATTTTTAGCGTACGTTGCTGTTGAGCGAGGTCTTTCTGTAAATACGCTTGATGCCTATACCAGAGATTTAGAGGGTTATTTGCTTTGGCTGAATGGCAAAAAAATTATTTTGCCCAACCAAGTGACTCGCTCCAATGTTGAAGAGTACATAGGCTCTCTTAGAGATTTAGGTATGGCTCCAGCTTCGGTTGAGCGCCACACTGCAGCACTTAGAAACTTCCACAAGTTTATGGCTGTTGAGCAAATTTGTGAGTCATCTCCAGCTGAAGATTTACCTACCGCAGCAAGAATTCAAAGGCTTCCTGATGTTATCTCTCAAGAGAAGGCAGAAGAGCTGCTTGACCAGCCATTTCCTAATTCGCCTTTAGGTATTCGAGATAGAGCCATACTTGAGCTGCTGTATGGATGCGGCCTTCGTGTGTCTGAGCTTTGCGATCTTGAGGTTCGAGGTGTCCTTCTAGAAGATGAACTCTTGCGTGTTTTTGGTAAGGGTTCCAAAGAGCGCGTAGTCCCTGTGTTGGGCTCTGCGCATCGTGCACTTAAAACATACCTTTATGAGGCTCGTTCGCTTTTGCTTAAGCACGGCCAGGTATCCGAGGTGTTTGTAAACGCTCGGGGTGGACGTATTTCTCGCCAGTCGGTACATAAACTGGTGGCAAATTATGGCAGGGTAGTGGGGATTGAAGGTTTGCATCCTCACACACTGCGCCACAGTTTTGCCACACACCTTCTAGAAGGCGGCGCTGATCTTCGCTCGGTGCAGGAGCTTTTGGGACACGTTGATATTTCAACCACGCAGCTCTATACGCACGTAGATAGGTCGCACATTAGAGACGTGTACCTTGAGGCTCACCCAAGAGCCCACGTTCATGCGGACAAATAATCGCGCTTGACGCAAGTGTTGGACAAGCGTGGGACAAGTGTGGGACAAGCGTGGGACAGGTGTGGGGCAAAGTGGTGACTGCGTAAAAGCAAGACGAAGGTTTTGTTTGAGTAACGTGTGATTTTCGCCACGAGTTCACCACAATTTCCTCAAAAATTTTCACTTCATAAAAAATTTAATAAATCGTGTCTAAGACTAAGAAAATCCGTTCTTTTGTAGTTCGGATTTTTTTAAACACTACATATTGTGGTCTTGCTCCATCAATTCACATCTACGTTAAACCCCAGCTAGACCATAAGAAAAATACTTGGTGTTGGAAAGTGTTTTCTAGTGTGTCTAAGTGTCGGAATGAGTTATATTTATTTCACGTTCAATCGACGGACTATGCCCAAGCATTGCCGCGCACACACAACACAAACACAGCCCGCGCGGCAAGGGGCGCCAACGTGAAAGGGGGAGACATGCTTACTGGTCAGTATCAGCGCTCGCTGGACTCCAAGATTCGCGTGACTCTTCCTGCACCTCAGCGCAAGCAGCTTGGAGATGTTGTCATCTTGCTCCGTCGACAGGACGCGCTTTACGGCTACTCACCTGAAGCGTATGAGGCTTGGATTGCAAGTCTGAACCTCAACCCAAGGAACCGCGACGACGTCACAGCACTTCGCATGCTGAACGCAGCAGCAACAACCGTCGACATTGACTCGGCCGGCCGCGTTGCTCTGGGAAAGATTGACGAGTCCGATCCACAGGCTAGGGAGAAGCTCCAGCTTGACCGCGACGTCACCATTGTCGGTAACGGCGACCACTTTGAGATTTGGAACACCAACAAGTGGAACAGCCTCTTCTCGGCAGATGACCGCGTTGCAACGCTCGAGGACCTCATCTTTGGCGCCTAGTGAGGCGAGAAGATCGTGAAGGTAGAAGACGGTAACTTGAAAGTCGAATATCGGCACCAACCAGTAATGCTTGCAGAAGTGCTGCGCGAGCTGGACCCCAAGCCAGGTGAAGTTGTTTGCGACTGCACCTTGGGAGGAGCGGGTCACACCGTAGAGATGGCAAAGCTGATTGCTCCAGACGGTCTTTCTATTGGAATTGACCAGGACGCAATGGCTCATCAAGCAGCAGCTGCTCGCCTGAAGCAAGAAGTACCAAACGCGGAGTTTTTGCCGCTTAAGGGAAACTTTGGCGACCTCGATGAACTTCTCGTCTCTGCAGAAGTCCCCGGAGTTGACTGTTTCCTTTTTGACATTGGTGTTTCTTCTCCTCAGCTTGATATCCCAGAGCGAGGCTTTTCGTACCACGAAGATGCCCCGTTGGATATGAGAATGGACCCGGGCAAACAAACTCCAACTGCACAAGAGGTCATCAACACCTACAACGAAGCCGACCTCGCCCGAATCCTTCGAATTTACGGAGACGAGAAATTTGCCTCACGCATTGCACGACGCATTGTACAAACGCGAGAAAAGCGTCCCATCCAAACGACGCTTGAGCTTGTTGAGGTAATCAAGGCGGCAATTCCTGCAGCAGCGCGTCGTCACGGCGGACATCCCGCCAGAAAGACGTTCCAAGCACTTCGTATTGAAGTAAACCACGAGCTTGAGGTTTTGGAGCGCGGACTACGCTCTGCAATTGCCTGGGCTAATCCAGGAGGCAGGATTTGCGTTATCTCGTACCACTCGCTTGAAGATCGCATTGTCAAGCACGTGTTCTCCGAGCTCAGTCAAGGTTGTATCTGCCCGCCAGACCTTCCGGTTTGTATGTGCGGTCAAGTGCCGATAGTTGACGTGATTACGCGCAAACCTCTTGTGGCCACTCCAGAAGAGATAGAGCGCAACCCAAGGGCGAGAAGCGCCCTGATGAGGGTAGCGGTTAAACGCGACCCAGAGAAATGAAGTACCCCATAGCACTTGTTGCTTGTTGTTAAGAAGTTTTTGAAGGGATTGAAGTTTAATGGCACGTTACGGATCAGAAGCTGTAGCACGCGCAATTCAGTTTGAGCATGAGTACGCTCCTGAACAGAGCACTCGCACATCTTTTGAGGTTGTCCCTGGTGGTGGCCTTGATGCTGATGCTCGTCGTGGCGTAAGCAGCCAGTTCATCCAGCGCGTCAAGCTTATTGCTGTTGCTGCAGCACTCTTCCTGACACTTGGTGTTGTCCGTATTGGCATCTCTACCGCTACGG
This sequence comes from uncultured Atopobium sp., assembly GCA_902481575.1. GTDB lineage: Bacteria > Actinomycetota > Coriobacteriia > Coriobacteriales > Atopobiaceae > Lancefieldella. Next base: position 72,123 of record CABSWT010000003.1, read on the forward strand.
TTTCAACTCTTCAGGCTAATAACGTCATCAGAAATGAAATGCGCGCAACAACCGCAACTAACGATTCCCTGCGCGTTTCTCGCTCCCTGCTTGCAAGTACAACACGCATTGAGCGCATTGCTACTCAGAATTATGGTATGACTCTTGAGACAAATCGTCCTGTTGTAGACGTAAGCAACAACGCTTAGGCGTAAAATATACGTTGTGAGTACGCAGAATCGACATACTCGCGCATCGCGCAGAAAAACTCCTGAGGCCTCGTACGACGAGGCCTCTCGTGTGCATTTTCGTGGTCATCGTGGTAGCAGCGGTGGCTCGGATGGTGTTGGCCCTGAAGGTAGACTCCGTCGCGTAGCAGCTGCTATGGCAATTATGGTGGCAATTGTTGTTCTTAGGCTTGCTTGGCTGCAAATCTTTACGGCAGCAGATCTTGCAAAGGGCGCCGAGAATAACCGCACCAACGACATTGTCTTGCACGCTCGCCGTGGCACCATTTACGACCGCAACGGCAATGTCTTAGCCATGAGCGTTGACTGCAAAGACATCTACGCCAATCCTTCAGAGATCAAAGACGCAAGCTCCGTAGCTCAGGTTTTTGCCTCGCTTCTAGGCGGAAGTCCTTCAGACTACCTTGGGGACCTGCAGCAAGACACCACCTTTGTTTACGTGCGTCGTCGTGTTGACACGGATACCGCTTCCAAGATTGAAAAAGCACTTGACGAGAAAAACCTCAAAGGCGTCTATTTTGTTAACAACACCAAGCGTGTCTATCCATATGGCAACGTTGGCGTTCAGATTCTAGGCTTTGTAAACGCTGATAATGAGGGCGCTTCTGGCCTGGAGTATTACTACAACGATATCCTTGCGGGCACTAACGGTCACATGATTGTAGAGACCGGCGCTGGTGGTACGCCAATTGCGGGCGGTACTTCAAACATCACTGAGGCACAAAACGGCCAGGATATTGTTCTTTCCATTGATATTGAGCTGCAGAAGAAGGCAGAAGAGCAGCTGACTGCTGCAGTAAAAGACATTGAGGCCCAGCAGGGTGGCTCAATCATGGCTATGAATCCTCGTACCGGAGAGATTTATGCCGCAGCTTCATACCCTCTGCCAGATTTTAAGAGCGATAACGGCGTTGACTACGAATCTCTCAACCTCAAGCTTGTCTCAAGTATCTATGAGCCAGGCTCCGTATTTAAGGTAATTACTACCTCAATTGGTATAGATGACAACCTCTTTGGTCCAAATTCAACCTTCAATATCCCAACCGAGCTCAAAGTTGGCGATAACAAGGTTACCGACGACGATTGGCGTACCAGCGCCATGGACATGAGCGTAAGAGAGATGCTCAGACGTTCCTCGAACGTTGGTATGGCCTTCCTCGAGACACAGCTCATAGGTGATGAGCGCTTTGCAGCAGGAATTGATAAGTTTGGTATAGGTCACACCACAGGCATTGACTTCCCTGGTGAAGCTACAGGAATTGTCCGCTCTCTGGACGAATATGAAGGCCCAACTGGCGGAAACATGGCGTTTGGTCAGGGCCTTGCAATCCCATTTATCCAGGTCATTCGCGCATATACCGCTGTTGCCAATAAGGGAACTATGGTGACTCCACACTTTATGGTTTCTAAGGGCGGTCAAGAGGTTACCTGGCCTACTAAAGACGTTATTTCCGCTTCCACAGCTTCAGCCGAGCTTGACATGATGACTACCGTTGTCAAAGAGGGTACCGGTGTTCGTGCAGGTATCTATGGTTATACCGTTGCTGGTAAAACAGGTACGGGCCAGCAGGTTGTGGAAGAAACCGGCTCGTACGGCGAGAATTCCGGTTTTGTTGCTTCCTTCTGCGGTATCGTGAATCCATCAGAATCTGATTTGATGGTTTACGTTGGACTTAACGATACCCACCAGCTTGCATCGCAGTCTGCTGCTGTGGTCTTCTCGCAATTTGCAAAAGACGCAGCTACACGCCTTAATATTCAACCAATCAATAACTAGGAGAGCTCATGGTTAAGCTTTCGGTTGAACAGATAGTCGCAGCTACAAATGCACGACTGCTCCACCGCGGAACCCGCGAGGTTGCGGGCGCGGCCGTCATCGACTCTCGTGAGGTCCAGGAAGGCTCGCTCTTTGTGGCCTTCGCTGGCGAGAAGGTCAATGGAAACTCCTATCTCTTATCTGCTGCCCAGGCGGGCGCTGCTGTGGTAGTGGCATCTGAGCCTGTAGCAGACAATCTGTTCGACAACCTGGCCGCCACAGGAGTCAGCGTTCTTGAAGCCGCTGACGATGACTGTGAGGCATTCCTGCTGGCTCTTGCCGCCGCTTGGCGAGAAGCCCATCCAAATTGGCTGGTTGTAGGTGTAACCGGATCAGTTGGTAAAACTACTACCAAAGAAATGCTTCGTCGTGGCATCGGCGCTACCCGCCGTGTGCATGCTACCGCCGGTAACCACAACAACCTTATTGGCCTGCCACTTACGGTACTTTCTACTCCAGAGGATACCGAGGTGCTTGTGCTTGAGCTGGGCATGAATCACGCCGGCGAGATTACCAGGCTCACCTCGGTTGCTCGTCCAACAGTGGCAGTCATTACCAACGTTGGTACCAGCCACATTGGTCTTCTCGGCAGCAGAGAAAACATTGCGCGCGCTAAGGCAGAGATTGTCTCGGGCATGCGCGCATTTGGCTCAATTGAACCTACGCTTATTCAGGCTTCGGCGGGGGACTACACCAAGTTCATTGCAGATGAGTTTGCTCGTCCTGCTCGCGTTGTTTGCAAGACAGTGGGCGCCACAGGAGCTGACCTCATGAGCGCACAGCAGGTCACTCTTGACGAGGAGGGCCTTCCAACTGCCACTATTGTTGCTGCATCCGGCTGGTCACGCACGGTAACTCTTGAGGTACCTGGGCGCGTTGTTGTCGACGACCTTCTTTTGGCACTTGAGGCTATAGAGACGCTTGGTCTTGATCTTGACGCTGCTGCAGAGGCCATTGAGCAGATGCCTGCCACTCGTATGCGTCTTTCGGTACTTGACGCAACCTGCGGTGCCAAGATTATTGACGATTCTTACAACGCAAGTCCTAACTCAACAGCTGCTGCCCTTGATGTTTTGATGCAGATGCCAGCGGAAGGCCGCCGCATTGCTCTTATCGGAGAGATTGGCGAGCTTGGACCAGAGGAGAAGCGCCTCCACGGTTATGTGGGTGCCTATATTGCTGCTAAAAACCCAGACCTTGTTGCCTTTGTAGGCACGGGAGCCGCGCGCGAAATGGTTGAAGCTGCGCGCGTTATGGGTTTCTCGGAAGATAAAATTGAACAGTTCAGTGATGTCAACGAAGCACTTACCGTGCTCGGACCAGTACTTGCGCAAGGAGACGTTCTTCTCGCCAAGGCATCGAGGTCTGCCCAGCTTGATATTTTTGTAAAAGGAGTTACTGAGTAATGTTTTACCAGACTATTTACCCAACATACCAGGTGTTTGTAGCACTTGGTGTCTCCTGCATCATCACGTTGATCTTAATGCCACTCTTTATCAAGTTGATGAAGAAAGAGGGAGTGGGCCAGCAGGTTCGTGCTGACGGCCCTCAGCAGCACCTGGTCAAGCAGGGTACTCCTACTATGGGCGGCGTCGTTATGCTGGTAAGCATTGTGCTGACCTGTATTGCACTTGCTCAGTGGAACACCGACCTCATTCTTGCTATGGCAGCTATGCTGCTCACAGGCTCGCTTGGTCTTCTGGACGATATCGAGTCTGTTGCTCATGGTAGAAGCCTTGGCCTTACCGCATCTCAGAAGATGGCTGGACTTATTACCATTTCTGTTGCATTTTGTCTGGCAGCAGTTAACATTTGGGGCATTACGCCCATTATTGCGTTCCCTGGTGGTCTTGATATCAACCTGGGTATCCTCACCACTACCGTCAATTTAGGCGGAAACATTATTTCTATCCCTTGGCTGTATCTTTTCTTTGTCTTTTTGCTCATGGCTGGCCTCTCCAACGCTGTTAACCTGACTGACGGCCTTGATGGCCTGGCTGGTGGCTGCGTTATGGTCGTCATGATTTTTATGGCTGCGGTAGCTTTCCGCTATGGCGAGAGTAGCCTTGCTGTTTTTGCCGCATCTATCGCAGGCGCTTGTATTGGTTTTTTGTGGTTTAACAGCTATCCTGCAAGCATTTTTATGGGAGACACCGGCTCTCTTGCCTGGGGCGCTGCCTTTGCGGCCCTGGCCGTTCTTACCAAGACAGAGGTAATTTCCCTGGTCATGGGCGGTCTTTTTATCATCGAGGCACTGTCCGTTATCATTCAGGTTGTCAGCTACAAGGCAACTAAAAAGCGCGTATTCTTGATGGCTCCACTGCATCATCACTTTGAAAAACTTGGCTGGAACGAGACAAAAGTAGTCTTTAGATTCTGGATTATTTCCGGCGCCTTTGCTGCTCTGGGCTTTGCTCTGTACTTCCAGCTTCACTAAAGATATTGCTCTTAGAAAGGATCGCTTGCGTGTCGCTTCTAGAAACACTTGGAAATGTATGTGTTCTTGGTTTTGGTAAGACCGGCGTCTCTGTCTGCACGTATTTGCTGCAGCAGTCAGAGGGTCGTGTGTCTTCCGTAACTCTTGTGGGCGGCGCAGATGCTACTGTTGGCGAGAAGATCCAAGAGCTTGCAGACTCAGGCGTACAGGTACAATGCGGCTCTGATCAGGTTAAGGGTACCTTTGACCTGACTATTGCATCTCCTGGTATTCCAGACACCTCTGAGCTGTTTTTAAGTGCAAAGGCAGCTTCTAAGCAGATTATGGGCGAGCCAGAGTTTGCCTATCAAGAGAGCCCTTCACAGTGGATTGGTATTACTGGCACAAACGGTAAAACTACTACCACAAGCTTGACCACGTCAATCCTGCAGTATGCAGGTCTTGATGCAAGCGCTGTTGGCAATATTGGTCTTACTATTACTGACCAACTTGCAGAGAGAAAGCCTAAGAGCTGGTTTGTAGCAGAGCTTTCAAGCTTCCAGCTTGCTACTACTCAAAAATTGCATCCTCACGTTGCGATGCTTTTAAACATTACGCCGGATCACCTTGAGTGGCATGGTTCACTCGAGGCGTATGCAGCAGCTAAAGAGAAGATTTTTGCCAACCTTGATGCAAATGACCTGGCAATTGTCTCTGACTTGGATGAGTTCTGCCAAGACGTGTCTTCTCGCCTTGAGGCTCGCGGCATTGCCGTATGCCATCTTGCTCAGACAGATCCCGGTACGCAAAATGCCGCCTTTGTACGCAATGGAGCGCTGGTGGTCAGGCTATCTGGTAAAGAGATGGAGCTTGTAGCAGCTGATGCACTCCACATTAGGGGAGCGCACAATGCACTCAACGCTCTTGCTGCAGCTGCATGTGGCTTATTCCTGGGGCTTGATATTGTTTCTATTAGGCATGCCCTGTTGGACTTTATGCCGCTTGAGCACAGAATTGAGCCAGTTGATACGGTTAATGGTGTTTTGTACGTTAACGATTCCAAAGCAACAAACACTGATTCAGTTGAAAAATCATTAACTTCGTTTCCAGGTAAAGACGTTATTTTGCTACTTGGCGGTCACGATAAGGGCACAGAGCTTGATGATTTTGCTCAGAAGGTGTCTGCTACCTGCGCATATGCAATCTGCTTTGGAGAGGCTGGTCCTCGCTTTGCAGAGGCGCTTCGTCGCGTTTCTGGCGGACGTGCAGAAGTGGTAGAAGAGCCTCATATGCATGAAGCTTTTGACCGTGCGGTAGAGCTTGCTCGTCCAGGTTCTGTAGTGCTTCTCTCACCAGCATGTTCCTCATTTGACGAGTTCACAGGCATGGCTCAGCGTGGTCGTGTCTTTAAACAGCTCGTGGCAGATCTTGCTCACAAAGAGAGCGGTCGATAATGGCTACCAGCAGAAACAGAACAGGGGAGCGCGCGCAGCAACCACGTACTTCTCGCCAGAAATCTTCCGAGGGCTCGCAGGCTAAAGGCCGCTTTGGTGCTATTCCAGAGCGTTTTATGCAGCCTCGTCTGGTGCTTCTGGTATCAACGGCTATTCTGGTGTGCTTTGGCCTGGTAATGATTTATTCCGCATCCTCGATTTCTGCAATGACTTCTGAGGACATGGGCTATAACCCCTTCTACTACGTGCAGCGTCAGCTTGGCTTTGCTGCAGCAGGAGTTGCGTTAGCGTTTATTGTTTCTCGCATTGACTACCGCGCAGTAGTAAGAAACTTCCAGGTACCTATCTGGATTGTGACCATTGGAATGCTAGCAATTATTTTTACTCCTATTGCTGGCGCTGATGCATATGGTGCAACCCGTTGGATTTCAGTTGGACCGTTTTCTTTCCAGCCGTCTGAGTTTGCAAAGATTACCATCTTAATTTCTGTCTCGTATTTGGCTCAGCAGTACTTTATTGATCAGACCATAGATCAGATGGAGTTCTTTAAAAAGTTTGCTATTGCTGCGCTTGCGCCACTGCTTCTTATTTTGGCCCAGCCAGACAAGGGCTCCACATTGATTATTGTGGGAACACTTTTGGTCATTGGCTACCTTGCCGATGTTGACCGAAGGGTTCTGGCAACTATTGCTGTTGCTGGCTTTATTGGCTTTGCGTTCTTATCTCTTAAAGATGATTATTCGCGTGCTCGCGTTGTGACTATGTTCAACCCTTGGGCTGATTATTACGGTGCAGGTTATCAGCTTGCACAGGGCTTTTATGCCTTTGGCTCTGGTGGTATTTTTGGTGTTGGCTTTGGCTTTTCTCGCCAGAAATATTCCTATCTTCCTATGGCTCACAATGACTTTATTTTTGCGGTTATTGGAGAAGAGCTGGGCTTTATTGGCGTTTTGGGTCTTTTGGCTGTATTTGGCGCCCTGGTATGGGCAGGCTTTAAGATTGCTCGCTATGCACCAGATTTGACCGGCAGGCTTATTGCTGCAGGTTGTACCTCTATGTTTATCATCCAGGCCTTTGTTAACATCGGTGGTGTTTTGGGCCTTTTGCCTCTTTCTGGTAAGCCACTGCCGTTTATCTCATACGGCGGTTCAACCATCATGTCTAGTATCTTGATGGTTGGTCTTTTGATGTCTGTTTCAAGGCAGTCAAGGCTTCCAGAAACCGAGTACGATAGGCAGCGCGCTTCTTGGAGCATAGCTGAAGAGCAGGATACCTTTGATGCCCCAGGTTTTGCTGGTCTTACCATGGTTGATGGTGGGGTAGGAGTAGGCATGCCACTCCCACGTTCTTCTCGCCCTAAGAGCAGTGCACAAAGCTCCGCGCGCCCATCACGAGGCGTTTTGCGCTCAAGAGATGACGACGCCCCTCAAGGCCGTATTACGACAGATGCCTCCGGAAGGCGCAGGATTGATTTGGGACCTTCTGCATCGGACAGGCTTCGTGGAAATAGCACCAGGCCTCGTCGATAGCTGATTTCTAGGAGATGGATTGCATGGCAGAACAGAAGAAACTCTCTGTTGCAATTGCTGCAGGTGGAACCGCAGGTCACATTAACCCAGCTCTGGCTCTAGCTGAGGAGCTTCGTGAGCGTGGTCACCAGGTTACGTTTTACGGTCAGCCCAATAAGCTTGAGGGTACGCTGGTATCTGAGGCAGGATTTGAGCTGGTACCTATCCATGTAAATGGCTTTGATCGCAGGCGCCCTTGGACACTTATAAGCGCGGCATACAATCTTGAGCGCGCAAAGATGCAGCTGCACAAGCGTTTCAAAGAGCAGGGAGCTCCTGATGTTGCCATTGGCTTTGGAGCCTATGTTGAGCTGCCATTGCTTCAACTTTGCGCTAAGCTGAACATCCCGTATTTGATTCACGAGCAGAACTCGGTAACAGGTCTTGCTAATCGCGTTTCTGCTGGTAAAGCTTCTAAGGTATGCATTGCCTTCCCAGAGGCTCGCAAGGCTTTTGAGGGACGCGTTAAAGCTCAGGACACCATTGTGGTCACCGGAAATCCCGTGCGTAAGAGTGTCCTTTCTGCTGATAGAGCCACCTCTAGGCAAGAACTGGGCATTGCAGACAATCAAACATTGCTGCTTATCTTTGGCGGCAGTCTGGGCGCACGCAGCATCAACGAGACATTTGCTGCACTTAAGCAGGAGCTTCTTTCTCGTCCTAACCTTCGCATCATCCAGTCAACAGGCCAAAAGCTCTACGACGAGGTTGTCTCGCTTATGCAGCTTTCTGACGAGGAGACTGCTCGCTGGGAGATTAAGCCCTACATTTCCAACATGGGTGCCATGCTTGCTGCAGCTGACCTGGTAGTTTCTCGTTCTGGAGCATCCTCTGTGGCTGAGATTGCAGCGCTTGAGCTTCCTAGCATTTTGGTGCCGTACCCTCTAGCAACAGCAGATCATCAGACTACTAACGCGCATCTGTTGTCGGATGCGGGAGCAGCTATTCTGGTGCCAGATAACCAGGTGGGCACCACGACCTTCTCGACAGCTCTCTTTGATCTGGTAGACAACGCAGAACAGCGCAAAAAGCTTTCTGAGGCTGCTGCCACACTTGACCAGCGCAGCGCCGCATCTCTTGTGGCTGACGCCGTGGAAAGTGCCGTTTGTGGCGCATAAAACATTCGGTTTTGCGTTAGAGTAAACATGTCTTGGTATGTCCAGGACTCAAACGATAACAATACTTGGAAAGGCTCTCTTATGGCAGATTCCATGGGCGAGAAGACCATCTCGCGTGCACATTTTATTGGAATTGGTGGAGCAGGTATGAGCGGAATTGCGCTTGTTCTGCACGAGCGCGGCTGCACCGTTACTGGTTCCGATCTAAAGAGCTCGCATTATGTTAGAGAGCTTGAAGATGCAGGTATTCAGGTAAGCATCGGCCACACCGCAGCCACTATTGACGCTGTGATGCCTGATGTCATTGTTACCTCTACCGCAATCCCAGAGACAAATCCAGAGGTCATTCGCGCACGTGAGCTTTCCATTCCTATTTGGCCTCGCGCTAAGATGCTCTCGTATTTGTCGCGCGGCCGCAAGACCATTGCTGTTGCGGGCACTCACGGCAAGACCACCACATCTTCTATGGTTGCTACCATGTTGGACAAACTTGGTGCTGATCCATCATTTTTGATTGGTGGCGTTGTTGAGGGCTACGACACCAACGGCAAAAACGGCAACGGTCAGTATTTTGTCTGCGAGGCGGACGAGTCTGACGGTTCGTTTATGTTCCTTAACCCTAACGTGGTTGTTGTCACCAATATTGAGGCAGACCACCTTGACCACTACGGCTCTCTAGAGAATATCGAGAAGACCTTCTGTGAGTTTATGAGCTTGCTTGATAAGGAAGAAACTGTTGTTATCAACGGCGATAATCCTCATTACGTTGAGCTTGCTCAGTCAACCGGCAGGCACGTAGTTACCTACGGCTTTGATTCAAGCTGCGATTTTGTTTGCACACAGGAGGAGAGAAAAGCTGGAATTGAGAATCCTCTTACCATCAAGACTCCTTCTGGTCAGACTATCTCTGTGGTACTTCCAGCTAATCCTGGTAAGCACAATGTTGCTAACGCAACCGCTGCAATTGCCGTTGCTGATGCTCTTGGCTTTGATCTTGAGGAGGCCGCAGCAGCGCTTTCGCAGTTCAAGGGCGCACGCCGTCGCTTTACGCACGTAGGCGACATCAACGGAATTACTGTCGTAGACGATTACGGCCACCATCCAACCGAGATTGCAGCAACCATGTCTGCAGCTCTTCCTCTTGGCTTCAAGCGCGTTGTTGTTGTTTTCCAGCCACACCGCTACAGCAGAACGCAAGATCTGGCAGATTCGTTTGCCCATGCATTTGATGGCATTGACGTTTTGCGCGTCATGGATGTCTTCTCCGCAGGTGAGCTGCCTATTCCAGGTGTCTCGGGCAAGACTGTCTCTTCAAGGGTTGAGGCTGCTCATACTGTTTCTGACGTGCGTTACATCCCTTCTCGCCGAGATCTTATCGCAGACCTTCTTGATACGGTTAAGCCAGGAGATCTGCTTATTACTCAGGGCGCAGGTGACGTCACTCAGATTGGTCCAATGTTTATCCGCGCACTCAAAGAGCGTCTTCAGAACCACTAGGACCTCTGTCGTGAGCTTGTTTAACGCCTATGTAAGCCTTTCTGGGGCCCTTGATGCAACAATCAAGCAAGATGAGCCGCTGAGCCACCATACCTCCTTTAGGATTGGTGGTAAGGCGTCGCTCTTTGCTGCTGTTCACAGCCACGTGGCGCTGGTGCGTGTGCTTGAGGTGCTTGCAGCTAATCGAATTGATTGGGTGCTTTTGGGTAAGGGTTCAAACATCCTTGTCTCTGATAAGGGCTACAACGGCTGCGTTATTGTGCTCGACGATGAGCTTTCTACCATTTCAGTTGGCGAGAATAACCTCATTACTGCAGGTGCAGGTGCGCTTACGGCACGCGTTTGCAATGAGGCCATGAAAGCAGGTCTTTCTGGCCTTGAGATGTGTGCTGGTATTCCCGGAACTATCGGCGGTGCGCTTTCAATGAACGCAGGTACCAGGCATGATTGGATTGGTAAAGCCGTCCGTGATTGCGTGGTACTTAAGCCTGGTAAGGGTCTTGTACGCTACGATGCTTCCGAGATTGAATGGGGTTATCGCTACACTACGTTTGCACCAAATGAGATCATTCTTGAGGCAACGTTTGCGCTGACAGCATCTAATCGTCCTAAAGTTGCTCTTGGCATGGATACACTCTTGCAGCGTAGAAGAAATACTCAGCCAACTGGTCAGCTTTGCTGCGGTTCTGTTTTTAAGAATCCAGGTAGTAGGTCTGCTGGTGCACTTATTGAAGAGTGTGGTCTTAAGGGAGCTACTGAGGGCGGCGCACAAATTTCTGATACTCATGCCAACTTTATTGTGAATACCGGTAACGCTACCGCTTCAGATGTCATTGCACTTATGCGCAGAGCACACGATGCGGTCCAAGAAAAGTTTGATATTGATCTTCAGCCAGAGGTTAAACTTCTGGGTTTTGGGGCATAGGGAAGATATGGCAGAAGATACTTCAAAGCAAACAACACGCCGTAAGGGCACAAAAAGGGAGCCGTTATCGTCTGGTTCTACTCAGACGGCAGGGGCTACTAAGCCTTCTTTTATGAGTAAGGCCTTTAAGCCTAAGCCAAAGGTTGAGGCTACAGCTTCTGATGCCAAGCCTTCTGCTAAAAAGATTTCTGCCAAAAAGCCAAATAACGCTACAAAAACTGCAGCTCAAGCTCGTGCTGAGCGTATTAAACACAGCAGAAAGGTATCGTTTAAGGCAGTACGCACGGCCTTTATCGTTTTGCTTAGCCTTGCCCTTCTCGCTGGCATTGCTTTTCTCGTCCTACGTTCTTCCTCAGTCTTTGCTATTACCAACATTCAGGTAGAGCCAACAGAGCACGTCTCTAACGAGCAAATTCAAAAGCTCATTGCAGTAGAAGAGGGAACAACGCTGCTCAATATGGATGAATCCCTTATTACCCAAGAACTTCAGAAGGACCCTTGGGTAGCTTCTGCAACGTATGAGAGGCAGTTCCCTAATACGCTGCGCATTACTATCACAGAGCGTAAGGTTACAGCCATAGTGGCGCTTTCTTCTGGTCCGGTTGCATGGTATTTGGGCGAGAATAACGTCTGGCTTGAGGCAGATCAGCTTAACGTGCCAGAAGGAAAAACTACCGCTACCGTTGCACTTGAGAAGGCAACCTCAGAAGGTGAGCTGCTGATTACCGATGTTCCTGCAACGGTTTCTCCTGTAGCAGGCACCACAGCAACAGACGCAGAAATTCAAGCGGTTATGCAGTATCAGTCTACGTTCTCGTCAGAGCTCACGTCACAGATTGTAAGTTACTCAGCTAGTAGCGTTGATGCAATCTCTGTCACGCTTACCAATGGTGTGCAGGTTGCCCTAGGCTCTCCAACACAGATTGCTGACAAAGAAAAAGTGATTCTGGCAATGCTTAAGCAGTTCCCAGGAGAGCTTACGTACTTGAACGTAAGAACACCTGCAAACCCAACCTATAGGCGAGTTTCTACCGGAAACGTTCAGTCTGGCTCTGGTGTTTCGTAGGTAAACGCGCAAACTATATGTGCCGTTAGGGAATAGTTTCCTACCGTTTACCAGGTTTCTTCACAATTTCTACATATTATTTGACTTGTATGGGTCAGTTGTGCAAATATACCCCGCTTTGCATGAAGCGTAAGCCTTAACTTGAGGTTTAGGGTTTTATACAGCGGTTCTGCGAGCGCATAAACGTAGCCTAAGCGCAGTCGCGCTCCGGGACAAACGGGCACAAGCGTGCCTCAAGGAGGAAGACATGATTAAGGACACCGATACCCTTAACAACTATCTTGCTGTTATCAAGGTTGTTGGCGTTGGTGGCGGCGGAACTAACGCTGTCAACCGCATGATTGAAGAAGGCATCCGTGGCGTTGAGTTCGTTGCTGTAAACACCGATGCACAGGCACTTGCAATCTCCGATGCTGACATTAAGGTTCACATCGGTACTGACATCACCAAGGGTCTTGGTGCTGGCGCTAACCCTGAGGTTGGTAAAGAGGCAGCAGAGGATAGCCGCGATGAGATCAAGGCAGCACTTGCTGGCGCTGATATGGTCTTCATCACTGCTGGTGAGGGTGGCGGTACTGGTACCGGCGCTGCTCCAGTTGTTGCTGATATTGCAAAGAATGACGTTGGCGCACTGACCGTTGGCGTTGTTACTAAGCCATTCTCCTTCGAGGGCCGTCGTCGTTATGGTTCTGCAGCTGACGGTATCAAGACTCTTTCCGAGAATGTTGATACTCTCATTGTTATTCCAAACGATCGTCTGCTTGATCTTTCTGAGAAGAAGACCACCATGCTTGAGGCATTCCGCATGGCTGACGACGTTCTATGCCAGGGCACCCAGGGTATTACCGACCTCATCACTGTTCCTGGTCTGATCAACCTCGACTTTGCAGACGTCTGCACCATCATGAAGGGCGCAGGTAGCGCAATGATGGGTATTGGTATTGCTGCTGGTGATAACCGCGCTGCTGATGCTGCAACTGAGGCAATCTCTAGCCGCCTGCTTGAGAGCTCTATTGAGGGCGCAACCCGCGTTCTTCTCTCTATTGCTGGCAACAAAGACCTTGGTATTCAGGAGATTAACGAGGCAGCTGACCTGGTTGCTAAGAACGTTGACCCTGACGCAAACATCATCTTTGGTACTGTTGTTGATGAGTCCCTGGGCGATCAGGTTCGCGTAACTGTTATCGCAACTGGTTTCAATGACTCTAACGTTCAGCAGCAGCTTCCAACTCTGAATACTCAGAGCGTCAGTCGTCCAAGCCGTCCTGCTCAGCCACAGCCAACTCGTCCTGTGACTGCTCAGCCACAGCCTGCTCGCACCAATAACTCTTCTAATGAGAAAGAGTTTGATATTCCAGACTTCCTTAAGCGTAGCCGCATCTAAACATGTGCGCGCTGAATAGACAGTGCTTACACGGCGTGACCCTGCTCATGGATCCTGAGGTTCCATGCGGGGTCACGCTCGCATTTACCGAGCGTACTGGCGGTTTTTCAGAAGGGGAGTTTAGCTCCCTCAATCTGGGCAGCAGATGCGGAGACAATCTGCAACAGGTGCAAAAGAATCGTCAGCTTGTCTTAGAGGCTCTTGGGGCAAAAGAGTTCTTCTCGCGACTCCTTATTCCTCACCAGGTACATGGAAGCAACGTTGTCTGCCTGACTTCTGATACACCAGAGGCTTTTGAGCAGGCTAAAACTGAGGCAGAGGCTGGCGCAGACGCTATCGTATGTACGGTTCAAAATACGCCTGTGATGTTGGCTTTTGCCGATTGTGTGCCGGTAATTCTTGTAGCTCCCGGCGGATTTGCGGTGGCGCATTCTGGCTGGAAAGGCACAATTGCCCGCATTTCTGCGCGCGCAACCGAGGCGCTTTGCCAGGCAACTGGCTCCACACCCTCCGAGGTCAAGGCCTATATTGGCCCGCATATTGGCAGCGCTGATTACGAGGTCTCACCTGAGCTCATTCAGATGTTCTCAAAAGAGTTTGGTTCAGGCGTTGTAGACCGCGCATCTGGCGAGAGGTACTTGGATCTTGGATATGCTGTCAGAGCTGCACTGGTAGATGCCGGTGTACGAGAGTCTGCTATTGAAGAGGTTACTGACTCGACGGCCTCTACAACTGAGAGGTTTTTCTCGTACCGTGCAGAACATGGTAAGTGCGGAAGGCATGCAGCTGTTGCTTATATGGCTGCAAAGTAGGGTAGAAGACGTTTAGCACTACAGAGAAGCGTTTAGATCTACAGAGAAGCGTTTAGATCTACAGAGAAGCGTTTATCGTTACGTAAGATGTTGATGTATTCACCGCAAGAGATGATGGCTATGACATACGATTCAGACGAATATCTTGAGTTTATAAAGGCTCGTAGAGCTCAGATTGAGTCGCTTGTGGCGGATGCTGCAAAAAAGTCCGGCAGAAGCGCCTCTGAGATTGAAATTGTAGCTGTCTCCAAAACCGTACCTGTTGAGGCCGTCCTTGCAGCTTATAAGGCGGGCTATAGGGTTTTTGGCGAGAATCGCCCACAAGAGCTGATACATAAACTGACATGTTTATCTGAAACTCCTTTTGCGTCTGAGATATCTTTTGACATGATTGGTAATCTTCAGAAGAACAAGATTAACCAGGTAGTTGGTAAGGTTCGCTACATTCATTCAATTTCTTCAGAGCATCTTGCAGAGGCAGTTGCAAAGCGTGCTGAGGTAAAGGGTACTGAGGAGTCTGTTTTACTTGAGGTAAACGTCTCCGCTGAAGCCTCAAAATCGGGTTTCTCGCCAGAAGAGGTGTCTAAGTCTATCCAAAGGATTGTTGAGCTTCCGCACATTTCTGTTGTAGGTCTGATGACTATGGCACCAAAAGATGATCCAGAGCGCGCCAAGAGAACATTCTCAGGACTTCGAGAATTGCGTGATTGCTTGAGCCAACAAGTTGGTTTGAAGTTAGATGTTCTTTCTTGTGGCATGAGTGATGACTTTACGTATGCCATTGAAGAGGGTTCTACGACTATTCGCCTGGGTCGAGTATTGTTTGACCCAGCCTATACGTTGAGTGGGCACTAAAATAGTTGCAAGTTTTTGATACAGTAGTAAGAAGTTACGTGCGTTACAGAAAGGCACAATGATGAGCATTCTTGATACGCTAAGAGCAAAGCTTCGTGGTGGTCAGGACGATGAGTACTACGACGATGAGTATTATGGCGACGAAGGCTATGACGAGGTAGACGAAGCTTCTCCTCGTTCGTACGATGATCGTGCACAGCAAGGCTCTTCCAACAGGCTACTGGGCAATCCATCCAGACCAGAGGCAGAGAGTGTTTCTGTGTATACACGCTCTGGCAAGCCAATCAGCACAAATCCAGCCGCTTCTTACAATCCTCAGCAGGATATGCGCTCTCGCGCTTCTGCGTATGCATCTCGTCAGGAGCCTTCCGGATACACTCCTTCTTACGAGCATACCGTGAGCCCAAATCTGCCAACTCCTGGTGATATTGGTCTTCGTCCTGTGAGCCGTACAAGCTATTCCGGACAGCTGCCACCATACGTTCTTCGTCCTGTTTCTTATGATGATGTTCAGTCGGTAGTTCGCCGTGTTCGTACTGGTCAGCCGGTTGTCCTTATCTTTAAGAACACCAACATTGAGGTTGCTAAAAGAATTTTGGACTTCAGTTTTGGTCTTTCTTATGGACTTGACGGCGCTGTTGAAGAAGTTGCTGACCGCGTTTTTGCTGTACTTCCTCATGGCATTTCTTTATCTCAGTCTGATCTGGATAAGCTTGCTGATGAGGGCGAGATTACCAGGTAACTGGAGGTTTTTGTGTTTTCGTATTATGTCATAAATGCGCTTTATACTTTGCTGAGGATTTACAGCTTCTGCATTGTGGTATGGTGCCTGTCCTCTTGGATTACCGTTTCTAACGACCAGTTCAATCACGTCCTTGAGGGAATTGGCAAAATTGTTGAGCCATACCTCAGTGTGTTTAGGAACGTAATTCCTCCAATTTCTGGCGTTGACCTCTCACCAATTGTTGCGCTTTTTGTGCTTAATCTTGTGGGACGTTTTGCCATTTCGACGCTGGGCTTTATACTAATATAAGAAATTAGTTTGTTTTTGAATACAAACTGAGTAGTTATGATGTGTGGTACGTCTACTCGCAGACTGAAAGGGAACAAAGATGGCAATCACACCAGCAGACATCGAGCAGCAGACATTCTCTCCTGCTGAGACCGGCTACAATCCAGAGGAAGTTGACGCATTTCTTGAGCAGCTCTCTTCTGAGGTTGATGCAATGCTTCAAAAGATCGCTGACCTTAAGGGCCGTCTGACCAGCACTGAGCAGCAGCTTGCTGCAGCACAGGCTCAGGTTGCAAACCTTGAGGAGAACGCAAGCGTTCCTTCTGTTGAGGAGACAAACGCTGCAGCTATCGCTGCATCCGAGCACCAGATTTCTCAGGTTCTCATTGTTGCTCAGCAGAGCGCAGATAAACTTGTTGCAGACGCTCGTGCAAACGCTGAGCGTATCCGCAACGAGGCAGACCAGAAGGCTCGTGAGGTTATCCGTCAGGCTCTTGCAGAGAAGCAGACTGAGCTTGATGAGATTGATCGCCTCAAGCAGTCCCGTGAGGACTTCCGCGCTGAGTACCGTAAGCTCCTCCAGCACTTCTTGGATGACGCAGACTCTGTCTTCCCAGAGACTGTTCTTACCAACAATGCTCCAACTGGTTCCCAGAATGCTGCTCAGCCTGCAGCTCAGCAGACTCAGATTTCTGCACCTGCACCTGCAGCTGGTGACTTCAACGACCTTGACTAAGTCTTAGGTCATTACCTTTGTACTGATAAGCGCCCAGCTCTGCTGGGCGCTTTTTTGTTATCAGTCGTCTTAAGCGGCAGCTTTATAACCCAGAAGTAAGCTCTTTGCAGAATGTTTGCTTTTGTTCTATATGATGCACATCCTTTCTGTTTTCTCGCCCCTGATAGCGAGCGGGTACGCCTTGGCTACGCGCAGCTTCTGCATTTGTACTTGCAGTGAGTTCAGGGAGCCCTTGCCATACGCGTTTTGGCATCCAATGGGCGCGCAAGTCATATCCTCTTTCTGCAGGTCCACGACCCTCTAGACCAACTCCCTCATAGAAGCGCCTCCACATGGCTTGCACGTATTTCTCGTCAGTTGCAAGGTCTGTTCTAGAGAGCAGTTCTTCCAAAGAGGCATCGTCCAGCTGAATGGTTCCAAAGGTCTTCATTTCTGGTGCATAAAAACTGACTATATGATGAGCTGGATCAACAATAAAAAACCGCTCTGTACTCATCCGTTTGACAAAGTAATTGCAGGTTAGTGGCACTACGTTTGCATTAGGCTGAAATACAGACATAAAAGAGCCATCTGACATGCGAGAAAACCGCACAAATTGCCGCGTATGCTCTCGTTCAGTTTCTACCTGCCTAGCCAGCGCATTAAATTCTGCCACGGTTGGGTCAGCAATATCTTCAAGCGCTCCTATGCCATAGGAGAATGCAAGACGGATGTACCTATGTACAATCTCTGGCATAGCATGAGCATCTGAAGCACATGCCAAAACAATGCGACGTGTTATTTCTCTTGTGCCTACTTTCTTCTCTAGTCCAGTAAGAACTCGTTTAGCCAAGGCTACTACGGAGTCATCAGAAGGGTCTGGTCCACAGAGAACATGTTCCCCAAGGCTAGGCTGACAAAAGTTTTCTCTAACAAGACGTACGTGTGCCGGGTTAGCATGTGAGAGATAAGTGAGTCCTACAGCCCCTACAACGCCTTCTAAGCTTGGATTACAGGAGATAACAACCTTCTGAGGCTTGGAGAGTCTTGTAAGTCTCTGAACAAGCGAGATAAGCTCTACGCTCTGATCAGAAGAGCCTGAGTTGAGAGGACTCAATACGGCGTCTTGTTTTGTTGTACGAACTTGCTTTGGCATCAGCAATTACCCTCTGTTTAATCAGTTCTTGGTCAAGTGGAGCTGAGGCATCCCTTACGCCACAGCAGGTGAGAAAGTGATGAGATCGTTTGAGCTGTATTCCCAGCCGTTTAAGATCATCAAAGGTGAGGCGAGACCGTCTTCTTGCAGCAATAATTCTTCGTGCGCCGGTAGGGCCAATACCGGGCACTCGTAAAAGTATTTCTAGTGGAGCATCCATAATTTCTACAGGAAATTGATTAAGATGTGCCAGCGCCCATCCAAGCTTTGGATCAATTTCTAAATCAAGCCAAGGTGCTTCTGGAGAAACCAACTCATCAGGAGAAAACGCATAGTAGCGCATAAGCCAATCAGCCTGGTAAAGACGGTGTTCTCTACGCAGGGGAACAGGAGTGTCCAACTCTGGAAGACGATGGTCTTCTATAACAGGAATATAGGCAGAGAAGAATACTCGTTTCAATTCAAATTGTTGATAAAGCGCTTGCGATAAGTGCAATATTTGATTGTCTGATTCTGGAGAAGCTCCAATGATAATTTGCGTTGATTGCCCGGCAGGCGAGAAGGACCTCTTGTTTGAAGACACCCTTGATGAGCGCATAAAAGTATTCTTCAAGCAGTTTGAACGAAGAGCTAAACCTTCTTTTATGATCTGCTTCTGAGTAGGAATAACAATGCCCTTAGGTTTTCCAGCAGACTTCACAATGCCCTTTGATGCATTTTTAGCTTCAAGCAATTGCCTTTCTTCAGAGACGCGTAGGCGGTGAATGAAAGACATGGGTTTAGTAACCGTTTCTGCATTTTTGTGAGGACAAAGTTTAGTAAGTGAGGTTGAGCTAGGTAATTCCAGATTGACAGAGAGTCTATCTGCTAAGCGGCCAATAGCATCAATAAGATCTGGATCTGTTCCGGGAATTACTTTTGCATGAACATAGCCGTTAAACAGCAACTCATTCCTAAGGTAGGAGAGGCATTCAATCATGAGTTCTGTGGTGTGGTCTGGCGATCCTATAACACCTGAGGAAAGAAAGAGTCCCTCTATGTAATTTCTTTTATAGAAATCTACGGTAAGCTCTGCTAATTCCTGTGGTGTAAAGGTAGCCCGCTTGGTTTGTGCAGAAGATCTATTGACGCAGTAAGCACAGTCATAACAACAAGCATTAGAAAGTAAAACTTTTAGCAGCGTAATGCAGCGACCATCAGGGGTAAATGAGTGACAACAGCCGGCCGCTGAGGCCATTCCTACCTTTCCTGCCTGCGGATCTCTGTCTACACCAGAAGAAGTGCACGCCGCGTCAAATTTGGCTGCATCTGCAAGTATGGTGAGTTTATCAAGAGTATCCATGGCAGCAACTTTCTACTTGAAAATAGAACGTCTGTTCGTATACTTAGACTATCACGAATGGGAAAGAAGTAAAGAAAAATCTAGAACAAACGTTTGTCATTTTAAAACCGCAGGAAGGATGTGAATGACGTGTGAAGGATGTATACTTTTCCCATCAGCAACTGCGGAAGGAATGGCCATGAGCATACAAAAAAACAGCTCTTCACCATGCCTTTCTCGCCCTGTGAATTTACAGATTCCCACATATGCCTTGCGTGCATTAGAAGTTCTTGAAGATGCCGGATTTGAGGCGTGGATTGTGGGTGGCTGGGTGCGAGACGCCCTACGCGGCTCATTTGCCCATGATATTGACATCACAACATCGGCAACGTGGCAGCAGAGCAAAGCGGCTTTTGAGGCTGCAGACATTCCTGTGCATGAAACAGGTATTGCATATGGAACCGTTACTGCTGTTGTCGAGAAGCACCCTATTGAGGTCACAACGTATCGCTGTGACGGAGAATATCTTGATGGTCGTCGTCCTGATTCTGTGCAGTTTGTCTCTCGTATAGAGGAAGATCTTGCTCGTAGAGACTTCACTATTAATGCAATGGCATATCACCCAAAGAGGGGATTGCTTGATTTTTATGGCGGTCAAGAAGATTTATCTGCACGTGTAATTCGCGCTGTTGGGGAGCCTAAGGTTCGCTTTACAGAGGACGCTCTTCGCATGCTTCGAGCATTGCGGTTTGCATGCAGACTCTCGTTTTCAATTGAGAAGAAGACACATCAGGCACTTACTGAGTGTGCGCCGCTACTCTCTCAGGTTGCATCTGAGCGTATTGGTTCGGAAGTGGCTCAGATTGTTGAGGCTGGCCATACTGCCCATGCTATCAAGCTGGGATTTCCTGTTCTAGCGATAGCAATTCCAGAGCTCTTACCACTTCAAAACTTTGATCAAAGAAGTCCGTATCACGCCTATGACGTGCTGGAACATACAGCTCGAGTCTGCTCTGCAACAGAGGCTCTTACAGCAGGGTGTGCTACTCCCGCTCTTAGGTGGGCTGCTCTTCTACATGATATTGCAAAGCCAGAAATGTTTAGCGTTGACGCAGATGGAAGAGGCCATTTTTATGGTCATCCAGAAAAGGGCGCGGTTGTAGCAAAGGCGCTACTTAAACGTTTAGCTTTATCACAACATTTGAGCAATGAAGTTTGTGCTCTTGTAGCATTGCATGACTATGATGTGGATGTTACAACGGCGTCGCTTAGGCATATGGTTGCCCTGTTAGCCGAGGCGAGTAAATCGGACGGCATTGCTCTTGCGTATGACCTCTTGACGTTAAAGCAGGCAGATGCTCTGGCAAAGGCAAATCCGTATCGCAGATACGCAGTAACGCTTGAAGCTATGAGGACCCTTCTCTTACATGAGGCAAAACGGGGAATTGCTCAGCGTCCACAAGAGTTGTGCGTTTCGGGCGCAGAAATTATAGAAGCACTTTCTCTTCAGCCAGGACCTGCTGTTGGTGTGTGCCAACGTAGGCTTTTTGAGCTTTATTTAGCAGGTCAAGTGAAGAATAGAAAAGAAGATCTTCTCGCCATTCTTGCTCAGGGTAATTGGTAAAAATAATAAAGAGTGCCAGATTTAATCAATAAAAAAGTAAGGCCTTTGTATTTTTATAGGTTCGGTAAAACGGTATAGTAGGCATAAAAAATTATCAGAGAGGCGTCATTTTATATGACGGATAGTGTCGTATGGGGGAGTTCATGGGCGAGAAGCGCGATTATATTACGTTAGAAGTCATACATCACAATGCTTATGAACAGCAGCCTACAGAAGAACCTGAAGCTCCAGCGCCTTCTATTTCTCATATTCGTGCCGAAGCTCGTACTAAGAAAAGCGCAGCTACACGTAAGCGTATTATGCACGAGACAACTAAGCTCATGCTTGCTCGTGGAAATACCAACTTCAAAATGAGTGAGATTTCAGATCGTGCTCGTCTTTCAAAAGGTGCGCTGTATTACTACTTTTCCGATAGAGAGGCCCTTTTGCAGGCAATCTTTGACGAGAGTGTTGATGAGCTTGCAAAAGATATTGCGCATACCCTTGGTAATAAGCCCGCCTCAAAAGAGACACTTCATGCAATCATCGCTCAACTTGCTGCTCATATTCTGCCTGACTCACCTTTGGTTTTGGCTTTAATTAACAAGCTTGCAAGCTCTGAGCAGGCACTTATTACCAACATTGAGGGGCCGCTTTCTCGCGTGGTTGTTCTTCTTGCTAATCAGCTTGAGATGGGAAAATTGCAAGGCTTTATTCGTCAGGGTGTTGATTCAAGACTTGCTGCCTGTTCTATTACGGGTGCATTGGTTCTCTCGGCCATTGGCCTGATGGGAGAGCGCCACGGTGCGGAGAGCTCTGACGAACTTGCACAGAATCTGCTAGATATGACACTTGCTGGTATTGGAATAGACGAGTAATCATACGAGTTTTTGCATAATGCCAGTTTAACTATGCAATTTAAAGAGCGCCCTTGTGGTGCTCTTTTTACAATTTTCTTGACTGATCCTGCTCAAAAGTGTCTTTGGTGGGTATAGTAAGAGTGGTTGCGCGTAGAAGAACGCAAATATTCTGCATAAGCAGAGAAGCCATGCGTGAAAGGACAGTTCATGGCACACAAAAACTATTTGTTTACCTCAGAAAGTGTTACTGAGGGACATCCAGACAAGGTTTGCGATCAGATTTCTGACGCAATTCTTGATGCAATCCTGGCAAAAGAGGCAGAGCTTGAAGAGCGTGGATACGTTTCTCCAAGTGGTGTTCCTGCTTGCTTGGACAACGTTCGTTGTGCATGCGAGACTTTTGCGACTACAGGAACTATTGTGGTGGCAGGAGAAATTCGCACTCAATCCTACGTTGATGTCCAGGAGATTGTTCGTAACACCCTCAGAAATATTGGCTACGACCGCGCTAAGTATGGTTTTGACTGTGAGACCTGCGGCGTTTTGAGCCTTATCCATGAGCAGAGTCCAGATATTGCCCAAGGTGTTGACCAGTCCTATGACACGCAGGCAGGACGCACTACCGATCCGCTTGATCTTATCGGCGCAGGCGATCAGGGCATGATGTTTGGCTTTGCTTCTGATGAGACCGATGTTCTTATGCCAATGCCAGCTTACCTGGCTCAGCGTCTGGCTCAGCGCCTTTCAGAGGTGCGTAAGTCTGGCGAGGTTGAGTACTTGCGTCCAGATGGCAAAACTCAGGTTACCGTTCGTTATGAGGACGAGAAACCCGTTGAGGTCACAGCCATTGTTGTTTCCACGCAGCATGCTCCAGAGATTGAAGACATGTCTGTTATCAAGCAGGATATGATCGACCACGTTATTGCACCTGTTATGGGTGAGGTCAACATTGCTTGGGATAACGCAGACATTTACGTCAACCCAACTGGCCGCTTTGTTGTTGGTGGACCTATGGGAGACACAGGACTTACCGGTAGAAAGATTATTGTTGATACCTATGGCGGTATGGGTCGTCATGGTGGCGGCGCTTTCTCCGGAAAGGATTGCACCAAGGTTGACCGTTCAGCAGCATATGCAGCACGCTGGGTTGCCAAAAACGTCGTAGCAGCAGGCCTTGCAAAGAAGTGTGAAGTTCAGCTTGCCTACGCCATTGGTGTTTCTCATCCACTGTCTATCATGGTTGATACCTTTGGCACTGGCATTGTTGACGATGCTGTTATTGAGCAGGCTATCGAGAAGGTCTTTGATCTTCGTCCTGGTGCCATTATCAGAGACCTTAAGCTGCGCCGTCCTATCTTCTCTAAGACAGCAGCATACGGACACTTTGGCCGCAAAGACCCAGACTTCACATGGGAAGCAACTGATCGTGTTCAGGAGCTTAAGGACGCAGTTTCTGCACTTCAGGCATAACGTTCTTACAAGGTAATCTTGTACAACCTCATAGAACCTTCTTCCAGCACCACCTCAAAACCTGGGGTGGTGTCTGTTATTTGCGTGATACCTCTGAAGGTTCCAGGCTTGTAGGTACTGGTAACAGCGTTGGAGTAATCAACAACGTTGTTCAGAATAAGGACGTATTGTACGTTAAGGTCGCGTACCGTCTGAAGCACCTCAGGGTCGCTCGCAATGCGATTAAGGCGTTTGCGAAGAATTGCACTTGCAGGACGTTCTGAAGCGTCATAGCCGTTAGGGAAGCGCCAGAGCACATGTAAGTCGTTAGTGCCATATGCCCAGAGACTGCCATCTTGAGGTAGGTTTGCAATAACAGCACCTACAGGAACGGTAAGCTCCACGCGACGTAAAAACTCCAATTCTTCCGATGTCAAAATGTAGTGATCGCCATAAGCCTTCTCGGAAGCCTGTTTAAAGGCAGTAGCGGCAGGAATTGGCTCTTCCGATTTAAGGTTTGGCATGGGGACTACATAGTTGAGTACAACTACACATGCAATGACCGCTCCCACAATCAGAGGTTTAGCCCAAACAGTACAAAAGACGCAGGTTTGAGCTTTGGTCTGAGCCTGAGAAGCTTTTTCTCTCCAGGAGGCAAACGTTTCCAGCGCAGCTTCGGCAAGAGTTGCCAAGCCAAGCGCTGCCAGCGGAATTGCCATAATGACGCAGCTTGCCGCAATGCGGAACGGATCGGTATACCAAAATCCCGAGAGATATCCCTTCAGAGGAACGTCAAACGTAATAATAAAAATGCAGAGTATAGACAGGTACATAAAGGCAGATACCATCCATCGAGCCTGCTTGTGCTTAAACGTCCATACAGCGCCTACAAGCACGCAGATTGAAAGTATCGGTTGTGGAGAAACAAGCTCTCCACCTGCGTACGACTGTCCAATAAAGTCCATGCCAAGGGCGTGCAAAATAGCATCTTGCAGGCTAGAGTAGGCGCTCCACCAGAAATTGAGAGCCACGCCTCGCACAATCAAAACGTAGTAGAAAACAGACCAAATAACCAGCGCAAAGATAAAGAATGCGTATGCTAGCGTGACAGGCTTGATTTGTTTTCCAAAGAGAACAACCCTGCGTTTTGATTCGCCAATGCGTGCAAAACTCCAAGGTAAAAGCACAACAATTGACGAGAAAATCGTGGAAGGATGCAAGATAAAGAGGGTAATCAAGCCAAGAACAAATATGACAATAAGCCAGATGAGGTCGTGTTTTGGTGTTTTTGAGCGAGTCATCTGCATAAAAATCCACCAAATAGAAGGCATTACACAGAAGGCTACGGTGTTAGGAAAGATTGGTCCATAGATGAGAAGCGACCAAGGGAAAACAAAAAATGCTAGGCAAACAAAAGCTCCACTGATAAGCGCAATGCGATGTTTAGGAAGAACTTTTGCAATAACCGAGCAGATTGAGAGCGGAAAGATAATTGCTGCACTGACAAAGTTGAGTGCATTACCTGCAATAGGAACGGTTGTAGAAACAAGCTGCGTTGTTAGTGCAACAATGATGTTCCAGCCTGAAGGATAAAATCCTGAAGTCCCCGGCTCCCAAGGTGTAATTGAAGCTTCTACGGTGCTGTAGAAGTCATAGTGAATTGATGAGTACTTTTGAGACTCAATCATTGCCTGTGTGACATCTAAGTGATGCACAATGTCCCAGCCCTGAACAAAGGAGCTGGCAGAGGGCAGGGTCGGTAAGAAGAGAAACCCTACGGTAAGAAGACCAATTGCAATGTACAGAAGAGATATCCAGAAGGGGAGTTCTTCGCAGATAAATGCTGGTACAGGGCTAGTTGATTGCTTGCCAGTGCGTATTGCTTCGGATTTGTTGGGTTTCTCGCTCCTGAAATCCTCTTTGTGTTCGCGCGCAACATAATAAACGTAGCCATTGACTAGAACTGCGATAAGTAGCGGAACAAGAACCATTACAGCCAAGGGGATAGGGATGTTCAGTGCGCTAAAGATTTCTCCCTCAATAAAGAAGAGTGCGCAGCTAACCAAAGGAGCACTAACAAGCGCCCAGGGCTTTGGCATGCCGGAAGCATGCAACAAAATGACGCCCGGTACGTAGAGCAGGGCAATAATGACAACTACACTTTGGAAGAACTCAAGCCACATCCTGATCCAATCAAGGTGTTAGTAAAAATTCTTATACTTCTGGGTCACACGACTGGGCGTGACAGTTATTTCAAACAGACTGGTCTATTTTACGATAGAAGCAAAAGTGGTGTTGAGATAAACAAAAAGGACTTCCGAAGAAGTCCTTGAACATTTGGTAGCCCGTACCAGATTCGAACTGGTGATCTCCGCCTTGAGAGGGCGGCGTCCTGAACCGCTAGACGAACGGGCCATGTATGACTGGGAGGACATGGCTGGGATAGAGAGAGTCGAACTCCCGTTGACGGAACCAGAATCCGCTGTCCTACCACTAGACGATATCCCAAGATGTCATCCATGCGCATCAGCGCGAGAAATAACTATAAAGGAGACTCGTCAGAGATGCAAGCAATAATTTCAAGAAATTCTGTTTGCAGCAAAAAAATATTATACAAAACGCATCTCTAAGCGCAAGGAACGTCTCTCGTATTTGAGCTGAGCATGCGTTCTGCATCAATAAGCGCCTGGTCAAGAGGGGCACAACCGGTGCAACTTGCGCATGCGGTAGGAGCGCTTGGAGTTGCGGCAAGACCACCTTTAGCTGTTTCTCTGAGAGAAACAGGGAGCGCGGCGCCAACTTCTGCCATAGCGTGTGCAACCTCATCAAACGGAATTGGGTTACCAACGCCCGCAAGAGCAAGCTGAGAAGAGCTTACGGCAGCGGCTACACCAATAGCGTTTCTATCTTGGCAAGGATACTCAACTAGTCCTCTGACCGGGTCACAGACGAGTCCTAGAAGGTTAGAGATGGCAATAGAAGCAGCGTCCAAGCACTGTTGAGGAGTGCCACCCAAGAGCTCAGTCAGTGCAGATGCGCTCATGGCAGCAGCAGATCCAACCTCTGCCTGACAGCCGCCCTCAGCGCCAGAAACACTTGCGTTGGTGGTTAGGATGGCTCCAATAGCACTTGCATTCCAAAGCGCAGAAATAACTTGCTCGTCGGTGGCACCAATCTCTTCTGCTACCGAGATAAGCGATCCTGGTACAACGCCAGAAGCTCCTGCAGTAGGAGCGGCAGCAATGACACCCATGGTTGCCGAGCGCTCAAGCACGGCCATAGCATAGGCAACGGC
>CABSWT010000004.1:0-79231 GCA_902481575.1 uncultured Atopobium sp.
GTCTAAGCTTGCAGCTGAGCTGGTAGGGGATTCAGAGTACAAGGCTGCTTTTGACGCTCTTCATGAGGAAGCCGTAAAGGTTTCTTCCATTGATCGCCAGGGTACCGATCGCGAGAAACACGGTGTATTCACCGGCCGTTACGCAATTAATCCTGTTACCGGACAGACCGTACCAATTTGGGTTGCTGACTACGTTCTTCTCGACTATGGTACTGGCGCTGTTATGGGCGTTCCATCAGGCGATAAGCGCGACTTTGACTTTGCTAAGAAGTACGACCTGCCTATTGTTCCTATCATCTGTGAAGAGGGAACTGATATCTATGAGGAGCTCAAGGGGGTTTCTGAGTACAAGGTAACCTCTGTTGATTGGGACGGACCAATGGATACCGTGGGTATTCTTGTCCAGTCTGGTCCTTTTACCGGCCTCCGTGGTGGTAAACATTCCGAGGCAGAAGAGGCTGTTGTTGCTTATTTGACTGAGCACAACGTTGGTCGTAGAACTGTCCAATTCCGTCTTCGTGACTGGCTCATTTCCAGGCAGCGTTATTGGGGCAATCCAATTCCTATGATTCATTGCGATTGCTGTGGTGACGTTCCTGTTCCTTATGATCAGCTTCCTGTCATGCTTCCAGATAATCTTGATCTGGCAGCAGGAGACACGCTTGCTGAGTGCAAGGAGTTTGTAGAGACCACCTGTCCTCAGTGCGGAAAGCCTGCAAAGCGCATCACTGACACCATGGATACCTTTACCTGTTCCAGCTGGTATTATCTGCGCTACTGTGATCCGCACAACACCGAGCTTCCATTCTCCAAAGAGTCTGTGGACCGCTGGATGCCGGTAGATAACTACATTGGCGGCATTGAGCACGCAATTCTGCACCTTTTGTATTCTCGCTTCTTCACTAAGGTCCTTCGTGACCTGGGCATGATTGACATCGACGAGCCATTCAAGAACCTGATGACTCAGGGCATGGTCAAGGATGAGCACGGCGACACCATGTCAAAGTCAAAGGGTAACGTGGTTCCTCCAAGCTCTGTCATTGAGCCTTATGGTGCAGATACGATGCGTCTTGCCATTCTTTTTGTTGCTCCACCAGAGAAGGATTTTGACTGGGACGAGAAGGTCGTTGCAGGTGCAAACCGCTTTATCAAGCGCGCATGGCGTGTGGTATGGGAGCTCTCTCGTACTGCTGATGCTTCTGCCGTACTCGATCACACCACCTTGGGCCCTCAGTCGCTTGAGCTCAACCGTGTTCTCAATGCCATGGGAATCCGCTGCACCACTGAGTTTGACAAAGGCCAGTTCAACACTGCAATTTCTGCAGTTATGGAGCTGGTAAATGCGGCAAGCGCCTATATCAATGAGGTTCCTGCAGAGTCCAGAGATGCAGCACTTTGCTACAAGGTTGCTAATGACGTTGTAGCTATGCTGGCTCCAATCATTCCTCACTGGGCTGAGGAGCTCAGCCACGAGGCTCTGGGCAAAGACACTCCTGTCTATCATCAGCCTTGGCCAGAGTTTGATCCTGAGCAGGCAAAGAGCAATACCGTTGAAATTGCTGTTCAGCTTAAGGGTAAGGTCCGCGCTCGCATTGAGGTCTCTGCCGATGCTTCTGAGGAAGAGCTCACTGCAGCTGCAACTGAAGCAATTGCCGATCAGCTTGAGGGCAAAGAGATTAGAAAAGTTATTGTAGTTAAGGGACGACTTGTGAATATCGTTGCCTAACAGCAAAAACACTTGACGAGAAGCCCTTTATCTCGTAAGATATCTCTAAACGTAGTTGTTATTAGTTGGAAGTGGGGTTGAGTTTTGACCCCGCTTCCTTTCTGTATGTAGATGAGGAGGTCAAATGCAAAACGAAGGTGCAACACAGAAAATCTTGTCCGCACTAGAGCAGGCTGCACTCAATCATCACATTGATATTGTTGATGTTGAGATTGTTGGTTCTTCTAAGAATCCTGTGGTCAGAGTAAGAATTGACCATGATGATGAGACAGCAGAGACCATTTCTCTTGATGAGGTTGCTCAAGAAACTTCATGGATCTCAGATACCATCGATGAGCTTGATCCTTTCCCAGCATCATTTACCTTGGAGGTTTCTTCTCCAGGAATGGCTCGTCCGCTTCGCCGCGCAAAAGACTTTGAGCGCTTTGCGGGAGAAGAGATTCAGCTTCAGACTACTGCCACAGAGGGACGCCGTAAATTTACTGGCAAACTCTTGGGCATTGAGGGTACAACTATCTCAATTCAGACAGAAGATGAGGTCTGTACTGTTGATTTGTCTGAGTTAAAGAAGTGCGTTATTAAACCAGTTTTTGATTTCTCGGCCTCAGCCAAGAAGTAGATAGAGAGGATTATTCATGGCATCTGAAATGATGGAAGCTTTGATGTTGCTTTGCCAGGAGAAGCACATCGATGAGTTGTATCTTCTGGACCGTTTGGAGCAGTCTCTGGCAAAAAGCTATGCTGACGTCCTCCATCTTGATTTTGGCGCCCGTGTCACCATTGATAGGGCTACTGGTCGTGTCTACGTCTACGAGCTTGTCCCTAAGGGTGAGCCAGATGAGGAGACTGGTGAGTACACTGAGTTTGACGAGGTAGACGTAACTCCTCCAGATACCAGCCGTATTGCTGCACAGCATGCTAAGGCAGAGATTAAGACCCTTGTGCGCAATGCCGCTCGTGCTCAGATTTATGATGAGTTCCGTGGCCGCATTGGTGACATCATCACAGGTACTGTTCTTCAGTCCACTCCTGATTTCACCATCATTAAGATTCGTGAGGGTGTTGAGGCAGAGCTTCCACACTTTGATCAGCGTCGTTTCCCTGATGAGCGCGATGAGCGTCCAGCGGGCGAGCGTTACCTTCACAATCAGCGCATTAAGGCAATTATCGTAGACGTTCGCGATCCTAATGCAACTCAGCCAGCAGTTCGTGGTGAGCGTCAGCGTCCACCAATTGTTGTTTCTCGTACCCATCCAGATCTTATCCGTCGTCTCTTTGAGCTTGAGGTTCCAGAGGTTTATGACGGTGTTGTAAGCATCCGCTCTATTGCTCGTGAGGCTGGTGTCCGTTCCAAGATTGCTGTTTCTTCCGTTGACGAGCGCCTTGATCCAGTTGGTGCTTGCGTTGGTCCTAAGGGCAGCCGTGTTCGCACCGTAGTTTCTGAGCTCCGTGGAGAGCGCGTTGACGTTGTGCCTTGGTTTGACGATGCTGCTCGTTGCGTTGCGTCTGCACTTTCACCTGCACGCGTTTCTCGCGTTATTGTTGATGGCGCTACGGGACACGCAACTGTTATTGTTCCTGATGACCAGCTGTCTTTGGCAATTGGTAAAGAGGGCCAGAATGCTCGCCTTGCTGCTCGCCTAACTGGTCTTCACATTGACATCAAGAACGAGTCCCTTGCTGCAAGCATTTTGAACAACCTTCCTGAGGTTGTTGAAGAGACTGTTGACGAGGAAGAGATTGCTCATCGTTGTAAGTATGTGAGCCCTAACGGAACTCCTTGCCGCAATATGGCAAGACCTGGTTCTGATTTCTGTGGCATTCATGATGACATGGAGAATGCAGAGATTTCTTCTGATCCAGACTCACTGATCTAGTCAACTACCTGTAACTATCCCGTCAACCGGAAGGTTTTCATATATGGCAAAAATGCGTGTACATGACCTTGCCAAAGAATATGGTATGCAGAGCAAGGAATTGCTCGAGCACCTTGCGGACATGAAGATTCCTGCAAAGTCTGCTTCTTCTACGCTTGAAGACGCATATATCTCTATTGTTCGTAAGAAACTCCAGCCTATTATGGAGGCTCGTGCCGCTGAAATCGCAGCTCAAAAGGCTGCTGAAGAAGAGGCTGCTGCCAAGGAGGCAAAGGCTGCTGCAGAGGCAGCAGAGGCTGAGCGACTTGCTGCAGAGGCAAGGCGTGAGGCTGAGCGTGCAGAGGAAGAGAAGAAGCGCGCAAAAGAGGAGGCTGCTCGCAAGAAAGAAGAGGAGCGCCGCCGCGCTGAGGAAGAGAAGAAGCGTCTTGAGGCTGAAGAGGCCGAGCGTAACCGTGTAAAGGATACCGCTCCTAAGGCTGCTCCTTCTTTCAATAACCTGCTTGACCAGATTGCTCAGCAGGAAGAGGTATTGAAGCAGCAGGCAGCGGAGTCCGCTGCTCAGAAGAAGGCTGAGAAGGGACCTAGAAACCACGCTCGCGCTAATGCAAGCGAGGCAAGTGGCGCTCCTTCTCGTCATAACTTCAAGAATGAGCGCGATGACGCTTCCCTGTCTGATGAGCGTCCAAACGGCAAACGCAAGAAGAATCGTCGCGGTGGAGATGACGGAGAAGACCGTTATAGCCGCATGGCGCGTGAGGCTGAGGCTTACAACAGAAGCCGCGTTTTAGATGAGGCTCGCGTTGCTATTGAAGAGGCAAGCCGTGAGTCCACTGGT
Source organism: uncultured Atopobium sp. (assembly GCA_902481575.1). Classification (GTDB taxonomy): domain Bacteria; phylum Actinomycetota; class Coriobacteriia; order Coriobacteriales; family Atopobiaceae; genus Lancefieldella. The sequence goes on from CABSWT010000004.1 coordinate 4,439, forward strand.
CGCCGTAAAAAGCGCAAAGAGCGTCGTCAGAAGCAGGCTGCAGAGGCTGCTATGGAGCAGCGTATTGAGGAAGCACTTGCAAACGACCAGGATATTTCCCAGCTTGATACTGTAAAGGTCCCTCAGGGTTCTACTGTCTCTGAACTTGCTGAACTTCTTGGCGTTCCTGCAAATGACATCATTAAGCGCCTGTTCCTGCTTGGCAATCCTCTGACGCTTACCGAGACCATGTCTGATGAGCTTATTGAGATTGTTGCTGATGACCTTGGTCGCCAGATTAAGATTATGTCCAAGGAGGAGGAGAATTCCTTCACCTTCTACGATGATCCTAAGGATTTGAAGCCACGTCCTCCAGTAGTTACCGTCATGGGTCACGTTGACCACGGTAAGACATCGCTTCTGGACGCAATCCGTCACACCGGCGTTGCAGCTGGTGAGGCTGGTGGTATTACACAGGCAATCGGTGCTTCTCAGGTCACCATTAACGGCCGTGAGATTACCTTCATCGATACCCCAGGTCACGAGACCTTTACCGCTATGCGTGCTCGTGGTGCAAAGGTCACCGATATTGTCATTCTGATTGTTGCTGCAGACGACGGTGTTATGCCTCAGACCATTGAGTCTATCAACCACGCAAAGGCTGCTGGCGTTCCAATTGTTGTTGCTGTTAACAAGATTGATAAGCCAGGTGCGGATCCTACCCGTGTTCGTCAGGAGCTCACCGAGTACGGTGTTATTCCTGAGGAGTGGGGCGGACAGAACATGTTTGTTGACATCTCCGCTAAGCAGAATTTGGGCATCGACGATCTTCTCGAGACCATTCTTTTGCAGGCAGATGTCCTTGAACTGAAGGCCAATCCAGACACCTTTGCGTCTGGTAACGTTCTTGAGGCTAAGCTTGACCGTGGTCGCGGCTCTGTTGCTACTGTTCTGGTCACACGCGGTACACTCCACATCGGCGACGCTCTTGTTGCTGGTATGGCATTTGGTCGCGTCCGTGCAATGCTTGATCCTAAGGGCAACGCAGTTACTACCGCTGGTCCTTCTGATGCAGTTGAGATTCTTGGTCTGCAAACCGTTCCTGGCGCAGGCGATGAGTTCCGCGTCTTCCAGGAGGAGCGCGACGCTCGTGAGCTTGCTGATCAGCGCGCCCTTAAGGCTCGTATTGAAGAGCAGAACCGTGTTAAGCACGTTACCCTTGAGAACCTCTTTGACACCATGGCTGACCGTGACGTCAAGGAACTCAACCTCATCATCAAGGCTGATGTTCAGGGCTCCATCGAGGCTCTCCAGGATTCCCTGGACAAGATGGACCAGTCCGAGGTTCGCATCAGCACCATCCACTCTGCTGTTGGTGGAATCACCGAGACCGACGTTGTTCTCGCCGATGCATCCAACGCAATCATCATTGGCTTTGGCGTCCGTCCAGATGCAAAGGCCAAGCTTGCTGCAGAGCGCGTAGGCGTTGAGATTAGAACCTATAGCGTCATCTACAAGGCAATCGAAGAGATTGATGCTGCTCGTATTGGTATGCTTAAGCCAACTGAGCAGGAAGTTCAGACTGGCGTTGCTGAGGTTCGCGATACCTTCAAGGTTCCTAAGGTTGGTATTGCTGCAGGCTGCATGATTTCTGAGGGCGAGATTTCTCGCGACGATAACATCCGACTCATTCGTGATGGCTTTGTTGTCTACGACGGAAAGATTGCATCGCTCAGGCGCTTCAAAGACGACGTTAAGAGCGTTAAATCCGGCTATGAATGCGGTATTGGCCTTGAGAACTTCCAGGACATCAAGCCTGGCGACCAGCTTGAGGGCTATCGCATTGAGCAGGTGGCTCGTACCGAGTAAGAAGGGACAGCATGAAACAGAATCAGTTTTCTCGTCGTACTAATGAGATTGCTCGAGAAAAGCTTAGCTGGATCCTTTTGTTTGAAATCTCCGACCCTGATCTCCAGCTTGTGACCGTCACAAGCTGCGAGGTCTCGGTTGATAAGTCCTTTATGCGCGCGTATGTAAGCTGTGAGCCTGATCGCTACGATAAGGTCCTTGCAGCTCTTAAGCGTGCTAAGGGTAGGATTCGCTCGCTTTTGGGCCACGCGCTGAACTGGCGTGTAACCCCTGAGCTTGATTTCAAAATTGATACTACTACCGATGAGGCTGAGCGTATTGCTCAAGCCCTTGAGGTTGTTCCACCAACGCTTGGTGTTGAGAAAGACGAGTTTGGATACCCTCTAGCTTCTGATGAAGAGAATTCTGACGAGGAGGCGTAAGTAAGTGACGTCACTGAATACAAAAGTCAGTCGTCCAGAGTTTGACGAGGTTATAGCTCTGATTGAGCAGGCCTCGTCAATCGTCGTTTGCGCACATACTTCTCCTGACGGAGATGCTATTGGCTCTGGATTAGCACTTTCTTCCATTATTCAGAGAAGATGGCCTAGCAAAACTGTCACTAATCTTTTGGCAGATGCTGATGGGGAAGTACCACGTATATACAAGTTTCTTGATGGTACTGAGAGCTTTGTGCCTGCAAATAAGTACGAGGGAACTCCAGATCTTTTTATCTGCGTAGATCTTTCTACTGCAGGTCGTTTGGCTGATGCAGAAGCGCTGATGGAGCGCTCCAAGACGGTAGCAGTTCTTGACCATCACCCTTATAACAATGTGTATTGGAATGCAGGACTTGTGCGTCCTGATGCGGCGGCAACTGGCGTCATTATCACCGAGTTTGCCTGTCATTTAGGCGCAGAACTTATTCCATCTGAGGCGCAATGTCTTATGTGTGCGCTGGTAACTGATACTGGTCGTTTCCAGTACCAAAACGCTGACGGCGAGGCTTTTGAGGTAGCAAGTTTGCTGGTAGAAGCAGGTGCTTCTCCATCTCAGATTGCACTTCATGTCTACCAGAGTGATCGTTTGGCCTATCTTCATCTTGCCGCAAAGGTTATGGGACGCATTCGTACCTTTGGTGAGGGACGTGTTGCCTACAGCTACGTTACTGCCGCAGATCTTTCTGCATCAGGTGTTCCTCTAGCAGAGATGGATGGCCTGGTAGATATTGTGCGCTGTGTTGAGGGAACAGAAATCGCACTCTTCCTTAAAGAGGTTGATGGCGGGAAAGTTCGCGGCAATCTGCGTTCCAAATCTCAGCTAGATATTTCTGGCGTAGCTCGTCAAATGGGTGGCGGCGGACACACTGCAGCTGCAGGCTTTACCGCTGAAGGTACCATTGACGATGTGTTTACCCAGATAGTCCCGCTGCTCCTCGATCTTCTCGCGCTTGACAAGGAGTCATAGGTGAAGCGAGGAGCTAGTGGAATTAACGCACTTATTGCTGTTGACAAACCGCTTGGGCTGACCAGCCATGACGTGGTTTCTCGCGTTCGCCGTGCATTTGGCGAGAAACGCGTGGGACACGCAGGCACTTTGGATCCTAATGCAAGTGGCGTGCTGGTAGTGGGTATTGGACTTGCTACAAAGCTTTTGGGCCTTCTGACGCTTGACCGTAAGGGATATGTAGCCGACATTTCGTTTGGGGCTCGTACCTCAACCGATGATGCAGACGGCCAGGTTGTAGCCACTGCTGCTGTCCCAGAAAATCTGTGCGATGAAGAGTTTGCTCGCGCTGCATGCGCAAAGCTGGTGGGCACCATAGATCAGCTGCCACCAGCGGTTTCCGCAATCTCAGTTGATGGCAAACGCGCGTATCAGCTTGTTCGTGAAGGTAAGACGCCAGAGCTTGCAGCTCGTAGAGTCTCTATTTACGAAGCTACTCTTTTGGCAGTGCGCAAACCTTCTACTACGGATGAATCACTGGTATGGACGGTTGCGTTTGACGTTTCAAAAGGCACCTACATTAGAAGTATTGCTCGAGACCTTGGTCAGTCTCTTGGAACAGAGGCTCATATTAGTGGCCTGAGAAGGACGTTTTCTGGTCCAATCACGCTCGGTAGCTGCGCTTTATTAGAAGAGCTTGAACAAAGCCCAGCTCAGGTGCTTGAAACTAAACGCCTCAATCCAACTGAGGTTCTGGGATACCCTGTGCACAGGTTGACTGCAGCAGAATACAAGTGTGTTGAGGTTGGAAAGCGTTTTGGTATTCCAGAAGATCTCTCTGAGATTGCTCATAACTCACTGGTCAGCCTTGTGTGGAATGATGCTCTTGTAGGAATTTGGACAAGGCAGGGCTCCTGCCTTGTCTGCCAGACAAACTTCTCTCAAGGTATTTTGTGTAAGTAAGGATGCACGTTGAACAAGGTAGAACGCATAGTACAATCCGTTTTGTATGGAAGTGAGTTGCCGGCTCCACGTGAGCTTGGTGATGCTGACTTCTATACATTGCGTTCTGACTGCTACAAGCAGCCTTGCGTGTGTGTGCTTGGTGTCTTTGACGGACTTCATGAGGGCCACCAAGGGCTTCTCGCTAGCGCAAAAAAGGACGCCGAAGCTCGCAATGTACCACTTGTTGCTGTGACGTTTTTACCAGACCCTGTTGAGGTGCTGTTTGATGGATCACCTCGGCGGTTGCTCTCGGGAGAAGATAGACTTCGTGCACTTGCCGCATGGGGAGTGGACGGCATCTTGGTGCACCACTTTACCCGCGAGTTTGCGGCATTGAGCGCTACGCAATACGTTGAGGACAAGCTACTTCCAAGTGTTTCGGCTGTGTCTGTTCATGTGGGTTCTGACTTTGGCTTGGGTGCACAGGGAGCTGAAGGAAGCGCGTTACTCACCTCGCTTGGGCATAAGCATGGCTTTGAAGTTCACGCTCATGAGCTCTTTTGCTCAGGTGGACAGAAAATCTCTGCAACTCGCATTAGGGACTTGCTTGAGCAGGGTAAAGTCGAGGAAGCAGCAAGCCTGTTGGGCCGCTGGCACTTTGTGAGTGGCGTAGTCAAACACGGTCGAGGTCAGGGTACTGGTTTTGGTTTTCCAACTGCAAATGTTTCGCTTGACCTGCGTGATTGCATTCCTCAAGATGGCGTGTATGCGTGCTATGTGGTTCACGGCGCAACGGCATGGCCTGCTGCGGTTAATGTGGGAAAAGCTCCGTCATTTCAGTCTCAAACAGGACCTTTACTTGAAGCTAACCTCCTAGGTTTTAGTGGCAACTTATATGATTCGCAGGTTCAAACGGTATTTGTGAAGAGACTGAGGGAATCTAAAAAATTTGATTCACTTGAAGAGCTCAAGTGTGCCGTTCGTGGAAATATAGATTGGGTAGCCCAGAATCTGGGTACGACTTCATATAACTTAGGAAGCGGGGAGGTGGAAGATGATAACTGACGAAGATAAAGAGCGCGTAAGACAAGCCACAGATTTTGTCACGCTTGTTTCCGAGACAGTTGAGCTAAAACCCCGAGGTCAGGACTATTGGGGATGCTGTCCTTTCCACCAAGAAAAAAGCCCATCATTCAAGATAAATCCTTCTACGGGTCTCTGGCACTGCTTTGGCGCTTGCTCCGAAGGTGGAGACGTCTTTAGCTATGTCATGAAGCGAGAAAATCTAGATTTTCCTGACGCTATCAGATATCTTGCCGATAAAGCTGGAATTACCCTTACAGAAGAGGCTCATGTTTCTAAGGGTCCTCGCAAGAATCGCTTAATTGAGTGCCTTACCGAGGCCGAGAATTACTTCCACTCCATGCTTATGCGCGGAAGGGGAGAAGGTTCTGAGGCGGCGCGTGCATATCTCTCTGGTCGCGGATTTGGAGCGGCTGTCTGCAAGCGCTGGAAGCTAGGATATGCACCTGGCAGAGGCGCGCTTGTAGCGCACCTGCGTAAATGTGGCTATACTACGCAAGAGATGATTGCTGCAAACCTTGCTGTTGAGCGTAACGGTCGCATCAGCGACTGGTTCTATGATCGAGTGATGTTTCCTATTCATGATGAGCAGGGAAGAACTATTGCTTTTGGCGGTCGAATTACTAAAAAGGTAGAAAACGCTCCTAAGTACCTTAATACCAGGGACACTTCTGTCTTTAATAAAGGTAAGCACCTCTTTGCCTACGATGTTGCAAAAGAGACTATTGCTGCCCAGTCTGAGGCCATTATTTGCGAGGGCTACACTGACGTTATTGCCATGCATGAGGCTGGTTTTACCAACACTGTGGCAGCTTTAGGCACTGCATTTACGTCTGAGCACGTCAAACTCATCGATCGCCAGCGTGCTCGCAAAATAATTTGCATGTTTGACGGTGATGCTGCAGGTCAACATGCTGCTGCTCGTGCCATTAAATTTATCGATAAAACAACTGCCGCTTTTCTTTGCGTTGTTTTGCCAAATAATCAGGACCCCATGGAGTTTCTCGCCGAGTCCGGTGCAGAAAAACTGCGTCCTATCTTAGACTCTGCTCGTCCACTCATGGACTTTGTCTTTGATGCCACAACAGCTCAGTTTGACTTATCTGTACCCGGTGGTCGAGTCAAAGCGCTTGAGGCTTTAGCGTCTCTGTTGGCCCCGCTTAAGACATCGGTGCTGCTGAGCGAGTATGCACTTCGTGTGTCCGATTTGCTTCATATTGATGTCGAGGAAGCAAAGCGCGCAATTAAGGCCGCGCCTATTCAAGATGACGCGTCAGATTCGCGCACTTCAAAGATAGCGCGCAAACAGCCTCAGAAGAATGCCCACACCTCTTCATATAACTCAGCTGCTAAAGCTCCAACTTATGTCGAGGGTCCTTCATACGATGATGTTCCACCGTATGACGAGGTGTCTCCGTATGATGATCCTTCATCGTATAGTGTTTCTACTGATACGTATGAGCCACGAGGCTCACAGGGTCTCTCCGCAGAAGATCGCAGGCAGGTTAACTCAGAGCTTGAGCTCTTAAGTGCTATGGCAACAAACTTGTCTTTAGTGCGAGAGTATCAAGATCGTATTGCAGACTTTGTCTGGGCCGATGCTCGTCATCAAACCATGGCATGGGCCATGCTTGCTACTCCAGAGGGTGCTACGCCAGCGCAGGTTGTTGCCGCGGCTGCGGCTGTTGAGCCAAATGCGGCAGCTATTCTTTCTTCTGGTCGCGTGATATCTGAGGGCAACTCCGATACACGTCGCTCGCTTGAGTTTATTGTGGACACTGTTGACTACTACTCGGTACAGCGTAAATTACGAGAAATTCGATCCAATTTGCGCTCCAGTTCTTATGCAGGGGAGTCTTCAAGCGGAACACTTGCTGAAGAGCAACTTGCTGCTGCACAGGAGCTTCAGACACGAGCGCTTGAGTTAGGCAAGAGGCTTACTTCGGGGCAGTAGAAAATACTCATTTTATGGGGATGCTACTCATCTGATTTTTTATAAATTAAAATGAGTAGTTTGATTAGGTAGAGAAACTTTTGGGTATAAAGATTTGCGCTAATCTATCGAAAGGATATTTGTGGCTGCAAAAAAGGCAAATGAAGAGGTCAAACTCTCAGATGAGCTTACTAAAATTGTTGATGATCTGGTAAGTTCTTCAAAGTCTAACGGTAGTATCAGCGAAGACGATATTCAGGTTGCCATTCGTGACGTTGACGTTAACGATGATGAGCTTTCTGATCTGTACGATTCGCTGCGCGTTAAAGGTGTAGAGATTACTACCGCATCTGAAGCAACCGTTTCTTTCGCCATTGAAGATGACGCCGTAGAGGATGATTTTTCATCCGATGATGACATGGATGACTCATCTGATTTTGAAGATGAAGATGATGAAGATTTTGATGCCGTAAATGAGGCACGTGAGGTCAAAGAGGCTCTCCGCTCTGTTTCTAAGGCAAAAGTCTCTAAGCCAAAACGTTCTTCTCGCGCTCGTGCTCGTCGCTCAGATACCACCACGGTTATGCTTACCGGCGATCCTGTCCGCATGTATCTTAAAGAGATTGGTAAGGTAGACCTGCTTACTGCATCAGAAGAGGTTCACCTTGCTATGAAGATTGAGGCAGGTACTGCAGCCTCCCAGAAGCTGGAGGACTTTGAGGATGGTCTCATCGAGCTCAACCGTGCAGAGCAGCGCCGCCTTATGCGTATTGAGTCCGTAGGACTTGACGCTAAGCAGCAGCTTATCTCTGCAAACCTTCGTCTTGTCGTCTCAATTGCTAAGCGCTATGTTGGCCGTGGCATGCTGTTCCTCGATCTTATCCAGGAAGGTAACCTGGGCCTTATTCGTGCTGTCGAGAAGTTCGACTACACCAAGGGCTTTAAGTTCTCAACATATGCTACATGGTGGATTCGCCAGGCAATTACCCGTGCTATTGCGGACCAGGCTCGTACCATTCGTATTCCTGTTCACATGGTAGAGACAATCAATAAGCTTATCCGTGTTCAGCGTCAGCTTCTGCAAGATCTTGGTAGAGATCCTTCTCCAGAAGAGATTGGCGCAGAAATGGGTATGTCTCCTGATCGCGTCCGCGAGATTCAGAAGATTAGCCAGGAGCCCGTCTCTCTTGAGACGCCTATTGGTGAAGAAGAAGATTCCCAGCTTGGAGACTTTATTGAGGACTCTTCAGCTGTTGCTCCACCAGATGCAGCTTCTGATTCAATGCTTCGTGAGCAGCTTGAGCAGGTTCTTGACGGCCTTGCTGATCGTGAGCGTAAGGTTATTAAGTTCCGCTTTGGTCTTGAGGACGGTCATCCTCGTACCCTTGAAGAGGTAGGCAAGGAGTTTGGCGTTACGCGTGAGCGTATTCGTCAGATTGAGTCCAAGACCTTGGCAAAGCTTCGTCATCCTTCTAGGTCTGGTCGTCTTAAGGACTACATGGAGGAGTAGCTTCTTGGTTTAGGTGTGAGAGATTGTGTAAGAGGAATTTGAATAAATTTTTTCTAAATAATGCTTGCATGGTTTGGAATGTCTCTCTATACTTAAACACCGCTGAGAAGCACACATATTCCCCGATGGCGCAGCGGTAGCGCAGCTGACTGTTAATCAGCGTGTCGCAGGTTCAAATCCTGCTCGGGGAGCCAGAATTTTCAAGACCAGGCAATGCCTGGTCTTTTTTTGTTTAAAGAACCGTTCTGGTTTTCTCGCATTAGGCAGATTTTTATTCACAGATTTGAAGAGGACGCTCTTCTCGACAATTTGGTCATTTGACCGATTTTTCTTTATTTATCCTCAAAAACTTCAAAATTGACACCGTAAAAGGTACAAAACATAACGCTTACGGTATTTCTGCAACCGTTGAGCGACATCTCACAAAGAGCTGTGATGAGATTTGTTAACGTACTCATTAAGGTCAGTGTTATGCAAAAGGCATAACAAATGAGAAAGGTCACTACTATGGATGTATCTCGTCGCAGTTTTCTAAAGTTCTGTGGTCTAGGCGTTCTTAGCGTTGGTGGATCTAGCGTTCTTGCAGCTTGCGCACCTAGCGAGAAAAAAGAGGAAGGCGCTAAAGATGCAAAGGTAGAGAACAAGGATAAGCCTGTTGTCTTCTTTAACCGCCAGCCTTCCAACAGCTCCACTGGTGAGCTTGATACAAACACTCTTAACTTCAACAAAGACACCTATTACGTTGGCTTTGATGCAGTTCAGGGTGCAGAGCTCCAGGGCCAGATGGTTCTTGATTACATTAAGGCTCACGCAGCTGAGCTTGATCGCAACAAGGACGGCATTATTGGTTACGTTCTTGCAATTGGTGACATTGGTCACAACGACTCTATCGCTCGTACTCGTGGTGTCCGTAAGGCACTTGGTACTGGCATCGAGAAGGACGGCAAGATTATTTCCGATCCAGTAGGCACCAACACCGATGGCTCCGCTTCTGTTGTCCAGGACGGTAAGCTTGAGGTCGGCGGCAAGTCCTACACCATCCGTGAGCTTGCTTCTCAGGAGATGAAGAACACCGCTGGTGCAACATGGGATGCTGCAACCGCTGGTAACGCAATTGCTGCTTGGTCTTCTTCCTTCGGTGATCAGATTGATGTTGTTGTTTCCAACAACGACGGTATGGGCATGTCCATCTTCAATGCATGGTCAAAGGCTCAGAAGGTCCCAACCTTTGGTTACGACGCTAACTCTGACGCTGTTGCAGCTATTGCTGACGGCTATGCAGGCACCATTTCCCAGCACCCAGATGTTCAGGCTTACCTGACTCTCCGTCTGCTCCGCAACGCTCTTGACGGCGCTGATATCAACACCGGCATTGAGTCCGCAGACGATGCTGGCAACAAGATTGACTCCAAGGACTACAAGTATGTTGCAGATCAGCGTTCTTACTACGCTCTCAACCTTGCAGTTACCGCTGAGAACTACAAGGACAACCTTGACGCAACCACTACCTATCCAGAGGCTTCTAAGCAGCTGAGCGCAGACAAGCACCCAGAGAAGAAGGTTTGGCTCAACACCTACAACTCTGGCGACAACTTCCTTGGTTCAACCTATGTACCACTGCTCAAGAAGTATGCTCCACTGCTCAACCTCAACGTTGAGTTCATCGCAGGCGATGGCCAGACTGAGTCCAACATTACCAACCGTCTTGGCAACCCTGACGAGTACGATGCATTTGCATTCAACATGGTTAAGACCGACAACGGTTCTTCCTATACCCAGCTGCTTAAGTAATTAAGTAGTCGATAGCACGAAACAATACCGGAGGGGAGACACCTGCTCTCCTCCGGTGTTCTCGCGAATAAGCGCAATAACTTAGCGAGATAAGGGGTGATTACATGGCAGATACAGAAAACGATATCGTTCTAACAATTGATGGAATGAGCAAGTCCTTTGGACGTAACCGCGTTCTGGATCACATTTCAATGAACGTACGCCGTGGAACCGTTATGGGTCTTATGGGAGAGAACGGCGCAGGCAAATCTACCATGATGAAGTGCCTGTTTGGTACGTATCAAAAAGATGAAGGCAAGATATTTCTTGACGGCAAAGAGGTTAATTTCTCTGGACCAAAAGACGCACTTGAGAATGGCGTCGCAATGGTTCACCAGGAGCTTAACCAGTGCCTTGATAGAAATGTTGTAGATAACTTGTTCCTTGGTCGCTATCCCGTTAATGCAATGGGTGTTGTCGACGAGGGACGCATGAAAAAAGAAGCAAACGAGCTCTTTAGGCGTCTGGGCATGACGGTTGATCTAACTCAGCCTATGAAGAACATGTCAGTATCTCAGCGTCAGATGTGCGAGATTGCAAAGGCAATTTCTTACAACGCTAAGATTATTGTTCTTGATGAGCCTACTTCTTCGCTTATGACTCAAGAGGTCGAGAAACTCTTTGAGATGATTCGTATGCTCAAAGAGCAGGGAATTTCACTGGTCTACATCTCTCACAAGATGGATGAGATCTTTGAGATTTGCGACGACATTTCAGTTCTTCGTGACGGTAAGCTTGTTATGACCAAGCGCTCTGATGAGACCAACATGAATGAACTTATCTCTGCAATGGTTGGCCGCTCACTTGAAAATCGCTTCCCAGATGTTACTAATACACCTGGTAAGACGTATCTTTCTATTCAGCACCTTTCAACTAAATACGAGCCATACCTTCAAGACGTCACTTTTGACGTAAGGAAGGGCGAGATCTTTGGTCTGTATGGTCTTGTCGGCGCTGGTAGAACAGAGCTTCTTGAGACAATCTTTGGTGTAAGAACCAGAGCTGCAGGTCGTGTCTATGTCAACGGGCACCTTATGAACTTCTCGACAGCTGCAGAGGCAATGGATCACGGTTTTGCCATGATTACCGAGGAGCGCAAGGCAAACGGCCTGTTCCTTAAGGGTGACCTGACGTTTAACACAACCATTGCAAACTTGAACCAGTACAAGGCTGGTCCTATTCTTTCTGATCCTAAGATGACTAAAGCTACCGTCAACGAGCTCAAGGTTATGAACACCAAGGCTCAAGGTCCATCAGATTTGATTTCAAGTCTTTCTGGCGGCAACCAGCAGAAGGTCATTTTTGGTAAGTGGCTCGAGCGCTATCCTCAGGTTTTCCTGATGGACGAGCCTACTCGTGGTATTGATGTTGGTGCTAAATATGAGATCTACCAGCTCATTATTGATATGGCTAAGAGCGGTACCACTATTATCGTAGTCTCTTCGGAGATGCCAGAGATTTTGGGAATTACCAACCGTATTGGCGTTATGTCCAACGGCAGACTCTCGGGCATCGTAAATACCAACGAGACAAATCAAGAAGAACTCCTGCGCCTCAGCGCAAAGTACCTGTAGGAGAGGATGATACAAATGCCAAAAACAGGTGGATCTGTTCTGACGGCCGAGCAGGAAAAAGAGCTGCTAAAGCCTATTGATCAGAAGATTGGTTCCATTCAGGCTCAGATTGATGAGCTTCGCGCAAATGGTACCAACAAAGTAATTTCAACACTGAGCGCTATTGAATCAACAAAGCGCGATAAATCTATCTCTGCTGAAGAGCGCAACACGCTTATTGAGGGCTACAAGGCTGAGCTGGAGCTTGCAAAGAAGGTTGAGTCCGAGAACAGTGCTCAGGTCTCCAAGCTTATTGCAGAGGCCGAGGCTTATCTTAAGGAGCACTACAAGAACGAGTACCTGGAGCCTGTAAAGGCTAGCTGTGCCCTTGAGAAGGAGCAGGCTAAGCAGAACTATGCTGCTGCTCTTGCGCGCCTCAAGAAGGAGCACGAAGAGGCTGTCAGCAAGACTTCTGATGCTCAGGAAATCAAAGACGAGAAGTACGTCTATAAGAACCGTCAGTTTGATGCAAAGGTCAACTATCAGAAAGACCTTCAGCGCATCAAAGACCGTGCTCATAATGCGTTTAGTCATGAGTATCACCTCATCGACCTTCTCAGGATGTCTAAGTTCACTCCACTGGAGTCTCAGGCTCAGAAGTGGGAGAACTACAAGTACACCTTCAACACCCGTTCATTCTTGCTTCAGAACGGCCTGTACATTGTTATTCTCCTGGTGTTTATTGCCCTTTGTATCATTACCCCAGCAGTCAAGGGCACTCAGCTCCTGACATACTCCAACGTCATCAACATTCTTCAGCAGGCATCGCCTCGAATGTTCCTGGCTCTTGGTGTGGCTGGATTGATTTTGCTTACTGGTACTGACCTTTCCATTGGTCGTATGGTTGGTATGGGCATGACCGCTTCAACCATCATCATGCACCAGGGCATCAATACTGGTCAGGTCTTTGGCATCACGTTTGACCTTACTGGTATTCCAATTCCTGTCAGAATCATCATGGCTTTGGTTACCTGTATTGTTCTCTGCACCTGCTTTACCAGTATCGCTGGCTTCTTTACTGCTAAGTTTAAGATGCACCCATTCATCTCGACCATGGCTAACATGCTGATTATCTTTGGTATTGTTACCTATGCAACAAAGGGTGTTTCTTTTGGTGCTATCGAGCCATCTATTCCAGACATGGTCATTCCACGAATTGGTAAATTCCCATCAATTATTTTGTGGGCAATCGCAGCTATCGCTATTGTTTGGTTCATCTGGAACAAGACCACCTTTGGTAAGAACCTCTACGCAGTAGGTGGAAACCCCGAGGCAGCAGCTGTTTCCGGTATCTCTGTCTTTAGAGTTATGGTTGGCGCTTTTGTCATGGCTGGTATCCTCTATGGATTTGGTTCATGGCTCGAGTGCATGCGTATGGTCGGCTCTGGCTCTGCAGCTTACGGACAGGGTTGGGACATGGACGCAATCGCGGCCTGCGTTGTTGGTGGCGTTTCGTTCACCGGTGGTATTGGTAAGATCTCCGGCGTTACCGTGGGTGTTCTTATCTTCACCGCACTGACTTACGCACTGACCATTCTTGGTATCGACACCAACCTTCAGTTTGTCTTCTCGGGCGTCATTATCCTGACTGCAGTTACCCTTGACTGCTTGAAGTACGTCCAGAAGAAGTAGTCCACTACTACGTGCAAGTTTCGAGGCGTCTACTTACGTAGACGCCTCTTTTTTCGGCAAAAAACGGTGCCTGCACGTTAAGGAAAAGTGGCTTTACGGGGAAATTACAAAGCAGCTGGTAAACTAAGGTATCTCTTCGGACATATGTCCTTTTATGATTTTCGCACCACACCTATGACAGATAATCTGCAAAAATTGGCGAGAAAAGCACACCTAAGGCTGATATTCTGCAGATTTAGAGAGAAATAACACACCTATGACAGAAAATATGTTAACTATCGACAGATTATTTGACTTTGGTGTGCTTGGGTTTCTCGATACATGCAGATTATCAGTTATGGGTGTGGTCAGAGCATTGAACGGAGCTATTTCCGACAGATTATCCGACATAGGTGTGCTAGAAGAGTTAACCAGATTCCACATCCAACAGAATATCCGTCTCTACGGTGTTTATACGTTTTTTAACTGTCGCAGGCTGCTGGTTTGGCGGTAAAAAACAAGAGGACCGATCTTCTCGGCCCTCTTGCTGGGTGATTTATGCGATTGTGACGTGCGGTTCGTTGTAAGCTGCGTGTGAACCTTCGGATAGCAGTAACTACAGACTCTCAAGGAAGCGATGTTGCGCGGCTCGTCCTTCTTCGTCCCATTTGAATACACCGGCGTCTTCAAGGACGTGCGAGAAGACAATACCAACCTCGTCATAGATATACTTTTTGAGCTGTTCGGACGAGAGGGAAGCGTTGCCCTTGCTGGATCCGTCACCCTGTTCAAGCAACTTGGCGTAAATCTGGCGCGCCCAGTCGGCGTGGGAGATTGTAGTAGAGTCCGTGGTCAACTGACCGTAGACGGCATTGGCTTTCTTGTCATTTGCCAGGCACTGCTCCATAACTGACTGAACTTTGTTGAGTTCTGGCACAAGGCGAGGAGGAAGTACGGCAAGGCCCATAACCTCGATGAGGCCGATATTCTCTTTCTTGATGTGGTGATACTCGGCATGTGGATGGAAGATGCCAAGCGGATGTTTTTCGCTGGTAATGTTGCAGCGCAATGCAAGGAAGACCTCGTAGATGCCATCTTCCAGCTTGCGAACAACAGGGGTAACCGTGTTGTGGGGCTCGCCGTTAGTTTCTGCATAAACAGAGACGGACACGTCGGTATAGGAGCGCCATGCAGTGATGATAAATTCCGCTGCTTTGAGCGCTTCTTCTCGACTGGTGGAGGAGAGGCGGAGAACAGAGAGCGGCCACTTGAGGATCGCGCCCGCTACCTCGGGGAACTGCCTGAGTTCAAACTCTTCCGCAACTTCCGCGCGCATCATAGGGAACTCGTAACGTCCGCCCTGGTAGTGATCATGCGAGAGGATCGATCCACCCACAATAGGCAGGTCGGCATTAGAGCCAATAAAGTAGTGGGGGAATCTGTCCACAAAGTCAAAGAGATTGACAAGCGCCTCGTGATCAATGTGCATAGGAATGTGATCCGAGTTCATGGCAATGCAATGCTCGTTAAAGTACGCGTATGGACTGTACTGGAATCCCCAACGATGCTGGTTGAGCTCAATAGGAATAATGCGCAGGTTCTGCCTGGCAGGATGAGCGCCCGCGCCAGACGAAGCGCCGCGTCCGGAGTAGCCCTCGTTATCCAGACAGAGCTGGCACGCGGGGTACTTCTCGCCAGAAGTGTTTTGAGCTGTTTTAGCTGTTGCAATCTCACGAGGGTCTTTTTCTGGCTTGGAGAGGTTGATGGTGATCTCAAGGTCTCCCCAGGTAGTTGGCGTAGTCCAGGTAATGTTTCTGGCAATGGCGCTTCTTCTGACGTAGCCAGCATCACAGCAGAGTGTGTAGAACCAGTCAGTTGCAGCGCGAGGTCCCTCAGAAGCGTACAACTCGTTGAAATGGCGTGCGACCTCGGAAGGCTTTGGCAGCAGAAGGCCCATAACACGCATGGCAAAAGAGTCCTCGCCACTCTGGGTGTTCTCGACAAGTCCATGAGAAACAGCTAGACGAGCAAGCTCGGCCAGCGTCTGATCAAGATTAAACGCCGTCAGGTCAATCTTCTCCCAAGACTTAACGGGAGCTGGACCTTCGTACGAGAGCATATCCAGCAGAGCGTTATAACACCAGGTCAGATCCTCAGTTTGAATAAGTCCGCGCTCGCATGCATACGCAACAAGCTGCTGAATGCACAGTGCGCTTTCGTTATCTGCTACAGCCATTGTGCACAAGCTCCCTGGTCAGAGATAGCGTAGTGGCGGCAAGCGCCTTCGCCAAACCACTGGTTCATTTGTGCGATAAAGGTCTCGACAAGGGCGAGAGGGACAAAGCACTGGATAGAGCCGCCAAAACCGCCGCCGTGAATGCGAACGGCGCCAGAACCTTTTAAGATGCTCTCGGCCAAGCCAAGGGCAAGCATAGCCGGCTGATATGAGCCAGAAGTGGAAACGTTCTGCAGGTACATACCGGAACTTGCGCCAGAAGCGTTGGTGAGTGCAATAAAGGACTCAATGTCAGAGTTCTGAAGATCTGCCCAGCGTTTGTCTACCAGGTCATTCTCGTACCAGTAGTGAATAGCGCGGAGAAGAGCGCGGTCTCCAAGATCTTCTCGCAGCTCATTGACGCGAGCTTGGAAGTCTTCAACGGGAACCTCAGAGAGGCGAGCCTTGCCAAAGGCTGCTGCAACTTTTTGCATCTCAACAGGGACCGCTGCGTATTCATCTGTGAAGGCAACGTGGTCGCAGCCAACATCAACAAGGCAGAGGGTGTAGCCGTAATCCTCAAAGTTAAGATCCAGCTTTTCTGCCTTGGGCTCTGCAGAATCCTCAAAGTTCATGAAGGCAAGACCGCCAAGGCAAACAGCAAGCTGATCCATAAGGCCGCAAGGCTTACCAAAGTAAACGTTTTCAGTGTTTTGGCTCATCTGAGCGAGCTTAACCGCAGAAATTTCGCTGCCACCTTCCCAGAGTGCTTCCATTGCGCGACCTGATGCAGCCTCAAAAGCAGCAGAGGAAGAAAGTCCGCCACCACCAGGGACATTGCTAACTACTGCCATGTCAAAGCCGGATGGCTCAAAACCAAGTTTGACCAGGTTTGCTGCCATACCACGAACAATAGCCTTAGTGCTCAGATACTCAGCTTCGGTGGGCTCTAGATTTGTGTAGTCAACCTCAAAAGGATCATATCCCACGCTGGCCACACGAATAACGCCCAGGCTGTTAGGGGCGCAAATTGCATCAATAGCAACATCCAGGGCACCAGCGATGACATGACCGCCCTCGTGATCTGTGTGGTTTCCTGCAATCTCGGAGCGACCAGGCGCGTGTACCGCAAGATAGCGGTCAGCTTTTCCAAACATTTGCTCAAAGTGCTCTTTTGCGCGATTGAGCTGAGCTGTGGTTTTCTCGTCAAACGTGTGAGCCATGGTGTTCCTTTCCCTTTAGTGCTGTGAAGCTACAGGTACCTTAAAAGAATCGATAAACAATTTGCGAGCTGTAAGGCTGCTCAGGCGTGCAGGTAGGCTGAGGCCACTCTGCATGGTGAGCACAATCTGGATAAAACTCGCTCTCAAATGCAAAACCAGCGTGAGGCTTGTAAATAGCGCCGTCTTTTGCGCGAGCCTCATCAATCCAGTTGCCGGTATACAGATGGGCGCCAGGAGCGGTAATTTGAATTTCTAGTGAGCGTCCGCTTTCTGATGTGGCGAGAAGAGCGGGGCGTAGCTGGCCATTTTCATAGTTATTAATGGCAAAGCAGTGATCATAACCACGAGCAATTTTGAGCTGCTCATTATCTGCGTCAAGATCTTTGCCAATGGTCTTAGGTGTGCGGAAATCAAAGGGAGTTCCTGCAACAGCATCGATGGTTCCTGCGGAAACCGAGTCTTCTCGTAGAGGCAGATACGAATCTGCCTGGATTGTAAGCTGGTGGCCTAGAACATCACCAGAATCATGACCATTGAGGTTGAAGTACGCGTGATTGGTCATGTTTACAAAAGTTGCAGCATCAGTTGTGCAGGTATACGTAAGATTAAGCGTTGACTGCGCGGCTTCTTCAACAAGCGTATAGGCCGCAGTAATATGACGGTTTCCTGGCAGTCCATATTCTCCATCTACCAGGTCAATGCTAAAGGTTACCGTATTATGCGCTTCATCGATTTCTGCCTGCCAAATGCGCTTATGGATACCAGCAACAAGATCAGTGTGCAGGTTATTTTGATTGTCTGGACCGTTGTTTTTAGGAAGGTGATAGACAACTCCATTAAGCGGAATTTCTGCTTTATCTGCTCGATTAGCAGAAGGTCCAATGGAAGCGCCAAAACAAGCTGGGTTATCTAAATACAAGTCAAACAAGCCATAGCCAAGAACGACATCTGCTTGTGTGCCATAGATATCTGGTACAGAAATACCAAGAATGGTTGCACCAAAATTACTCAATTTAACTGCTGAATGAGCGCCGCGAATAGTATAGGTAAGCGCAGCAGGGGAGTTAACAAAACTATCAAAAGGTCGAACATCAATCATCGGATACCTCCGAGATACCACTCATAGTGCATTACCCTTACTATGTTAACGTACTCATAACGAACTAACAGGAAATTATTAAGTTTTCAGTCAGTGGTATTTTTGCGGGGGCAAACGGTTAGAGCGCAGGTCAAAAGTCCTTCTCGCCGAACGGTTCTTTTTTTACCGTGAGCGTTTAATTTGCTGATAAATATGCAATTTTATCGCGTTATGTCAATCTGCCTGTTAGTATGAGTACGTAAACAAGCAGATAATCGGAGGAATTCGTGACTCGCTCGCATAGTTCTAGCTCAAATAAGCGCTCTGTTTCAATGGCTGATGTTGCACAGGTTGCTGGTGTTTCTCAGCAGACCGTTTCTCGTGTTGCTAATGGCGCTCAGAACGTCAGTAAGGCCACGCGAGAAAAAGTCCAGGCCGCAATGGAGTCTATGGGCTTTAGACCAAGCTTTGCAGGTAGATCGCTGAGGTCTGGCTCGTATCAATCGGTGGGACTTTGCTTGTACGACATTCGCGAGTTTGGTAACTTAGCCACGCTTGATGGCATTGTTTCTGCAGCTCGTGAGCATGAATATGCAATTACGATGATTGAGAAAGGCTCCGACGACGGCTTGTGCCTGCAGGATATTTCTCATCGTATGTCCAATCTTCCCGTTGACGGCATGATTATCAGCATGAGCCTTATGGCATCAGACTTTGAATCATTTGTGCCGCAGCCAGGCCTTGGAACAGTGCTTCTTACCATGCACGAGCACCCTTACTGCACAACCGTTGACTCAGATCAGTACGGCTGCTCAAAGCTTGTCATTGATCACCTCTATGAGCTTGGTCATCGCAAGATCCGTTTTGTAGCAGGTCCTTCGTACTCTATTGACTCGCAATTTCGCGAGAAGGGCTGGCGAGACGCCATGTCTGAATATGGGCTAGAAATTGTTGAGCCTTTAGCTGGCGATTGGACTGCCAATAGTGGTTATGAAATTGGTAAAAAACTGCGAGAAACTCGTGATTTTACTGCAGTTTATGCAGCAAACGACCAGATGGCACTAGGTATCATTGCGGCATTTGAAGAAGTGGGACTGAGCGTACCGGAAGATGTGAGCGTTGTTGGTGTTGACGACTCTCTTGAAGACTATCTGCCAAACTTCTCTTTGACCACCGTACGCTTTAATCTCCTCGAGCGCGGTCGTGTGGCACTTGAGCATGCAATACGCGCATCTGAGGCAGGGTATGAGCCTGAAGCAATTAGAATTGCTCCAAAGCTTATTGTTCGTACCACCACAGCGGCACCACTGAAGTAGAGAAGTCTCTTAAAAAGTCGGGTTTCTCGCCATAATCAGCTATACTGTTCAGGCAATAGTTGATTAGAGGAGTTGTATGTCTGAGTCACCAAATAAAGAGTTAGGCTGGTCAGTTCAGGTTTCCTTGGATACGCACGAGATTCGTGCAGGAGAGACTGTAACTGCTACTCCTAAGATTATTGGTGCAGACCCTGAGGGCTTTAAATTCCACTATGTGTGGAGTTTGAACGACCGTTGGGATGAGGGTTTTTGGGATACCACAGAGCATCAATTTGGTGATTCAATTCCTAATACGTCGTGGACATATACCTTCCCAGAGCCTGGTCGCTATCATCTTTACATTGATGCATTTGACACGCACAACAACCCTCAGACAGTTACTGCCTGGGTAGTTGTTGCTGGCGATGACGATTTTATGCGTCCACCGCTTCCATCTGAAGACGCAGAGACCGTTGTTGCGGTAAACGGCGTTTCGGAGATCTTTAACATTGCCTCTGAGCAGTTCAACTCTTTGAAAGAGTATTTTATTGCCTTTGCACGCGGCGAGGTTGCTTTTAAGGAGTTCAAGGCTCTTGATGACATCTCATTTGAAGTAAAGCGTGGCGAGGCTTTTGGCCTGGTGGGCACCAACGGCTCTGGCAAGTCTACCATGCTCAAAATCATTGCGGGCGTACTTGAGCCTTCTAAGGGAACTTGTGAGGTTAAAGGTACTATTGCGCCTCTTATTGAGCTTGGTGCTGGCTTTGACATGGAGCTTACCGCTAAAGAGAATATCTACCTCAATGGCGCTCTTCTTGGTTACAAGAAGGAGTTTATTGACTCGCACTTTGACCAGATTGTAGAGTTTGCTGAGCTTGAGGGCTTTATGGACATGCCACTCAAGAACTACTCCTCTGGTATGGTGGCACGTATTGCCTTTGCAATTGCAACCGTTACAGAACCTGACCTGCTCATTGTTGATGAGACGCTCTCGGTGGGAGACTTCCTTTTCCAGCAAAAGTGCGAGAACCGCATCAAAGAGTTGGTTGCTTCAAATAATGTTACGGTTCTTCTGGTTTCTCACTCCATTGACCTGGTCCAACGCATTTGTGACCGCGCCATTTGGATTGAGAAAGGTAAACAGCGCATGCTTGGTCCTGTAGATGAAGTTTGTGAAGCTTACGAGCATCTCAAGAGATAATTAAAATTTCTAACCTCAAATTAGGTCCTATACGAGTACAATATGTGTGTCTTTAAATGTGGTACGAGATACCCGTAAGGCTCATAGTCATATTTTTGCCTTTTGGATACCTTGTGCCTAGTCAGGTGAGGTATCTTTTTTATTGGAGGCGCTATGGCTCAAGAAGGTTCACACTCTCTTATTGTGGATGAGAAGTCCTTGGACCGCATGCTTACACGAATTGCTCACGAAATTGTTGAGAATAACAATTCAATTGAAAACGTTGTTCTGGTAGGCATTATTCGACGTGGAGAAGTTTTGGCTTCTCGTCTTGCGGAAAAGATTTTGAGTTTTACTGGATGTAAGCCAAAAGTTGGCTCACTTGATATCAGCTTTTATCGCGATGATTTTAGAAGAAATATTGCACCAGTACTCCACGCAACTAATATTGATTTTGATATTTCGGGCACAAGTATTGTGCTGGTAGATGACGTTCTTCAGACTGGAAGAACTATCAGGGCAGCGCTTGATGCTCTTATTGATTACGGTCGTCCTGAACGTGTTCAGCTAGCTGTGGTAGTTGACCGTGGACGTCGCGAGCTTCCCATTAGACCTGACTATGTAGGAAAGAACATTCCTTCATCAAAGTGCCAGGTAGTCAGTTTAAATGTTAAAGAAATTGATGGTCAGGACTGTGTTTTGTTGTATGAAGCTGACTACTCTAATCCTTTTATTGAGGGAGAAAACTAATGCTTTCAGTTAAACATTTGATTGATACAAACAGTCTGACTCATGATGATATCCAGCAGATTCTTGATACCGCTCAGTCATTTGAGGCTGTGAACAACAGAGACATCAAAAAAGTGCCAGCACTTCGTGGTCGTACCATCGTAAATCTTTTTTTGGAACCTTCTACCAGGACTCGTTCCTCATTTGAACTTGCCGAGAAGCGTCTCTCTGCTGATGCTCTAAATATGGGAGGCTCAACTTCATCTGTTGTTAAGGGTGAATCGCTGGCAGACACCATCCAGACTATCGACGCTATGAACGTTGATATGTTTATCTGCCGCGCAAGACTTGCAGGTACACCACAGAAGATTACTGAGAATACTGATGCGGTGGTTATAAATGCGGGTGACGGTAAGCATCAGCACCCAACTCAGGCAATGCTTGACCTCTATACTATCCGCAAGAACTTTGGACATCTTGATGGTCTTAAGGTTGCTATTGTCGGTGATCTTTCTCACAGTCGCGTTGTTGGTTCTTTGGTGCCAGCACTTAAAACTATGGGGGCAGAGGTGGTTTTGGTCGGTCCTCCAACATTCCACGTAGATGATCCAAGTTGGTTTGACTGTTATCAGACTTCGCACTTTGATGAAGTCATTGGAGATGTAGACGTCGTGTATATGCTTCGTGTGCAGCTGGAGCGTATGGAAGGAGCTCCTATTCCTTCTCGCCGTGAGTATAACAGGCTTTGGGGTCTTGATGAGCGCCGCAGCAAGCTGATGAAGCCCGAAGCAATTATTTGCCACCCAGGTCCTATGAACCGTGGCATGGAAATTAACAGCGAGGTGGCCGATTGCGCTCGCTCTCGTATTCTTGACCAGGTCAATGCAGGCGTTTTAACGCGCATGGCCGAAATGTATTTGCTTCTGGGAGGAGACTTTAATGGCATTTCTGCTTAAGGGTGCACGCGTTGTTGACCCACAGCTTAATCTTGATGCGGTAATGGATGTTCGTATTGACGGAGAAACCATTGATGAAGTTGCAGCAACGGTTAAACCTCAAGTGGGCGATATTGTAATTGAAGCAAAGGGTAAGGTACTGACACCTGGCCTTGTTGACATGCACGTTCACTTTAGAGATCCTGGCTTTGAGTACAAGGAGACCATCGAAACAGGCTCTAGAGCCGCGGTTCATGGTGGTTTCACTGATGTTGCTACCATGCCAAACACCAATCCTGTTACCGATAACGGACCAGCTATTCGCTTCCAGATTGACCGCGGTAATGAGGTTGGCCTCATTCACGTGCGTCCCATGGGTGCTTTGACTAAGGGTTCTAAGGGACAAGAGCTTGCTGAGATTGGCAACATGGTTGACGAGGGCGCCTCTGCGTTTTCTGACGATGGGCACGGCGTTCAAAGTGCTGGTATGATGCGTACCGTTATGGAGTACGTTTCCCAGTTTGATCGCGTTGTTGCCGCTCACTGTGAGATTGAATCCATCAGTGCTGGTGGCGTTGTCAATGAGGGCCGCGCAAGCACGCGCCTCGGTATGTTTGGTTGGCCGGCACTTGGCGAGGAGCTGGAGATTTCCAGAGATATTGATCTTTGCCGACTTACTGGCTGTCCTCTGCACATCTGTCACATTTCAACGGGCAGGGGAGCAGAGCTGGTACGCGCCGCCAAGAAGGAAGGTCTGCCGGTTACCGCAGAGGTTTGCCCTCACCATCTCTTCTTGTCTGAGGATGACATCACTGATACCTATAACACCAACCTTAAGATGAATCCGCCACTCAGAACCGCTGAGGATGCACTTGCACTTCAGGCTGCTGTTGCAGATGGTACGGTTGATTGCATTGTTACCGACCATGCACCTCATGCAGCTCACGAGAAGGACTGTGAGTGGGAAATCTCTTACTTTGGATGCATTGGTCTTGAGACCTCGCTGCCTCTGATGATCACCAATATGGTGCGCACCAACAAACTTTCTTACACTGGTCTTGTCCGCGCTATGGCCGTGAATCCTCGTCGTATTCTGCGCCTTGAACCTGTTAAGATTGCTGCAGGCTATAAGGCTGACCTAACCCTTTTTGACCCAGAAAAGAAGGTTCAGGTTACGCCAGAGTATTTTGAGAGCAAGTCTAAGAACTCGGCCTTTATTGGCGCTGAGCTTTATGGCGTTGCAACTGATGTGTTTGTTGACGGCAAGCGCGTTCTTGCCAATGTGGTAGTTGTTCCTGGAGGGGAAAAGTAATGCCACTACGTGGAAATGTACAGGTATTTGACTTTATAGTTCTGAGCAATACCCAGGTTGCCCAGAATCTGTATAGAGCTCAACTCGAGGTACCAGGTCTTTGTAAGTCCTTGGAACCTGGTCAGTTTGTAAACGTCAACGTACCAGGCGATAAGCGCCATATTCTTCGCATTCCACTGTCCTTCTCGCTTGCTGATAAAGCAACCGATACACTGGAGCTTATCTACGCAACAGTGGGCGAGGGCACACGCAGGCTTTCTCAGATGAAGCCAGGGGACACCAGCGACATGACAGCTCCGTGCGGTCGTCCCTGGCGCTTTAACGCTTCAAGCAAGAGAAGTGTACTGGTAGCAGGCGGTGTGGGCATCACGCCAATCATCGCTGCAGCGCGCAAGCTTACTGAGCTTGGTGTTGAGTTTGACGCGGTTATTGGTGCACAAACTGCCGAGAGACTCTTTGGAGAAGAGGACCTTCTCGCGCTAGGCGCACAGAATGTGTATGTTACAACAGATGATGGCTCCAAAGGCATCAAGGGTTTTGTAACAGCAGCTTTGGAAGAGCCTTTGAGCCAGGGCGTTTGGGATGCCGTTTATACCTGCGGTCCTGAGCCTATGATGAGAAGCGTGGCCAAGCTGGCAATTGCTCAAAACGTTGCCTGCCAGGTTTCTATGGAGCGTATGATGAGCTGCGCTTTTGGTGCATGTAATACCTGCAATGTTCCACTTGCTAAGGGCGGCTATGCGTCTGCTTGCATGGTTGGACCTGTCTTTGAGGCAAAGGAGATCGCATGGTAGATCAGGTAAAAATGGCCGTCAATCTGGGCGGCATCCAGATGAAAAACCCTATCAATACCGCTGCGGGCACCTTTGGTTATGGCTGGCAGTTTGAGGGCTTCTACGACGTTTCTCTGCTTGGCGCAATTACTATGAAGGGTGTCGCTCGTGTTCCCTGGGAAGGAAACCCTGCTCCTCGTATGTGCGAGCTCAACGGCGGCATGATGAATAGCGTTGGTCTTGCTAACCCTGGAGTGGACGATTTTATCGCCCATACCGATGACTACATGAAGGACCTTGAGGGTCGCGGTACGCGCGTTATCATGCAGATGGCTGCACATTCTGTCCAAGAGATGATTGATGTTGTCGAGCGCCTTGAAGAGCTTAATCCACATATTTCAGCTATTGAGCTTAACGTAAGCTGCCCAAATCTCGAGAAGGGCGGCAAACCCCTGGGCGGCACTCCTGAGCAGGCCACAGAGATTATGAAGGCAGTTCGTCCTCTGACAAAGCTACCTATCTTGGTCAAGATGGCTCCTGTCAATGTTGCCGAGATTGGCAAGGCTTTTGAGGCTGAAGGCGCTGATGGACTTACGCTCATCAACTCCATCCCTGGTATGTCAATTAATGTTCACACCAGAAAGAGCAGGCTTTCTAAGCCAACAGGAGGCCTCAGTGGCCCTCTCTGCCACAATGCTGCTGTCCGCATGGTCTGGGAGTGCGCACAAGCGGTCTCTATTCCTATTTGCGGTGTTGGTGGCGTAGAAACGGGCGAGGACGCTGCAGAGTTTATTCTGGCAGGCGCTACGGCTGTTTCTGTTGGTTCAGCAAATCTTTACGACCCAATGTGCGCTTCACGTATCCTGAACGAGCTTACTGACTGGGCAAAGTCCCAGGGTGTATCTGACATCCACGAGCTGATTGGAGCTGTTGAATGCTAACAGACGAGCAGGCACGCGACGCCGTTATTGTTGCGCTTGATTGCACAAGAGAAAGAGCTTTGGAGCTCACCGATCTTCTCGCCGGCCATGCACGCTGGGTCAAGGTTGGCATGACACTCTTTTATCGCTACGGACCCTCGATGGTGGACGAGATGCATGCTCGCGGCTTCAAGGTGTTCCTTGACCTCAAGGTGCATGACATTCCATTCCAGGTTAAGGGCGCTGTCCACTCTGCATCGCTCTCTGGCGCAGACATCCTTTCCATCCACGGACTGGGAACCGCTCAGATGATTGCTGCTGGCCGTGAAGGTACAGAAGAGGCTGCCGCAGAGCGTGGTGTTGATGAGTCCAGCCGCACCAAGCTCGTGGCCATTTCTGTCCTCACCAGCATGGATGAGGATGCGCTTCACTCCATTGGCGTTGACGGTTCTATTAAGGACGAGGTTGCTCGTTTGGCTTCTCTTTCTTACAACGCAGGTGCTGACGGAATTGTCTGCTCGCCTCAGGAAGCACAGGAAATGAGAGAGCTTTTGGGGCCAAATGCACTCATCGTGACCCCAGGAGTACGTCCAGAAGGTGCCGAGAAGGGCGACCAAGTCAGAATTTCCACACCTTCAGCAGCAATTAAGGCTGGAGCAAGCAAATTGGTAGTTGGTAGGCCAATTACCTGCGCAAACGATCCAGTCGAAGCATTTGAAGCCATCGTTTCTGAGCTTAAAAATTAACAAAAGTTTTTGGAATTATGGTGAACAGGTGGTTTTTAATGCCGAAATATTAAAAAACCCCTTGTAAATAACGTGTTATGTGGCAAACTATTTTGCTGAAGTGCAAAAGGCACATTAAATTGAGTTTCGTATATGACGTACGAAAACGATGTTTGGAGGAACAATGGCTCTACCTACACTTACCGATGAGCAGCGCAAGGCAGCACTTGAGAAGGCAGCTCAGGCTCGTCACGCTCGTGCAGAGCTTCGCGAGAAGGTTAAGACTGGTAAGGTCTCCCTTAAAGAGGTCCTTGATTCTACCGATCCTATTGCTGAGCGTATGAAGGTTTCCGCTCTTATCGAGTCTCTTCCTGGCTATGGCAAGGCAAAGGCAGCAAAGATTATGGACGAGCTCGGAATTTCCGCAACTCGCCGCGTTAAGGGCCTTGGCGCTCGTCAGCGTGAGCAGCTCCTCGAGGCACTGACCAAGTAGTGGCTCGTTCAGCCAAACTTTTTGTAGTATCTGGACCGTCAGGTGTAGGAAAAGGAACGCTTGTCTCTCTGTTGAGGGACAAGCGCCCAAACCTAGGCCTGACGGTTTCGGCTACTACGCGCTCTCCACGACCAGGAGAAGTCGATGGAGTTGCATATTATTTTCTCTCCGATGAAGAATTTAAAAAGCGCGTTGATGCTGGTGAATTCCTTGAGTGGGCTCATGTTCATGGCCATTGCTATGGCACGCTCAAATCCGAGGTTGATCGCCTGATTTCTGCAGGTCAGTCTGTTGTTCTAGAGATTGACGTTCAGGGTGGACTTATGGTCCACAAACAATATCCCAACGCCATTCTCGTCTTTATTAAGCCGCCTTCATTTGAAGAGCTTGAACAGCGTCTTAGAGGTCGCGGTACAGAAGACGAGAAGACCATTTCTACGAGACTTTCTAATGCTTCGCGTGAAATGGAGCATGCAAACGACTATACTGTTTGCATTGTGAACGACAACCTTGAGACTGCTCTGAGCAAGCTCGAGGAAGTTTTTGATGACTATGAATCAGACGGAGGTCAGCTTTAATGTCTGTTATTAAGCCTGAGATTGACAGCCTGCTTCAGAAGACTGAGCAGAATCCATTCTTGCTTTGCTCACTTGCTTCTAAGCGTGCTTGCGATATTAACAATATGCTTCACGGTCAGCACCTGCGTGTAACCGCTGTTCAGGATTTTGATGACATTACTACTGTTGCAAGTGGTAAAGATTCTGTCTCTATTGCTATGAAAGAGATTAACGACGGTACCCTTGGCTTTGTTAAAGAGTCTTTTGACGAAGCAATTAAGGGCGAGAACACCATCGTTTACTAAGAGTTATGACTGAAAGAGTATGTCTGGTTCACTACCACGAAATTGGTTTAAAGGGTAAGAACCGATCCACTTTTGAAAATCAGTTGGTAACAAATTTGCGACGAGCCCTCCGACACTTTCCAGTGGCGGGGGTTTCTCGCATTTCTGGCTACCTTCTTGTAGAAACCACTGATAAACAAGCAACTGAAGAGCTGCAACATGCCGTGGCTCAGGTTCCTGGTGTTGCTCGCGCTTCTTTGGCGTATCGCTGTGGCTTAGATGAGCAGGAGTTTTGTAACGCCGCCGTGAAGGCGCTGGGGGAGTCCGGTGACTTTACTACGTTCAAAGTGCATGCTCGCCGTTCCTCAACGGTCTATCCAAAGCATTCCATTGAGATTAACCAGCTTGTAGGCGCAGTACTTTGTGAGAACTTCCCTGATAAAAAAGTTCAGATGCATAATCCGGATATGACGGTCTATGTGCATGTTGTTCAGGGTAACGCATATGTTTATGCTGCATCTATTCACGGCGTTGGCGGTCTTCCTGTTGGCACCGCTGGCAAAGTAGTATCGCTTCTTTCAAGCGGTATTGATTCTCCTGTTGCAACATGGATGGTTGGTCGCAGAGGTGCTACGGTTATTCCAGTTCACTTCTCTGGCCGCCCTATGACTTCCGATACCAGCGAATATCTGTGTCAGGATATTATTGAGGCACTTGAGCCTGCTGGTCTTATTGGCAGAATGTATGTTGTGCCTTTTGGCGAGCATCAGCGTGAGATTTCTCTTGCTGTTCCACAGGCTCTTCGTGTCATTATGTATCGTCGCGTGATGTACATCATTGCGCAGAAGATTGCAGAGCTTGAGGGCGCTAAAGCGCTGGTAACTGGCGAGTCACTTGGCCAAGTTGCTTCTCAGACGCTGGATAACATTGCTGCTGTCAACGAGGCAGTTACCATACCTGTTTTGAGGCCTCTGATTGGCTCTGACAAGCAAGAAATCATCCGTCGCGCCCAAGATATCAATACGTTTGATATCTCAACGCAGACGGCTCCTGATTGCTGCACACTGTTTATGCCTCGCAGACCCGAGACTCACGCAAGAATGCGAGAAGTGCTTGAGGCATGGAATTCTTTTGATCATGAAGCCATGATTGATGACCTTATGCAGCATATTGAGTACATTGACTTTAGTCAGTGTCCTTCATATAAGCCACCAAAAACACTTGCCGCTCGTCATAAAGAGCTTGCTCCTGCAGAGTTTATTACTGACTAGGATATTCCTGCAGATCAAAGGCTTTGATGGCTTTGCTTAGATGCAATTTAAGAATCCGTCCCGTGAAGGGGCGGATTTTTTATTTGAGTGGATTGATAATCTTATTTAGGACAATTTTGTTGATTTCAGTTTGCTTCACTTATCTGCAAATTGTTTATAACTGTGTCAGATTACCAGCAGTTTTAGGACAAAATCGTTAGATAAATATTTAAAAGTCGTGTTTCTTATTAACCTAATAGTTGAATATAAATCTGAGGTGATTGTATGGCTCAGATTTCAAATAACCGCACTCAAATAATTAATAAATTGATGAGAAGGTTTAACCTCTCTAAGCAGCAACTCTTGGCGGTTATTGCTGTGGTTGTTCTAGGTATTGTTTCAGTAGTTGTATTTATTGGGATGATTAGCACTGGAACATCAGAGTCTTTTGACAGATCGCATAATCAAGCAAACTCGACACAGGGAGCGATTGTTGCGGAAAATCCACAGCACTCGCAAGAGGATAAGTCTACAGAGCAGCCAGGAGATGACCATAAGATTAAAGAAGCATCTCCTCAAATGATGGTTCATGTTGATGGAGCCGTTAAATCACCCGGTCTGTATGCACTTCAGATGGTAAATCCACGTGTAAACGACGCAATTCAAATAGCAGGTGGCTTGACTGAAGATGCCAACAGTCAAGGCATTAATCTTGCGTCTCCTGTAGAAGATGGTCAAAAAATTTATATTCCTCGAAAGGGAGAAGAGGCACCGCCAGAGATTTCTCAGCCAGATCAAAATAAAGCCACGAGCAACAAGCAAACGGATAAGAAGAGTGACAAAAAGACAGTTGTAGATATTAACCGAGCAACTGTAGAAGAATTTACCAAGCTTAAAGGCGTTGGAGAAGGATTGGCTAAACGCATTGTTGCAGACAGACAAAAGAATGGACCCTTTAAGACTACTGAAGATTTGATGCGCGTCACTGGCATTGGTCAGAAAAAGTTTGATCAGCTTAAGGACAATATTCGTGTCTAAGACGATGGAACAGCCCTCTCGTCCTTTTATTCCATATAGCCTATGTGCGCTGCTTTTTGTATGTTTATGGCTTCAAGTTTTTATTGCAAGAAGCGCAACGCTCGATACAGTTCTGATTCATATTCTAGGAATCTGTGCGGTGGCTGCTTTAGGATTTTGGTATGTAAAGCATGCGCATACTAGCCTTATGACTGTTGGGGCAGTTTTACTCTTACTTGTAATTATCCTTATCAGATCTTTCTTTATATACGACAGTCAAATGGCGTCAGTGAATCTTTTAGAGTCAACTTCCGTACATGATTTTGAACTAGTTGTATCAAGAGATTTAGTCTACAAAAATCATACATGGACTGGTCAGGCGTCTGTCTTTTATCAAGGTGACTGTATCGGGTCTGTTGGCATACATGCCAAAGAACCATTCTTACGAGAAACACATCTGTGCTGCGAAGGGAGGTTTACTCGGTATAAAGATGAAGAGTTTTCAGACGAACAATTTAAGAGAGGAGTACTTGGTTCAATTCAGGTAACCAAGGTAAATTCCTCAACTTATGAAGAGGGAATTATTGGAGAAGTTGCTCAATTTAGAGAAAGCTGCATTTCTCAACTTCAGCCAGAGGTGAGCTTTGGTCGGGCATTAGCAGCATGCGGCCTTTGTGCCTATAGGCCTAGCTTGTATAGCTTTAATATTCCTCGGATATTTATGCGTTGTGGTCTTATGCACCTTATAGCCATATCTAGTTGTCACATGGTAATTCTCTCTACTTTTATTGATGCTTTGCTTAAAAAGTTGACGTTAAAACCACTTTTGAGAGGAGTATTGAATTTATTTCTACTCAGTAGTTACGCGCTTTTCTGTGGATTACCTGCGTCTGCAATAAGGGCAATCCTTCTTGTTGAACAAAAATACGTTATGCAATGTGTTGGCAGGAAACAACACACGTTATCAGCTGTTTCTACACTGGCTCTATTCATGCTCTGTGTTGATCCACAGCTGAGCGTAAACATTGCTTTTACCTTGTCTCTGGCTTGTATTTTTGGAATGAATATATACGGTGGTCTTGCTCAGTACTATGCAAAAATTGTCTTTCACTTATCTGGCTATGGAAAAGTACAGAAGGTTCTAAGAAAACCGTTTTCTCATGTACGTAACACTATGTGTGCAACAACAGTCGCCCAGCTCTCATGCCTTCCAATTTCATGTGTGTACTTTGGTCATTTTTCGTTACTTGCGCCTCTCTCAAGCGCCTTAATTACAAGCTTGTTTTCTCTTCTGAGCTTATTTGGAATTGGGGTAATAGTTTTTAGTGGCTTCAAGCCAGTTCAAGAAATTGCTCTTTTTCTAGTGGATTCTCTTGGTCAGTTTATAGAGACGCTTGCTTCTTTTATATCTGAAAGATCTTTTGCAAGTGTGTCGTTAACTGACATGAGTTGGATAGTGTCTTTGGCTGTTTTTGCAGCAATGGTGGCGCTCTACCTGTTTTGGCCTAAGGGAAAAAGAGCGGTTTTAGTTGGCATATGTTCAATGGCAGTTATGCTTATCTTGGGTTTAAGCATCTACTGGAGGTTTTTCTCGCCCACAAGGATTTGTGTGATGGATATTGGCCAGGGAGATGCCATATTGCTGAGTGATGGCGCGCACTCTCTGCTTGTAGATACAAGCGTGGGAGATGTGGTTAATGACGCTCTGGAGCGACAACACATTTCATATCTTGATGCAATTTTGCTCACACATCTTGACGAGGACCATGCTGGTGGCGTGAGGTACATGGTTGGTTCGGTAAAGACAGGACGGGTATTAGTTGGAGAAGGAATAACAAAACAAGAGAAGCCTGAGTTACAGAAAGCCATTCAGAGGATTTCTGGTAGTGGTTCCTATGAAGTTTTATATGGTGATGAATTTGATGTTGGTCGCTTTCATGTCCGGGTAGTGTGGCCACATAGGGGATATAAAGCTAAAGAAGCTAATAATGCGTCGGTTGAGCTCTATGTGACGTATAACGATGGGCAAAATACTTTAACTACGCTTTTAACGGGAGATGCTGAAAGAGATCAAACAAAAGAGACGGTGACATCGGGTGATGTTGGCGATATTGATTTCTTAAAAGTCGGACATCATGGAGCGGCAAAGTCACTCTATCCAGAAACTGCTCGCGCACTAAAACCCGAGGTAGCAGTTGCAAGTGCTGGAAAGAATAATCGATATGGGCATCCTAAACAGGAAGCGGTGGATATCTTAGAGGGTGTTGGTGCAAGGTTTTATTGCACAAAAGATTATGGAGACGTCACAGTATTTCCTGGAGAACATGGACCTAGGGTGAGCGTGCAACATGCTAAAGTAGATACAGAATTAGAGGAGGAAAAAGATGGCGGAGCAGGCTAAGTTACTAGCTGCATATTTGGCTGTTGGCCCTGATGAGATGAAGCGTGCAAGGGCTATTGATAAGCTTAAAAGCCGTCTTAACCAGAGCTTTATTACCTTTAACCTTGATGAGATTTCTGTAAGCGCTGAGCTGACTCCAGAATCTGTTTTGTCTTCTGCTCAAACACTTCCTATGGGTGATTCTAGGCGAATTGTTGTTATTGACGATGCTGGTAAATTGCCTAAGTCTGTATCAGAAGCTCTCGTGGAGTATCTTAAAAATCCTAATCCAACTACTACTTTGATGCTTTCTGCACAGACGCTTGCAAAAACTACAAGGCTTTATAAAGCAGTAGATGCGTTAGGTAAGCTTGCAGTTATTAATTGTGGTGCAATTTCTAGAAAAGATTTGCCTAAATACATTGGGGATCTTGGAAGAAAGTACGGACTACAAATCCCAATTAATGTGGCCAATGAGCTTGTAAGTCGTGTTGGCGATAATACCACCATGCTTGATTCTCAAGTTAAATCTCTAGCAGCTCTTCTAGGTCATCCTGGTGCAATTGACATTCAATTTGTAGAAACCCATGTTGCACGAGTAGTGGAAGTCAAGCCATGGGATTTTCTCGACAGTTTATCAGCGAGAAATGCTCAAAAGGCTTTGGAGCTTTACAGTCAGATGGATGAATCGGGAGCTATTGGAAATCTGTCACTTATGACTGGACGCGTAAGAGAGCTTATTTGCGCCAGGTCTATGGTTAAGCGTGGTACAGAACGGGAAATTGCTCCAGTTTTGGGCAAGCAGGACTGGCAAGTAAGAAATTATGCACGATGGGCGCGTCAATTTGCAGATGGCGAGCTTGAACATATTCTGGGCCTCTGTGCAGATGCAGAACGTGGTCTTAAGAGTGGAGAAGATAAAACAACCACAATGACCAAGCTTATCTTTACTCTGTGCGGCGTCGTAAATGTGTAGATTCAAAGAATTCAGGTAAGAAAAAACGGACTCCAAGGAGTCCGTTTTAAAAAGTTAAAAGTAGATAAGAACTACTTAAGGGTGTTAACAAGCTTCTGAACGCCGCTCTTACGCTGAGCAGCCTGATTCTTGTGTACGATGCCCTTAGAAGCAGCCTTGTCAAGAAGGCGGGATGCCTTGTTAGCTGCAACCTGTGCGTCCTCAAGCTGGCCTGCCTCAACAGCAGTGCGAACTGCCTTAATAGCAGTCTTAAGCTCGGAACGGACAGCCTTGTTGCGCTGGCGTGCCTTCTCAGCGGTGAGAATACGCTTCTTCTGAGACTTGATGTTAGCCACGTGCGGTTCCTTTCGGTGTTTACTATGTGAGGCCTCTTCGCTGAGACACGTTTGAGGCAGCTGTTGAAGTATAGCACGAAGGGGGTAGTTTACGCTATTATTTTCCTTATGAATACACAGGATACTTCACATATTCGCAACTTCTCTATTGTTGCGCACATCGATCACGGTAAATCTACCATCAGTGACCGCATTTTGGAGCTTACTCATACCGTTGAAGAACGCGATATGGAGTCACAGCTCTTGGACACTATGGATATTGAACGTGAGCGTGGAATTACCATTAAATCAAACGCAGTCCGCGTCATGTATGACGCAGATGACGGAGAGCGTTATCAGTTTAACCTGATTGACACCCCAGGCCACGTTGACTTTACCTATGAGGTCTCAAGGTCTTTGGCTGCTTGTGAGGGTGCAGTGTTGGTTGTTGATGCAACGCAAGGCGTTGAGGCACAGACTGTTTCAAACGCCATGCTGGCCATGAACGCTAACCTGGATATTGTTCCTGCAATCAATAAGATTGACCTTCCATCTGCTCGACCTGAAGAGGTACGTGCAGAAATTGAAGATGTTCTTGCTATCCCGGCTGATGATGCGGTATGTGTCTCCGGTAAGACAGGTGAGGGTATTCACGAGCTCCTTGAGGCTTTGGTGTATTTGGTTTCTCCTCCAAAGGGAGACCCTACAGCTCCACTTAAGGCGCTTATTCTTGACTCATATTTTGACCAATTCAGAGGCGTCGTTGCAACCGTGCGTGTTTTTGATGGTTCAATCAAAGCTGGCGACCAGCTTCTTATGATGCAGGGATCTGTGCCTTTTCTTGTTGAAGAAGTTGGTGCTAAGAGACCTCTTGAGATGGCTGTTGACCAGCTTTCTGTTGGTGAGGTTGGCTATGTGGTCACTGGCCTCAAAGACCCTGAAGCTGTTCGCGTTGGAGATACGCTTACCTACAAGCAAAATCCTTGTTCAGAACCACTGCCAGGTTACCGCGAGGCAAAACCAATGGTATTTACCGGTCTTTTCCCGGTTGATAACAAGCAATACGAGAATCTCCGTGACGCACTTGATAAGTTGCACGTTAACGATCCGTCACTTACGTGGTCGCCAGAGACGTCCGTTGCTTTGGGATTTGGCTTCAGAGTAGGCTTTTTGGGTCTTCTCCACATGGAGGTTGTCAAAGAACGTCTTGAGCGTGAGTTTGACCTGGACTTGATTGCTACCAGTCCCTCTGTTGACTATCACGTCTATAAGACCGATGGAACTATGATTGAGATTACCAGTCCTCAAGATCTTCCAGAGGTTACCAAGATTGACCGCATTGATGAGCCATACCTTAAGGCAAAGATTATTGTGCCTCCTGAGTATGTTGGTACGGTTATGCAGCTTGTTGTTGATCATCGTGGCGTATCTGAAGACATGGTGTATCTGTCTGATAAGTCCGTCGAGATGATCTTTAGCATTCCTTTGGCCGAGCTTATCCTGGACTTCTTTGACCAGCTTAAGAGTAGAACCAAAGGTTATGCCTCACTTGACTATGAATTTGATTCGTATCGCACTTCTGACCTGGTTAAGCTTGATATCTTGCTTGCTGGAGACGTTGTTGATGCGCTCTCGTTTATTGTTCACAAAGACAAAGCATACGATCTTGCTCGTGGTCTTTGCGACAGGCTTAAAGGCATTATTCCACAGCAACTTTTTGAGGTTCCTATTCAGGGTGCAATTGGCAATAAAATCATCTCTCGTTCTACTGTTCGCGCGCGTAGAAAGGACGTCTTAGCCAAGTGCTACGGCGGCGACATTTCCAGAAAGCGCAAACTGCTCGAGAAGCAAAAAGAGGGTAAGAAGCGCATGAAGCAGATTGGCTCAGTCGAAGTGCCCCAAGAGGCGTTCTTGGCTGTTCTCAAGGTTGATGACGAGTAGAAGGTATCTGTGGAATCGCTTCAAACTATTATTGCAACCTGTGCCCCTGAAGCTGGTCTTTCTTCTCGCATTATTCCTTTTGCGTCAGGTACTTCACTTAAGGAGCGCCTGTCTGCAAATCCCGTGCTTATGGCCCCTATGGCCGGTGTCAGCGATGGCGTGTATCGCACTATGGCTCGAGCTGGCGGAGCAGGTCTTGCGTATTCAGAAATGGTTTCTGTTGCAGGAATTCATTATGGTGGCGATAAAACCTGGGAGCTTGTAGAGCCTCTTGCAACAGAGCCTGATATTGCTGTTCAACTCTTTGGTTCAAAGCCAGATCAGTTTAAAGAAGCAGCAGCTCAGATTAGTGAGCGTTTAGGGGATAAGCTGGCTCTTATCGATATCAATATGGCTTGTCCTGTTCCTAAGGTGGTTAAAAAAGGGGAGGGTTCAGCCCTTCTCGATACCCCAGAGCTTGCTGCAGATTTGGTTAAGGCTTGTCTGTCTGAGGTTAGCGTACCTGTCACTGTCAAGATTAGGCGTGGTAGACGTCAGGATGAGGAAGTGGCACCTGAGTTTGCTCGCGCCATGGAGGCTGCTGGAGCGTCTGCTGTTGCTATTCATGGCCGCTTTGCCACCCAGATGTATCGAGGTCAGGCGGAATGGGAGACCGTTAATAGAGTTTGCGATGCTGTTTCAATTCCTGTTATAGGCTCTGGCGATATGCTCTCTGCTGAAGCAGCAGCTCATGCTCTTACAGAGACAGGTGTAACGGCTGTAATGATTGCTCGCGGAACGTACGGAAATCCGTGGATTTTTAAAAACACTCAAGCTTTAGTTGAGGGTCAACCTGTGCTTGTTCCAACGCTTGACCAAATGCTTGCATCTTTTATGATGCATGTAAGGTTGCTTGACGCTGCGGATATTCATATTGCTCGCGCTAGAAGCCTTTCTACCTGGTATTTTAGAGGTATTCCAAACGCAGCCTATTGGCGTGGAAAGTCAGTAAAGTGCGTTACGGCCCAGGATTTTATTGATCTTGCACTAGAGATTAAAGAAACCGTCAAGCGGCTTGAGGGTGAGCAAGAATTTCCTGAGCATAATCTACCTATGAGCTAGTGATTTGTTGTGGATTCCTGGCAGTCTAAATACAACCAAACGGCCACTCCTGCACTTTACCTGCATATTCCGTTTTGCGCACAAAAATGCTTCTATTGCGATTTTTCTTCTTGGTCCACAAGACAAGACGATAATCGCATGAAAGATTACGTAAAAGCACTAAAACATCAGCTAGATGAAGCCGCTCAGCTTGGGTTGTTAGCTGCTACTAAAACGGTCTATATGGGAGGCGGAACTCCCAGCTTGCTCGGTCAAGATGCGGTAGATTTGGCGCAGAATGTCTCAGCTCTTACGCAGCCTAGTGAGTTCAGCATGGAAGCAAATCCAGACTCACTATCTGACGATTTTCTCGCCAATCTCTCTAAAGGTGGGGTAACGAGAATTTCTTTGGGAGTTCAAAGCTTTAACGATAATGAGCTTAAGAGGCTTGGCAGAATTCACTCGGCAGACCTCGCGTATGACAGGGTTTTAGCCGCAAAAGAGCATGGTTACGACGTGTCTGTTGACCTCATGTGTGCTATTCCTGAGCAAACAGAGAGCTCCTGGGAGTATTCGCTTTCAAGGTTTATCTCGCTTGGAGTGGATCATGTGAGCGTTTATCCGCTTACTATTGAAGACGGTACGGCGTTGGCTAAACAAACCCAAGATAAAGACACTCCTTGGAACGCCTACGACGTGCAGGCAGATCGAATGCAAGCTGCGTCAAAGACGCTTCAAGCAGCGGGATTTGAACGCTACGAGGTAGCAAGTTACGCCCGAAATCAGAAGAGCTGCAAGCACAATAAGATGTACTGGACGGGAGAATCGTACCTTGGTCTTGGTACCAGCGCTGCAAGCATGCTCACCGCACCTGAGTACGATATGCTTGCAGAGAAGAACACCTCTTTACCTGCGCGTCCACAAGACGCTGCTCGCGCACGGCTGGTAGTTCTTGATTCTCCAAGAAAAATTGGTGAAGGTGCATCGCTCTTCTCGACAGAGTTTGATGTTGAATTTTTGACCCATAGAGAAGCTGTGGCAGAAGATTTGATGCTGCATGCTCGCCTTATGGAACCAATTTCGCCTGCGCTTTTGGTTGAGTCTGAGCTGGTATTTGGCGCGTCGCGTCTACAAGACGTGCTTGATTTGTGCGTTCATGACGGTTTGTTGGACTGCGTTTATGCAGATGCTTTAGATGGCGCAAAAACCTATAGACCTACCGAGAAGGGCTGGCTGCTTGGAAACGAGCTCTATGGACGTCTTTGGGATTTACGTCTGTAGTGTGTTTGTGCTGCATTAACTTCAAAACAAGTGGGTACACTTTCAAACGTTCTCATGATGCAGATTTAGTTATGGGTTGAATCGGAGAGATTTCATGGCTGCTATGAACGAAAAGGACTACTACGCCATTCTTGGTGTTTCTGAGTCCGCGACAGCTGAAGAAATTAGAAAAGCTTTTCAAACTAAAGCTCGCAAGCTTCATCCAGACGTCAACAAAGAGCCTGATGCTGAAGAGCGTTTTAAAGAGGTCTCTGAGGCATATGCTGTTTTGTCAGATGCCGAGAAACGCCGTCGCTATGACGCAATGAGAAGCGGCTCTTTCTACGGCGGCGGTTATGGCCCCTCTGGTTATCCTGGTGGATCCACGTACGGAGGTTCTCCTTTTGAGGGAGGATTCCCGTTTGGCGATATTAACTTTAATAATTGGACTACTGGATCTCAAAAGCGCTCTCGCGCAAATAAGCCTCAGACAGGTGCAGATATTGTCTACGACTTAACACTGAGCGATACTGACGCTAAAAATGGTGTTAAGAAAGGCATAACGTACCAGCGTTTTGTAACCTGTGATGCTTGTGATGGTAAGGGATCTCAGCATAAGACTGAGGCAACCACCTGTCCTACCTGTCATGGAACAGGCCACATTGATATTGATCTTTCTTCCATTTTTGGAGTAGGCAAGTTTAGAGTTGATTGTCCAGAGTGTGATGGTGCTGGACACGTTGTACAGGACCCCTGTGATGTTTGCGGCGGTTCGGGACGTGTTTTGTCTGCAAGTGAAATTATGGTTGATGTACCAGCTAACTCGCATGATGGCGATCAGATTAGAGTGCCTGGAATGGGAAATGCGGGAACAAATGGTTCTGCAACCGGCGATTTTATCGTAAATATTAAGGTTCCTTCAGAGCAGTTGACGTTCCGTCAACGCGCGGGAGCTCGTATTACTGGTATTACTGCAATGCTTTTAGTATTTGTGGCGCTTAATTTGAGGTCACCACTATTTGCCATTGTTTTGATTCCACTTTTGATATTTGGCATTAGAAATGTTCTCGCAGATGGCGTCAAGATGAACGCCGGCTGGTGGAGAAGCTTTGCGAATGCATTTGTTTCGGGAATCATCAACGGCGCCTTCTACTCAATTATTATTATGACTTTGTATGCTTGTACGGCCGGTTTGGGCCGTGTTGGCTATATGGGAATTTAAGTTTTAGGTTTTACAAGGGGAGAGTTAGTAAGCGTGGCAGAGAAGAAAGACTTCTACGAGCTCTTAGGTGTTGCTCGTGATGCAGACCAAAAAACTATTAAGCGAGTTTTTTTAAAGCTTGCAAGAAAGCTGCACCCTGATGTTTCTGATGACCCTCATGCAGAAGAAAAGTTCAAAGAGGTAAACGAAGCTTATTCTGTACTTTCAGATGAGCAAAAGCGAGCCAACTATGACCGTTATGGTGATCCTAATGGTCCATCTGGTTTTGGCGGCGGCTATGTGGATATGTCAGATATCTTTGGCGGTGGTTTTGGTGGCTTTGGAGATATCTTTGATTCCTTCTTTGGTGGCAACCATGGTGGCCGAGGCGCTGCTCAGCGCACTCGTGGTAGTGATATGGGTATCAGGCTGTCCATTACGCTGGAAGAAGCCGCAGCCGGAGTTACAAAAACTATCTCGTATAACAGACTTTCTACCTGCGATGATTGTAATGGCACTGGTCTTGGTGAGGGTGGAAAAATTGAAGACTGCTCACGCTGTCACGGTACGGGCACGGTAGTCCAGGTTCAAAATACTGTCTTTGGCCAAATGCAGTCTCAGACAGTTTGTCCAGAGTGCCAAGGAACAGGCAAAAAGGTTGAGCATGCCTGCGAGACCTGTGGAGGTCAGGGAAGAACACCTGATCACGAGCGTGTTTCCGTTGAAATTCCTGCAGGTGTTCATTCTGGCCAGTCAATTTCTATTGCCGGTAAAGGTGAGGCGGGTGTCAGAGGTGATACCTCTGGTGACCTTATCGTAACCATTGAGGTTTCCCAGCATAAAGATTTTGAGCGCAGAGGAGACGATCTCTTTACCTCAGTGAGCGTTGATTCTCTTGAGGCAATTGTTGGTACTACCGTGACTATTGACGGTATTATCAAAGATGAAACTATTGAGATTGCTATTCCAGCCGGATGTAAGTATGGTCAGCAACTGAGTGTAGCTGGTAAAGGTATGCCTCGCTTGCACACTAAGGCACGTGGCAACCTTTACGTTCTGGTTCACATTGAGACTTCAACAGGACTGACCAAAGATCAGTTAGATATACTCACCTCACTTATTGATGAGCGTAAACAAAGTAGTGTTCAAGACACTCAAGATGAGTCACACGCCGCTCAATCTGAAGACAGAGATTCTTCAGATCACAAAAATAAGAACGCCAAAAAGACTTCCAAAAAGACTTCCAAGAAGAGGCGCTAATGGCTCATGGTATTGCGCTCATAAATCTTGGATGTAGGGTAAATCGCGTTGAGCTTGATTTAATGGCGGATTCTCTGCTTCGCATGGGATGTCGCATTGTTGAAGAAGATGAAGCTCAGGCAATTGTTATCAACACATGCGCTGTTACCGCAGAAGCAGAAGCTAAGACGAGAAAAGCTGTGCGTAAAGCAGCGCTTATGCCAGGAGCCCCTCTTGTAGTAGCAACGGGTTGTGTTGCAAGTCTTTTTGCTGATGAACTTGCCTCGCTTGCTCCTAACGTTGTGGTAGAAGCCGAGAAGGACAAAGTTGCAGATAGGGTTCTTGAAGAGCTAGGTTTTGCACCAGAATCCGTAAGCGACGACGGACTTGTCATCTCCAAGCCTACTCCAACAGGTCGTACGCGCCCTGGCATCAAAATTCAAGACGGTTGCGATAATCGTTGCACCTTCTGCATTGTGTGGAAAGCACGTGGCGCAGGTAAGTCTCTTGATCCTCGCGAAGTTGTTTCGCAGGTAAAAGATGCTATGAGCAGAGGAGCTCAAGAGGTTGTTCTTACGGGAATCAACCTTGGTAGCTATAAGGCTCAACTTGAGGATGAAGGTGGAAGAATTCTACGTCTTCCTGATCTTCTCGAGTATGTGCTTGAAAAAACTGAGGTTGGTCGCTTGAGACTATCGTCTCTTGAGCCACCAGATGTAAATGCTCGTTTGGTAGAGGTAATTGTTGCCTCCAACGGAAGAATTGCACCTTTCTTGCATATCTGTCTTCAGTCCGGATGTGACGCTACGCTTGCTCGTATGGGTAGGGTGTATAGGACAGAGCTTTATCGCAAGGCTGTTGAGGAAGCTCGTTCGGTACTGCCAACCATTGCCTTGGGAACGGACCTTATTGTTGGCTTTCCTGGAGAAACTGATAAAGAATTTGACGAGTCGTACGAGTTTTGTCGTCAGATGGGCTTTTCTAAGATGCATGTATTTAGGTATTCCAAGCGACCTGGAACGCCTGCAGCTGCTGCTCCAAATCAGGTAGATCCAAAAGTGATGGCTGAGCGCGCAAAGAAAATGCGTGATTTGGGTAATGCTATGCGCTTTGATGCTGCTAAGAAGCTTGTTGGTACCTGCGATAATGTGGTGGTACAGTATCCTGGTAGGGGAATTTCTGGCGGTCTTTTTGATGTCCAGGTTGATCCTACTATTGAACTTGATGAACTTATCGCTATGCGCTTTGATGAAGTTTTACCTAATGGAACGCTAAAAGCTACTCGTTTGTAAATTGGGGGAACATGGAGCCAACACAGATTCGCTTAACTATTCCTGATT
The DNA here is from genome assembly GCA_902481575.1 of uncultured Atopobium sp. Classification (GTDB taxonomy): domain Bacteria; phylum Actinomycetota; class Coriobacteriia; order Coriobacteriales; family Atopobiaceae; genus Lancefieldella. The sequence goes on from CABSWT010000004.1 coordinate 45,954, forward strand.
CAGTAGACCCTCTGTACCTGACGGGTCCAGCTGATAGTTTGCTCAGAGAAATCGAATCGTCATGTGCAGCTCTTATTTCAATCAGAGGTAAAGCAATCTTTTTGTCAGGCACTTCTCAAGAAATTGAGCAGCTAACACTTATTTTTTCTCGCCTGATTCAAATGGTCGAATCAGGCTCAAGGCCCACGCTTGAAGACGTAAAGTTGCTGCTTGATAGTACAAAAAGAAATGCCAACTTAGAGCAAACGGGAACACGTACCCTGTTTGTAACTCATAAAGGCAAAGCAATTCAGCCTAAAACACAAGGTCAAATAGCGTATGCCAAGGCAATAGCAAACAATTCCATTACGTTTGGTATTGGTCCTGCGGGTACCGGCAAAACCTATTTGGCAGTTGCCATGGCGCTTGCCGCTTTGACTTCTCAGCAAATCAGCAGAATTGTGCTGGTAAGACCTGTTGTAGAAGCAGGAGAGTCTCTTGGTTTTCTTCCAGGCACGCTTCAAGAAAAGCTTGATCCCTACATTAGACCGCTCTATGACGCCCTCTTTGATATGACCTCCATGGAGTACGCAAATAACCTTATTGAACAGGGAATTGTTGAAATTGCTCCGCTTGCATTTATGCGTGGTCGTACTATGAACGATGCGTTTGTCATTTTGGATGAGGCGCAAAATACTACGCCTGAGCAGATGAAAATGTTTCTGACTCGCCTGGGTTTCTCGTCAAAATTTGTTATTACCGGTGATGCAACACAGCGAGACCTTGTGGGAAGAAGTGGTCTGGACGTTGCTCGACAGGTGTTGGGTAACTTGGAAGACGTTGCTTTTGTTGATTTAGATAGAAATGATATTGTTCGCCACACGTTGGTTGGTAAGATAGTTGATGCATACACTGCGTATGAGAAGAAACAGCTAGGGGAGTAACGTGGTTAACGAGTACGACATTGTGATCGAAGAAGGCGTCGCGTGCCCAATTTCTGTAAAAGAGATTGAAGCCGATTGCAACCTTGTACTCTCTGAAGAGGGTGTAGAGCGCCCTTGTACTGTGTCCATTTCCATTGTCAGCGATGAAGAGATTCAGCAGGTAAATCTTGAGTGGCGAGAAAAAAATACGCCCACAGACGTTATTTCACTTGAGGTAGAGCGACCTGATGATCCAGATTTGGCTCCTGGTGAGATGTGTGAGCTGGGCGATATTATTCTGGCTCCTAACTTTATTGCACGTCAGGCAAAAGAATATGGCACTACGGAGGCAGATGAGTTTAGACTCATGCTTGTTCATGCCATGCTTCACCTGCTTGGATATGACCACATTGAAGACGATGAGGCAGAGGTTATGGAGGCTCGTGAAGACTCCCTTGTTGCTCTGCTTTCAACGGATAGGACTATAGAGCCAGTTGTGTTGACTCGCCACCGCGAGGGGATTGACGAGTAATGATTCCGGGATCTAAGGGCAGACATCCAAGCTTTAAGCGCGGTCTTCTTTTTGCGCTACAAGGCGCTCGTCAAGCGTTTGCTCAAGAGGCAAACCTGCGCCGTATGTCAGTAGCTGCTGTATTGACCGTAGTTGCGGGATTGTTTGTTGGCTTGGATGCCGTAAGCTGGGCACTTGTCCTCGCGTGTATTGGTGCGGTTTTAACTACAGAGCTCCTTAACACGGCAATAGAAACTGTAGTGGACCTGGTTTCTCCTGAGTTTCATCCTATGGCCGGTAAAGCCAAAGATATTGCTGCGGCAGCTTCATGCTGTATTAGCATTACCGCAGCTCTTATAGGACTTTTGATTTTCTCGCGTGCAATTTTTCATTGGTAAGTTGGAGGACGTATGACCGCCAATTCAGTTTCTGAAAATACTTCATCTGAGATCACTCCCTTTAGGAGCGGTTTTGTTGCTTTAGTTGGTCGTCCAAGCGTTGGCAAGTCTACGCTTTTGAACGCTTGTATGGGCCAGAAAGTGGCTATCGCAAGCCCTGTTGCCCAGACTACGCGTCGTCGCTTTAGAGCAGTGGTAAACGGAGACAACTCCCAGCTAGTTATTGTAGATACTCCAGGCCTTCACAAGCCTAAAGATGCTCTTGGAAAAGAGCTCAATAAGGCTGCGTTGGGAGAACTCAACGACGCTGATGTAATTGCTTTTTTGATTGACGCCACTAAGCCCGTTGGTCGTGGAGATGAATGGGTTGCCAATCATGTTGAGCAGGCGCATGCCGACTTTAAGCTGCTGGTTATTACCAAGGCTGACATTGCAACTCCAGAGCAAGTAACAGAGCAGCTTGAGGCCGCACAGGCTCTTGCTCACTTTGATGACGTGCTTGTTGTTTCTGCTCCAGAAGACTTCAATATCCAGGCATTTATCTCTCTTGTTTCTGAGCATCTTCCCGAGGGTCCTATGTGGTTCCCAGAGGATATGGAGACTGACGCCTTGCCAGAAGACCTGGTAGCAGAGTTTGTTCGCGAGAAGCTACTGCTCAACCTTCGTCAGGAAGTTCCTCATTCTGTTGCCGTTGTCTGCGATTCGTATGAGGTGGCAACAGATGGTCACTTATCCATTTCTGCCACCATTTTGGTTGAGCGAGAAGGACAAAAGGGCATCGTTGTTGGCCAGGGCGGCTCCATGATCAAGCGCGTTGGTGTCGAAGCCAGAAAAGACCTGGAGAAACTGTTTGGTCGCAAGGTGTACCTTGACCTTCAGGTTCGTGTTCAGCCTCTCTGGAGGCGTGACGCCAACGAGATTAAGCGCCTAGGCTACTCAACTGAGGACTAGTTGTGCCTGGTAGAAAGACCACTCGTCTTAAAGCTATTGTGCTTGATAGAACAAAACTTGCTGAGCAAGATCTCATCTTAACCATGCTCTCTGATTCGGGAGAAGAACGTCGAGCTGTCGCAAAGGGCGCCAGAAAGCCAGGCGGTCGCTTTGCTGCTCGTGTTGAACTCTTTTGCGAGTTAGATGTGTTGCTGGCAGAAGGTCGCTCGCTTGACATCTTGTCCGAGGCAACCTTGCTTGAGCCGCATGCCACACTTCGCGGAGATCTCTCTAAGGTAGCGGCCGCGTCAGCTATCTGCGAGGTTGCACGTCTTTCATGCATTGATGGCATTGAGGACGCGTTTCTCTATCCGCTACTTTCTCGCGCTCTCAGAGCCTGCGAAGAAGTAGATGACGATAAACATTTAGATCTTGTCGTTGCCGCTTATGTGTTTAAGGTTTTGGCACACGAAGGCTGGCGTCCTGAGCTGGAATCGTGCATTGCCTGTGGAGATGAAGCTCTGACGTACTTCTCGCCAGCTGCTGGTGGTGCATTGTGTGGAAGTTGTGCGCATGAGATTGAGGGCGCCATTGAGGTAACTCCACTTGAGCTCTCGTGGTTGTCGTCACTTCTAAAACTTACCTTTGACCAGCTTGTTGTTGCCGATATTGCTCCAGAAACTGCGCTCTTTTTGCTCACAAGCGCGCATATTTGGGCAGCCACACACCTTGAAGCACGTCTGAAGGCATTTGAATTTTTGCTCAGTATCTAGCTGAAGTGTATTTTTACTAGCAAAGTTCACCAGTAACTGGTATCCTTTTGTAGGTTATTTCCTTGTTCTTAGGGGCTAGTCACTGCCGGCTACCTTCTCAGTACAAGGAGTATTCAACGCGAAAGGCGGTTTATTATGGCAGTAACTAAGGATCGTAAGGCTGAGCTCATCAAGCAGTACGGCAAGGACGAGAAGGACTCCGGTTCCGCACAGGTTCAGGTTGCTCTTCTTACTGAGCGTATTCGTCAGCTCACCGACCACATGAAGTCCCACCAGAAGGACTTCCACACTCGTCGTGGTCTTCTGATGCTCGTTGGTAAGCGTCGTCGTCTTCTTTCTTACATCAAGTCGAACGACATTGAAGAGTACCGTACTCTTATTGCTTCCCTGGGTATCCGCGACAACATCCAGTAAGTTGGCTTTTTAGGGCGCCGTCTGGCGCCCTTTATGTTTGAGGCCCGTTTGCAATGGGGCAAACGGAGATAGAAGAGGAAAGAAATGACTAAAGTAACTCACGAATTTGACCTCTACGGTAAGCACTACACCCTTGAGGCTGGTGAGCTCGCAAAGCAGGCAACAGGTGCCTGTATCGTTAAGTGCGGCGATTCCACCGTACTTCTCACTGCAGTGGTTTCTAAGGAGCGTAAGGATTACGACTTCTTCCCACTGACTGTTGATTTTATTGAGAAAATGTACGCAGTTGGTCGTGTTCCTGGTGGATATCTCAAGCGTGAGGCTCGTCCATCCGAGAAGGCAACCCTTACTGCTCGTATGATTGACCGTCCTCTGCGCCCATCCTTCCCAGATGGCTTCCGTAATGAGGTTCAGATTGTTGCAACTTCCCTTGTTGCTGATCAGGTAAACGCTGTTGATACCATCTCTGTCATGGGCGCTTCTGCTGCTCTAGCCGTTGGTGGCGTTCCTTTTGAGGGACCACTTGCGTGTGTCCGTATTGGTCGCAACGCTGATACCGGCGAGTTCCTGGTTAACCCAACCTATGAAGAGCGCGATCACTCTGACCTTGACCTTGAGCTTGGCGGTTCTTCCACCTTTATTTCCATGCTTGAGGCTGGTGCAGATGAGATTTCCGAAGAGGATATGCTCTCCGCTATGGCATTTGGTCAGGAGGCAATTGCAGCCTTCTGCGAGGAGCAGAAGAAGTTTATTGCTAAGTGGGAAGAGGTTAACGGCCCTATCGTTAAGCGTGAGTACATCCTTGACGAGCCAATCGCTGAGGTCCATGACCGCATCTTTGCTTACTATGACCAGATGAGTGCTGCTCTTAAGGACGCTGACAAGCAGTCCCGTATGCAGAAGGTTGCTGACCTGATGGACGAGATTAAGGCTCAGTTCACCGAGGAGGAGCAGGAGCTTTGGAGCCGCGCTATTGCCGTTGAGCTCAAGGGTCTTGAGAAGCACGCTATGCGCGTCATGGTTGTTGAGACCGGCGAGCGTGTTGACGGCCGTGTTGCAGACGAGATCCGTCCAATCATGGTCAAGCCTGATTACCTGCCACTTGTTCACGGCTCTGGTCTTTTCCAGCGTGGTCAGACTCAGGTTCTCTCCATTTGTACGCTTGGCATGCTCAACGAGTGGCAGCGTCTTGACACCATTGAGCCAATGGACGGCAAGCGCTACATTCACCACTACAACTTCCCACCATTCTGCACTGGTGAGACTGGGCGTATGGGCAGCCCAAAGCGTCGCGAGATTGGCCACGGAGCTCTTGCAGAGCGTGCACTTCTGCCTGTTATTCCTTCTGAGGAAGAGTTCCCTTACACCATCCGCGTTGTTTCTGAGGTAATGGAGTCCAATGGTTCTTCTTCCATGGCTTCTACCTGCGGTTCTACGCTTTCCCTTATGGATGCAGGCGTTCCTCTAAAGCGTCCTGTTTCTGGTGTTGCAATGGGTCTTATCCAGGAGAACGGCAAGACTGTTGTTCTTACTGATATCCAGGGTCTTGAGGACTTCCTTGGCGACATGGACTTCAAGGTCTGCGGAACTACCAAGGGTATTACTGCAATGCAGATGGACAACAAGGCAACCGGCCTTACTCCAGAGATTCTGCGCAGCGCACTTCTTCAGGCTCAAGAGGGTCGTATGTTCATCTTGAACAAGATGCTCGAGCAGATTCCTGCACCTCGCACTGAGACCAAAGAGACTGCTCCACAGATCATCTCGCTCTCCATTCCAACTGATAAGATTCGCGACGTCATCGGCTCTGGTGGCAAGGTCATCCGCGGTATCCAGGAGGATACGGGCGCAACCGTTGACATCCAGGAGGATGGCACCGTCTTTATCGCTGGCACCAACGGAGCTGCTGAGGCTGCTGCAGAGCGCATCAAGGCCATCGTCAAGGTTCCAGAGGTAGGCGAGGAGTACACTGGCCGCGTAGTTGGTCTTCAGCCATTCGGCGCTTTTGTTGAGCTCCTTCCTGGCAAAGACGGCCTGCTTCACATTTCCCGCGTTGCACAGGGACGTGTCGAGAAGATCGAGGATGTCCTGGCTGTTGGCGATGAGGTCAAGGTTCAGGTCCTTGAGGTAGACGAGAAGGGCAAGATTTCTCTTGACCGTCTTGATAAGCCAGAGGCACCACAGGGCGCTCCAAAGAAGGAGCGCGAGGAGCGTCGTCCACGTCGTCAGAACGACAATGGCAACTCTGAGCGCAGACAGCCACGCCGTCATCACGACGCATAAGCTACGCTCAAACTCAAAGGGTTTCTCGCCATGCGAGACCTTATACACATGAGATAGTAAAGAGAGCTTCGATGTATGTCGGAGCTCTCTTGTTATTCTGTTGAGATTTTGATTCTTTGGGAATATATAGCGTAATACGTGCTGATTTTTTATATAATTAAACAACATGTAGATTTTGCAAAAAGTCTTGTAGACGGCCCTTTGGGTTGCGTCTGTTATAGAAAGTTGTTTTGAAAGGAAAGTTTTTTAATGCCTAAGAAAGACCCAGCTCTTAAAGTCATTCCTATGGGCGGACTTGATGGCATTGGCAAGAACATGACCGTTTTTGAATACGGTAATGATATGGTGCTTGTTGATGCTGGTTTGATGTTCCCAGATGACGAACAGCCTGGTATTGACCTAGTTTTGCCAGACTACACCTATGTACTTGAAAATGAAGATAAGCTTCGCGGTATTTTGATTACCCACGGTCACGAGGATCACATTGGTGCTCTTCCGTACCTGCTTATGGATCTTACTCGTAAGGTGCCAATCTATTCCAGTAAGCTCTCGCTTGGCTTTATTGAAGGTAAGCTTGCTGAGCACAAGATTGTGGGCACCAAGCTTCGTGAGGTTACTGATGGCTCAAAGGTCCAGCTTGGTGCCTTTGACATCACATTCTTCTCGATGACCCACTCTATTCCTGCAGCTTTTGGTATTCACATGAAGACCCCTGCAGGAACGCTTATTCACTCCGGTGACTTTAAGCTTGATCAGACTCCAATTGATGGAGTGCGTCCAAACTATGCGGCTATCACCAAGTTTGGCTCCGAGGGCCTTGACCTGCTGTTGTCTGACTCAACTAACGCTAATCGCCCTGGTATGACTCCATCCGAGGCTTCTGTTGGTGCGGCACTTCGCCACATCATTAAGAATGCAACTGGTCGCGTCTTTGTTGCGTCGTTCTCAAGCCACATTCACCGCCTGCAGCAGGTGTGCGATGCCTCTGTTGCGGTAAAGCGTAAGGTTGTTGTTACTGGTCGCTCTATGATTACCAACACCAAGGTTGCGCGTGAGCTTGGTTACCTCAACATTGCCGATAAAGACATCATTGATGCGTACGATGTTGATAAACTCGCAGATGATCGCATTGTTGTTCTGTGTACCGGTTCCCAGGGAGAGCCTCTGAGTGCTTTGGCACGCATGGCAAACGGAGAGCACAAGTCGCTTTCCATTCGTCCTCAGGACACCGTAATCATCTCTGCAACTCCTGTTCCAGGTAACGAGAAGAGCGTTCAGTCTATCATCAACGCGCTCTCTAAGATTGGTTGCGAGATTTACGACAAGTCAAAGGCACTTGTCCACGTTTCTGGCCATGGTAGCCAGGAAGAGCTTAAGCTTATGCTTGGTATGGCTCGTCCAAAAAACTTCATGCCTGTTCATGGTGAGGCTGTTCACCTGCGTGCTCACGCAGAACTTGCTCAGCAGATGGGCGTTCCTGCTAATCGCATTTTCATTCTTGACAACGGCGACACGCTTGAGATGAGAAACGGCAAGGTTACTCGTGGTAAGACGGTTGAGTCTGGCGTAGTGTACGTTGACGGCCTCTCTGTCACCGACGCTAACCCTGTTGTTCTTCGTGACCGTCAGCGCCTTTCTCAGGACGGTATTGTTACCGCTGTGGTAACCCTTGTTGGTCGCAACCTTAAGCCAGGTGTTGTTGAGATTTCTGGTCGTGGTGTTTCATTTGCCGACGATGACGAGCTTATGAATGACGCACAGAATCTTGTGAGAAATTCAATCGAGAAGGCCTCTAAGTCCGAAGGCGCAAACATTGAAGCAATGAGAAAGAGCGTTCGTAACGCCCTTTCTAACTTCCTTTGGAGCAAAACTCGTACTCGACCAATGGTTATTCCGGTCATTATGGAGGTATAAGCCCAATGCCCTCTAAACGCACCTCAAACGCAGCAAAAAGAAATTCTAGGAACGCCGCTTCTGCCCAGGCAGTAGGCTTGAGCCCACTGCAGAACGACATCATTGGTGTTGTTCTTGCAGTGGTTGCAATTGCTCTGTTTTTGTCCATTATTGTCCCTTCTAACGCTGTTATTACCAGCGCAATGGGTCATGGGCTCAAGCTATGTTTTGGTACGGGAGCGCTACTTTTTCCCATTGCAGTATTTGTCTTTGCTATGACCTTCTTTATGCGTGATGATCAGGGAATCTCTACGCGTATTGCTATTGGTCTAACGCTGGACGTTCTTGCTGCCCTTGCTCTTATTTCACTTAACTTCCCAGGTGCCGAGGCTGCTCCAGATATGCTTTTGGGCACAAAAGTCCTAGAGGCTGCCGGCGGCTATGTGGGTGGCGGTATTGCTTGGGTTTTGCTGCGCTTTGTTGGCCGCGTGGTGGGCAATGTCCTTTTGGTTGGCTTTATTATTGCCGGTGTTGTTATCTGCGGCTTCTCCATTTCTGACATGGTTGAGCGCGTAAGCTTCCGCCTGGATGAAGCGCGCGAGAATCATCGCTACCGTAAAGAAGAGCGTGCTCTTGCAAAAGAAGAGGCGCTCTACGCTGCAAATGCTCCACAACCTGCAAAGAAGCAGGGTAGACGTGGCGCAAACAACCAGTCTTCTCTCTTTGATGAGACTGGTGAAGGGGAGACCACGTATCTGGGCAATCGCAAGACTTCTGTCATTAAGCGTGACGCCCGTCTTTACGAGGAAGAAGAGGCGCAAGAGGACGCAGGAGATGCTCCTACTACGCTCATTGATAAGGCTAAGAATAAGCTGCGCTCTAAGAAGAAAGACCAGCCAGATGATGCAGTTGTCGAGAAAAACGATGTTGCTGTAGCTGATGTTGCTCCTACAACAAAACAGGCTAAACCTAAGAGCAAGGCTAAAACGACGCCCGATTTTCTCGCCACACCTGACCAGCTCAAGAGGCCAGGCGACAACGATGAGTCGTATGAGCTGCCACCATTTACCATTCTGAAGACAAACAAGAATTCGGCCACTTCTGCCGTAAGCGATGATGAGCTTGAAGCTACAGCTCAGAGACTCCAGGCTACGCTTGAGGAGTTTGGCCTTTCGAGCCAGGTGGTTGGTTGGACTGCAGGTCCTTCTGTCACTACGTTTAAGATTTCGATGGGCGAGGGTGAGCGCGTCAACAAGATCACCAATCTTGAGGACGATATTGCGCTTTCACTTGCGGCAAAGTCTGTTCGTATTTTTGCACCAATTCCTGGAACTTCTCTGGTTGGTATTGAGATCCCTAACGAGAAAGCCCAGGCAGTCAACTTGGCTGATGTTCTTCCGTTTGCAAAGGGCGGTCCTCTTGAGTGCGCCTTTGGTCGCGATTCTGAGGGCAAGCCAATTGTTGTTGACCTTGCAAGTCTTCCTCACTTGCTGGTAGCAGGTACCACTGGTTCTGGTAAGTCTGTCCTGCTCAACGCCATTGTTATGTCTATGCTCATGCGCGCAACTCCTGAGCAGGTCCGCCTTATCATGGTTGACCCAAAGCGCGTTGAATTTACGGGTTACGCTGGTCTTCCTCACCTGTATGTTCCAGTTGTTACCGAGCCAAGGCAGGCCGCAAGTGCGCTTCAGTGGGGCGTCACCGAGATGGAGCGTCGCCTTAAGGTGTTTGAGCACTACAAAGTGCGTGATATTAAGACGTACAACAGAAATGTTGATGGCGATAAGTACGCTGATATGGAAAATCCTCCAAAACACATGCCTTACTTTGTCATTGTCATCGATGAGCTTGCTGACCTCATGATGGTTGCTGGCAAAGACGTTGAGTCTTCCATTGTTCGTATTGCTCAGCTTGGTCGTGCTGCAGGTATTCACCTGATTGTTGCAACGCAGCGTCCTTCCGCAGACGTTGTCACCGGTCTGATTCGCGCAAACATTGATAACCGTGTTGCACTCTCCGTTGATAACTCTTTGAACTCCCGCATTATTCTGGACCAAAAGGGTGCTGAGCAGCTGCTGGGTAAGGGCGATATGCTGGTTAAACTTCGTGGTAAGAAGCCAAATCGCGCTCAGGGTTGCTGGGTCTCTGACGAGGAAATCGAGGAGACCGTTAAGTACATCCGTACTCAGCGCACCGCAGAATATCACGACAACATTTTGACTGTTGCAACTCCAACACAGGCTGATGGCGTTGGGGGAGTTGGCGGTATGGCGCAGGCAGACGATCCACTGATTTGGGAAGCTGCGCGCATTATTGTGGATTCTCAGCTAGGTTCTACATCTAGTTTGCAAAGAGCGCTCTCTGTTGGGTATGCTCGTGCTGGTAGAATTATGGATATGCTTGAGGCAAAGGGTGTTGTTGGCCCAGCTAACGGATCAAAGCCTCGAGAAGTTCTTATTGATAAAGAAGCTCTTGAAGAGCTCAAAGTTCAAGACGCTGCCTATAGGGAGGTAGAGTAAGCATGCCACGCCCTCGTTTTAGTGAGATGCTCGTAGAACGTCGACGTCAACTCGGACTTTCTATCACGCAAGCATCAAAGATTCTTCGCCTCAAAGAGCAGGCACTTATTGCTTTTGAGGAAGGCGATTTTAAGAACATGCCGCAGAGTGGTTATGCTCAGGGCATGCTTTCTTCGTATGCTCGCTACCTGGGACTTAATCCGCGCGAGATCGTAGACCTCTTCCAGGAAGAGAGCTACGAGTTTGAAAACGGCACGTATTCTCATGAGTTGCGCCGTCGTACGCGCGATACCCAGTCTGGCCGTGGTATTGCTGGTTATGACGTCGTAAACGAGTCTGGTAGCAGGCCAAAGGCATACGTGCAGTACCACGGTCTTCTCCCCACATCGGGAGGACCAGCTGGCGATATGGGCGCATTTGCAACTACCTCTGGTGTTCGCTCCAGACAAACCGGTGTGCCTCTGGGTGCTCAGGCATCTGAAGAGGACGCTGGCGGCTACTCATATTCTCGCTACGCCACAGGCCATGCGTATAACGCCGGTATTGAAGAAGCCTCTCGCCAGAAGACCATGGCAAGCCGTACACGTGGTGGCGTTCAGCGCAGACGTGTAGGTATTGCGGGCGTTAGCATGCCAGCTTATAAAGATGATGTAACCAGAAGAACTGTTGCTCCAAGCGATTACACCGATGACCTTCGCTATGACAATGTAACTGATCCTTATGAGCGCGCATCAACCATTTCCGGTCGTCGTGGCTCTAGAAATATTGCGCAGGTAGATAGGCCTAATGTTCGCCGACGTCAGCCATCTAGCGCTGCTGCTCAGCAACGTCGTGCTCCTCAAAGACCAGGCGTTATGGGGGCACTTCAGAATTATTTCTCTGATACGGGCCGCACCATTGCCACCGTGTTTGCTCTAGTTGTTGTGATCATTACTGCCGTTTTGCTATTCAGCGTACGTTCTTGCATGACCGCACGAACCACGCCTACCACAACAAAGACGGTAAGCGTTAATAACTCAACAACTGATTCTTCAAAGAATTCCACTACTACAAATAGCAACACGGACACTTCTAAGAAGGATTCAACTGATGCTTCTAAGAGCACCACTACAACTGAGCCAAAGAAGGAAGAGACTCCAAAGCAGACTACCGTAGTGGTTACTGTTGCAGATGGTCAGACCAGCTGGGTTGAGATTACGGTTGACGGCAAGAGCGTAGAGGCTGACGCTATTACCGGCCCATGGTCTCAGACATACACCGTCACTGATTCCATGACCGTTCTTGCAGGTACTCCTGGCGCTGTTGCGGTAACCGTTAATGGTACTGCTAAGCCATTTGACGCAAATGCTTCTGGTATTGGCACCTTGACTATTCAGGGTACTAAACCTGCTGACGCTAACGGAGCAAATGCTTCAGGAACTCAAACAAACAGCACGTCAACAAGTACAACAAGCGGAACTACTGGTACAACTAACAACCAGAATTCCAACAGCAATACAAATAACTAAACGCCATAGGGCGAGAAGAACTTCTCGCCTAGGTAATACGGAGGGGAAATGGCTAAAGAATCAAGCTTTGACGTTGTGTCTGAAGTAGACATGATGGAAGTTGATAATGCATTTCAGCAGGCAGCTCGTGAGCTCACCCAGCGCTACGATCTAAAAGATTCTGGTGCAACGCTTGAGCTTTCTAAGAAAGAGGGCAAGTTCACCATTGAGGCTCCTGCAGATTTTGTTGCATCTCAGGTTAGGGATGTTCTTGGCTCCAAGCTGGTAAAGCGTGGAATTGATCTTACGGCTATCCGTTGGGGAGACCCCATTCCTGCAGCAGGCTCTACCGTGCGTCAGATTGGCTCTATTGTTTCTGGTATCGACCAGGAGACCGCCAAGAAGATTGCTAAAGATATTCGTGATATGAAAGTTAAGGCTAAGGCAACCGTTGAGGGCGATAAGCTGCGTGTTTCTAGCGCTTCTCGCGATGTTCTTCAGTCTGTGATTGCAAGCCTTAAGGAGAAAGACTATGGCCAGCCCCTCCAGTTCAACAACTATCGATAGGGGCTATAACGTCCTATACATCACGTTAGGATGCGCTAAAAACGAGGTTGATACAGACCGCATGCGTGCGCGTCTTTTGGCCTCTGGTTTTGGTGAAGTTGCAGATCCAGAGTCAGCAGACGTTGCAATAATCAATACCTGCTCGTTCTTGGCTTCTGCAACAGAGGAGTCCATTGAAGCTACGCTTGAGATTGCTGAGGGCGCTTCTGAGGGAGTCCGTAAGCTACCCATTATTATGTGTGGCTGCGTCCCGTCTCGATATGGCGCAGAGCTTAATGAGCAGCTTCCCGAAGTTGCTGCGTTTGTTCCGGCAGATCAAGAAGATGGCATTGTCAGCGTTGTTGCAGACGTTCTGAATATCCCTGAGCCTACGCAGTCCATTGTTGCTGCCCATGGAATGCTGCGCACCATTGATGGTGCCAGTGCATTTGTAAAGATTTCCGAGGGCTGTGATAGATTCTGCGCCTTCTGCGCCATTCCATATATTCGCGGCCACTATCACTCAAGACCTCTTGAAGAGATTCTTCAAGAGGTACATGAGCTGATGGAAGGTGGTGTTCGTGAGGTCATCCTGATTGGCCAGGACACCGGTATCTGGGGCTCGGATATGCCTGATACTGCAGATGGTCAGACGCCAACGCTTGCCAAGCTTATGCAGCAGGTTGCTGAGGTAGTTCGTCCCTATAGGGGATGGATTCGCGTTTTGTATCTGCAGCCAGAAGGTATGACCGATGAGCTCATCAGCACCATTCGCGATACACCTGAGGTTTTACCTTACATTGATATTCCAATTCAGCACTGCAATGAGCGTATTCTTAAGCGCATGGGTCGCTCCGGCTCTACGCAAGAGCTTCGTGAGCTTTTTGATCGCCTCAGAACAGAGATTCCTGGCATGGTCCTTCGTACCACCGGAATGTGTGGTTTCCCAGGCGAGACCGATGAAGAATCAGACGAGCTCTATGACTTTATTCAGGAGCAGGAGTTTGACTACACGTCTGTCTTTACCTATTCGCCAGAAGAGGGAACTCTAGGCGCAAAGATGTCCGATCAGGTCCCCGATGAGGTAAAGATTGAGCGCACGCAGCGTCTGCTTGACCTTGTAGAGCAGCTTGGCTTTGCCGCAACTGCCCGTCACGTTGGTGAGCGCTGTGAGGTCATTATTGACGGAATTGAAGAATCCGACGAGGGTACTGAGCTTATCGGCCACACGTGGTTCCAGGCTCCTGACTGCGATGGCGCTGTTCACATTGCAGAGGGAGAGGCTGCGGTTGGAGATATTGTCCTTTGTGACTTGGTAGATTCTTTCTGTTATGAAATGATTGGCGAGATTGTAGACGCTACAGACACACAGTCTGGCGAGAAAACCGTTTAGTTGGGGATAGGTCATGTCATCAAAGACAATTTGGACACCTGCAAATATTGTTACCTGTGCTCGTGTGGTCTTAGTGCCCTTTTGGCTTCTCTTGGCACAGCTTTTAGGTGTATCTCTGGCAGATTCTCTGGCAACACCTGGTTTTAAACTTGGAGCTTTTCTTGTTTTTATTGGCTATGTTGTCATTTCTTTGACCGATAAGCTTGATGGTTACCTTGCCCGTAGTAGAAATGAAGTTACTACCTTTGGCAAGTTCTTAGATCCAATTGCCGATAAACTCGCTGTTGTTGTAGCTCTTTTTGTACTTCTAGAGTGGCATATGGTTTCTCCTTGGGTGCTCTTAGTGATTGTTGCACGTGAGTTTTTGGTATCGGGCCTTAGGATGGTTGTTGCTTCAAAGGGAGTTGTTATTGCAGCTTCTGACTTGGGTAAGTGGAAGACCGCAACAACTATGGTTGCTATCTGCGGTTTACTTTTCTTGCCTAGTATTCCTGGTGGAATGATTCAGGATGTTTTGCTCTTTATCTTCAACGCATCTATGTGGGTTGCAGTAGTTCTAACGGCCTGGTCAGGAATTGACTACTTTGTAAAGTCTTGGCAATACATTGCTGAAGTTTAACAAGATGGCGTCTCTCTGAGGCGCCGCTTTTGTATCAAATCTTATTAAAAGTAAGGAAGACCATGTTCTCTGAAGAAGTTCTCAAAGAAGCTCAAAGCGTTATTTCAGATGCCCTTGCATCAGGTATTACCGTAGCTTCTGCCGAGTCTTGTACGGGAGGACTTGTTGCAGGCGCTCTTACAGCCATCTCTGGATCATCAAGCGTACTTAAGGGCTCTGTTGTAAGCTATACCATTGAGATTAAGCAAAAGGTATTAGGCGTTTCAAAAGACATTTTTGATGAACCGTCTCTTGGCGCTGTTTCTGAGCCCTGTGCAGCTCAAATGGCTTCGGGCGTTAGAGACGTTATTGGATCAGATATTGCAGTTTCCGTTACAGGAATAGCAGGACCAACAGGAGAAGAGCCTGGTAAACCAGTTGGAACAGTTTGGTTTGGCATTGACAGCAAAAACTATACCTATACAGTCTGTAAACATTTTTCTGGTAATAGGGAACAGGTGCGAGAAGCTGCAGTTTTGCAGGCTTTACAATTAATTCATGAAGCAATTGTGAAGGCTTAAAATCCGATTTTAATAGGGAGGCTCAAAACTAGTTTGTTTTGAGCTTCTTATTTTCTTCGACTATGCAGGACTTATACAGTCAAATTTGTAATTAAGAAGAAAGTAGCTGCTCAAGAGCGGAAAAATAGAGGTAAGAATTCAGACAAATTCCCTCTATAGAGTATATGTTTGACGTTGACATAGAACGTCTGTTCTTATATTATTCTAGTAACAAAAAGAGCAAGGAGTATCCATGGCTAAAAAGTCAGTTTCAAAAGAGATTAAAGCTCGTACTACTGGTGATGAGAGAGATGAGGTTATCTCTTCAACCACTGCAGAGATTGAGAAGAAATTTGGTGCAGGCGCTATTATGCGTTTAGGCGAGGGTGGTCCTGCCTTTGATATTCAGGCTATTCCAACTGGCTCACTTGCTCTTGATGCAGCATTGGGTATTGGCGGCGTTCCTCGCGGTCGTATCGTAGAGATTTATGGCCCAGAGTCCTCTGGTAAGACAACACTTTCACTAGAAATTCTTGCAGAAGCTCAGGCGCTAGGTGGTGTTGTTGCCTTTATTGACGCAGAGCACGCACTAGACCCAGGCTATGCGGCTCGTATTGGCGTTGATATTGACGATGTTTTAATTTCTCAGCCAGATACTGGTGAGCAGGCTCTAGAAATTTGTGACATGCTTGTTCGCTCAGGCGCCATTGATGTTGTAGTTGTTGACTCTGTTGCTGCTCTTGTTCCTCGTGCAGAGATTGAGGGAGAGATCGGCGATTCTAGCGTTGGTCTTCAGGCTCGTCTCATGAGTCAAGCTCTCCGTAAGTTAGCTGGCTCTCTTTCAAAATCTAATACGCTCTGTATTTTCATTAACCAACTAAGAGAGAAGATTGGCGTTATGTTTGGAAGCCCAGAGACCACTTCTGGTGGTAGGGCTCTTAAGTTCTTCTCTACTGTCCGTATGGATATTCGCCGCGTTGACAGCATTAAGGTTAACGGAGAAAACGTTGGCAACCGTGTTCGCGTTAAGGTTGTAAAGAACAAGGTTGCTCCGCCTTTTAAGGTTGCTGAGTTTGACATTATGTACGGTCAAGGTATCTCCAAAGAAGGCTCCATTCTTGATATGGCTGTTGATTTTGAGATTGTCAACAAGTCTGGAGCTTGGTTCACCTATGAGGGTGAGCGTCTTGGCCAGGGTAGAGAAGCAGCTAAATCTTTCCTTACTGCCAATCCAGATCTCATGGAAGAGATTGATCACAAAGTACGAGTTGCTTGTGGCCTTGTATTTGATGAAGATTCTGAAGTTGGCACTCCAGTTGCAACGGAAGATTCTGCTGAATAATGTCAGAAATTTCTTGGACGATTGAGCTTCCAAAAAAGAAACAGGCAGTTCTGGGTCAGGCAAAGCCTAAGGCAAGGATATTTTTAGAAACTGAAGTTGGAGGGACGGAGGAATTCTTTGTCCCTCCAACAGTAGCTCGTGCTCTTCAGAACAAAGAGAAAGATGGTGTTTTTACGCCTTCTTCTCGTAATGAGTTTCTGTATGAGTTAAAAGAGATTTCAACGCAGTGCATTAAAGCTCGTATTGAGGCTTTGATTGTAAAAAGGGACTACTCTACAGCTGAGCTTCAAAAAAAGCTCATGCTTGATGGCTATCAGAAGAATGTAAGAGACCCTGCAGTGCAGAGGGCTGTTGAAGTTGGTTTGATTAATGACAGTCGTTTTGCAGACGTCTATATACGTTCTAAAATTTCACAAGGCTGGGGTCCTCTTAAAATTAAAACTGAAATTTCTAAAAAAGGGATTGAAGTTGAGACACTCCCTGGATGGCCTGACGTTTATTTTTCTGATGTGGATGAATTTGAAGTTGCGTATTCTTTGGCCCAGAGAAAACACCTGTCGGGAAAAAATGATTATGAGAAGCTTGTTAGGTTTCTTGCAACAAAGGGATATTCATTTTCTATAGCATCATCTGTTGCTAAAAAGATCTTGGATGAAAACGCCACATCTGAATGATTATATTTGCCTAGCTTATAAGTCTGTTGTATTGGTGTACTTTACTTTTCCTACCTGCTATTTATTGACAAAAGTTACAATGCTCTATACGATAAATATGCCGTGAATAGGCTCATTTCCGCTGGGCAACCAGCGTCACGTATACAGTAGGTATCTCATACATTTGATCTATCTCTGCATGTGGCATGACCAGCCAATGAACTCTGCTCATGGCGGGTTCTTTAGATACTGTTGTGTCTAAAGTCTCCTGAACACTTTTGTAATCGCCATTTGAGGAGTAGGTATGGAATTAGCAGCAATAGGCATTGTTTGCCTTCTTGTGGGAGTAGGCCTTGCATACGGCGTACTCTCTAACATTAGTAATTCAAAGATTAAAACTGCAGAACAGCAGTTAAAAGATGCTCAGACTAATGCAGATCGTATTGCTTCTGAAGCAGCTCGCCAGGCAGAAACAGTTAAAAAAGAAGCTGTTCTTGAGGCTAAAGAAGAAGTTCTTCAGCTTAAGCAGGCAGCAGAGGCAGATGAGAAAAAGCGTAAGAGTGAGCTTCGTAGCATGGAGAACCGTATTCTTCAGCGTGAAGAGTCCCTTGATCACCGTACTGATGCACTAGAGAAGCGTGAGCATCAGCTCTCCAGCCTTCAGGGCCAGCTTGATCGTCGTAAGAACGATTTGGATTCTCTTGTTTCTCAGCAGTCTCAAGAGCTTGAGCGCATTGCAGCTCTTACAAAAGATGAGGCTCATGATGAGCTTCTGGCTCGAGTTCGTTCTGAAAGCGTTCGCGATGAGGCTATGATTCTTCGTGAGTCTGAGCAGCGCGTTCGTGCACAGGCAGATAAAACTGCACGTGAGATTATTTCTACCGCTATTCAGCGTGTCGCTGCAGATCAGGCTTCTGAGATTACAGTAACTTCCGTCCATATCCCATCTGATGATCTAAAGGGTAGGATTATTGGACGTGAGGGTAGAAACATTCGTACCTTCGAGCAGGTATCTGGTGTTTCTCTTGTTATTGATGACACCCCAGAGACTGTAGTTCTTTCAAGTTTTGATCCAGTCCGCCGTGAGACCGCTCGTGTTGCACTTGAGAACCTCATTGCAGACGGTCGTATTCATCCAGCACGTATTGAGGAGCTCTACAAGAAGGCTGAGGCTCTTGTTAACGAGCGTGTTCTTGAGGCTGGCGAACAGGCTGCATTTGATTGTGGTATTCACGATCTTCATCCAGAGATCGTAAAGACTCTTGGTAAGCTTCGCTACCGTACTTCTTACGGTCAGAATGTTCTTGCTCACTCTGTTCAGGTTGCAGTACTTTGCGGCATTATGGCTGAAGAGCTTGGCCTTGAGCCTGCTCCAGCTAAGCGCGCTGGTCTGCTTCATGACCTTGGTAAGGCAATTGACCACGAGGTTGAGGGTCCACACGCTGTAATTGGTGCAGATCTTGCTCGTCGCCATGGTGAGCGTCCTGAGATTGTTCACGCCATTGAGGCTCATCACGCAGACATTGAGCCAAACACCGTGCTTGACATGCTTGTTATGGCTGCAGACGCTATTTCTGCTGCACGTCCTGGTGCTCGTCGTGAGTCTGCTGAGAACTACATCAAGCGCCTTGAGAAGCTTGAGGCTATCTCCAATGCACATGAGGGTGTTGAGCGTACGTATGCAATGCAGGCTGGCCGTGAGCTTCACGTAATGGTTGAGCCTCAGATGATTAGCGATTCCGAGGCAACTGTTCTTGCTCACGATATTGCTAAGCAGATTGAGGATGAGATGGAATATCCAGGACAGGTTCGCGTTGTTGTTATTCGCGAGTCTCGGGCTGTGGATGTTGCTAAGTAATTTATGGCAGCCACTTCTACTGACTTAACAGGTTTTGTCGCCTCCATGGGAGGTGAGCGCGCACTCCGTGTCGAGGAATCCCTCGGCGCGGGGTACGTTCGTTTACGCGTAGCAGAAGCAGAGCGTAGACAGGCAAAGCATGATATTCGTTCGGTAGAAGATATTGTTATCGAGCTCTTACGCAATTCTCGCGATGCTGGTGCTCGTCACATTTATGTTGCAACCTCAAAAGAGGGTGCGCTTAGAACTATCACCATACTTGATGATGGTCAGGGTATTCCAAAAGACATGCAGGAGAAAATCTTTGAAGCTCGTGTAACTTCAAAGCTTGAGAGCATGCATATGGACCGTTGGGGAATTCATGGCCGAGGCATGGCTCTTTACTCCATCAAAGAAAATTGTGAATCAGCCCAGGTTGTGGATTCTGCTCCGGGACTTGGTTCTGTTATTCAGATTGTGGTAGACACTACTAAAATTTCCGAGCGAGTAGATCAGTCTACTTGGCCAACTTGTGGTTTGAATGAGGATGGAATCAAAACAACCGTTAAAGGTCCTCATAACATTATTCGTACCTGCTGTGACTTTGCGCTTGAGGTCAAAGGCTCGTGTGAGGTAATGCTGGGCTCTGCTGCAGAGGTTGCAGCTACTGCTCGTCGCAGAATTGCACAGACGCTTGATATCGCTGACCTGCTATTTGTTGAAGGCTTTGAGAACGTTCCTGTTCTCGAGCGCTTCAGGGCCGCAGCGGATGCAACAGAGCTTTCTGAGGTTTGTAAGTCTCTTGGTCTTTCAATGTCAGATAGAACTGCACATAGAATTATTGCTGAGCAGATTAAGCCTTTGCGTAGTGTGTATGCACAGGTCAGCCACACTGTTGAACCTGAAGGGGTTTCTCGCGAAATTGATCTGATGAAAGACCACCGAGGTCTCAAGATGAGCAAAGCTGATATCAGCAGCTTTTCTCGAAAAATGGAGCAGAGTTTTGCTGAGTTGTCCGAGAAATACTACGTTTCTTTGACGGCTGAGCCTCGTGTTCGTGTAAGTAAAAACAAAATTGTTGTGACTTTTGATATTGAGTCGCAAGAGTAGAACAAACGCACAATAATTGGAGCACTCATGGGTTTGCTTAAAGTTTCGAGTAAGTCTTCACCAGCTTCTGTAGCAGGAGCTATTGCGGGCCTGGTTAAAGATAATGAACCTGTTATGCTCCAGTGCATTGGTGCTGGTGCAGTCAACCAGGGCATCAAAGCTATTGCTATTGCGCGTGGCTTCTTGATTCCTTGCGGTCTGGATATCACCTGTGCTCCAACGTTTTCTGATATCGAAATTGCAGGGGAGAGTAGAACTGCAATTAAAATTGCTATTTTTGTCCACACACTGTCTGCCCCTGATACGCAGACTCCAGCTGTTAGTTCCACTGAGTATAACGAGGTACTTTAAGCATGATTGAAAATTCCGAGCTCGTAGGAAAAACATATCACATCAAAACTTTTGGTTGCCAGATGAATCTGCACGATACAGAGCGAGTCTCTGGTCTGCTTGAGGCTTGTGGCTGCAATGAGGTTTCAGATACCGATGACGCAGATATTGTCATCTTTATGACCTGCAGTGTTCGTGAGAACGCTGATCAGCGTCTCTACGGTCAGGCTTCTGCCATGGTCAGCGCTCCAACGCCTCCATCAGGCAAGCGCGTTGTTGCTATTGGTGGCTGTATTGCGCAGCGTGATGGTGAGAAGCTCCGTGAAAAGGTTCCAGCCGTTGACGTTGTGTTTGGCACCAGCGCACTTGCAAGCTTGCCAGCACTTCTCACCAGTGCATTTAGAGGCGAGAATGACCGTGTGGCTGTAGATACTTCTGAGGAGGGCAAGGGCTTCTCCACAGACCTGCCAAGTAATCGTGCTCAGCAGTATCACGCTTGGGTGCCTATCATGACCGGCTGCAATAATTTCTGCACGTATTGCATTGTTCCTTACGTTCGCGGTCGTGAGCGCAGTCGCACCTTTGAGGCTGTTATTGGTGAGTGCGAGCGTCTTGTCGCAGATGGCGTTCGTGAGATTACCCTTCTTGGCCAAAACGTTAACTCATATGGTCGCGACCTCTACGGTAAGCCTCGTTTTGCAGAGCTTTTGCGTGCTGTGGGTCAGACGGGCGTTGAGCGAATCCGCTTCACCTCATCAAATCCAAAAGATCTTACTGATGAGACTATTGCGGCTATGAAGGAAACGCCAGCTGTCATGCCTCATCTTCATCTTGCGGTTCAAAGTGGATCTACGCGTGTTCTTAAGAAGATGAACCGCAGCTATACACGAGAAGAGTACTTAGACGTGGTTTCTCGCCTGCGTGCGGCTATTCCAGGACTGGCGCTTTCAACTGACATTATCGTTGGCTTCCCTGGAGAGACTGAGGAAGACTTTGAGGATACGCTTTCTTTGGTCAAAGAAGCTGGCTATTCTTCCGCATATACCTTCATTTACTCTAAGCGTCCAGGCACTCCTGCGGCAAAATACAAAGACAATACGCCTCACGAGGTCATCCAGGAGCGCTTTGATAGGCTTGCAGAGCTTGTGGCTCAGCAGGCACATGACGCTAACCAGGTAGACTTGAATACTACGCAGGCAGTTCTTGTTGAGGGAACTTCCAAGCGTGATGATACCGTTATGGTGGGACATAGCGAGAAGAACCAAACAGTTCACTTCAATCTGCCAGAGGGTTACACGCCAGAAGATCTTATCGGCAAAATTGTTGATGTTCATATTGATGAGGCTCGTACCTGGTATCTGCGCGGAACCATGGAGTCTGATCCTCGATGAGCTCCCATGGCTCGGTTATCTGTATTGTAGGCCCCACGGCTTCGGGCAAAAGCTCCTTGTCTGAGCTGGTAGCCAAGAAGCTTGAGACCTCTGTCATTTCTGTTGACGCAATGCAGGTCTACCGTGGCATGGATATTGGAACCGCTAAAACCCCTGTTGAAGAGCGAGAAGTTCCTCTTTTGATGGTAGATTGCGCCAACATTTCAGAAGAATATTCTGTCCAGATGTTTCAAGTGGCAGCTCGCGCGGAAGCTCATAAGCTTATTAAAGCTGGTAAAACACCTGTATTCTGTGGCGGAACGGGTCTTTATCTTGATTCGATTATCGACCAGATGGAGTTTCCTTCAGGCTCAATCGAGTCTCCTGTACGTACTCGTTATGAAAAGCTTGCTCAAGAGCTTGGTGCTGAGGGTCTGCACGAACTTCTGACCACAAAAGATGCAGCAAGTGCAGAGCTTATCCATCCAAATAACGTACGACGCGTTGTAAGGGCTTTAGAGCTCTTGGAAGAGGGCAAGTCGTATGCAACTCATCATGAGGGCCTAAAGGATCACACACCGTACTTTGACGCCCAGATATGGGGTCTTACGATGGACCGTCAGCGTCTCTATGAGCGAATAAACCTCCGAGTTGACCTTATGTTTGAGCAAGGGCTTGTTGAAGAGGTTCAAGCGCTTATTGAGTCAGGTCTCTCTGAAAATTGCACGGCTGGCCAGGCAATTGGCTACAAAGAGTTCTTTGCGTATTTTGCCGGCGAGCAATCGCTTGAACAAACGCGTGAGCTTATTAAACAGCACACCAGGCAGTATGCAAAGCGACAGATTTCTTGGCTTAAACGAGACGGTCGAGTTAGGTGGCTTGATATGGATCAACTCACAGCCAAGGATGCAGTCGAGCCGATTCTTGCCCAGTATGCTGACGTACAATGCCAGTAGGACGCATCAAAACTAATGTATTTACCTTGTCTTAGATGGGGAGTCTATGGGTCGTTTTGTTCCATTTTCTACAACTCCTAAAGTTGAACGAGCAATTCTTGTAGGCGTTGATTGCGGTAAAAGCGATTGGTCGCTTGAAGAATCAATGGACGAGCTTGAGCGTCTGACGCAAACTGACGGGGCTGAAGTCTTTATGCGTCTTACGCAAAAACTTGATGCACCTATCCCTAAGACTTTCATAGGCAAAGGTAAAACCGAGGAACTTGTTTCTCTGGTAAGAAACACCAATACTGACGTTGTCATCTTCGATGATGAGCTCACGCCTTCTCAGCAATCTAATTTAGAAAAATTACTTGGCGAGCCTGTTAAAGTCATTGACCGAACAGCGCTCATTCTTGATATTTTTGGTATTCACGCGCGCACCAAAGAAGGAAGACTTCAGGTACAGCTTGCACAGCTTCAGTACGTGCTTCCAAGGCTTCGTGGTATGTGGAGTCACCTGGTAGGCGAGCAAACTCGTGGTGGCATTGGTAGCCGATTTGGCCAGGGCGAGAGCCAGCTTGAGGTTGACCGTCGTCTTATTAGAAAGCGCATTTCAACCTTAAAAAATGAGCTCAAGCAGCTCAGCCAAAGGCGAGAAGTTCAGTCTAAATCCAGGTGGAATTCTGGAACGTTTAGTGTCTCACTTGTTGGTTATACAAATGCTGGTAAGTCAACACTTCTGAATCAGCTCACAGGCGCGGATGTATATGCAAAAGATGAGCTCTTTGCAACTCTTGATCCAACTACCAGAGCACTTTCTCTTGATGAAGGCAGAAAGATTGTTCTTACGGATACTGTTGGATTTATTCAAAAGCTTCCAACTAATCTGATTGAGTCTTTTAAATCTACCTTGGTAGAGGCTCAAGAAGCAGATCTTCTTCTGTTGGTTGCAGATGCAACTGATAAGAATCTTTCTAAAGAAATAGCAGTTGTTCGTAGTATTTTGAAAGACATCGAGGCCGATAAAAGTGATCAGATTCTTGTATTAAACAAGGTTGACCTACTTAATGAGCAAGAGCTTCAAATGCTCAGAGCGCTCTATCCTGAAGCTGTATTTATTTCTGCTCAAGAAGGTATGGGCATTAACGGCCTTCTCCACAAGATTCAAGAAATAGCTAGCGCCGGCGACAAGGTGGTTAGTGCACTTATTCCGTTCAACAAAGGTGCTCTTGTTAAGTCTGTTCATGAGAGATGCCAGCTTTTGCACGAGCAATATGTTGCTGAAGGTCTTTTACTGTCAGTTAAAGCCGACACGTATATGCAGGCACTTTTAGAGCCGTACGTGGTGTCAGAAGACGATATTCTGACTGACGAATAATGCAATAAGCAACAAAATTGGTTGATGTAAAAGGTAAATGAGAAGTGAATGTCTTCCCATCTCTGTTATGAGGGGAAGGGAGAACCTTTTCATCCAGTTGGGATATCCAGCTTCTTTAAACTGTCTGTTAAAAGCAGCACCACTTAAATACAAGAACAAATAGGGGAGTAACGGGTAGTAATCTCCTGATGAAAAAGATGAAGAGGGAAATCCAGCCCAGGCTAAATATGGTGTTTGGTATAACTCTTTAGGTAACGAGAAAACCATATTGCCTATACCAATATGTCCTGTAGAAATTGGAATGCAAACAATAAAAATTAAAAGCAAAAGAATTGACGCTGCATACCCTTTAGGCGGAATAGCGAAACGTGAAAAAAGAGCTTCTACAAAGGTGCATGAAGCCATGCAAAAGAAGATTCCAAACGTGATGGGAGTATCAACTTTTGCAAAGGTGGTTGCTGCGAATATTGCAAGAGCAACAAGCCCGTAAACACCTGCTCGCTTAAAGGAATTTTTTGAAAAAGCACACATGCAGCCAGCAATAAAAATAAAGGGATACGAAATTGAAGGCACCCAAATTTGCATGACTAAAGGAGTAAACCACGTAAGCTTGATGTGAGAGATAAAGAACAAATCATAGGTAAAGTGAAACAGTATCATTGATACCACTGAGATTCCTCGAATAGTATCAAAGAAAGTTACTCTACCTTTGGATTGTTCTAATTCCACACCCATACTGTGACTATGAAATCGATCTAATAAGTGCAGTAACCCTACCTAAAATGACAGGATTCTGTACGTAGATTGGCTCCATAAAATCGTTTTCTGGCTGAAGACGAATACGATTATTTTCTCTATAGAATGTCTTAACAGTCGCAGAGTCATCAATGAGAGCAACAACGATTTCTCCGTCATGGGCATCTTGCTGCTCTTTTACAACAATATAATCGCCATCAAAAATACCAGCGTTAATCATTGATTCTCCACGTACGCGAAGAATGAAAGAGCTTGAATCTCCAACAATGCTTGTTGGAAGAGATAGAGATTCCTCAACGTTTTGCTCAGCAAGAATAGGTGTGCCTGCAGCAACACGTCCTACAAGAGGAAGACTAATGACATTATTAGCTACATCTTGCGTTACTGGAGCGAGCTTTGCTGCGTCAGAAGTGCTAGAAGCCTGGGGAACAATCTTCATAGTACGAGGCTTCTTTGGGTCTCTATCAATAAGGCCAAACTGCTCCAGGACCTTTAGATGCATATGGACAGTTGAAGGAGATGCAAGATTAACAGCAGCACCAATCTCTCTTACTGAAGGGGGATAGCCGTGTTGATCTGTGTATGAACAGATGTATTCATAAATTGCTGCCTGACGCTTGCTGAGTTTGCCCTTTGGCATATGAGCCTCCTTTTTCTTTTTAGTAATAATACACGTGTTCTAAAAAATAATCAAACGAATGTTCTATTTTTTCTTGACACGAACAAATGTACTACATATTATTAGTACAAACGTTCGGACATGACTTTTTGTCCGGTGTATTAGATATAACTAGTTCCGTAAAAACTATTACGGAAGGAAATGATATGAGGCGTATGTATCAGTCAAAGATGTATCAGGTTAACGGCACTTCAGCACTTGCTTCTTATAAGCCTGCATTCAAGGTTATTGAAGGCGGCGCAAAGAAGGGTTCCGTTGCACCTCAGCTTGAGGAAGTCTCTTACGTAAAGACGCTGACTAACAAAGAGGCTTTTATTGCAGGTCTTATTGTTACCGCATCATTTATTCTGATGTTTGCGATTTCTTTCCTTCGTACAACTGCTCTTAATTCATTTGCAACATCTGTAATGGATAGCGCTTCACAAACAATTACCGTTCAGAGCAATGATACGTTGTGGTCAATTGCAGAGAGCAACCCAATTGAGGGCGTCTCTACAGAGCAGCAAGTAAGTTGGATTAGAGAAAGAAATAATCTCGATTCTTCTCTTTTAAGAGCTGGACAAACCTTAGAGATTCCTTCTGTATCTAAATAGTAAATATTTATGTAAATTTCTCTCAGAATTCTGTGTTGATAGCAATCAATACCTGCGTAAAATGGTATCTTCCTTTTATACGAAAAAAGGGGATTCCATGCGTTGTCCAAAATGCGGTCACGAAGAGTCAAAGGTTATTGATTCTCGCTCATCTGAGAATAACGATGCCATTAGAAGGCGTCGCGAGTGCATGTCCTGTAAGTTTCGTTTTACAACCTATGAGCGCTTAGAAGAGATTCCTATCACCGTTGTTAAGAAAGACGGTCACAAGGAGCCTTTTGATAGACAGAAGCTTATGAGAGGTCTTGTTGCTGCAACAGTAAAGAGAGATATCTCTGTTGCTTCTCTTGATCATTTTATTGATGGTATTGAGTCTCAGATTAGAGATAAGGGTCAATACGAGATTAAATCTGAAGACCTTGGAAGCATTGTGCTTAAAAACCTAGTTATGCTCGATAAAGTTGCATACATTAGGTTTGCTTCTGTCTATAGAGACTTCAAAGATGTTGATGAATTTAGTGCAGAATTAAGGAGCCTGAATTAATGAGCAATTATGACATCCAGCTACCTATTAAACGCCTTGATCCTACTGTTGAGCTACCTTCGTACGCCTATACAGGAGACGCTGGATTAGATCTTAGAAGTGCTGAAGATGTTGATCTTGCTCCTTTTGAGCGCAAACTTATTTCCACCGGTTTAGCTATCGCAATTCCTGATGGATATGCAGGATTTGTTCAGCCAAGAAGTGGTCTTGCCCTTAAAAAGGGCCTTTCTATGGCAAATACTCCAGGCCTTATTGATGCTCATTATCGCGGTGAGCTTAAGGTTTGTGCCATTAACCTTGATAGCAAAGAAACTATTCACATTGAGCGTGGTGAGCGTATCGCGCAGCTTGTGATCCAACAGGTCCCTGTTGTAGAGCTTGTTGAAGTTGATGAGCTTGATCAAACTGATCGCGGTACAGGCGGTTTTGGTTCAAGCGGCGTTCAATAATTTTTTATTTTGGTGATAAGCGCTTCAGCGCTTGCATATAGGAAAAGCCTCTTTAGGAAGGAAGAGCTTAATGGAGAAGTTCTTTAAGGTAGCTGAGCGTGGCAGTAATCCCGCTCAAGAGTTTAGGGCTGGAATTACTACATTCCTCGCAATGGCATACATTATTGCAGTAAACCCAGCTCTTCTTGCTGCTGCAGGAGTTCCAGTTTCGGCAGCTATTACTGCTACCTGTCTTGGTGGCGGCATCATGACCATTTTGATGGGTCTGTTCTCTAACCGTCCACTTGCTTGCGCATCTGGTATGGGTGTAAACGCTGTTGTAGCCTTCTCTCTTACTCCAATTACTGGTGGAGACTGGCACGCATCAATGGCAGTTATCTTCATTGAAGGAATTGCTATTCTTCTTTTAGTTCTCTGCGGCCTTCGTGAAGCAATTATGGATGCAATTCCTGTAAACCTACGCCACGCAATCTCTGTTGGCCTAGGTCTTTTTATTGCCATGATTGGTCTCAAGAACAGCGGAATTATCGTTGCTAATGAATCCACCCTTGTTGCTCTTGGCGATATTTTCTCTCCAACCTTTATCGTTGGTGTAATTTCCATTGTTGCAACAGTTGTTCTTTACTCTGCTCGTGTTAAGGGCTCCCTGCTTATCGGCATCATCCTTGCCGTACTTGCTGGTATTCCACTTGGTGTTACCGCAAGCCCTACAGGAATTGTTTCTGGTCTTGATTTCTCAACCTTTGGTGCACCATTCTTGACCGATAGTGCTGGTGTTATGGGTATTGTTAAGGCTCTGACAACGCCAGTTCTTCTCGTCTTTGCATTCTCTTTGATGATGTCTGACTTCTTTGACACCATGGGCTCTGCTATGGCTATTGCTAAGCAGGGAGACTTCCTCACTGAGGACGGCAACGTCAAAGACATCAAGCAGATCCTCATTGTTGACTCTGCTGCTGCAGCTGCAGGTGGTTTCTTTGGTGCTTCTTCTATTACCACATTCATCGAGTCCGCATCCGGCGCTGCTGACGGCGGTCGTACTGGTCTTTCTTCTATTTTCACCGGACTGCTCTTTATTGCAGCAGCATTCATTGCACCTCTCATTTCTATCGTCAGCTCTGCAGCAACTTGTGGCGCACTGGTTCTTGTTGGCTTCCTGATGATGTCTGAGGTTACCGAGATTGATTGGAATGATCTTCTTGAGGGCTTCCCAGCATTCATGGTTATCGCTGGTATTCCAATGACTTACTCAATCTCTGACGGCATTGGTTTTGGCTTCATTTTCTACGTTGTTGTTGCTCTTGTAACAGGAAACGTTAAGAAGGTTAAGCCTTTGATGTGGGTTGCAACTCTTGCGTTTGTTGCTTACTTCATCATTGCTAACTAGTTTTTAGTATTAGGGGAGCGCGTTCAAGATGGGGGTCTTGACGCGCTTCTTTTTTATTTGTGAATAGATTGTGTGCAATCTATTTTTTAGAGATAACTGATAATGATTGTCACCAGTAGGGTATAACAAAGCCAGTTACGATTTATACGATTGGAGCCAATCATGGCAGACGTTATTACTAAAGACCTTGTGATTGTTGGCGGTGGTCCTGCAGGACTTTCAGCAGCAATTTATGCAAAGCGCGCCCTTCTCGATACTGTTGTTTTAGAGAAACAGGCAGTAGGTGGCCAGGTCATCACCACTACTGAGGTTGAGAATTATCCTGGTATGCCAAACACTGATGGCTTCACTATTACCGATACTCTTCAGAAGCAGGCTACAGACCTCGGTGCAGAGATTTTCATGGCCAATGTCCTTTCTATTGTTAAGGATCCAGAGACTAATCTCTTTGTACTGGAGACTTCTGAGGGAACTTATCACGCAAAGGCCGTCATTGTTTCTGGTGGCGCTAACCCTCGCCACGCTGGCTTTACCAACGAAGAGAAATTCACCGGCAAAGGTGTTTCTTACTGCGCTACCTGCGACGGTATGTTCTATCGCGGCAAGCAGGTATTTGTTATCGGCGGCGGCAACACCGCTGTAGAGGAGTCTCAGTTCCTGGCTCGTTTTGCTGACAAAGTTACTCTTATCGTCCGCAAGGATCACCTAAGAGCTAACGCTACTGCAATTAAGCAGTTTGAGGAGAATCCTAAGACAGAGATTCGCTATCTGACCAGCATTACTGCAGTTGATGGTAATGATTTGCTTACTTCCATCACCTTCCGTAATAACCAGACGGGAGAAGAGCACACAGAGACCTTTGATGAGGGCAGCTTTGGCGTCTTTGTCTTGGTAGGTCGCGTGCCTTCAACCGAGCTTCTAACCGACCTCGTAGACCTTGATGAGCAGGGATATGTCCTTGCAGACGAACGTATGGCTACTAAAACTCCTGGTCTCTTCACCGCAGGAGACCTCAACAAGAAGCCACTACGTCAGATTATTACTGCAGCAGCAGACGGTGCCATCGCTGCAACTTCTGTTGCATCTTATCTTGGACAGCCTGTCGAGGGCTAAGAGTTTCTCGATAAGAAGCTTTAACTTTTGATACTAAAAGGGGACCGCAAACAATTACGGTCCCCTTATTATTTCTTTGGCGAGAAGAACTACTAAAGATCAATCCAATACCTTTGTGTGAGTACATCGTCCTCGTCTAGAACTTCATTCTCGAGTACTCCACCGTTATTGATAATAGACTTTGCCGAGCCGATATTATCTTTACGACAGCACATAAGAACACGCTCAATACCAAGTTTCTTACATTCTTTAAGCGCAAGCGCAATCATTGCTGTTGCATAGCCTTTTCTTCTCTGGCTTGGTCGAATTCCATCACCAATGTGTCCACCACTATGTAGAAGTCCCTCATCAAGGTAATGGCGAATATTTACCGCTCCAACAAAGATATTTTTATCATAGTCATAGCAAAAGAGCGTTGTTGTAGGTACTCGGCCAGCTGGAAGTGGCTCATTTATATCTAGTTGATTTAGATAGTTTGTAAAGTCATGGTGATCATATCTAAAAATGCGTCTTGGAGAAGGATTTGTATGATTTGTTTCGATATCATGTTTCCACTCATCAAGCATCTCTATGAGCTGCTCTTTGTTATCTTCGCTTGGTTTTATAAGAGCAATATTCATGTAACTCCTTGAGACACTTAAGCCATCTATTCCTTTTAATACAGCAATTCTATTTTAACAATATGCATGTGCATTATATTGTCTCCCATGTTTGCCAGAAGACGATGAATGCCTTTGATACTTGGTAATTTCATATCGTAGTAGCCAAGCATGTATCCTTTGGATGAAACGACAATCTTATCTGACCAAGTGGAGAGATCTTTTACGGCATCGTTGGTGTAAAACAGGTTGCCAAAGTCGTTCATTCCATGCTTTTTTAGGATGGCTTTCATCATAAGTTTGTACCCTAAAGTGCCAACCGTATCAAAGATGAGTCTGCACCCAGGAAAGAGGTCGGTCATTTTTAAGACAATGGCTTTGACGTCCTCTTATTTCAAATAATGAAAGACACCTGCTGCGTAAAAAACAGCGCCATTGTGCGTATCGACTTGATCCATCCAAGAGAGATTTGTTAAGTCGGAGACAATGTTTGTTTCCCTTGGATCGGCGCCTACCAGTTCTTCTCGCATGGCGATAACATCCGGAAAGTCCACGTTGAATACTTTGTTTTGCTGGTTTCCGCATCTCCTAGGGTCAAGGTCGAGTCCACACCCAAGACAGACGATTGATGCGTTTGGATGACTATTCAGGTAATCGTTTATTTCATACATCATGTCGAGCTGTCGCATGGCGCCTTCAAGTGCACCAAATTCATAGAACGCTGTGTCATATTTCTTGTCAAGATCTGAGAAATCGTAGTCCAGTCTGTTGCAAATTACTGATGTCGTAGAATCTGCGTAGAGTGCAGGGAACTGATATGAGCGATTTCTTATACATGCAGCCATTGGACGAGAAGTGCTTGTTATTCCATATGTCTTTTCTCCACATTCTTTGCCTGATTGGCCCGGCTAACTTATCCCTTACAGCAAGAATATCGTTTCTATTATATATTTCCTTATAAGCTAAGAGTTTTCTGCTATTTGAATTCTAATTAGTTCTGCCACATACGTCCGTGATTTTTTATCTGGAATCAAAGATGAGTTTACAGTTAATGTTGTAAGCGTCTTTTCGATAACATTGTCATAGTTATAATTCCTGTCCTGCTTTATAAATTCCATTGAATTGTATGGAGAATCCAAAGCTAGGTACAAGTTTTCGATAGCTTTCTCATTCAACTTTAAATCTTTATAGTCTGCCAGTTTTGCTAAATGACACAATGTAAGTGCAACCGTGTATAGCGCATGAGCTGAGGAGATTTGTACTTTTTCGTTACCACTCGCAGAATAACGTTCCTCAAATATTGTATGTGATGAACTTGCATCTCGTTGTGCCTTAATTAACCATTGTTTTTTCTCATTAATATCTTTTGTCATATACGAAGATCTAATATAACATTTAGCTCTTTGATGAAGATAATTAGGATCAGTTGATAATAAATCATTAAGAGCTTCATATATTTCTCGTATTAGCGTATTCCCCTGAGAAGAAAAAATTTGATTTATATTATCAAATAAAATGTACTCCTTATACCGTGCATTTCTTTCCCCAAACTTTAAATCCGGCTTTCCATAATGCTCTATTATTTTCTGAATAATATACTGATAAGCTCTGATTACCTTTTCTCGCCCAGAATTTTCTTTTGCAAAATTATCCAGTTGATTAAACAACCAAAATTGTGCATTCACCACATATTTCATTGGAGAATTATTATCTTCACTTATTTCAAAATCCCATGTTCCTTCGTCTTCAATTAAAGGAAATGCATTTTTCTTCTGTAAAACAAATTCTTCTTCAAGATTCAAAATAACTACATCTTTTGAATATATCTTTTCCATTGTTGCTAAAACGATTAAACATGCAACTTCTTTTACATTTTCCATCCTTGGAACAACTCTGGCAAATTGGCTTTCCTGGATTAATCGTGTGCTTATATCAATAATATTGTCAGAAATTGACTTGTTTCTAGAAAAAATAGTGAACGATGATTGAACTAGTTTTTCATTCAGTTCTGTGTTTTCTTTTTCAGTTAACCTATTTTTTAACTCATATGGAATCAATTCCTTTTTCTTAATTACCGTTTTCATCCTCAAAAGAGAGAGAAGACTATACAAATCACGATTACTTTTATTTTCTACAATAACAAAGGAATTTTGTTTCTTAACTCTTTCTAAATCACTTTTAATGATACCTTCTACCTGTTCCGCAGAGAGCGCCTTGCTATCTGCGATTATCAAACAACTCTCCCTGTCGAGCAATAATGAAAAAGCATCATCGCTTATCTGATCTCGAGACTGAAATACAAAGACCTCCCTGTCAACGATTCTCCTGGCAAGATCAATCGTAACATATGTCTTTCCACTGCATCCAGAACCTACTAAAATTTGAGTTCCTCTACTTTTTATATTTTTCGCTAATTCATCTGTAATCTCTCTCGAAATAAAAAAAGCAGGAAGAATCGCTTGTCTTTCTTTGTTAATTAAAGTCTTCCCATGAAATAGATATGCTTTATTTGTATCAAATCCATTCGGTAACTCGTTGAATTTAAATGTTTTATAATCATCTAAGTCACTTTTTTTAATTTTTGCAGCCTCTTCTGCAGAAGCTACCAGCTCAGTATATATCGCATCATAAGAATCAAAAATTACACAATGAGTAATTCCATATGTAGACAACATCAAAAGATTATCTTCATCGGGCTGTATGTCAGTGCAATAATAACGATTCCCATTAATTGCGGCTTTTGAAGCAACTGATAACAAATCGATTTCGTTTGAAAGACTACACCCAATATATATTAAATTTAAAAACTCATAGTCATGTTTCAATTTATCCAAGAGGATTCTGTTGTCATATAAACTATGAATATACTGCGGAAGATCAAAAATTTCACATTTTGAGTCTTCGTATGTCAAAATATCATTTATATCACCATGCAGCTTAATTGTACATTTTTCGCTCTCAAAAACATCGTCCCAGACTTTTCTATTAGAGCT
>CABSWT010000005.1:0-60653 GCA_902481575.1 uncultured Atopobium sp.
TGAGTAAATTTACTCAGACATGGCGAGAAAAACCGGCAAATAGCTCAGACATGGTACGTTTTTCAGGCAAATCGTTCAGACTTGGCGAGAAAATCAGGCTTGCAGCAGGCTCACACTCAGCTCGCACCGCCCGCCTGGCGAGAAACCCCGTCCACTAGCAGCGCCTTCGCACAAGAAACCCGGTATCCACACGAAATAGATACCGGGTTGAAATCACTCGCAACCTGTGTACGCAACCTGCGTACGCACCCCACACTCCCTAGCGCATCATCTTGACCAGGCGAACAATGGTACCGTTGCCGGAAGGTTTTTCCTGGATAGACACGGCGTCCATAAGCAGACGCATCAGCTTAACGCCGCGTCCACGCTCGGCAAACTGGCCGGTCTCGGGAGGCTCTTCCTCATCGGAGATGCTAAATCCACCACCGCAATCCGAGACGTCAATGACCACCCTGTCTGGATACGCGGAAACCGTGGTCAGCACGCCCTTCTCGCACGCGTGATCAACAGCGTTGCCAATAGCCTCGCCAACTGCAAGTTCAATATCAAACTTTTGATCCGAGGTAAACGGCAGCGTCTTCAGCAGCGCAATAGCCCTTGAGCGAGCATCGCACATCCTGTTGGGGTCAACTCTAAACGTTGTCTGAAACGACGGATGCGTACCCGGCGCAAGCGGGGTCACGCGCGACTTAGCGGCACACGTGCTTATAGGCATGAAGTCAATAAGACCCATGCGCACCAGCGCCTTAAACGCCGTTGGTTGCACGTTGGTAAGGCTCATAAGGCCGCCGAGCGTCTTCATACGCCGAACGGCACACACGATAAAGCCCATGCCACAGGAATCGATGTACGAAACCTCCGACATGTTCAGCACAATTCTTCTACAGCCGCTATCGATGAGCTGCTCAATCTGAGCCTTCACGCGCGGGACTCCCCTCACGTCAAGGTCAGTATTGACTGAAACAACTGCTATGTTTGGCTGCGTATACATACGTTTCTTGTTCCCGCGCTGCAACAAGAATTTCAGATATCTGCATTTTTTAGCGAGAAAATCGTCTCGTTGACGAGAAGACCGTCTAGTTGCTCTTCTCGCCAGAATTGGCACTGCCAAGCACACCAGAGTCGCCGCTGCCAAGCTCGTCAAAGCGTAGGGCCACCATGGCAACGTCGTCATCAAGCCTTCGGCCGGTGTAGCGATCAAGCGTGCTCAAGAACCTGTTCAGAAGGCCGTCAAAGCCTTGAGGAACCTCGTTCATGATCATATCACGGAGTCCAGTCTCGCCAAAGAACGCGCCTTCAGGACTGCGAGCCTCTGTGGTTCCGTCAGTGTAAAGCAGCAGGATATCGCCCTCATGCAAGCGAACCGTGCCGTTTTTGTACTCCATGTCGTGGAACGCTCCAACAACGCCCGACTGTACGTCCAAAAGCTCGGCGTCGCCCGATTGAGCGGACACTAAAATCGCAGGTGGATGGCCAGCAGAGCAGTACATAAGTGAAGAGGTGGCAAGGTCAACAATGCCCACAAAGAGCGTCGCAAACGTCTCAACCCTTGAGAAGCCCAGCAAGAATTCGTTCAGCGTTGCCACCATGCGAGCGGGAGTTCTTCCCTCCCACGCGTAGGCAGAAAGTGCCGTTTTAACTGCGGACGAAATAGAAGCCGCCTCAATACCCTTGCCAGAAACGTCACCCATAATGATGCACGCGCGACGACCAGGCAGCTTAATCATGCTGTAAAAATCGCCGCCGACAAACGCGTCAGCAGTTGCGGATGAATAAATTCCCTCGGCAGAGATTCCTTCCACCTGCTGCAACTCATTTTTCATGCCTGACTGCAGCGCTTGCGAGATATGTTTGTTTTGCTGGCTCTCTTCAGCGCCAACAGCCAATGAGTGGACCAGAAGCATCACGCGATCCAAGAAATCAAGCTCAATATCGCTCAGAGGCTCAGCGTTTTCTTCTCGCAAGAAAAGCCAGGTATGCTGCTCACCTGCAAACTTACCCAAGAAAAGCACAGCTCCCTTGCAGGGCAAACCTTGTGCTGCAAGCGCGCGGCTCAGCTCGGATTCAAGCTCGACCTCTTTGACTGACGCCTCGCCCTCTCCTGTCTTGAGTCCCTCAACCGTCGATGGAAGCGCAATTTGCTTGCCGAAATCCTGCGCGCCGTCAACCACTGTCGCAGCTTGCTCAGCGCCAAGCGCATGGAGCGTAATGTTGCCTGTGACCTCACAGCAATCTACCGAGAAAACCTGTGCAGAGAGATCAGTGCCCACCGACCTCATAACCTGCTGTAATCGCTCACCAGAGATTTTCTCGCCATCTGCAGCGCTATGAAGCAATCCTTGGCGCACGCGAGCTAATGCCTCGCGAAGCGTGTCTCTGCGCTGCGTTCTCATGGCAGACAACGCGCCCACAAGCTGTACCGAGAGGTAATTTGCAATGGAGTCCAGAAGTCTTGCGTCTTCAACCAAAAGCGCACGCTTACGCTCCCAGCCCACCTCGATCAAAGCAACAATGTGGCCACCAAACCATACGGGTACCACAAGAAAGCTGGTAAACGGAGGCAAATGACTTGCGTCAACGGTTATGACCTCACGAGTTTCTTCGTTAACAAGGTTGCGCTTTTTAACTCTTCCCTGCTTGAGCGCGCTAGAGTTCAAAGGCATGGTATGCAAGCGAAGTGCGTGCTCGGAATAAAACGTCAAACGCTCCAGAGAGCTGTTAAATGCAAAGTAGCGAGGAATTCTATCCAATGACGCACTTCTCAAAGACTCCGTTGCACCATGAAGGTGATACCCGTCTTGCTCAGCAAGATAGATAAGCGCACCATCAGCCTCGACAGTCTCTGAGAGCTCTTCTAACACGCGCTCGATAAGCTGACCCATATCTTCCGAGTCAAGCGTGTCCAAAACAATCTGAAGCGCTCCTGAGAGCCTCCTGTTGGCTCGGCGAAGGTCCAACACCATTCGTTCATCATCGTGCATAGGGCTAGCCATGTCACGAAGCTTAGACGCTGTCAGAACAATAGCTTGTGTAGGCGCACCAACATAATCTGCGCGTACGCTTAATACCTGCGACGTGCCATCTTGTGCAGGAGCAGCCACCATGGAGGTGGACCCATCAATCGCAAACGGCAACGACTCTACAAAGAACGGTTTCTGTAAGTTCTCTTGATTTGCCGGCGTGAACAAAAAGCGAACGTCCAGGCCGGCAATGGTGCCGTCTTCCTTAGCAAATAGGCTTTCGGCCTCCTCATTGGCGAGAAGAACCATGCCCTCCATATTAAAAACAATGACTGCATCGCTGGTCAGCCATAGCAACTGAGACAGAGTTGCAGCAACGGTCCCGTCGACAACTCCCTCAACACGCCTTACGCTCAGCTTGTTATCTGTCACAGTCACTCCTTACCAGCAAGGAAAAACAATCACATTGCCTAAGTATACGAAAAAGGCGGACCTCCGAAGAGATCCGCCGAAATTCCGTGGTGTCGGAGGCGGGACTTGAACCCGCACAACCGTTAGTAGGTCACTAGCACCTCAAGCTAGCGCGTCTGCCAATTCCGCCACTCCGACTTGCTTTGCAGCGAGGGATATACTAACACATCTTCAAGCAACTTTACTGAGAAAATTTAAAACTTTTTCTCAAAAGAACTTTGCGAGAAGATCGCCTTGTCCCTTGCTTACTTCTGCCAACCAACAATGGTTGCTGGTGTGCTCTGGAAGAGTGAAGGACCAAAGTTGGCAAGACCCTTCTTAACAACGTAGCAGTCTGGACCAGTGTAGACAGGAAGATATGCGTAAGTCTGCATCATCTTCTTCTCAGCCTCATTCATGAGCTTCATGCGCTCATCAAAGTCCTTGGTAGAGACAACCTTTGCAAACATCTCATCGGTCTCTGCGGAGCCCTGCTGACCAAAGTTGGATCCAGACTCAGAACCATAGAGCTGACCACCGTTGTTGTAAGAAGTTGAAGAGCCAACCCAACCAAAGAGGCAGACATCCCAAGAGCCAGAGGTAAGAACATCAGAGAACTCAGAAGATGGGTGAGAATCAAGGGTAAGGTTAATACCAGCATCCTTGCACATCTTCTGGATTGCAGCAGCACGGTTCTTAACAGTAGTACCGTCGCCGAACAGAGTGTAACTAAAGGTTACCTGCTGACCGTCCTTCTCGTAGTAATCGCCATTGAGCTTGTAGCCTGCGTCCTCAAGGGTCTTCTTTGCAGCAGCCTTGCGCTCGTCAGCAGACTTGAGGTTCTTGATATCGTCTGGGAGGTTGTTGTCATAACCAGCTGCCCAATAAGGCCAAAGCATGGAGCCTGGTGCGTCCTCTTTCCAGTTAACACCCTGGAAGACAATGGAAACGATAGTTGCAGGGTCAACGATCTGGCAGAATGCCTTACGAACTGCAACATCCTGAAGAGCACCGCGAGTAGAGTTAAGCTCGATAACAGCAATAGACATACCAAGACCACGACGAATCTGAGCCTTATCACCAAGACCGGAGAAGTTAGAAAGAAGCTCAGCAGAACCTGCGACGGAAGAACCAGTAGTGTCAGTCTCTTCGTTCTTGAATGCGTTAATGGAAGCCTGGGTATCCATCTGCTTGTAGACAAGGGTATCAAGCTTAGGAGCGTCACCCCACCACTTTGGATTTGGCTTGAAGGTTACAGCAGAGTCATCGAAAGAATCAACAATATAAGGACCAGAACCAAGCTCGTTGTGTGGCTCATTATTGTAACCATTGTTGAAGAAGTCTGGATCCTGAAGCTTTGGGTGCAGAGCATAGCTCAAGATGCTCTCGATTGGATAGACTGCCTCCTTCATGGTAATAACAGCGGTCTTAGCAGTATCGCCCTGCTCAACAGACTCATACTTGTCATAACCATCAGTTGAAGAAACCGCAAACTTTTTATTCTGACCACACATAGTGATGAATGCGGTCTGAATTGCGGTCCAATCAATAGCGGTACCATCGTTGAAGGTGGCCTGATCAGTGAAGGTCAGGGTAGCAACCTGTTTGCCGTCCTTCTCCTCTACCTTGAAGTCCTTGATGTAATCCTTGTTTGGCTCAAACTTATCGCCATCAGCATTGTTAAGGAACAGGTCACGAGGGTTGATAAGACCGTGAAGGATGTTCATGTAAGAGGTATTACCAGCAAGTTGGTAATAATTCCACTGTGGACCAATCTCGTTGATTGGCTGAGTCAGAGTACCGCCATCCTTAACCTCATCACGAGACTTAGGATTGTTGTACGTCTTGCCCTTCTCTGGAAGTGGAAGCTGATCCAGAGGAGTGTTTGCAGGAGAGCCGTCCTGTGGCTCAGTACCTGTGGTGGTAGAGCTGCTCTGAGGATTTGATGGAGCACAACCAGCAAGGCCAAGACCTGCGGCGGTGATTCCAGTCAGAGCAAAGAACGAACGACGGGAAAAACTGTCAGCCATATGATCACCCATTTCGTTAAAGGCCTACAGATATTCACTTAACTATACGAAATTGCCTGAAAATACTCCATAGCAGAAACATTCCCGTAACAACCTCGTTCACTATTTGTAACAAAGAAAAACCCACACCTAGTTTTAAGTGCGGGTTTTCAGAAAATTTATTGAATCTTTGTTACTCGTTAGAGATGTGAGTAGCAGGAACCAGCTTACCATCCTGATAAATCATGCGCTCACGGGTACGCTCAATTTTTGGATCAGGAATTGGAATAGCCGAGAGAAGCGCCTTAGTGTAAGGATCTTGTGGGTTAGTAAAGACGTCTTCAGTCTCACCGTACTCAACAATCTTGCCCAGGTGCATAACAGCAACCGTGTCAGAAATATGACGAATAACAGCAAGATCGTGAGCAACAAAGAGATAAGAAATCTTCAACTGAACCTGAAGATCCTCAAGGAGGTTAATAATACCTGCCTGAATGGAAACGTCCAGAGATGCAATTGGCTCGTCCAAGAGAAGAATCTTTGGACTTGTTGCAAGAGCACGAGCAATAGCAATACGCTGACGCTGACCACCAGAGAACTGGGATGGGAAGCGGTCAACATAGTCTGGGTTGATACCAACCAGACGCATAAGCTCGCCAATACGAGTATTAATATCCTCTTTGTTCCAACCCTGTGCCTGAAGTGGCTCAGCCAAAACGTCATAGACAGGCATACGTGGGTCCAGAGAACTCATTGGATCCTGGAAGATAACCTGAAGATCTTTACGCAGCTCTCTACGCTGTGCAGCGTTCTTAAGCTCAGCAACATCTTTGCCAAGGACCGTAATACGACCATCCTCAGGCTTCAGCAAATCCATAATCTGCATCAGAGTTGTTGATTTACCAGAACCAGACTCGCCAACAAGCGCAAGAGTTTCTCCCTCATGGATCTCAAAGCTTGCACGGTCAACAGCAGTCATAGTGCCCTTGCTGCGCCTAATAAAGCCCTTACCCTGAACAGGGAAAGTCTTGGTAAGATTCTCAACCTTGAGTACAACAGGACGCTCGTTACGAGGTACATCAACCCACTTTGGAAGGATTGGCTCAAAGTCTGGATACACCTCAGCATAGGTGAGGTTCTTCTCGCAAATCTCCTGAAGGTGGTGGCAAGATGCCAGGTGGCCCTCAGCAGCATTTGCAGGAAGCAGCACTGGCTCTTTCTTGGAGCATTCCTCGGTAGCCATAGGACAACGTGGGTTAAAAGGACAACCAGTTGGAATGGCAGCAAGTGATGGTGGATTGCCCTTAATAGGAACAAGCCTGTGCTCTGCCTGAAGGTGAGGTTTTGGAACAGCACCCAGAAGGCCCATGGTATAAGGATGACGAGGCTCAGCAAAAAGCGTATCAACACTTGCGCGCTCTACGCCACGACCTGCATACATAACCATAATGTCATCAGCAGTACCTGCAACAACACCAAGGTCGTGAGTAATCAGAACAACTGCTGCGCCCGTCTCTTTCTGTGCAACCTTCAAGACGTCAAGAATCTGAGCCTGAATAGTTACGTCAAGAGCGGTGGTTGGCTCGTCTGCAATGATGATGTCAGGGTTGTTTGCAATAGCAATTGCAATAACAACACGCTGACGCATACCACCAGAGAACTCATGTGGGAAAGAATCCAGACGATTCTCTGGATCAGTAATACCAACAATAGAGAGAAGCTCAATACAACGCTTACGAACGTCTGCCTTGCTCATGTGAGGATTATGGGTAAGCAGAGCCTCTGCAAGCTGATCTCCAATAGAGAACATTGGAGTCAAAGCAGACAGTGGATCCTGGAAAATCATAGAAATCTTAGTGCCACGAAGCTCTGACATCTCTTCGTCGGTCTTACCAATGAGCTCCTCATCACCAAGCTTAATGGAGCCGGTAACGTGAGCGTTGTCATCAAGAAGACCGATAAGAGAAAGCGCCGTGACCGATTTACCAGAACCGGACTCACCTACGATACCGAGGGTACGGCCACCCCAAAGATCAAAGTTAACACCACGAACTGCATCTACACGACCAGCCTCAGTGTTAAAGGAAACCTTAAGATCACGAACAGAAAGAACTGGATCTCCTGTTGGTGCACCCTTAGGACCATTTGACTCAAGCAGCTCATAGCGTAGGACATCATCCATCTCTACATTTCCCTGCTTTGCAGAAGTATTAGTAATGTCAGCCATTATGCACGCTCCGTAGTTTCTTCAGAAACGATGCTTCCCTCAAGATCACCGAGCTGAGCGTCATCCTTGGAAGAATCCTCTTCCTGATCTTTAACGCTACCAGCAGCGCGTGAATAAGGGTCAAAGGCATCGCGAAGGCCGTCGCCGATGAGCTGCAGGCCAACACAAACAACAATCAGAAATGCCGATGGAATCAGAATCATCCATGGAGTAGTAAGCATTGCAGAAGAACCAGCACTCAGAAGATAACCAAGAGAAGTATCTGGTGCCTTGATACCAAGACCCAAGAAGCTGAATGCAGTCTCAGAGTTAATGCCACCAATAACAGCCAAGACCAAATCAATAATAAGAATTGAACCAAGGTTTGGAATAAGGTGACGAACAATGATGGTAAATGGTGGAACGCCCATGTACTTAGCGGCCTTGACGTAATCTCTCTCACGCAAAGACAGAGCCATGGTACGGATAGTACGCGCGCGACCAATCCAACCAAAAGCAGTTAGACCAAAGATAAGCATGAGCCAACCAGACTCACCGCCTGCTGCACGAACAATCATAGCAACCAGCAAGAAGCTAGGGATGACCATGAGCATATCAAGAAGCCACATACCAATCTTCTCTGGAATGCCGCGAACATAAGCAATGGCAGTACCAATAATTGCAGAGATGATAGTAGTCAAGATTGCGTAGCTAATACCAATGGTCAACGAACGACCAAGGCCGTGGACAACGCAGGCATACAGGTCAATGCCAGCACCATCAGTACCAAACCAATGATTTGCATTAGGAGCCATGTTAATTGCAGTAAAGTCAGCATCTGTGTAATTAAACGGAGTGGCATATGGTCCAAAAACTGCAATAAGAACCATAATTCCAAGAATAATCAAACCGATTACTGCAGAACGCTGGCGGAAGAAACGCCTTGCAATCAGGCCAGCATAGCTAATTCTTTTAACTTCTTTGGTGTCAGACTTAGCATCTGCCTGAAGCTCACGCTCGGCGTTAGTAAGACCCGCATCAACGGAGACGTTTTTCTCGTCTTTGTTCTGAAGCTCTTCTTTAGACATGTCCGCCTCCTTAGCTCATCTTAATTCGTGGATCAAGAGCAGCAGCAAAGAGGTCAGCCAGAAGAGCGCCAACAAGAGTCATTGCGCCAGAGAATGCTGCAACTGCAACTGCACCGTGAATATTGTTGTTGTTAATACAGTTAATGAAGTACTCACCAAGACCGTGAATTGCAAAGACCTTCTCGGTCATAACAGCACCTGTGAAGATACCTGCAAGAGAGAAAGCAACTGAAACAGCGGTTGGAATCAAAGAAACGCGAAGAGCGTGCTTACGAATTGCCTTCTTACGAGTAAGTCCCTTTGCGCGAGCAGTACGGACATAGTCTGCGTGCATCTCGTCAAGCAGGTACGTACGCTGAGAGAGGTGGTAACCAACGGAGCTTACGATAGTAAGAACAATGGTTGGAAGAATAATGTGCTGGAGGAAGTCAATGAGCCAAGTGAAGAAGTTTCCGGTATCTCCACTAGAAAGGTCGGTTACGTAGAAAATACGAGAACCGGCACGTGCGTTAATCTCGATTGCTGCAAAAACAATCAAGATTGCCATAACAACGGTTGGAATAACCAGCAAAACCGAAGCAACACCACTTAAGAAGCGGTCCTGCCACTGATACTGACGTTGGGCGGTATAAACGCCCAGGCTAACACCAATAACAACTGACAAAATAGTTGCTGGAGTCATAAGCTCAATAGAAGCCATAAACTTAGAGCTCATCTCACGGTTAACATTATCGCCTGTTGGAGTCATACCAAGATCAAACTTGGTAAATAGATTGGTAACCCAAACCTGATAACGTTCAATAACTGGAGTCTTATCATTCAGATTAGTCCTATACAGGTTTTCCTCAATAGACTCCTGTGGAGGACGTGGAGTACGCTGCTCAAAGTTGGAGCGTGGGTTCATAAACGATGATGCGAGGAAGAATGTGAGCGAAGTTGCAACAAAAATCATCACAATGTAGCTCAAAATCCTCTTTGTAACGTACCAAACAAACCGTGCCATTGACTCTCCTCACCGCCTTGCGCTTATCCATCTAATAAGCGAGGTTTTCTCGGTATGGCAACCTAGCATTCCTACAACAAACATGCCGTGAATACACAGCAAAGTGCAATTTTACCATGGATAAGCTGCTTAACCCAAAAATATCTCTTAGATATCCAAGATTATGCATACCAATCCCAGTAAAACGTATCCACATATAATGACTGTTTAACTTCAGCTTATAGGGATAAATTTGATTTGTTTACATACGAGAAACGTTATTGAAAATTCTGTTAAGAAGTAAAAGAAAACTACTATCTGCCGCGTCCAACCATTTTGCCGTTATTCTCAACAGCAAATTTTCACATGCTCCGCAGGCTACGAATAAAAAATGCCGAGAAACTCGGGTTTCTCGGCAGGTAATTCAAATATGCAAGCGACTGCTTAGCCAATAGCGCCAACAGGGAACGTCAAAGCCATAACAATAGCGCAAACCAGGAAAATGGTTGTAGTGATGACGGTAAGGCGATCAAGGTTCTTCTCCATAATGCCTGAACCAGCGCTTGCGTTATACATAGATGCAGCAATCATGTCAGAAACGCCGGTGCCCTTTCCGGAGTGTGCCAAAACAAGCAGCACCGTCAAAATGCCAGAAAGTACAAACAGCACTAAAAGAATTGTATTCAGAACGCCCACGAGGTTCCCCCTCTTGCTGGCGAGAAGATCCAGCCCTAGTTATTTTCACGTACAACAGAAAAGAATAGCACACGCCACTCCCCTTTGGGAATGACGTGTGCCAAGTTGCAAAACAAACAAGAACTTAACAAATGAGCCAAGCGCCTCACCGGCGGTAAGGAACTTTGTCAGAG
The DNA here is from genome assembly GCA_902481575.1 of uncultured Atopobium sp. Taxonomy (GTDB): domain Bacteria; phylum Actinomycetota; class Coriobacteriia; order Coriobacteriales; family Atopobiaceae; genus Lancefieldella. The sequence goes on from CABSWT010000005.1 coordinate 10,565, forward strand.
TTTAGTTCATTGCGCTCTTTACCATTGCAACGAAGGAATCAGCCTTGAGCGATGCGCCGCCAACAAGTGCGCCGTCAACGTCCTCTTTCTCGAGGAAGCCGCCAACGTTCTCTGGCTTTGCAGAGCCACCGTAAAGAATACGGATACCGTCTGCAATTTCTGCGCCAAAGATCTCTACCAGGGTCTTACGGATTGCACCACAAACTTCCTGAGCGTCATCAGCAGTTGCAGTCATACCAGTACCAATTGCCCAGATTGGCTCATAAGCAATAACGTACTTGGAAGGATCTGTAATCTCTAGACCCTTGGTATCTTCCTTAATCTGGTCAACAACAAACTGAACATGAGTACCAGCGTTGCGGACCTCAAGTGACTCACCGCAGCAAGAAATAGGAACGATGTCATGAGCCATCAGTGCCTTTGCCTTGCGGTTAATGTCCTCGTCGGTCTCGCCAAAGTAGCCACGACGCTCGGAGTGACCAATGATGCAGTAAGTTGCACCAACAGAGGTCAGCATTGCTGGAGAGGTCTCACCAGTAAAGGCACCAGACTCCTCCCAGTACACATTCTGTGCAGAAAGAGCAACAGAAGAGTTGGCCTGAGAAAGAACCTCAGAGACACCCTTAAGGTCTACAAGAGGTGGAGCAATAACAACATCAACGTTTCCGGTACCGGAAGCAAGCTGATCAACAATTCCCTGAGCAAGCTCAACGCCCTCAGCGAAAGTCTCATTCATCTTCCAGTTACCTGCGATCATACGATTACGCATCGAGAAGCGCCTCCACTCCTGGAAGAGCCTTACCCTCAACGAGCTCCATGGAAGCGCCGCCGCCAGTGGAAATCCAGCTCATCTTGTCAGCAAGGTGGAACTTGTTAACTGCTGCAACGGAATCGCCGCCGCCGATGATGGAGGTGCAATCAGCATCTGCAACAGCACGAGCAACAGCCTCGGTGCCCTTTGCAAACTGATCAAACTCAAAGACGCCCATAGGACCATTCCAGAAGACGGTCTTTGCGCCCTTGATTGCCTCAGAGTAAAGCTCAACAGTCTTAGGACCAATGTCCATACCCATGCGGTCTGCAGGAATCTGATCAGATGGAACTACCTCACCAACAGCGTCCTCACCAAAGTGATCGGTAACAACGTTGTCAACAGGAAGCAGAATCTTAACACCCTTCTCCTCAGCCTTCTTGAGCATCTCGCCTGCGCGCTCAATCCAGTCTGGCTCCTGAAGAGAAGTACCAACGGAATAACCCTTAGCCAGGAAGAAGGTGTATGCCATACCGCCACCAATGATGAGGGTATCAGCGGAGTCGATAAGGTGATCAAGAACACCAATCTTAGAAGAAACCTTGGAGCCACCAACGATAGCTACAAGTGGGCGCTCTGGGTTAGAGAAGATAGAGGTAAGAGTGTCAACCTCTTTCTCAAGCAGGAAGCCTGCGTATGCAGGAAGGTAAGCTGCTGGTCCCACAACAGAGCCTTGTGCACGGTGAGCGGTACCAAAGGCGTCAAGAACAAAGATGTCGCCATAAGATGCAAGGGTCTTTGCAATCTCTGGATCGTTCTTCTTCTCACGCTTGTCAAAGCGGACGTTCTCAAGAACAAGAACCTCGCCGTCCTTGAGTGCGTCTACAGCCTCACGGGCTTTCTCGCCATAGGTGTCCTCAACAAACTTAACCTCGTGGCCAAGAAGCTCAGCAAGCTTCTCTGCAGCTGGGCGCAGGGAAAGCTCTGGCTGGAAGCCGGTGCCATCTGGACGACCAAGGTGGCTCATCAGGATGACCTTTGCGTTGTGGTCGAGAAGATACTGGATGGTTGGAAGTGCAGCGCGAACGCGGGTGTCGTCAGTAACAACGCCGTCCTTCAGAGGTACGTTGAAGTCAACGCGCATAAGAACGCGCTTGCCGTTAACATCTGCATCGCGGACAGTCTTCTTTGTAAAAGCCATGTCACTCCTTTAAATACGTTTCCAACAAAAGAAGGCGCGATCGCGGCAGATGCTGCGACCGCGCCTAAGGCGTCTATGTAACTAGAACTTAAGCAACGAACTTCTCGAAGTACTTGATGGTGCGGACCATCTGAGAAGTGTAGGAGTTCTCGTTGTCGTACCAAGAGGTGACCTGAACAAGAGTGGTGCCGTCGCCAAGGTCAGAGCACATGGTCTGAGTTGCGTCGAAGATGGAGCCGTGGGTCTCACCGACGATGTCGCGGGAAACGATGTCATCCTCGTTGTAACCAAAGGTCTCTGGGATGGTCTCTGCATATGCCTTCATTGCAGCGTTTACCTCAGCAGCGGTGACCTTCTTGTCAACAACAGCATAGAGGTTGGTGAGGGAGCCAGTTGGCGTAGGAACGCGCTGAGCAGCACCAATAAGCTTGCCGTTGAGCTCAGGAAGAACAAGGCCGATAGCCTTAGCAGCACCAGTGGAGTTAGGAACGATGTTCTCTGCACCAGCACGGGAACGACGGAAGTTACCCTTGCGCTGTGGGCCGTCGAGGATCATCTGGTCACCAGTGTATGCGTGAATGGTGGTCATGATACCGGACTTGATAGTTGCGAAGTCGTTGAGGCCCTTTGCCATAGGAGCAAGGCAGTTGGTGGTGCAGGAAGCTGCGGAGATGATGTTGTCATCTGCAGTGAGGGTCTCATGGTTAACGTTGAAGACGATGGTTGGGAGGTCGTTGCCTGCAGGAGCAGAAATGACAACCTTCTTAGCACCAGCGTTGATGTGAGCCTGTGCCTTGTCCTTAGAAGTGTAGAAACCGGTGCACTCAAGAACAACGTCAACGTTGAGATCGCCCCAAGGCAGGTTGTTAGCGTCTGCCTCCTTGTAAATAACAATCTCGTGACCGTCAACGATGATGGAGTGGTCAGTTGCCTCTACCTTGTGATCGCGGGAATAGTTGCCCTGAGTAGAGTCATACTTCAGAAGATATGCAAGCATCTCTGGAGAAGTAAGGTCGTTGATTGCAACAATCTCAGAACCCTCGTGACCAAACATCTGCCTAAATGCAAGGCGACCAATGCGGCCAAAACCGTTAATAGCAACCTTTACTGCCATACGTAATGCTCCTTTCGGTGACCCAGAGCCATTCTCCGGATTCATTAACATTAAAACCGTACACCGTGTATTTTACCGCACTCGCCGATAACTTATGCATCTTTTTCTAAATCCTGAACGATTTTTTCCAAACGCAGCAATCGGTGATACATAGCGGACTTGGATACGGGTGGTACAAACGACTCCCCTAGTGCAGATAATGACAGCTCAGGGTTATCTTTTCGTGCAAGACAAAAATCTCTGACCGCTGGCGGCAGAGCTCTGAGTCCAATGAGTTTCTCGGCCTTTTCTATAAGCGCTAACTGGTCTGCCGCTGCATTTGAAGACCGCGTTTGATTTGCCATCTCTGCGTTGACAACTCGGTTGACGTTGTTGCGATAATGCTTTTGCACACGCGTAAACGCAATAGCGCGCGCCATAGTGGGCGCACCAATCTCTCGCAAAAACTTGATGATGTCATCAGAGCTCTTAAGGTAGACAGCATAAATTTCTCTGGTTCGCATGAGCGCATTGGTATGGCGGTTACGATGATTAAGCCGCGCCTTGACACCAATGGATCCCATAAGTTTTACCAGCTCAGTGGCAAATCTTTCTCCCGAGACAGCAATCTCTAAGTGAAAATCTTTTAAGGGATCGGCCAAAAATCCGCCCGCCATAAACGCTCCGCGCAAAAAAGCTCGCTGCGCCTGCTTGGTGCGGATAACGCTTTTTGGAATGCCACTTACCAGGCCTTCTCCTGGTATATAAATGCCAAGAGCGGAAAGTGCTTCTGCAAGCGAATCCTGGTTAGAAATCTCAAGCAAATAGTTGCGTTTTTTATGCATGATAGAGCGACGGTACTCAACGGAAGTACCCAGATCAAACAGACGGCGAGAAGAACTAATAACTGTTCGGGCAACCGTGCCAGTCTCAGTAACAATGCGAACGGCAAATTTACCAGGACCGTGCATCGATAACGTTCCGGAAACACGAATAAGCGCAGAAAGCTGGGCTAATTCACAATCCGTCTGAATTTCTGGTACGCTGACCAGCTCATTTTTTACCAAGGCAGTATAGGACATGACAGACTAACTTCTACTCAGCCTGCTGAGACTTCTTCTGAGCCGCATCAAGATCGCGATGGAACAGCGTTACGCGATAGCCCTGGCTGGTAAGATGCTCTGCGGTAGCACGGGCGATTGCAACGCTTCTATGCTGGCCACCCGTGCAACCTACCGCAATAGAGAGCAAGCTTTTGCCTTCCTGCACATAGCCAGGCATTACTACATCAAGCAGCTCAAACCAAGACTTAAGGAATTTCTTAGTAGTGCCGTGCTCAAGGACAAACTGAGCTACTGGCTCATCAAGACCGGTAAGTGGTCTGAGCTCTGGATCATAGTAAGGATTAGGCAGGAATCGCACGTCAATCATGAGGTCAGCCTCAACGGGCAAACCATTTTTGAAGCCAAAGGAAAATACGCTAACATCCATAAGCTGCTGTTCAGCAAGCTCTGAAAATGCGCGACGAAGACGACTCTTGAGCGTATTAGTGCGCATAGATGAGGTATCTAGGACCACATCTGCCAGCGCTTTTATGTCTTGAAGCTGTGCGCGCTCCTTAGAAATTGCAGATGAGAGATTTTCTCCCTCCTGCGCTAAAGGATGACGACGGCGATTCTCGCTATAGCGACGCATAAGTACTTCGTCTGAGGAGTCCAGATAGACAATCTTGTACGTGAGCTCGTGATCTGCAAGAGACCTCAGGGCTTCAGAGATGTCATCAAAAAGACCTTGCGAGCGCAAATCGCAGGTAACAGCCAAGTGGCGGCCAACACCTGTGTTAATGCCCACAAGGTTAGAAAGCTGCAAAATAAGAGCTGGTGGCAGGTTATCAATGCAGAAATAACCCATGTCCTCAAACACATGAAGCGCCTGCGTGCGACCCGATCCAGACATACCCGTAATAATGACAATGTCGGGAATAACTGAAGGTGTGGGATCGTTTTTCTTCACAGGCGCTCCTTAAATACGTGACGAGAAAACCTTACCGCTCCAAGCGTTAATCCTCAAGTGCTGCAGCAAACCAAGAGGTAATCGAAGTTGGATGTGTAATGGCTGTACCTGAAACAACCGCCCAAGCGCCTGCATCAAGAGCATCTTTTGCGTCTTGTGGTGTGTGAACGTGACCCTCGCAAATAATGGCGATACCTGGGAATTCAGTAGTTGCCTGCTGGAGAAGGGCAATGTCAGGGCCATCGTCAAGCGTTGTATCAATAGCGGCCTTGTTGTGAGAAAGTGTGGTTGAAACAAAGTCACAACCAGCAGCAACAGCGCGACGGATGTCATCCATAGTCATGCAGTCAGCCATAATCAGCACGTCAGACTCTGTACGCAGAGTTGCAACAGTCTCTTCAAAGGTTCTACCATCTGGCCTTGGACGGTCTGTTGCATCCAGGGCAACAACGTCTGCACCAGCGTGAATACAAGCACGCGCATGACGAAGCGTAGGAGTAATGTAGACACCTTCATGGCCCTCTTTCCAGAGGCCAATAACAGGAATCTCAACCCTGCCTTTAATGGCAGAGATGTCAGACAAACCCTGGCACCTAATAGCTGCAGCGCCACCAAGCTCACAGGCACGAGCAATCTGAGCCATGGTCTCTGGATGCCTCATAGGCTCACCAGGATACGCCTGGACGCTGACAATGAGTTTTCCTTTAAGTGACTCAACAAGCTCTGAATATGCCACGGTATTCTCCTCACAAGAATGTACGTACGTTAAAGGTGTCTGTCTTTGCGGCATACCTAGTCAGACACTTTTGATGACTAGGCGCTTCTGCCTAAAGACGTGTCTCTAAATAGCCAGGTAGAACAAGGTTTTCTGCAGCTCCAATAAGAGGAGCTTCTCCACCAAGCGTACCCTTCACAAGAGGCGTTGCCTGAACGGGAGGCATTGCCTGCAGCTTAAATGCAGCTTCAAGTGCCTCGTGCCAGTACTTGCCGCACTCTGCAACGGAGCCAGACAAAATGATGACAGAAGGGTCAAGCATGTTGCACATGCTGCCTAAGACCTCACCAAGTGCGCGGCCTGAGCGCTCCTCTGCAGCCTGAGCGATCTTCTCGCCAGCAAGAGCTCTGCGGTCAATCTCAGCGCCATCAAGAGCAGAACCGTCTTCAAGCGTGTCGGAGCCACCAAGGCGGACGTACTCGCGAATAATGCCAGGACCTGCGGAAACAGGCTCAAGGTGAGAAGTTCCACCACAAGGACAGTCAACGCCTGCAGCCGCTGGAGTTGCAACGTGACCAATATGACCAGCCTCGTCGTGAGCGCCCAACATCAAGATGCCGTGGTTCACAAAAGCGCCACCAATGCCCGTGCCAACCGCTACGGTTAAAACGCTGTCTTTACCATGACCAGAACCATGACGAGCCTCACCCAGAGCATGAGCATGAACGTCATTAAGAACGCTGCACGGAAGACCAAACTCACTAGTAACTGCAGAGCCAAGAGCGGTTCCTCCCCAGCCGGGCATAAGCTCATTTGCGTAGGTGATGTCGCCCGTTCGAGGGTCAACAACACCAGCAGAAGAAATACCCACGCCAGAGATAGTAAGGTCCAGCTCTTCTGCACGAGCAAGTGCCTCTCTAATTGCCTGGAGAACGGTGGCAAGAACCTGCTTGCCACCCTCTTTTGCGTTGGTAGGAACCTTCTTTACGGACTGGACGTTTGGAGCGTCAGACCCGTTAAGAGTAACTATGCCACAAGCAATTTTTGTGCCGCCAATATCAACAGCACAAACATGTGTTGGAGAAACAAACTTAGAGTCCATGGTGTCCCCTCTTGTTTAGAGAAGGCCGTTTGCAATAAGAACCTGCTTGATTGCCTCACGGTTCTGTCCATCAAGTGGCTTAACAGGACGAGGCATCTGGTCAGAATCAAAGATGCCCATGAGGTTAAGGGCGCACTTGAATGCGCCAACGCCAGCACCATAGCCCTGAACGCCTGAAGTGACATCAAAGATGTGGGAAATCTCGTTAAGTCGGTCCTGCTCACGCTTGACCTCTGCCCAGTTACCTTCCTGAGCTGCCTTCCACATGCGGACGTAGCCCTCTGGCTCAACATTAGCAAGGCCAGGAACAGAACCGTCTGCACCAGAAAGAAGGGCGCCGTCAACAACAATCTCATGGCCAGTCAGAAGAGTTAGAGGATGACCGTTCTTCTCGTTCTCCTGAACAAGATACCTGAAGGAGACGTCATCGCCAGAAGAGTCCTTAACGCCTGCAAGAACACCCTCTGCGCCCAGACGAGCAAGCATCTTCCAAGGAAGTTTAGTGTGAACACAGACAGGAATGTCATACGCAAACAGAGGTGCATCCAGCTCCTGGTGAAGGATGCGGAAGTGCTCCTCAACATCAGCTGGGCCACCAAGTGCGTAGAAAGGAGCAGTTGCTACAAGAGCATCTGCACCTAGTGCGAGGGCACGGCGACCATGCTCCAGGACGCGCTCGGTCTCGGTATCAATGATGCCCACAAGGACCGGAATGCGGTGGTCAACAATGCGGACAGCCTCGCGAACAATCTGATCGCGACGCTCATCAGTTGCAAAGACAACTTCGCCAGAAGAGCCGAGGAAGAACAGGCCGTCTACGCCAGCCTCAATGAGACGATTAATAGAGCGCTCAAACGACACAACATCAAGCTGATGGTCTGGGGTATCTGGGGTTACAACTGGTGGAACAACACCGCTAAATGGTACGTTACTGGACATGCTTTATCCTTTCACACGTTGGAAAATCCAACTGGTTTCATACAACAATGTACTGAAGTAGCCGACCAAAGCATTGATCAAAAGCAACTTCAAAGAACCTACGTAATTATAGTCCGCTTAGTTATGACAAAGCCCTGATATAACCTCGCAGAGATAGTTGATTTGCTCGTTCTCAAACTGATTGATGCGCTCGTGGCCAAACTTGGGATATACACGCATCTCTTTCTGCCCCGTCAGGCGATTGTACAGCGCAAACGTTCCCTCAGTTGGCGCGCTCTGGTCCAGCAGAGCCGTGCCGATAAGCGCAGGCACACGCACCAGCTCTGCCGCGCACGCGCTGTCGAGAAGACCAACCGCGTCGATAGCTGCATCTGACTGCGGAGTGTCTCCGCACCCGACAACCGTGCGCAGGGTTGTTGCGTTGTCGGCAAAGAGCGGGTTCAGTGCCATGGTAACGCTCACTTCCTTGGGCAGAAGTGCCGCAGCGAACAACGCCTGCGAGCCGCCTAGACCTTCTCCCCAGGTGACGGTTGTGCGCCCGAGGAAGCGCGATGCAACCGCGGTAGTTACCAGTGCGTCATCGATGAGCTGCTTAAGCGTGGAGGATGCGGCGTCATCTGGGTTGATGAGCGCGCGGGCAAGCTCCTCTGCCGTCAACGCTCCCCTCCAGGCGTCTTTGAGTGACGCTTCGCATGGCCGAGCCTCTAGGGCTACAACAGGCATGCCAAGCGCCGAGAAACGCAATAGGTGCAGCCAGCTACGCACTCCCCGACCAAGATCGGAGAAGAGCACCACCGCGGGCAGCTTTGCCGATGCGGGCAGCTCTACTGGAGCTAGCGGTTCTGCCACCGACACACCTGCTGGAAGAATGACGCGAGCACGCAGCTGCGTCTGGTCAGTTGAGGTGAATGTGATGCGCTTAAACGTTGCCGCCTGGGTAGCAGACGGAAGCTCAACCGCACTCTCTACCTGCGCATTTTGTGCAAACGTTACCGACGTCTCCCAAAATGATTCAAAGTTTGATGGTCTAAGCCACGCGCCGCGATAAGAACGGGCATCTTCAAGCCTTTGTGTTAAGCCCCTCATGCTTTCACCTCGCCTTCTGCTTGAGCAGGAAATGACGAGTCCAACTCTTTAAGAGCTTGCTCTCCCTTGTCTGAGCAGAAGAAATCGATGATCTTATCGTCAAAATCGCCAATCTCTTCATGCGCATATCCGGGATAAAGAAGATGTCTCTTTGGGCAGGTCAAGGCATTGTAAGCCGCAAACTGAGCCTCGGGAGGAACTACCGGATCATCAAGTCCGGTGCCAAAAAGCACAGGACAGGTAACCAGGCGTGCAAAATTAGCTGAATCAATGTAGGCAAGCTTTGCAAAGACCTCATCAACGCGAGAACCATCTGCGTCAAACCAGCGGGAATAATAGCGGATCCCCTCGTAGGCAACCTCATCAGCATTAAGCTCCCACACACACCTAAAATCAGTGAGGAAGGGATAAAGAATTGCTGCCCTATTAATCAGGTCTTGATTGAGTGCGCAGGTAGCAAGACCAATGCCGCCTCCCTGCGAGGCGCCGTTTACAAAAACGCGATCTGTATCAATTCCTTCAAGCTGTCTAACAATTCTGCAGAGCAAGCGAATGTTCTGATACAGATGAACAAAGTAAAGGTCCTCTACAGGTCCATCTAGTCCGAGCACCAAGTGGCCAGAGACGGTAGTGCTCTTATACGAGCTTCCGTCCAAACTACGGCCACCCTGCCCAGGATTATCAAGCGCAATCAGTGAGTAGCCCAAGCCCAAAAATGAACTCTGTTCAAACCAACTGCGAGAAGATCCTGGATAGCCATGGAACTGTAAAACAAGCGGAGTTTGTACGCCTGAGGCAGTCTGTGGACGCAGGTACTTTGCGTAGACTTCCGCGCCATCAATACCTGCAAACGTAAGATCAAAAAAGTGTGCTGAAGCAGTTGACGTAACCTCTGTTGAAGGAACAATCTGCCAGCTTAGAGGAACGTTATCTGCTTCCTCCATACGCGCCTTCCAAAACGCCTCAAAATCCGAAGGATAGGGCGTCAAAGCATGAGCTGCCTTCAATTCTGCAAGCTCAAGCGTTTCTTGGTGCATTGATCCACCTAACAAGCTAAAAGAGCGCAGCCTAAGCTGCGCTCTAGTCAAACAAAAACGTAAGCGCTACTCACCCAGTTTAGGATGAAGCAAAGATGGTGCAGCACCCAAAAGCGTCTTAGTGTAAGGATCTGTTGGGTGCTCAAAGACCTGCTTAGCAGGACCATCTTCCATAATCTGGCCGTGATTCATAACAATGATGCGGTCAGAAACATAGCGGACAGTCTGAATATCGTGCGAAATAAAAATCATCGAGAGACCCAACTCAGACTTGAGGTCAGTAAGCAGGTTCAAGATCTGTGCACGAACGGAAACGTCCAGTGCGGAAGTAGGCTCGTCAGCAATGATTGCCGATGGATTCAGAGAAAGCGCACGTGCAATTGCAACACGCTGACGCTGACCACCAGAGAGCTGACCAGGAAGGGCGCGAAGTGCGGAATGTGGAAGTCCTACCAAACCGACAAGCTCATTAATACGGGCTTCTCGCTCCTGCTCTGTGCCTACCTTATGTACGAGCAGTGGATCCATAAGCTGGTCTTTAACAATCATGCGAGGGTTAAGAGCAGTTGCTGGGTCCTGGAAAACAACGGAGACAACGCGGCCAATCTGCTTTCTGAGCTCTGGAGTACGCTTTGTAACATCCATTCCCTTGAAGTACACATGACCGGACGTTGGTGACTGAAGGCCACACATGACATTTGCGGTAGTGGACTTTCCGCAGCCAGACTCACCAACAATACCAATGGTCTCACCAGGCATAAGCTTGAGAGAAACATTCTGTACTGCGTGAACCTTATTAGGCTTAAAGATTGAACCCGTACGTGTTTTAAACGTAACCGAAATATCATCGAGGAAGATAATTGGCTGTTCTTCAGATGTTGTAGCCATTTACCTCACCTCCTTTTGAGAACGCTCAAGGTAAGGCACAAGACCATGCTCCTTCAGATACTCATCAGGCAGCTCGGAGAAACGATGGTGCTTACCAGGAATCTCCTTGATAACAGGGTGAACCTCAAGTCCCAAATCTGGGTGGCTTGAACGAGGAGCAAACCTATCGCCTGTTGGGAAGTCTTCTGGAGAAGGAACAGAACCTGGTACCTGGTGAAGCCTAGTACCATCCTGTGCGCCTTCCTCAATGGAAAGAACAGAGCCGAGAAGACCGCGGGTGTACTCGTGAACAGGATTGGTCAGAAGCTCAGTAGTAGCTGCCTGCTCAATAACCTGGCCTGCGTACATAACGGTAATCTCAGAAGCAACCTCTGCAACAAGTGCAAGGTCGTGGCTAACAAAGATCATTGCGAAGCCAAGACGACGCTGAAGGTCATTCAAGAGCTTGATGACCTGCTTCTGAACAGTAACGTCCAGAGCGGTTGTTGGCTCGTCGCAGATAACCAGAGAAGGATCGCGGGTTAATGCCATAGCAATCAGAACACGCTGACGCTGACCACCGGAAAGCTCATGTGGGTAGGACTCAAGCGTACGCTTTGGATCCAGGCCTACAAGCTCTAGAAGCTCCTCTGCGGAACGAGTGCCTCCCCTGCTGGTAAGTTGCTTCATCTGAGAAGAGATAAGCATGGAAGGGTTCAGCGAAGACAGAGCATCCTGGTACACCATTGCAAGCTCGTGACCAAGCAGCTTGCGGTGCTCTTCTTTGGAGAGCTTCAGGAGGTCTTGGTCTTTATAGAGAACCTGACCAGTAATGGTCTCTTTTGGATCAGTCAAGCCCATAATGACCTTGGTGGTAATTGACTTGCCGCAGCCAGATTCGCCGACCAGCGCCATGCACTGACCAGGACGGACATCAAAGCTTACGTGGTCAACAACCTTAACGTCTCCGTGAGACTCAAAGCTGATGCAAAGATCTTTAACACTGAGCAGTGGCTTTACATCAAAGTCTGGCTTACGCCTATCAGTTCTGGAAAGTTCAACCTCTTTAAGTGCATTAAGTCTGCGCTCCAGGGACTCTGCCTGCTCTGCATAAGCGCGAACTGGATCAGATGCAAGAATGTCATCTGCACGCCTGGAGTCAGAGTTCTCTGTATCAACAGGAGCGCCAGGTGCTGCTGCCATAGCATCAGTAAGACCCTCGGAGAGGATGTTCAGTGCCAGGCAGGTCATCATAATAGCTAGGCCTGGGAAGAATGCCTGCCACCAGCGGCCAGCAAGAACGCCAGCACGAGCATCAGCCAGGATATTACCCCATGTAGGAGTTGGCTCTGCAATACCAGCGCCAATAAATGTCAAAGATGCCTCAAAGATAATTGCATCTGCTACCAGTGTTACGGTGAAGACCATGATGGGAGCAATGCAGTTACGAAGAACGTGCTTCCACAAAATCCAAGGTGCACGAGCACCAGAAACAATGGTTGCCCTTACGTAATCCTCGCCGTACTCACTTACGATGTTTGCACGAACAATACGAGCAATCTGTGGCGTATACATAAAGCCAATAGCAAAGATGATTGAAGGAACGCTGTTACCCAGAATAGAAACAAAGACTGCTGCAAGAGCAATGCCTGGGAACGACATGATGATGTCGAGCACACGCATGATGACCTCAGAGACAGCCTTTCTAGAAACAGCTGCAATTGCACCAATAATTGAGCCACACAGCAGTGCCATACCCGTAGCGCCAAAGCCAATGACCAGTGAATACTGACCACCATAAAGCATACGAGAAAGAATATCGCGGCCCTTATCGTCAGTACCAAAAATGAATCCATTGCCTGGAGCCTGACGAGCGTTGAAAATCTCAAGTGGGTTATGTGGAGCAATAAAGTTTGCAAAGACAGAAGCAAGAACAACAAAGACAAGAATGACAAGAGCAATCTTGGAAGCTGTCTTCATCTTCTTAAAGCCACCAAAAGTTGAACCCTTTGCTGCAGCTTCTTCGAGCTTCTCGACTTGTTTTTTTCTAATTTGTACCATCGCACTACACCGTCCTAATGCGTGGGTTAATCAAGATGTACAACATATCAACAACAATGTTGATGATGATGAAGGACAGTGCAACGACAACAACAACGCCCTGAACAAGCATTGCCTCGTTACCCTGGATGCCCTCGAGAATAGCGGTACCCATACCAGGAAGGTTAAAAATAACCTCGATAACAACGGCGCCACCCATGAGGTAACCAATCTTGAGGCCAAGCGTGGTTACAGGGGTAATAAGAGCGTTGCGAAGTACGTTTCTTGCGATGACGATTCTTTCTGGAATGCCAGCGCCGCGAGCAGTGCGGACGTAGTCCTTATCCAGCTCCTCGACCATTGCGGTACGAACAATACGGGTCATCTGACCAGACATTGGAACCGCAAGTGCAAATGCCGGCATAATCATACGAGCAAAGTAGCCGACAAGATTTACCGTAGGATCTGGTAGTGCTCCAGAGGCTGGTAGCAGCTTAAGCGTAGACGCAAAGACCAGAATCAAAAGAACTGCCAACCAAAATGATGGCGTTGCAAGACCGGCAATTGAGAATACGCGGATGATTTGATCGGGCCATTGATCTCTATAGAGAGCCGCAATAACGCCCAACGTAAACGAAACTATTGCGCCAATAAAGAGACCCATAAAGGTCAACTGCATAGTTACTGGCAGAGCCTTTGAAATTCTTTCAGCAACTGAATAGTGAGAAGTGCCGTAGGTACCCAAGTTTCCATGAGCAACATCACCGATATAGCGTACATATCTCACAGGCCATGGGTCATCAAGGCCATTCTCAATGTGATACTGCTGAATAGCTTCTTCAGAAGCAGACTCTCCCAAGGCATTGTATGCAGGATCAACATGCGAGAAAGACATTAGGAAGAATACGAGAAAGGTGACGCCTAGAGCCATAATCGGGAGCGCAATAAGACGGCGTCCGATAAGACGTAATAGGTTGTTCACTATCTCCCCCTCTCTCTTTAAAACAAACCGTACAAATAAAATTTGATGAGACTTTAATCATCTCAGGACTAAATTTAGCGCACAAGAGCCCGAGCGTTATAAGTAAAACGCTCGGGCCCCAATGTATGAGATGCTAAGCGCGTGACGACAACAAATTAGCTAGCAGTAACTGTGTTGACATCAATGAAGGACAGGCCGGTGGTTCCGATGCCCTTGAAGCCCTTGAGAGCAACGCCGTTGCTGTTTGGCTTCTCGCTCCAGGAAGCGGTGAAGGTCTTAGCAAAGAGAACTGGGTACAGAGGTACGTTCTCAGCGATGATGTCGAAGCACTCGTTCCAAGTGGACTGCTGATCAGCACCAGACTGGCCAAGAGCCTTGGTCATAAGATTGTGGAGCTTGGTCCACTCATCAGACTCCTTCCATGGGCAACGCTTGGTCATCCAGACGTTATCGCCATACCACCAGTTAAGCAGCAGGTCGACGTCTGCGCCGAAGCAGGAAGGATCGCCAGGGGCAAGCAGGATGTCCCAGGAACCGTCAACTGCGTCGATTGCAGCATAGGTTGCTGGAGAAGTATCGGAAACGATGCTTACATTAAAGCCAAGTGCATCAAGATCATTCTTGACCTGAGTTGCCATGGACTTAACCTGCTCGTTATCGGTGGTGCGAAGAACAACATCACCAGGAGTGATGCCAGACTCAGAAATGAGCTTCTTAGCCTTATCAACATCGTGTGCATAGACAGTAGATGCCTTGTGATAGTTAGCAAAGGAAGAAGGAAGGTAGCTGGTAGCAACCTCAGCTTGACCAGAGAATGCGTTTGCAAGCATCTTGTCTGTATCAAGTGCATAGAGGCATGCCTGGCGAACCTTAACGTTGTCCCAAGGAGCCTTGCCAAGGTTGAACATTGCAAAGCGGACACCAAAGCCCTGAACAGCGTCAACGGTGCAGCCTGCGCCCTTGAGCTGATCTACAGCGTCTGCAGGAACCATTTCCATAGCAAGAGTGGTTCCATCCTGCTGAGCGGTCAGACGAGCGGTTGGATCCTTAAGGACGTCATAGTGGAGCTTCTCGTCCTTAGCAGGAGTTGCGCCGTTGTAGTTTTTGTTAGGAACAAGGTCAAGAGTGTTGTCAGAGATGGACTCAAACTGCCATGGACCAGAACCAACTGGCTGCTTCTTCATCTCATCCTGGGAGCTGCTTGCTGGAACAACGCGAACAATGGACAGACGCTCCTTGAGGAGGGAGAAGTTAGCAATAGTGGTCTTAACGGTGACAGTCTTGTCATCCTTCTTCTCTACGGAAGCAATTGGGGAAAGCATTGGGACGTAAACGCTACCCTTAGCAGCGGAACGGTTGAAGGACTCAACAACGTCATCTGCCTTAACTTCATTACCATCAGAGAACTTTGCGCCGTCACGGAGGGTAATCTCAAAGGTGTAATCGTCAACCTTCTTAGGATCAGCAGTAGCAAGCTCATTGAAGGTGGAATAGTCGTGGAAGTTTAGGCCATAGAGACCCTCAACTACCTGCCAGTTAACACCAAGGGCAAGTGCTGATGAAGTAGTAGATGGATCATAGTTCTGTGTTGAATAAGCGGTTCCAGCAGTAATTGTGCCGCCGCCTTCCTTTCCAGATGGAGCCTCAGCTGCCTTCTGCTGTCCGCCACCGCAAGCGGTGAGGCCAAGGCCAGCTGCTACAGTTGCTCCGCCAAGGAAGCCGCGACGCGAAAGTGGACGGTTAATAAACTCGCTCATTTCTGCCTCTTTCTAAAAACTCTCCTTGCCACAACGTGGCACCAATGCCACTTGTGTGGCTTACATCTACATAACTATATGAAGAAAAGATATTTCTTCTGAACACAGTTCGCCCAACGGTACAAAAATATCGCCCATTGGCTGCTCAAAATATGAAAACGTGTTTTGTTGTATTATTTACTACATATAAATCTTAATAGCAGCTAAGAAGGCCCGCAGATAGCGGGCTTTATTATTATTTTACCTTATCAAATATATAAAATATTTAACTAACTACATAAGTAGTAATCATTGTCAACTACCGTTTACCGATGATTTGCTACCGTTTACCTTTAGAAATTACGGATATGTTGTGAAGATTAAACAAGAGTCAGTCCAAAATGAACTGACTCTTGTCTTAGAACAGCAAAAACACCTCAAAATTACTTAGCTAAATCTACAACGCGCTCAGGGTTCGCCATAAAATCTAGATGTTCTTCCCCTAAATGAGATTCGATTATCTCTGATACTTGTTCGTCATTTTTTTCAATGTCAAAATTTCCATCTGCTGGGCTATAACGTCCTAAATAGCCATCAGCTAGATAAGGTGGCGGCCATCCACTTAACCCTACGCCACAAAAATTTCTAACTAGGCATCTATAATTTCTATTATGCATTTCTTGTAGCAGTCCAGCGTTCCTTGTTTGAATCCACATTTTTGGAGTTCCAAAATAAGACCCAATGGCAAATAGCCCTAAATCTTGCTCAACTGTTCCAACAACCTTTTCTTGAGAGCTTATTACCCAATATAAATCTATATTCAATAAAAGTTGGTTAGCCTGACTGACTCCTAAAAATGGCCCAGAGATAGTAGCGGTCTCTAAGTCAATATTTTCTGCGGATCCAAAATCAGACTTAAGACCATTTCTCTTATTCTCATATTGTTGCACAACATACTGAGCTGCCTGCTTTTTTAATTCTGGCAGCCTCATAGTATTCAGCTTAAAAAACCAATTATTTATTAGCAAACCACAAACAACAAGAACTACTAATAATGACAGATCTTTTACAAACCTTTTTCTACGCTTCATCTGCTGTCACCTCATTAGAACTGCTTGTAGCAACTGAAGTAAAAGTAATAACTAGGTAGCTCTAATAATATTCTGTTCGAGTATGCTTTAACAGCTAATCTTTCGGCCAATGGCTATATTTCAGCGTTGAATGAAAAAAATAAGAATGGCATAACAACACTTCATAGCTGCCATTCTTATTACAAATAACTCTATTGTTTGATTTGATTTTAGAGATTATGTTTCTTCATCCTTTGCTCAAAGAGCTCGTTGATAATCTTTGACATCTCTTCAACTTGTTGAGCACTAGGTTCACCCTCAAATGTAGCGTATAGCTCTGGATGCTTCTGAGCAATATATTCACAAGACTTACCCGTTGCATGCCCACGGACAAAAAACGGAATACGCTTAATGTAGTCAGGATTTACCAGTGCCAAGATCTTCTCGTCCGCTGTTTTACTCATGAGTTCCTCTCCTTGCATCTAATTTCTCATGTACAGCTGTTGAAGATTCTTCCCAAGCTTTGAGCTCTTCATAAATAGTTTCTGCCAAGTTCACAGAAACACCTTTTACCTGAGAGATATCCTCAACACTTGCAGCCTTTAAGCGCTTAAAAGAGCCAAAATGGCGCATGATGTCTTTTTTTCGTTTAGGTCCTACACCAGGTATTTCGTCCAGAATAGAGACAGTCATCGCCTTATCTCTAAGCTCACGATGGAACGTAATTGCAAAACGGTGAGACTCATCACGGACTTGCTTGATGAGATACAGAGAAGCTGACCCTGTAGGTAACACAATTGGCGTGTCGTCCCAAGGTACAAAGACTTCCTCATCAGACTTAGCAAGGCCGCAGACAGGAATATCCAGCCCCAGCTCATTAAGCTGATTGATTGCGGCGGTCAGCTGAGGCTTACCACCATCAACTACCAGCAAATCAGGTCTTGAGCCAAAGCGCTCATCTGCCATACGCTCCGGACTGTACCTTCTGCCCAGGACTTCTGTCATTGAGACAAAGTCGTTTGCTTCATCAAGCTCAGCGCGAATCTTAAAGCGGCGATACTGGCTTTTATCAGCCTTTCCATTAGTAAAGACCACCATCGAGGCAACGGTAAAATTGCCGTGAAGCGTAGAAATATCAAAGCACTCAATGCGCAGCGGGGGTGCATCAAGCGCAAGTGCACTTTCCAACTGAAGAAGCGCCTGGTTAGTGCGGTCGTCAGCATAGCCTGTGCGAATCATGTGGCGCATCAGCGCATGACGAGCGTTAGCAGAAGCCATCTGGAGAAGACGGAACTTCTCGCCACGTTGTGGGTGGTGAAGCACGCAGTTGTGCCCTCGTTTTTGTGTCAGCCACTCGGACAAAACCTCTGCATCGAGAAGATCGATGGGCAGGTTAACCTCTGCGGGAATGTCAGCGGTTTCATCATAGTAGCGCTTTAGGAAGCCCGAAACCAGCTCTTCCTCGGAAACGTCCAAGCCTTTGTCCAGGATAAACTCAACTGAGCGGATGGTACGACCTTCTCGCACAACAAAAACGCAGGCAGCGGAGATAGTTTCTTCTCGATAAATGCCAATGAGGTCAATGTTGACCGAGGTAGGAAATGTGACTTGCTGGCGGTCGTCAAGATCAGAAAGTGAAGTCAGGCGGGACTTAAGCCTAGCTGCCTTCTCAAAATCCAGGTCAGCGGCGGCTTCTTGCATCTGGTCTTTGAGCTCAGAGACAATCTCGGAGCGATTTCCACGGAGGAAGTTCTCTACCTGCCTGACGTTCTTTGCATAGGAAACGGTATCAATGGCTCCCACGCACACACCAGGACCCTTGCCTACGTGGTAATCAAAACAGGGACGTCCCTTCTTTGCCAGCAGCAAGTTAGCAACAGCTGCACCGTCAGGGTCTTTTTCTAGCAGACGTTTAGCACGCTTCCACTCTACGCACGTAGCGGAGCAGATAGGTACTACTTTTCTGAGTGTCTCGATAGTCTGGCGCGCAGCGTAGGAATCAGTGTAGGGACCAAAATAACGTGTCCCCTTCTTGTGTTTCTCGCGCGTGTATTTAATTGCTGGGAAGGTATCCGATTCGGTAATGGCAATGTAGGGATAGCTCTTATCGTCTTTAAAGTCCACGTTGAAGTATGGACGATACTGAGCAATAAGATTGCGCTCCAATACCAGCGCCTCGTGCTCGTTTTCTACCACGATGTAGTCAAAACTGCGCACGACCTGCATCATCAGAGGAATCTTGGCACGGTCATCTTGAAGCGTAACGTACTGCCTCATGCGAGCACGCAGGTTTTTAGCTTTGCCTACATAGATAACCTTGCCGGAACCATCTTTCCAGAGGTAACAACCTGGATTAGTAGGAACCTGATCAACCTGCTCTCTGATGGATACCAGGTCATCTGAAGGTTCGGAAGAAAATGACGGTGCAAGACCTGGTGCCCCCGAAGGCACGTAGTTGGGGTCAAGATTGTTCTGAGAGTTATCTTTGCCGTTTTTTGTGCCGCCTCTGGCCATGCTATGACCTTACGCGAGAAACCAGTGCACGAAGCATGGTGGACTCTGGTGATTTGAAGAGGATTGCCAAGCCATAGGTAACCAAAACAGCTGGAATACCTGCAAAGATGCAATACAGCACGCCGTAAAGTGCTCGTCCATCTGGTGCGCCAATAACAGCGCGCAGACCCACCATAATCAGAAGTGCCGCAGCTGATCCTGCGAGGCCAAAAAGAATTGAGCGGACAAACGCAAACACCATGGACTTAAGTCCAATCTGACCAAGGTGCTTACGCAGGCTAATCAACATAATGGTGTCAATGACCACGTAGAAGATGGCTGAAGTAGTTGCTACAAACATCATGCCAAAGTGAGAAGTACCCACCAGCAGCACTAAAACCTGCACGACAGAGCCAAGCGTTGCAGAAACAGCGTAGAGCGTCATACGACGCATAGCAGAGCAGACTTTTTGCAGGTACATGCCAATGCCATACAAAGGCAAAGCAAGCGACTGGCCAATCAAGAATTGCTGGGTTAACAGCAGTTGGTCTTCAGTGAACTTGCTTGCTCCAATAATAGAAACAAGAGGCATCGAGAAGATCATCAAGTACATCATGAACGGCACGGTAAAGAAAAGAATCTGGTTGATACCGTGCTTGAAGTCCTTCTTGAACTGGTCCATATTCTCTTTTGCCCAGCTATCGGACAGCTCGGTAAAGAGGGCTGTGGTAATAGGCACCGTCAAAATGGAATATGGCAGCGTGTACCAAAGACGAGCGTACGCCGCAACGGAAGCGCCCGATGCAGAAACACTGAGCTGCGAGCTTGTCTGCACCGACATAGTTACAAACGTGGCAACCACAACAATCAGAGCAGGCGCGCCAATCTTGAGCGTCTCTTTAAGTGCGGGGTCTTTGAGGTTAATTCTCCACGAGAGCTTAATCCCCTTGCGCTTAAGTGACGGTACCTGAATCAGAACCTGAATCAAAACGCCCAGAGGATTTCCCAGCGCAAGAATAAGAAGACCCAGCTCAGGATTAGTGTTGACCAAGAAAGCATACGCAAAGAACGATGCCGTAGTCACAAAGTTATTAAAAATAGGTGCCGCAGCTGGCCAGAGATAGTCTCGCTCTGCATTCAAAACACCAGAGAAAATGGTGGAGAAGCAATACAGCATAACCTCGATGACAAAGAACCTAAAGAAGTACACTGCCAGCGTTGGATCAAAATCAGCACCTGCCGAGAAGGACTGTGTATACACCACTTCTGCGGCAAAGAAGAAACCTAAAACGGCAACAAGACCTGTTGCGACAACAACAATGGAAAGCAGGTTGGAGGTATAGGCATTTGCCTCATCCTGTCCAACCTTCTTCTTAATAGAGAGATATACCGGCAAGAAAGCTGTAGTGAGCATTCCTGCACCAACAAGCTCATAGAGCTGGTCAGGAAGGGTGTTTGCAATGGAATAGCAGCTTGCAAGAACAGTTGCACCCATAGCAAATGCCTGAGCCCAGGTTCTTAAGAAGCCCGTGATACGACTAATCAGAACAAGCACGCTCATCATAGAGGTAGAACGGCTCAAGTCTTTCTGCTTAGAAACGTCCTCTTCCTCAGAAGCTTCTTCACTATAAGGATTACCTGCGTCGAAGTTGCCGTCTGACACAGAGCTGTTATCTGTCTCAGAGTTATCCTCTTCAGCAGCGGCCTCTTCGAGTTTCTGACTCACAATCTGCTCAAACGCCTCATCCTCAATTGGTTGATGAAACGTCTCTGGAACAACAATGTTATCCACTACAGGAGGCTTATCAAAGGTCTGATCAAGAGCCTTGCTCAGAGTTTCTTCAGATAAGGTTCCATCAGAAGACTCTGCTGAAAGTCGCATATGTTTGGGCTGATATGCCACTAGTGCACCTCGCGAACAATATCTGCAAACGTAGCCGATACAAATGAAGACAAATCTTCTGGAGAAAGCGTCAAACTGAGTCCGCGTTTTCCGCCAGAGATATGAATAAGCTCAAAAAGCTGAGCAGTCTCGTCAATTATAGTGGGAAACTGCTTCTTCATACCAACGGGAGTACAACCACCACGCACATAGCCCGTTAAACCCTCAAGCTCTTTAACGGGCAGCATGGAGAGGTTCTTTTGACCGGATGCAGCTGCTGCTTTTTTAAGATCAAGCTCTTGATCTACTGGAATGCAGCACACCACATGCTCTCCACTTGAAGACACGCAGACAAGCGTTTTGAATGCAGCGTCTGGATCTTCTCCAAGCATCTCTGCAATATGAGTACCCAACTCTCCAGAAGGAACGTCTTCGTCTACCTCATAAGATTGGAACTCGTAAGCAATGCCGGCAGCATCAAGCTCCCTCATTGCATTTGTCTTTTGGACCTTGACCGTTTTTCTCGCCATATTATGCGCGCTTCTTCTGAGCTTTTTTCTCTGCAGCTAGACGTGCGTTATCGCGGTCAAGAATCTCTTTGAGGAACTTACCTGTGTGGCTTTCTGGTGTTGTCGCAACCTTTTCTGGCGTACCAGAAACAACTACGGTTCCACCGCCATCGCCACCTTCTGGACCCATGTCAATAATGCGATCAGCCATCTTGATGACATCCAAGTTGTGCTCAATAACAAGAACGGTGTTACCCGCATCAACAAGACGCTCAAGAACAACAATAAGCTGTCTGACATCCTCAAAATGAAGGCCAGTTGTTGGCTCGTCCAGAATATAAAGAGTTTTACCAGTCTGCTGACGGTGAAGCTCTTTTGCAAGCTTAACACGCTGCGCCTCGCCACCAGAAAGCGTAGTTGCAGGCTGGCCAAGGTGAATGTAGCCAAGACCAACATCGTGGAGAGTCTGCAACTTGTTCTTAATGCGAGGAATATTTGCAAAAAACGCTAGTGCCTCATGAACAGTCATATCAAGGACGTCAGAGACAGACTTGCCGTGGTAGAGAATCTCGAGCGTCTCACGGTTGTAGCGCTTACCGTGGCAGACCTCGCAAGGAACATAGACGTCAGGCAGGAAGTTCATTTCAATTTTGATCTGGCCGTCGCCCTTACAAGCCTCGCAGCGGCCTCCTTGGACGTTAAACGAGAAACGACCAGCTGAGTAACCACGAGCACGGGATTCTGGAACTGAAGCATACAGGGCACGCAGGTCATCCCAAAGACCAATATAGGTTGCTGGATTAGAACGAGGTGTTCTACCAATAGGACTCTGATCAATATCAATGACCTTGTCGATAAGATCGACGCCTTCAAGCTTTCTATACTCTCCCACCACGCGCTTTGAATGCTGAACTGCATTGGTAAGCGCGGGAGCAAGGGTATCGGTAACCAAAGAAGACTTACCAGAGCCAGAAACACCTGTGACTACTGTCAATGTGCCCAGCTCGATAGCGGCGGAAACGTTCTTAAGGTTGTTAGCGCTGGCTCCTGTAATCTTGATTTTTCCGCGACCAGGCTTACGGCGAGCCTCTGGCAGCCTAATCTGCTTCTTTCCCGTGAGATACGCGCCTGTGATGGAATCAGGGTTTTCAACAATCTCTTCTGGAGTGCCAGCAGCAACAACGTGACCACCAAGCTCACCGGCGCCGGGGCCCATGTCAATAACGTAGTCAGCTGCACGAATGGTATCTTCATCGTGCTCGACAACAAGTACGGTATTACCGCGATCTCTGAGCTGCTTGAGGGTCTCAATGAGGCGGTTATTATCTCTTTGATGCAGACCAATGGAAGGTTCGTCCAGAATATAGAGAACTCCCATGAGGCCGGCACCAATCTGAGTTGCCAAGCGAATACGCTGGGCTTCTCCACCAGAAAGCGATGCTGCTGCACGAGAAAGCGTGAGGTAATCCAAGCCAACGTTAACCAAGAACTGTAGCCTTGCCACAATCTCTTTGACAATAGGACCTGCAATAACCTTCTGACGGTCAGTAATAGTCAGCTGTTTGAAGAACTGAAGCGACTCTTTACAGGAAAGTTCACAGACCTCCCAGATGTTTTTCTCGCCAACCGTAACGGAGAGAATTTCTGGCTTTAAGCGAGCTCCGTGACAAGTTGTACAGGGCATCTCACGAATGTACTTCTCAAGATGCGTCTTCATATTCTCTGACGTGGTCTCTTGATACTTGTCAAAAAGAATCTTTCTGACACCAGAGAACGTGGTAAACCAGTGCGTATTGCGACCGTCGCGCGTCTTGTAGTCAACGCGAATCTTAGTTGAACCAAGGCCACCGAGAAGGGCATCTTGTACCTTCTTTGGTAGCTTGTTCCAAGGCGTTGTATCAAACACGTCAAAATGCTTGCAGACTGCAGACAAAATCTGAGGATAGTAGTTTGAATGGCCAAAGAGACTTCCAAAAACGCCTTCGGAAACAGACAGCTTTGGATCAGCAATGAGTGCTGCTGCATCAATAATTTTACGAGTTCCCAGGCCGTCGCAGTCAGGGCAGGCACCGTAAGGAGCATTGAACGAGAAATCACGAGGCTGCAGGTCATCCATGGAGTGACCGTGAATAGGACAAGCAAGCGCCAATGAGTACTGCAGGAGTTCTTCTGGCATAGTCTCTGGATTGGATTTATCGGCCAGGAGCAATATGCCTACCTTGCCCTGGGCAAGCTTGGTTGCCTGCTCAACGCCTTCAACAATGCGGCCCAAAGAATCAAGACGGATGACAATACGATCAACGACAACCTCAATATCGTGCTTGAGCGTTTTACCCAGCGTAATTTCTTCATCAAGTTCACGCACAACGCCGTCAACACGAACGCGAGAAAAACCTTCTTTTCGCAGATCTTCAAAGAGCTTGACGTACTCGCCCTTGCGGCCCAAAACAACAGGAGCCAGGACATAGGCTCTGCGGCCCTGACCAGCCTCAAGAATTTTATCGGCAACTTGATCTGTTGTCTGGCGCTCAATAACGCGACCGCACTCAGGGCAGTGAGGAGTACCCATGCGAGCATACAAAAGACGCAGATAGTCGTAGATTTCTGTAACGGTACCGACGGTAGAGCGAGGATT
Organism: uncultured Atopobium sp.; assembly: GCA_902481575.1. Taxonomy (GTDB): domain Bacteria; phylum Actinomycetota; class Coriobacteriia; order Coriobacteriales; family Atopobiaceae; genus Lancefieldella. Next base: position 34,716 of record CABSWT010000005.1, read on the forward strand.
TCTGGAAGTGGTCTTCTGGTCAATGGACACCGCAGGAGAAAGGCCATCGATAGAGTCAAGGTCTGGCTTATCCATCTGTCCCAAGAACTGACGGGCATAGCTGGACAAGGACTCAACGTAGCGGCGCTGTCCTTCTGCGTAAATGGTGTCAAAGGCAAGACTTGACTTGCCCGAACCAGAAAGTCCCGTAATAACTACCAGCTGATCACGAGGGATATCAATATCAATGTCTTGCAGGTTGTGCTCTCGTGCACCACGGATAGCAATTTTGCTTGAAGCCATAGTTCCTCACATAACCAGTTTGACATGCGCATTTCTTTTACGCGCCAACTGCCAAACAATAGAAAACAACATCAGTACACCGATGCGATTTGTGCGTACTGATGTTCTAGTATACCCAAGATAATGCCGCCAAAACACGGCAAGCGCGCTTCCCTATTTAATGCGAACCTTCATCACGGCCTTTTTGAGCTTTGAGCCAGATTTCTCCAGCGTACAGCCTGGTTTGTGAGCATCAGATGGAGGTGTCACTAGAAAATCACCAGCGTGCAAGGTAACCCATGTCTCTTCTCCAGGATTGGTGTAAGCACCAAAATCAGCATCAAAATTAAATTCACCCTTAAGAACACACTGCTCAAGAGGGGCAACAGCGATGCTTTCGGTACCAGAAATCACTACGTGAATATCGGCGTAAATCTTATGAGCCTCATAGTCCTTCTCGCCAGGCAGAGCTGGCTCAAACTCCATGACGTTCACAAAAACGTTATCTCCATCAATTTCTGTTTTGCCCAAAGGCAGCTCATCCAGATTGTGGGTTGCTAGAAACTCCGCAGCACAGGCCATATATTTCTGACCAAAGTCATTCTCAGATAAATTTTTAATTGACGAGAAAATCATGTGAACCTCCTACGTTCAGCTAAAGTGCGCCGAAAAGATTATAGCTATCTCGTTTGCCATAAAGTTCTATGGGTAGAATTAAGTAGTTACTGCATACAACTGCTACATAAGGAGAGACATGGCAGACGTAGATATTGATAAAGAAGCGCTTCGTAAAGAGATTGACGCTGCGCTGCATGGCAAAAAGAAAGAGCCACAGCCACCTGCCGGCTTTGAACTCAATCAACACTCAAGCGTTAAGCACGTTATTGGCGTTGTTTCTGGCAAAGGCGGTGTTGGTAAGTCTTTTGTCACCGGCATTCTTGCTACTAACCTTGCTCGCGCAGGTAAACGCGTTGGTATTCTTGACGGTGATATTACCGGTCCTTCAATTCCTCGTATGTTTGGCATCTCTGACGAGCGCTCTTACGGCGTTGAAGAGCAGCTTATTCCTATCGAGGATGCAAACGGTATCAAGATCATGAGCGCCAACCTGGTGCTTCAGAACGAGACCGATCCTGTTCTCTGGAGAGGCCCCGTTGTTGCTGGCGCTATTCAGCAGTTCTACAGTCAATGTAACTGGGGAGACCTGGATTATCTGCTGATTGATATGCCTCCAGGAACAGGCGACGTTGCGCTGACGGTATTCCAGTCCCTCCCTGTTGAAGGTGTTGTGATTGTTTCTTCTCCACAAGATCTTGTTCAGATGGTTGTGGGCAAGGCAGTGCGCATGGCAGAAATGATGCATGTACCTGTACTTGGTTTGATTGAGAACATGGCATATATCACCTGTCCTCACTGTGATGAGCGTATTGAGCCTTATGGTCCATCAAAACTTGCTGAGACTGCAGCAGCATTTAACCTCGAGCCTTTAGGACAGCTTCCTATGGATGCAACCTTTGCGCAGATTGCCGATAAGGGAACGTTTAGCACCGAGCTTCCAGAAGGCCTAATTCCTGAAGCTACACAAAGCGTTCTTGACCTGTAAGTTCTAGCTTCTAGAAGTTACACAACACAAAAGGTAATTCTTACTATGGCTCAAACAACGCGTATTAAAGAACGTCAGGCAGCACAGGCTCAACGTATTAAGCAAGCTCAGGCTTTCATGGTGCCAGACGACATTGATGTAGCAATTTTAGGTGGCGGCGCGGCAGGACTCTGCGCTGCCATCACTGCTGCTGAGACTCTTGGTGCCAATAAACGCGTTGTTATCTTTGAAAAGGCATTGGAGAGCGGCAGGACTATCCTGGCAACAGGCGGCGGTCGTTGCAACTTCACCAATGCAGATTTGAGCTTTGAGAATTTTTCTCATCCAGAGTTTGTTCAGGCTGTCTGCAAAGACAAGGACACGTTTCTTGCGGACATCCTGACTTTCTTTAGATCCAGCGGTCTTGCGTGGGCAACGGAAGACGAGGGCAGAATGTACCCTCTTACCAGGCAAGCAAGCTCCATCCAATCATTGCTGCTCAAGCGAGCCCAAAAAGCAGGTGTTCAATTTGCTTTGGGGCGAGAAGTAACGTCAGTCAAGCCACAACACAACGGCTTCATCGTTGCCTTCAAAGAATGCTTTGCTGGCGAGAAGACCCATGAGGTCCATGCATCATCGGTAGTTCTAGCTACTGGTGGGCTCACAACCACCAAACTTGCTGAAAGCCTTCAGTTACAGACCACCTCATTGCGACCGGGGCTTTGTGCGCTCACTTGCGCTCCTCAGCCTCCAACAAGCCTTGATGGAAAGCGTGTACGAGCACACGCAGCTCTTGTAAGAGACGGCGCGGTGCTCAAACAGGAATCTGGCGAGCTGCTTTTTAGGTCATTTGGACTCTCGGGCATCATGATTTTCAACTTGTCTCGTACAGCTCTGCCTGGTGACGTACTTGAGATTGACCTTCTCCCCCAGCTTACGGAAGAGGAAGTTGCAGCAGCTGTAGAAGCTCACACCACTGACGGTCTTCTCGACCCACAGATTGCTGCTTACCTGGGTGCTCATGACTCAGTTGAAGCCACTATTACCAAAGCTCACAAAATCACTTTTACCGTTACCGGCACATCCTCCAAAGTTGTTCCACAGGTCTGTATTGGTGGAATTTCCATCGATCAAGTGGACTCAAACACTCTTGGAGCGCACGGTGTTCCTGGTCTGTTTATTGCGGGAGAAGCTCTTGATATTGACGCTCAATGTGGAGGTTTTAACCTCTCGTGGGCATGGAAGAGCGGTATGGTTGCCGGTCTGGCTGCCGCAAAGAGCGCTGGTCAGAATTGCAAATCTTTGAAAGAGGACAACTAACATGCTGGAAGTATCAAACATTAAAGTTCATGTTGCTCCTCTTCGTAAGCATCCTGCTAAAGAATCAAAGGTGGGGTTTGACGCGCTACTTCGCACTCTCCGAGTCTCTGCAGATGAGGTTGCCTCATATGAGCTGCATAAACGCTCAATTGATGCACGTAAAAGAAACGATATTGTTCTTATCCTCACCTACCACGTACACCTTAAAGGTGGGCCTGCAGCGGAACAAAAACTCCTTAACAAGATTCAAGGCAAGCCTGCGGCAAAGCACATTAAGCTTGCCGAGGCAAATACTTTTACGCTTCCCAAAGCGAAGCAACCTGCTCCTTCAGAGAATCGTCCCGTTGTTGTAGGAGCGGGATGTGCAGGCTTGTTCTGTGCGCTTACACTTGCCAAGGCTGGCCTTAATCCCCTGCTTATTGAGCGCGGAGATGACGCAACAAGAAGAACTGCAGCGGTAGAGCATCATAACCAAACGGGTCAGCTAGATCTTGAGAGCAACATCCAATTTGGTCTTGGTGGTGCTGGTACATTCTCTGACGGCAAGCTCAACACGGGTACCAAAAGTGCTTCTCACCGCTTTATTCTTGAGACTTTTGTAAAAGCAGGTGCACAGAAAAACATTTTATGGGATGCAAAACCCCATGTAGGAAGTGATGTTCTTCCCGCTGTTGTGACAAACATTGTCACAATGATTGAAGAGGCGGGTGGAACCGTTGCATTTAGGACAAAACTCGCCTCCCTAGAGCGAGCCTCAGATGGCTCTCTTTCTGCAATTCAGGTTGAGAAGACCAATCCAGACGGTTCAACTCAAACTGAAACCATAAAGACTCGCACAATGATTCTTGCGACTGGTCACTCAAGTAGAGACACGTATGTCATGCTCAAAGACAAAGGCATTTCTATGGAGAGAAAAACCTTTGCTATGGGTGTGCGAATTGAGCATCTTCAGTCTCAAATCAATAAATCGTTGTACGGTCCCGAGGCAACTAATCCCGTACTTGGTGCAGCCCCTTACAAACTCTCCGTCCAGCTTCCCTCTGGAAGAAGCGCTTTCTCATTCTGCATGTGTCCTGGTGGCTATGTTGTATCTGCAGCTAGCGAGAAGGGCGGCGTAGTCACAAACGGCATGAGCCTGTCTGACCGTGCGGGCAAAAATGCCAACTCCGGCCTGTTAGCCAACGTCTATCCAGAAGACCTACCAGGAGACGACGTACTCGCTGGAATTGACCTGCAACGCAGCTGCGAACAAGCGGCCTTTAAAGCGGGCGGCGGAGCCTATGTTGCTCCTGCTCAGCTTGTAGGCGACTTCCTCAACAAGAAAGCTTCTACTGGACCGCGCTCGGTAAAACCCACCTACCCACGTGGGGTTACCTGGACCTCGCTTGAAGACTGTCTTCCATCCTATGTCTTAAATACCTTGCGAGAAGCCCTTCCAGTCATGGACAAAAAACTTCATGGCTTTGCTCATCCCGATGCAGTTCTTACGGGTGTTGAAACAAGATCAAGCTCTCCTGTAAGAATTACCCGCGATGAAACAGGACAAAGTATTAACACACCTGGTGTGTGGCCTGTAGGTGAAGGTGCCGGCTACGCCGGTGGCATTATGAGCGCCGCAGCTGATGGCATTAGGATGGCCGAGCTTGTAGTAGAGCACTACAACAACGCCTAATGTTTGCCTCTATAGCGTCTGCGAGTTGCGTGAGCGCTGCCTTTTCTAGCACCAGTTTTAAGCCTCTTGATAACATCATCTGAGGTAGTGCCTTCGAGCTGACTTCTAATGGCAACAATCTGATCTCTGAGTTCTGCTGCATGCTCATAATCCATAGACGCAGAAGCTTCTGCCATCTCTGCTTCCATTCCAGAAAGCATTGCTTCAACCTCTGTGCGAGGAAGATTTTGTAGCTCTTCAGCAAGCAACTCTGCAGGCATTTCAAGAATTGATTCTTGCTGCTCTTCAAGCGAATCTTCATCATCTGAGGCGGTGTAGAACTCTCCATTTTTGCGCTTGCGTTTATCAATGTTCTCTGATGCCTCGGCAATAAAACCTGCAATATCTGTAATAGATTTCTTAACGGTTTTAGGCACAATACCGTGCTCTTTGTTAAACGCTTCCTGAATTTCTCGACGCCTTTTTGTTTCATCAATGGCAATGCGCATAGAATCAGTGATTTTATCAGCGTACATAATGACCTGGCCGGAAGCGTTTCTTGCGGCTCTACCCATAGTCTGAATAAGAGACCTTCTGTTTCTTAAGAAACCCTCTTTATCAGCATCAAGAATAGCTACGAGAGAAACCTCTGGAATATCAAGTCCTTCTCGCAAAAGGTTGATTCCAACAAGCACGTCAATTTTTCCCTGACGCAAATCTCTAATGATTTCTACACGGTCAAGTGTAGCTGTATCTGAGTGCATGTAGTTGACTTTGATACCCTCGTCTAACAGGTGATCTGTAAGATCTTCTGCCATTCGTTTAGTAAGCGTGGTAACAAGAACGCGCTCTTTTTTTGCCACTCTCTCTTTGACCTCTGAAATTAGATCATCAATCTGACCTCTTACTGGTCTGACATCAATCTTTGGATCGAGGAGGCCAGTTGGACGAATGATTTGCTGCACCTGTTGCTGAGCAACCGTCTCTTCATAATCTCCAGGAGTTGCGGAAACGTAAATGAACTGTGGAATGCGTCCTTCAAACTCATCAAATCTGAGCGGCCTGTTATCAAGTGCAGAAGGAAGTCTAAATCCGTGATCTACCAGCGTAACCTTACGAGATCTATCACCCTCATACATACCTCTAATTTGAGGAACGGTAACATGTGACTCATCAATGATGCAAATCATGTCTTTAGGGAAATAATCAATGAGCGTATAGGGAGGCTCACCGGGAGCACGACCATCCAAATGGCGCGAATAGTTCTCAATACCATTGCAATAACCCATAGTCTCAAGCATCTCTAAGTCATAGTTTGTTCTCTGAGCAAGACGCTGAGCTTCAAGTAATTTATCGTTTTCTTTAAGCTCTTTAACACGAGCTTCCATCTCTTCAGAAATGGTTGTAAGGGCGTGGGTAATCTTTGGACGCTCAGTAACATAGTGAGATGCAGGCCAAATGGGAATAGCATCAAACTCTCTCAGTACTTCTCCCGTTACATTGCTAACCTCTGAGATGCTTTCTACTTCATCCCCAAAGAACTCAATACGCAGCGGGTTTTCTGCATACGGTGGGAATACATCAACAACGTCTCCACGCACCCTAAACATACCGCGCTGCAGGTCATAATCATTTCTATCGTACTGAACATCAATAAGATCTTTAATAAAATCATCACGCTCAAGAGGAACGGATTTATCTACATTAGGAGCAAGACCTGCATAATCTTGAGGGCTACCAATACCGTAAATACACGATACAGATGCCACAACAATGACATCACGCCTAGACAAAAGTGACGAAGTTGCCTGGTGACGGAGCTTCTCTACCTCTTCATTAATAGAAGCATCTTTTTCTATGTACGTATCTGATTGCGGAACATATGCTTCTGGCTGGTAGTAGTCATAGTACGAGACAAAGTACACAACTGCGTTGTTAGGAAAGAGCTCCTTCATCTCTGAGGCAACCTGGGCAGCCAGTGTTTTATTGGGCTCCATAATAAGCGTGGGGCGGTTGAGCTTCTCGATAGTTTTAGCCATAGAGAAGGTCTTGCCCGAGCCCGTAACACCTAAGAGCGTCTGATACCTAAGCCCGTCTTCAATTCCTTGGGCAAGCTTTTCTATTGCCTGTGGCTGATCACCTGCAGGCTCAAAAGGAGATACTACCTGAAGCTTCTCTTCTCCTGCTTCACGACCAAATCGGCGCAGTTCAGCACCTATATATTCTTTATGTTGATTTTCAGCATGAGATGCATCCATGAGATTCTCCTTTTCTTGTGAAAGTAGTATACCCCACTTCTCAAAACTGAAACACTTGTTCTATACTATTTATAAATTGCAGTATAGTTTCAAAGTGTGACGGGTAATAAATACATTACCTATATGCGTTAAACTAGCATTTAAATAAATAAGTTACATCAGATAAAGGAGATACCTTGGGCGTCTCAGATCTTTTCTCGCTAAATAAAGCTTCAAAGCAACCTCAGGGTTCTACCCTAGAGAAGATTTTGCTGCGCTCAAATAATGTCATTGCCGCTCTTAAAGACCTTGTTGCAAACAATCAGATTGCAGAGGCTGGTCTTCAAGAGATGCTGATGCGCTCTAAAAATCTCGAGAATACCAATCTGCCCAAGGGCGATGTTCATAAGCTGGACAGAACGGGTCGCTGGTGGTTCAACGCTAACACAATGGAGTGCGCACCAGAAGAGTACGATGCTTTTATTGCAACAGAAGCAATCCTCAACATTTCACAAGATGTTGAAGCCCTAAAGAATACACATGCTTCTGAGACAGATCTTCAGCTTGTTCGTACTACCCTCTCGCAGGTAGCAAGTCTCATGCCCAAGTCAGCTTCTCTTTCTGAGCAGGTTGCTCCTTTTAGCGGTAACGCTGATGGCAGCTCAGACTGGATGAAGCGTCTCTGGTTTGCCAACTACGTTGAGAACACGCCATTCCCTTTTAGGATGGTGTATAACTTCTCCTACAATCCACAACTTGATATTTTGGTATTTGAGTTCTTTGTAGCTCGTCCTCGCTGCTTTAGCTTCTTATCCGCAGAAAAGGCAGAGCAAATTGCAGCGGCGCGCGCTTACGCACTGCGTACTTCTCTTTGCGTGGCCCGCATGGCACTTCAAAGCTGCAAAATCTCTCGCGTCTGCATCAATGGCAGCTTGCGCGGAGAAGACCGCATTGTCCTATCTATGGACTTAAACGAGGCTGCTCTTGCACGCCTCTTGCCTACTGCAGCAAACACTCAAATTGACGGCAACAGCTTCCCACAAGATCCAGCGCTCAGAGTTTCTTTTGACTCTGAAGGTTGGTTTAGCGAGGTTGAGCCTTTTATGAAGCAAACGGACGAGTGGGTTTCTCCTCGTAGTTTCTTTGAAATGCCAGACCTGTCTGATCGCCCCTGCTCGCCAGCAGTTACTGCTGTTTGTGGAGCTCAAAAGGTGAGTGACCTTGGCTACTCTGAGGCATCTCATCGCATTAGACTTTGGAACACCACTCTCAACAACATTCCAAAAGATGCCTCTACTGCAGATGCAGTTGGTAAATTTGAAGAAGCAAAAGCTTCAACTTCTGATATTTATGCCATTGAAGGCTTTGATAGAGTCATCCATGGCCTGGTTGAAGGTACTATTGATTTCTCGGACAGAAGGTCTATGGCCGAGAAATTCCTCTTTGGTTCGCCTTTGCAAAAAACGCTTCAATCCATAAATAACATCATGGATGAAGAGCCAGATGCAGACGCTCTAGAAAAGGTGCTTACAGAACTTGAGTCTCAGGTTTCACCAACCCTTGATATGGGTCTATACCTTGATGACTCTGATTCTATCTACAGATATTTTGATTCCCTCTCAGAGCGCGTAGCTTATAACCTTGCATTCCCCAACGAGCCAAGAAAACTGGTGCTTATTCCAGACACCTATTTTATGTCTTTAGCAAGAATGGCTCGCGCCTATAACCTGCTTGAACAGCCAGAAAAAGCAGAACGCTATGCACAAGAAGCCCATAGAATTTCTCCTTTGGGAATTGATGCAACGCTGCTATTGGTAAGAACATTAGAAGATCAGTCAAAAGTTTTTGAAGCTGCAAAGCTGCTCAAAGACCTTATCGCACATATTTTCTCCAGCTCAGATGTTGCACTGGTGTACTATCGCCTGGCCTATATGGAGTGGAAGCTAGGACGCTCTGACCTTTGTGCAGCTTGCTATCAAATGGCAATAATTATCGGCGGCAGTGTTGCCCAACCTGCAAAAGAAGAGCTTGAAGACCTTCTCAAGGCAGATGCTTCTGTTAAGAAACTGGATACCCCTCAAGAAGTCTTCTCGTTCCTTAAGCAAAATGGTGTTCCTGTCTTTGACCAGAAAGCTGTGTTTAACAAGGCAGTTGCTATTGGCAGCGCATGTGTTAACGATGGCATTTATTGTGTTGGCCAAAACATGCTCAAGAACTGCCTTGAAATTACCTTTGACGATGCAGCTGCCAAGGTAGAGAGTTCACTGAGGACGCCCTTCTAGAGGCCGTGCGCGTAAGCTATAACTTATTGCTCTGAATGCTGGTTAAACCGAGCGTTTAACCAAAGCTCTACCTGTGCTTTAAGATCATCGAAGCCTTCAGAGTTTACAAACACTGTATCTGCCTGATTACGCAAATACGTATCGGAAGGCTGATGCGCTATACGCTGCTCAAACTCTTGGCGAGAAGATCCTCGCTGTTCAGCGCGTTCTGCTCTCAGTTCCAAAGGCGCTACAACAACGACAACTTCATCAACCAGCTCAAGCAAGTCTTCAACGCGGTCAAGCAGCGGAACCTCTACAAAGCAGAACTGAGCATCTGCAGCAGGAGCCTCTTTTGTAAGGAATTGACGCATATATTCCCTGATAAAAGGCATCTCAAGCTCTTCTAAGAGCTCAGCAGATTCTCTAGTGGCAAAAGCTCTGCGACCAAGCTCTCGCCTATTAATCTCATGAGTAACAGGGTCTAGCAAATCGTTACCAAAAGCCTCTGCCACACGATACGTACACTCGCATCCAGGTCTCAGAAGTCTACGAGAAACCTCATCAAGGTCAAAGCGCAGACCACCTGCTGCTTCAAACATTTTAGAAACAGTTGATTTACCAGACGCCATTCCGCCGGCGAGAATTACCTTGTACATGTAGTTCACTCCTATAACTGCAGTGCTGTATAAGAGCCTAGCAGTTTTACTTCTTCAGGAGTATGGGTTACCCAAATTACAACTTTTGATTCAATGAACGGTTTGACAGAGGCAATAACCTGCTGCTTAAGTGCTTCGTCTAATCCCTTGAGCGGCTCATCAAAGAGCAAAATGTCTGCATCTGCAAAGAGTGTACGTAAAAGAGCAACGCGTCTCTTTTGACCACCGGAAAGCTCAGAAACAGGCTTGTTTTCTGTTCCTTCAAGTCCTACACCACAAAGCGCCTCTTTAATACGCTCTCGAGCGCTTTGTTTTTGCTCCTTTGAGTGCAACTGTATAGCAAGCATGATATTTGCCATAACGCTCAAGTTTTCTAGCAGTCTATCTTCCTGAAACATCATGACCGTTTTAGCGTCAGGCGATTTAAGCACTGTGCCTGAATCAGCCACTTCAAGACCACAAAGAATACGAAGAAGTGTTGTTTTACCTGCTCCAGAGGGCTCAGAGAGTACGTACACCCCCCTCTCGAACTTGTAGGAAAAATCATCAAGCACAACCGTACTACCAAACGATTTAGTGATGTTTTTTACCTCAAGCAACTGCTTGGTTGCATAGGCACAATTAGTTGTGTTCATACTCATGAGCAGCTCTTTTCTAGCCTTGCAGCAGCCCATGAAACTAACCGCATCACGATCTTCTCGCCAAGCGCGCTCATCACAATAACCACAAGCGTCCACGCAAAAAGGGCTGGCGTATCCAAATACACTTTAGCGTTATAGAGGTGCTCGCCAATGGAGAACGTGGGAAGTCCAATGACCTCGGCAGCAATTCCCGACTTCCAGCAAAACCCCATGGCAAGTGAGGTTGCTGTCTTAAGCGAAGGCATAAGCTGCGACAAATAAATTGCTTTAATGCGTTGCCAGCCGTGAATTTGGTATACATCAGCCATCTCAATGAGCTGCTGGTCAGTGCTGAGGAGCCCCTCAAGTACCGCAATGTAGATGATAGGAAGTGCCATCAAAAATGAAATTGAAATTGAAAGGTAGGGCGTGCGAACCCAGATAAGTAGCAAGATGACAAAGGATGCTACGGGAATTGATTTGATTGTAGAAATAAGCGGCTCAAAAAGAATCTTGATCAGCTTGTACTTAAAGCTCAAAAACGCCAGCAAGGAGCCAACGGTAAAAGCAAGTGCTCCACCAGCAAAAATACGCAAAAGAGAAAGACCAATAGAAACCCAAAACTCGCGTAGTTGAGCTAGCGAGAAAAGCGTCTGAATGGTCTGAATAGGTGAAGTTAAAACAATATCCTGATTGATGACAACCGCAGCTATCTGCCACACGACAAGCCAAAATACCAGTGCGCCTAAACGTGCTCCCCAGCTAGAAGCAACTTTGCGCGCAGTCGGTTTGCCTTGCACGCGGCCCGCACCTTGGGTCTGACCTGCGCTTTGGGCCTGATCGTTTTTCTCGACAGAAAAATCTGCCGAGGCAGCGCCTTTCTCGGCGCCACCTCGGGCAGAAATACTATCTTTTATGTGCGGGTTATGCGCCAAAGTAGAAATCGTCTCCAGGAACCTGTCCGCCTACTGCCTGAGAATTAGCCTCAGCCAGAATGCCTAAGTAACTTGAAAGTGCGCTCTTCATATCTGTACCATCAATATACGTAATATTACACTTAGGCAGCGCAACCTTGGCAATAGGCTCTGGAACAATACCGTATTTGCCCACAAGTGTGGCGGCATCATCTGGATGATCAACCGCAAACGCAACAGAGTCTTTGTAGTGAGAAAGCAAAGCGGTCACAGCATCTGGAGAATCAGAGATCAGCTTTGAAGAAATAATAGTTACGCCGGCAATCAGCTTGCTCTGAGGATTGACAGCCTCCCACTCAGCGCCAAGGTCAATGGCAACGCGAATCTGGCTATTCTTGGTTTGGGCCACCGTAACAAAAGGCTGTGGGAGCAGTGCAATTCCCTCTGGATCTTGAGCTAGAGCAGCAACACACTCGGTATGTTCACTCTTCCACTCTACCTGGACGTCCTCACCAAGTGTCATACCATTTTTACTCAGCAGGTAGGACAGTGTGTACTCTGGAACTGCGCCCTTTCCAGAAGCGTAGAGCGTCTTTCCCTTGAGGTCAGTAAGCTTAGAGATAGCGCTACCCGTCTCAACAATGTAAAGGACGTTCAATACGTTAAGACAAGCTACCTTATAGGCACCTTTGGTCTTGTTAAAGAGCGTAGCTGCAAGGTTTGCAGGAATAGATGCGACGTCAACATCGCCCTGAGCAACCTTAGCAACTACCTGATCAGGGGCATCCAAAATCTCAAACGAGTAGTTGTTATCGGTGATATTTTGCGCCTCAACCTCGCTCATGAACTTAACCAAGCCCATGGCAGTAGGTCCTTTGAGCGTTGCAACTTTTACCGCAACGGGATCAGATTTCTTAGCCTCATCTTTTGTGGCGTCCTGAGACTTCTCTTGGTCTGTTCCCTTGCAGCCAAACAGTGCTGTAGCTGGAATAAGACCTGCAAGCTTAAGGAACGAACGTCTATCCATGAATAACTCCTGACTCGAAAAGTTAACTGAGGCTACCTTATCACGTCTACGGCAAAATTCACACGATATACAGCATATCTTACAAACTATTTGATACATCAATGTAAGCAAAACATGCCTATGGCGAGAAAAACTAGTTCTTCTCGCCATATCCAAGGACGTACGCACGGCACAGGTTCTCGGTGCCGATAATTGCATCGATGTGGCAGCGCTCGCGACCGTGAGTGTTGAGACATGCTGGACCAAATGCGCCGCTCTTAAGATCGTTGCCGGAGAAATATGCAGCGTTAGCATCAGTTGAGAAGTGGAAGGCAACCTGCTGGTTCCACTTTTCTGGCTCAACAACCTTCTGCGCACACGCAATAAGTTTGTTGGAAACTTCCCAATCGTAAGGCGAGCGAATATCAGAAACAATGATTCCTACGTGGTGCTCGTTTGAATTGTAGTCAGGGCCAATGAGGGTAATGTCCAGCGATACGTACTCATCCACCTCAACAGGCAAGAATGCGCCGCCGTGACCAATCTCCTCGTACATTGGGAATGCAAACAAGGTGTTATAGAGGGGTTTCTCACCAGACTGCGCAAGCCAACGAAGCGTATGAAGCTGTGCGGCAACACAAGCCTTATCGTCGATAAAGCGAGAAACCATATAGCCGTTGTCATACATCTCAAAGTGAGGATCAATGGCAACAACTGCACCCTCTGAGACGCCCAGCGCACGAGCCTCTTCAGCAGAAGAAACGTCAGCGATAAGCGAGATGGATATGTTGTCCTCGTTGCGCTCCATGGTTCTAGCGTCTTCAAAGACGTGAACGGAGTGGTGATTGCAGATTACCTGACCATCAACAACGGAGCCATCTCTGCAGACAACATGGCAGGTCTCGCCCTCAATGCTGTGGTAGTTGATGCCGCCCAGCTGGCGAACGCGCAGTGTGCCGTCTGAATTGAAGCCGCGAACAATCAGGCCAATGGTGTCAAGGTGAGCATTAACGCCCACAGTCTTGCTGGTATCTTTACCCTCTACCAGGACATACGCCGTAGCTTTGTTGTCAATCTGAAGCTCATAGCCCGCTTCGGCAACAAGCTCTCGAAGCAGCTCATGGATGCGCTCGTAGTAGCCAACAGGGCTATCGCACTCAACAAGCTTCTTTGTAGTATCAATCAAATACTGTGTATCAGTCTCAAAATGAGTCATGACTATCTCCTAGTTTTGTGGATGGGTGTAAAGCTCTACCAGGTGCTCAAGCATGTCAACCATACCCTCAAGCTCGGGGACAGGAACAAACTCTCTGACACCGTGAGCATTGTAGTAGCAGGCAGAAAGATTAGCGCAAGGGAATCCTCTAAAGGAAAGCTGGGATCCGTCGGTGCCGCCACGCATTGGAATGCAGGTCATCTCTACGCCGACCTTCTCGTATGCAGTGCGTGCATTCTCGATTAAGTGCGCATACTCAGGCTTTAATACGATGTCAGCCAAGTTGTGATACTGGTCGTGAATCTCAACGGAAAGTACCTCAGAGCCAATCTGCTTGTTTACATACGCTGCAGCGTCAACCATCAACTGCTTACGGCGCTCAACCTTTGCCTGGTCATGGTCTCGAATAATGTAATCAGCGCGAGCAGACTCGCAATCACCGTTGACACGCTCCAGATAGAAGAAGCCATCATAGCCCTCAGTGAACTCAGGACGCTCCGCAGGTGGAAGCAACTCGTGGAAGCGCATAATTGCCTCGGATGCATTGATCATCTGGCCTTTTGCGGTACCCGTGTGAACCGAAAGTCCGTGAGCACGCACAAACACCTCAGCAGCATTGAAGGTCTCGTAGCAGAACTCGCCAAAGGGACCGCCGTCAATGGTATAGCCATACGCAGCACCAAAAGCGTCAAGGTCCAGAAGAGCTGCACCGTGGCCAATCTCCTCATCAGGAACAAACGCAAGTGCAATACGTGGGTGCTTGAGCTCTGGATGCTCTTTGTAGCGAGCGAGCAAGCTGACCAACATGGCAATGCCAGCTTTGTCATCACCGCCAAGCAGCGACGTGCCATCAGTGGTAACCAGCTGCCAACCAACCATGTGCTCAAGCTGAGGATTTGTCTCAGGGCTGATATAGACCTCTCTGCCCTCACGATCAGAACCAACTACTAGCTTGCCGCCCTCATACGTAACAACCTGAGGATGAACGGGGTTACCCCAAGACTGCCAAGCCGTATCAATGTGGCAGCAGAAACCAAGAGTTGGAAGGTCCTCCAGACCCTTGCTTGCTGGCCAGTGAGCAACCACATAAGCGTGCTCATCAACAACTACATTCTCTGCGCCAAGTTCACGAAGGTCAGCCGCAACAACCTCAGCCATCTGGTGCTGAGACTCAGTTGAAGGAACGGCGTCTGCCGTCAGAGGATTAGACTGAGAAGAAACCTTGCAATACGCAATAAATCTATCTAGAACGTCACTCATAAAACTCCCTTATAAAAAACTGCGCTAACCAGATAGTCAACGCAGTTTAGAGTATCAATGTATTAACGAGAAGACCGTGAGGCTCGTGAAGCTGTAACAAAGGATTTCCAAAGTTCGCAATCAGCCTTGCTGTAATGCCATCCATACTCTGGATGCCACTGTACACCTAGAGCAAACGTCTTGCCATTGACCTCGGCTCCTTCAATAATGCCGTCTGAAGCATACGCAACTACATTAAGCTCAGCGGAAACCTTTTTCAGGGCCTCATCGTGATACGAGTTTGCTTGAATGTCTTCAACCTTACCCAGAGCGTTGTACAGCAAAGAATCTTTTTGAACATGAACAGCATGAGCTGGATGGTACAAATTTGCCGAATGAGTCCAGAATGCATGATTTTCTGTTGGTTCAAGGGTGTGCAAATCTTGTACAAGCGTACCGCCCAGCACAACGTTTAAAAGCTGAAGGCCACGGCAAATAGCAAGTAAGGGTTTATCAGCAGCAAGTACCTGCTTTACCAGCTCAAACTCAAGCCTGTCTCTTATAGGACACAGACGATTAAGATCACGTGGTTCTTCTCCCCAATTGCGCGGATCAACATCATGACCACCGGTAAGGCAGAAGCCGTCACACATCTCAACAAACTGAGCAATAATCTCTGGGTCATCAGTCAAAGGCACCATGATAGGAATGCCGCCAGCTGCAAGGATGGCGTCAAATTGGATCTGTCCGACAGAAGCAGAATCAGAAAAATTTTCTTCAGGCATCCAGCGAGGAGTCACACAGATAAGAGGACGCTCAGAAGCAGGAAGATCTGGAACATCATTGAATGCATCTTTTACGATATCTGGAATAACCACAAAACCCTCTTATCAATTAGTACTTTTATCCAAACTCACGTTAAAGGTATACCCTTAATGAGTCTATGACTTTATCGCTTTTACGTTCTTCATGCCACCCTGACAACTCTTCCTTCACAATGTTTTTTCACTCATGAAACATTTTTCTGTATTGCATACAATTAATTTGGGTATTAAGAAGCCAGTTCTTACATTTAAACTTCATGTTTTGAAGATACAAACGGAAGGCGCCCTATGAAAGAGCACGTTTTTACTAACCTTTCCCGTAAAACATTCTTACGTGGATCTTTGGCGGCTGCCGTTGCCGCTAGTTCTGCTTCACTACTTTCTGCTTGTGGCGGTTCAGCTGGCGGAGACTCTGATAAAAAAGTATTGCGCTTTGGCGTAAATAACCCAAAGGTAACCTTTGATACTCAAAAGACTTCTGGTTCTGTTGGCGTATCTGAGGCAGTTGCAGAATCTTTGCTGGTGCTTAACCCAGACACAAAAGAAATTGAGCCAAACCTGGTAACTGGCCTTCCTACCGTCTCTGATGATGGTCTTACCTACTCATATGAGCTTAAGGATGGCATCAAGTTCCACAACGGAGAGACCCTTAAGTCCTCTGACGTTAAATACACCTTGACGCGTATGTTCTTGCCAGCTACTAAGGCAACCTCAATTGACTCGTACGCATACATCGAGGGTGCTAAAGACATCATTGCCGGCACAACAGAGGAACTTTCTGGTGTTGTTATTAAGGATGATCGTCACTTTGATATTAAGCTGACACAGCCTTATTCAACCTTCAACGCAATCATGGCTCAGTTCTATGCTGTTATCTACCCAGAGAAGGCCTGTAAAGAAGCCGGTGAGGCATGGGGTACTGAGACCAACTTCATTGGTACTGGCGCTTATAAGCTTGTTTCAAATGACAGCACCACAGAAGTTGTTCTTGAGGGATTTGCTGACTACCATGAGGGCAAGCCTGGTCTGGATGAGCTCAGATTTGTCTACATTGACGACGCTAACACCCGTATTCTTAACTACAAGAACAATGATGTTGACCTGGTCTTTATTTCTCAGTCTCTTATCCAGCAGTACCAAAATGATGAGTCTATTTCCAAAGAGATTGTCAACTACACACCTGCATCCACGCAGTTTGTAAACTTGAACCTTAAGAGCGAGAACCTCAAAGATGTTCGCGTTCGTCAGGCTCTCTCTATGGCAATTGATAGAGACACCATTTGTAGCACCATTCTTTCTGGTGTTGCAAAGCCTGCTAAGTCGTTTATCCCATCTTCTGAGACCGGCTACAACGAGTCCGCTCCAGAGTTTGAGTACAACGTAGACAAGGCAAAGCAGCTTCTTGCAGAGGCTGGTGTTTCTAACCTCACTCTTAACGCACAGGTCAGAAGCCAGGATCAGAACCTCATGGTTGCCCTTCAGGATGCTTGGTCAAAGATTGGCGTTACCTGTAACGTAAGCGTTATTGACTCTGGTGTTTGGAGCGACGCACGTACTAACGGTGACCTTGAAGTCACTCTTGTTACCTGGTCTACCCTCTCCTTCCAGGGTGTTGAGCACATGGGCTCCTACTTCCGCTCTGACCGCGCTGCAAAGAAGTCTTCCTTCTACAACAGCACCGAGTTTGACAACCTGGTTGACCAGGCTCGCCTTACCGTTAACAACAACGACAAGGTACTTGAGCTCACCCGTCAGGCAGATAGCCTCATGACTCACACAGACTACGCATGCCTACCTATCGACTGGCCACAGATGCCTTACGTCTTGAAGCCAGAGTTTACCGGCCTCAGCGTTCTGGTTAACCCTCACTTCGATAAGGTTAAGAAGAAGTAAGGTTTCCTACATACAAAAACAAAGGCGAGAAGATCAATTGGTCTTCTCGCCTTTTTGTGTTTGTATGCCGTTTTAAGACACGACAATAAGATGCGCTACTCGGAAATCTTCTCCTCAAGGCGCGCTTCTTCTACGGCCTTCTGAGCCGCCTCAATAGCGTGTGCAACCTGAGGTGTACGGTCGACATCAGAGAGCGATGTGTCGTACAGGTGGCAGGCGCAGAAATGACCTGGCTCAGCCTCGATGCGATCAGGAATGCGCTCGGAGCAAACCTTCATTGCCTTAGGGCAACGCGTGTGGAATACGCAACCTGAAGGTGGATTTGCAGGACTTGGAACGTCACCTTGAAGAATGCGCTTTTCCTGGATACGCTCGTGACGAATACGAGGAATAACGTCCAAAAGTGCCTGAGTGTATGGGTGCAAAGGACGCTCAAAGAGGGCGTCTTTAGTGGCAAACTCCATCTGGTGACCCAGATACATGACCATAACAGTATCTGCAATGTGGCGAACAACGGAAAGGTCATGGCTAATAAAGATGTATGCCAGACCGTGGTCCTTCTGAAGCTCTTCAAGCAAGTTGATTACCTTGGCCTGAACAGAAACGTCCAAAGCAGAAACAGGCTCGTCGCAGACAACAATTTCTGGCTCAAGCACAATAGCGCGAGCAATACCAATACGCTGGCGCTGACCGCCCGAAAACTCATGAGGGTAGCGGTACTTGAACTCAAGGTTAAGGCCAACTTCCTCCATAACCTCTTCAATGCGAGCATCACGCTCTGCCTTTGTCTTATAGGTGCCTGCAATATCAATAGGCTCGCCAATGATATCCATGACTGTCATGCGAGGGTTCAGCGAACTGTAAGGATCTTGGAAGATAAGCTTCATCTTCTGACGAGCGCGCTTAAGATCTTCTCCCTTAAGTGAGGTGAAATCTTCCCCATCAAGCTCAACCGTACCAGAGGTTGGCTCAGTGAGACGCAGTACGCACTTGCCTGTTGTAGACTTTCCGCAGCCAGACTCGCCAACAATGGCCAAGGTCTCTTTGCGCCTGAGCTCAAAAGAAACATCCTCAACAGCATGAACGGAAGCGTTAGAACGACCAAATACACCGTTTTTGATGGGGAATCGCTTAACCAAGTTCTTTACGGACAAGATGGTTTTCTCGCCAGAAAGGTCTTTGACGTCTGTGTTCTTCTCTTCTGCCATGACTACTCACCCCACTCATCAGTGTATTTCCAACAGCTGACAGTATGGCAATTGTCTTCACCAACAGCAGTCAAGCTAGGACGACGATTCTTACAAATGTCCTTAGCAAACGGACAACGTGGATGGAATGGGCAGCCAGAAGGCATATGCGAAAGCATAGGAACGCTACCAGGAATTGCATAGAGTTCCTTGGTGCGCTCGTCAAACGATGGAATGGATGCAATCAAGCCCTGAGCATAAGGGTGCAGAGGGTTAGTAAAGAGCTCTGCAGACTGTGCATACTCAACGCGATGACCAGCGTACATGACAAGAACCCAGTCAGCCATCTCGGAAACAACGCCCATGTCGTGTGTAATCAACATGACAGCGGTGCCCAAATCTTGCTTCATGCGATCGATAATCTGCAGAATCTGTGCCTGAACCGTTACGTCAAGAGCGGTTGTTGGCTCGTCGCAGATAAGCAGTGATGGCTGGCAGGCAAGTGCCATAGCAATCATGACACGCTGGCGCATACCACCAGAAAGCTCATGTGGATATGACGAGAAGACCTTCTCTGGTGCAGGAATACCCACCAGCTTGATCATATCAAGGGCCTTCTGATCTGCCTCCTGTTTGCTCATGTTGGGATTATGAACAAGGATGCCCTCACGAATCTGAAGACCAGATTTCATAACAGGATTCAAAGAGGTCATGGGCTCCTGGAAGATCATTCCGATGCGATTACCGCGGAAGTCACGAATGTCACCACGAGGAAGCTGCGTTAAATCAGTTCCCTCAAAAATAATTTCTCCGCCAGTAATCTGCGCAGGAGGTGTGGGAAGCAATCCCATAACAGACAAAGCCGTCATGGACTTACCGCAGCCAGACTCTCCTACTACCGCAAGAGTCTCGCCTTTACGCATAATAAACGAGAGGTCACTTACTGCAGGAAGTGCGCCATCTTCGGTGAAAAGCGTAACATCAAGATGATTAACGTCGAGAAGGACGTTCTTCTTGCACTGCTCTTCTCGCTCTTTTTGAGCCGTCTCTTGCGCAAGCTTGCGCTCCTCAAGACTGCAAAACTTCACAGCCTGACCATTTGGACCTTCGATGACATGCTCAAATGTTGCGTCTGTATTTTCTGCCATAAACGTAACCTCCTTTCTAAGAACGCATCTTTGGATCAAGGGCGTCGCGCAGAGCATCGCCAAGCAAGTTAAAAGACATAACCGTAATGATGATGACAATACCTGGAGCAATACTGTAGATAGGCTGTGATGCAAGGAATGGCTGAGAAGCTGCAATCATTTGACCCCAGCTTGCATCAGGTGGCTGAACGCCCAATCCCAAGAACGAAAGCGTTGCCTCAGAAAGAATTGCACTTGGAATACCCAGGGTAGAAACAACGATCAGCGTAGAAATGCAGTTAGGAAGCAAATGCTTCATGATGATGCGGAAGCTGTTACCACCAGACAAAATACAAGACTGAATGTATTCAGAATTCTTCAGGCGCATGACGTCGCCTCGAATCAGCCTTGCCGTAGTTGTCCACATCAGAAGACCCAGTGCAATATAGAGGTTAATAAGACCTGGGCCCATAACAAACATAATCAAAATTGCAAAAAGCAAGAATGGGAAGCTGGAGAAAACCTGAATGATAAAGGAAACAACTGCATCAACCCAACGGCCATAATATCCGGCTGCAACTCCCGCAACAAAGCCAATAAAGAGAGCAATAGCCTGCGAAATAATACCAACAGACAGAGAAATCTGGCAGCCGTAAATAATACGAGAAAGGATATCTCGTCCATATTCATCGGTGCCTAAAAGGTGCTCTACTGTAGGGTTTTGATTCATAATTGCAAGGTTTTGATCCTTGTAGCTGTAAGGAGCAATCACAGGAGCAAGAATTGCAATAATCGCAAGGGCCAAAACAATGCCTAAGCAGATCATGCCCAGTTTGTTCCTCTTAAAAATGTTCCAGCTAACCTGCCAGTAGCTCTGAGCACGGACCTTTCCAGTGGCAGCCTGCTCCTCTTCTTGAGCCTTGGCGGCATCCTCAAGTACAGCTTCAGTCTTTTGGACCTTCTCGCTATTTTTATCACTTGTAAACAAAGCCATTACTCTGATGCCTCCTCTCCAAGACGAATGCGTGGATCAACCACTGCGTACAAAATATCAACAAGCAGATAGATAACAACGCAGATAATTGCCACGTACATGACGCTACCTTGAATAAGCGGCAGGTCACGAGCATTAATTGCATCGATAAGCAGCTTACCCATACCGTTCATGTTGAAGATCTGCTCAATGATGATGGAACCAGTAAGGATGTCTCCCAGCTGAGATCCAGCAATGGTAATAATTGGGATAAGAGCATTTCTGAGCGCATGTTTCAAAACAATAGCGGAGCGCTTTAAGCCCTTAGCTTCAGCAGTTCTAATATAGTCCTGATTTAATACATCCAGCATGCTGGTCCTGGTAACGCGGGCAATACTTGCTGCGTAACGAGAGCCCAGCGCAATAACAGGAAGAACGTACGCGGATGGCGTTTTAACACCAGACAACGGGAACCACTTAAGCGTCATAGCAAAAATGATCTGCAGTACTAATGCCACCCAGAATGAAGGGGCAGAAATACCAAAGATTGCAGCTGACATAAGTGTTCTATCAAGCCATTTTCCATGGTTTACTGCGGCGAGAATACCCATCAAAAGACCAAATACTATGGCAAAAAGATACGCAAACACTGCTAAACGTAGCGTAACTCCCAAAGCCTTAGTCAGAAGTGCAATGACAGGTCGCTTCTGAGTGTAAGAAGTTCCAAAATCTCCACCAAGCATTTTTACAAACCAGTTTACGTACTGCTCTGGAATTGGCTTATCAAGACCCATGGTGTGACGGACCTGTTGAACAGTAGCCTCATCAGCCATATCGCCCATCATGACTCGTACTGGGTCACCTGGGACAATGTTCAAGACAAAAAACGTTAAAGCAGAAATACAAACTACAACGCTCACTGCTTGAAGGATTCGTTTGATTAGAAACGATCTCACTCCTGAGCTCCTCTCCCCTCAAGAAAATGAAGCGGCATCCAAGAATCTTAGATGCCGCTTTAAAGTTTATAGCAAGTTTGCTACTTAGTCCTCTGGAACGGTGTAATCGGAATTAGATGTATCAATATCGACATCAAAGAAGTGATAAATCAAGTTTCCAACCTTAGCGTTCTTGACGTACTTCTTAGCGACAAAGGAGTTCTTTGGCCAATACAGAGGAAGTGTAGCAAAGTCTGTACGAGTCAGCAGGTTATCTGCGTCCTTGTAATCCTCTGTTCTCTTATCCTTGTTAGACTCAGAGCGACCCTCAACAAGAAGCTTGTCAAACTCTGGGTTGTTGTAGAAGGAAGACTTCTTTGCAGCGTTAGTGCTGTAGAAGTAGGTGTACAGGTGCTGATCACCATCGGCAAACAGTGGATACCAAGCAAGGGTAGTAATCTGGAGGTTACCAGCAGCCCAGTCAGTATTCCAGACTGCGTTGTCCTCTACCTGAACATCAAGGGTAACGCCAACCTTGCTCCAGTACTCCTGAACAGCAACAAGGAGTTTTTCGGAAGACTTTCTAACCTTTGCAGAAAGCTTAAGGTCAGATGCACCAGCCTCAGCAAGCAGAGACTTAGCCTTCTCAGGATCGTATTCAAAAGCAGGTGCGCTCTTGTCGTAACCAGGGGTTGCTGGTGCGAGCCAACCACTTGCAACGGTACCGTTACCAGAAGCAATGTTATCAACAAGCTCCTGACGGTTGATTGCCAGAGAAAGTGCCTGACGAACCTTAGGATCAGTCAGACCCAGACCCTCTTTGAGGTTAAGGTTGATGAAGTTAACACCAAGGGTCTGATATGCGGTAATGAGGTCCTTAACGTCAGCATCGCTTGAATACTGCTGATACAGAGAAGATGGAAGATCGCAGAAGTCAATGTCGTTGTTCTTGAATGCAAGCAGCTGAGTGTTGGTGTCATCGTAGTAGTGAATACGAATCTCATCCAGTGCAGGCTTGCCGTCATGGTAGTCATCAAAGCGCTCGAGAACTACCTCAGTGGTGTCATCGTTGCTCTTAATCTTGTACTTACCAGTACCAATGAGGTTAGTACCAGTGCCCCAATTAGCGCCAGCAGCCTCACAAGCCTTCTCTGGGAAAATGCAAGCATAGGAGATACCAAGAACGCTTACAAAGACAATGTAAGGCTCAGAAAGCGTAAAGGTGAAGTGAGTATCATCCTGAACAGTCAGGCCCTCAAGCTCAGTTGCCTTACCGGCAAGCATCTCTGGAGCACCCTTAATCTTGTCAAAGAAGCTGGTGGAGAGAGCCTTAGTTTCTGGCTTAAACATACGCTCAAAGGTGTACTTAACATCCTTTGCGGTCAAAGTAGTACCGTCGTGGAACTTAATGCCCTCTTTGAGCTCGCACTTAAGAGTAAGACCGTCAGACTCAAAGGTTGGAATCTCTTTAAGCAGACATGTGACAAGCTCATTATCCTCAGTCCAACGAAGCAAAGACTCGCAAACAGAGTCTGCAACACATGCGGACTGTGAGTTGTTTGCACGCTGCATATCAAGGCCCTGCTTAGAATTTGCGGAGCCGTAGCGAAGAATCTTCTTCTTATCAGAAGCCTGAGGAGTATCAGTGGAGGAAGGATTGCAGCCAGCCAGCATCATAGATGCGCCACCACCAGCCGCTACCATACCTGATGCCTTCAAAAAATTACGACGGCTTAGTGAGTTCTCCAGCATGTTAACCCTTCTTTCTTATTAAAACGATTTATAAGACAACCCTGCTGGGGTCAGATAACTATACAAAACAATTACCAGCATTTACCTATATATACCTAGGATGAAATAGACATGAAACATTAAATTGCGACGATAACAGCAAAATCTATTTACCTGCGCTTTTTGTCAAATCATATAGGATTTACCTATATTGAAACATAAAAATTGACTAAGCATTTTTGGACAGTTGTCCATTTTTCCATAAAAATATTGGCAGGTACTAAAGAGATACCTGCCAATACAAATGCATGTAACGAGAAGAACTCTCTGTCTTAGTGCTTACGCTTCATAAGACCTACGGCTGTTAAAGCAGCTCCACCCATAACCATAAGAGGCATTACCAGAAGCTCTTCTCCCGTATTAGGAAGCTGTGCTTTCTTCTTCTTTGTCTTCTTCTCTTTTACAGGAGAAGCAGGATTGGAAGGCTCTTCTGGAGCTGGAGTTGGTGTTGGAGTTGGAGTATCAGACTCAACGGTTAGGGTAACCGTCTTTGCTGCCTCGTAGTCATTGCCTGCAGCTGCAGCATTACCATTGAAGTAATAGTAATAGGTGACGGAGTATGCACCTGGAGTCTTAGAAATCTCTTCTGCCTTCTGAGCAACAGTTGCTGCATCCATTGTTGCTGTATCAAGTACAACTGTACCGCTCTGATCAACAACCTTAACGCGAGCGTCAGCAGAACCAGCAGCAGGGGTAACCTGACCAGCGCTGTGATCAACCATAGCATCAAGGTTATCAAGAATAGTCCAGGAATCCTGGTTAGCGGTAATAGTGCTGTCGTGTGCCGTGACTACCTGCCTAAGCTCTGTATAAAGAGGAGTAATAACGCCATTGTTAAGATCAAGCTCATCAGTTGAGTTCTCAGAAGCATTGATGACAAGGTTGCCGCTAGAAAGAGAAGTGTACGAATACTCCTGATACACATCGTCAGCAAGATCATTATCAACAGCAAGCTGCCAGCCAGGAAGATTAAGGTACAGTCCCCTATTGGAATTTCCAGTGTGAACTGAATAGCCATAATCCCTCATGGCATTCTTAATGTTGGTCAAATCAATGTAGTACGCACCGCCGGTATACAGAGCATCGTTCTCCGTTGCGCTGTGGCGATCTTCATACAGGATATTGTCAACGTGAATATCACTTGCAGAAATAGTTGGCATGTAATTCCACTCGTCCTGTGGGATAGCGTAATAGCTACCGTCAGGCCTAATAATTACGCCCAGATATTTCTTATTGCTGCTAAGAATGGAATTGTTTGTTCCCTCTTCCAAAACCTGCCTTGCAAACCTGACTGAAACACGAGGGTTTCCGTAAGAGGTTCTGTGATCAAGCAGATACTGGGTAAGACCCACATAGTTGGTACCGTACAGATTGAGAGTAGAGCCATTGGTAAGTGTCAGAGGAACGGTAAGTGTAATGGTTTCACCAGCAGCCAGGGTACCAGAAATAGAAATGGAACGCATCTCAGCATTGTCCTGACCAGCTGCCTGGTATGCAGCATAAGCATTAGCTGCAGGCTGAGAGCCAGAACCACCGTTCAGTCCACTAATGTTCAGGTTAATTGCAGTTGCTGTATTAGTTGATGAGAAGGTAAATCCAGTTGCACGCAAATCAGGATTAGGGCTTGAGCTGACATAGTAAGTAAGTGGCAGCTGCATAACCTCGTTTACAGAAACTGGAGATGAAGAGATGTTGGTAATCTTTACCACTGCCTGCAGATTCTGATACTTATCAATATCTACAATGGAGCGGTTCATCTGAGTGGTGTCATTATCCTTATAAGCGTAGTTAGATGTCTGGCCAGAAGCATCTGTAAAGTAAACAGAACGCTCAATAAGGCCGTCTGCACTCACAGATGGAGACACGTTAGTAGTAGTGCCGTTATAGAACGAATTGTTACTTGCAGCGTATGCAATATTTGGCATAAAGATTAAAGCTGCCAAAAATGCAAACATAACAGCAAGAAAACTGCGGCCCTGCATCTTTGATGTCATAGGCGTATTCCTCCTCAGAATAAAAACTTAGCGTTATATTTTCGCATTAACACCCTGTTGAAGGAATGGAGATATTTGTTACTTACATAAAAAGAGACGTCATCTTTCGATGACGTCTCTTGACAAATCTCTAGATGCGCAAAGTGCTCTACTCTGCAGCCTCTTCAGTTGCCTGTGCGTTAGCCTCAGACTCAACAAGGTGAGCCTCAAGATCAGCCTCAGCCTCAGCTGCTGCTGAGATCGGAAGA
>CABSWT010000006.1:0-54798 GCA_902481575.1 uncultured Atopobium sp.
AACTTTGCCAAGCTCTGCCTCAACAGGAAGGTTGATAGGACCAGCAAACTTGGTTACGGATGCGGTAAGTGCAATGTTGTCCTCAAATGGAACGTGAGAGCCGTCAATCATGACGGAGGTGTAACCGGCACGAGCTGCCTGGATGCAGCGATCAAAGCCATCACCGTGATCTAGGTGAAGAGCAACAGGAACAGTTGCCTCTTCAGCAGCACAACGAACCATGGCAGCAAAGTAATCAAGGCTTGCGTACTTGATGGTGCCAGGAGTGGTCTGAAGAATAACAGGGGAGCGGCGCTCTTCTGCTGCCTTAACAACAGCCATTACAAACTCAAGGTTCTCAACGTTAAAGGCGCCAACAGCATAATGGCCAGCCTGTGCGTCAAGAAGCATCTGCTTAGTAGTAACGAACATCTATTGCTCCTTTCGCCCTTATGGGCTCTTTAATTGACTGAAAAAATTGTAACGTTTCTCTTACTCTGTTATGCAACTTTTCTAGAAATCATTTTGTCTTTGTAACCTTTGGCGAGAAACCCGTCTTGCGGTGACTTATTCAGCAATCTTTTTGATTGCCACTTGCTTATGAATTTCTGCTGCAACAGCTTGATCAAAGCGTCCGGTACCTGCAGAAAGACAACTTGCGGTGGCGCAAGACAGCGCAAAGGTAAGACACTCTGAGGTTGGTTTTTTCTGCGCAAGCGCAACAGCAAATGAGCCAACAAGGGTATCTCCTGCACCAACAGGATTGATAGCCTCTGTTTTTGGTGGATTTGCTCTAAAAGTTCCTTCATCAGAAACCATCAGCGCACCTTTTGCTCCAAGCGAAACAACTACAATTTTAATGCCGCGTTTATGCAGCTCCTGAGCTGCCGCGATGACCTCATCTTCTGTGGTTACTTCTCTTCCTAGAAGTTGACCGATTTCATCGGTATTTGGCTTAATCATGGTAGGAAGAGCATCAACACAGGAGGTGAGCAGTGCACCCGAGGCATCTACAATGCAAGGCACGCCAGCAGCCATGGTCTCTTCAATAAGCTCTTTGTAATTTGCAGCAGAAATGCCTTTTGGAATACTGCCATTAAAGGTGACAACCTCAGCCTCTTTGGTAAGCTGCACAAGTTTTGCCTTGAAAGCAAGGAATTCTTCAGGAAGAACTGGCTGACCGGGCTCTAAGAATTCAGTTGATTGTCCGCTTGGATCCAGGATATTAATGCATGAGCGAGTCTCTTGCTCGGTATAAATAAAATCACTGGTAATGCCATCTTTATGAGCCAGTTCAACAAGGTATCTACCGTTATTGCCGCCTACAAACCCCGTAGCACAAACGGGGTAGTTAAGGGTGGTAATGGCTCGTGAGGCGTTAAGGCCCTTGCCGCCTGCGCTGTTATCTACTACCGAGATTCTATGCACGGTTCCATCTACAACAGGAGAATCTAGATAGTACGCCTTATCAATGGATGCATTGAGTGTTACGGTAACAATCACGCATATCACCTCGTCAAAAAGACAGTGCACGATGAGTGCCTAGAGAATAGCAGGAGCGAGAAACACTATGGATCTTTGTCACTGCAAATAGAATTAAGTTGCATCTATTTAACCAAAGCGCCCTCAAGAAACTTTTCTTTAGATGTTATAAAAAAAGATACCAGTACATAATTTCTTAATACCAATTTTATTTTTTCGCCGTATTTGAGCAGGATTTTAGGGTTGTTTACTCCATTTATTACGTATAAAGGTGCGTTATAGGAACTTCTAATTTTTCAGGAAAAGTTCTAACTTTTTAGTGCTTCATCACAAATTATCCATATATCTACCTGCGAAAATAATAACTAGCGTACCGTTTACGGTAAAAATAGTACCGTTAAACCGGCGATTGTTAACGTACACATCTCAAGATGCTCACTAGTCTATACTTATGTTAGGTTGTTATCTGGTATCTACCACTTTGAGAGAAGCTTCAACGCCCCTAAAGTTTTCCGTGTAGCTCTCCAGATAGTTTCCAGCTCTTTGAAAGGAGTTTGACATGGTAGGTTGCGTTTTAACTGGTCATGGAACGTTTGCAAACGGACTTGCTGATGCTTTAAAGATGATTGCTGGTGAGCAAGAAGCTTTTGTTCCCGTTCCTTTTATTGAAGCCGGTGCTGCAACATACCCAGAAACTCTTTCTGCAACAATTTCCGATCTTCTTGACACTACTGACGGTGTGCTGGTTTTCTGCGATCTGCTTGGCGGAACACCTTTTAATCAGGCAATGATTATTGCTCAGAGTTATTCAAACGTAGAAGTTGTTACCGGCACAAACCTTCCTATGCTTCTTGAAACACTTGGTAGCCGCATGGCAGATACCTCTCTTGAAGAGCTGGTTGATACTGCTGTTTTAGCTGGTAGCCAGGGAGTTGTTCATAAGCGTCTTGAGCTTGAGGTTGAGCCAGAAGATGACATCTTCGGAGACGATGGTATTTAAGTAGCGTTTTGTTGTTGAGTTAAGGAGATGCACATGGCAAATCTAGCAGAGAACATTCTTGCTTCATCCATTGTTCTTCTCGCGTTCTTGGTAATTTTGGGCCTTGTTTATTCCTTCTTTGTTTGGAGAGCCTCTTCTAAAAAGGCGGGAACAACTTCAGAGTTTTTGAAGAATCTTCATGCTGGTCAGAAGGTTAAGACCAACAACGGAATGTATGGCGTAGTAAAAGACGTCAAAAAAGAAACAGTAGATGTTGAATTTGCTCCAAATGTGGTTATTACGTTGGATCGTTGGGCTGTAATCAACGTTTCTAACAATAAATAATTTGCAGTAAAACACGCAGCGTAAGTTGCGAGTAGTGCGATGAGAATCGCAGATAGCACGTATAAATATGCGTGCAAAGAGAGGAGAACTTGTTATGGGAGAACCAGATATCAAGCTTGCTCGAATCGATAATCGCCTGATTCATGGCCAGGTTGCTACTCAGTGGAACGGCACCCTTGGAACAAATCTCATCCTTGTTGCTAATGATGAGGTTGCAGGAAATAAAATGCGTCAGGGCCTCATGGACATGGCAGCTCCAAGCGGCGTTGCAACCAGGTACTTTACGCTCCAGAAAACTATCGATGTTATTCACAAGGCTTCAGCAAGCCAGCACATTTTCCTTGTTGCCGAGAATCCAGAGGATGTCCTCACTCTGGTTAAGGGCGGTGTTCCAATTAAAAAAGTGAACATCGGCAATATGCACATGGCTGAGGGAAAGCGACAGGTCGCCACAAGTGTGGCGGTAGACGATAAGGACGTCGCTGCCTTTCGTGAGCTTCAGGAATTGGGGGTGACTCTAGAGATTAGGCGTGTTCCTACGACCCCGGTCGAGGATATCTCAAAGCTATTCGAGTAAGTTTTGCGCGCAACTTCCTGGTAGAGATTACAAAAAGTTGCAATGGTGCAACGTTTCTAGCAGGTTGGCAAAGGTATTCGGATAGTCTGCCGATCATCGTCATCGGTAGTTATGGTGTGTTTGAAAGGAGGAGTTAAGATGGATGTTAGCCCTATTCAGGTGTTATTAATTTTCATCGTTGCGTTTATCGCTGGCATCGATCAGTTTAGTTTCCTCGAGTCTCTTTACCAGCCAATCGTAACTGGTTTTTTGGTTGGTTTGATTCTTGGTGACGTTCAGACTGGTCTCATTGTTGGTGGTACTTATCAGCTTATGACCATCGGCAACATGCCTGTTGGTGGTGCTCAGCCACCTAACGCTGTTATCGGCGGCATTATGTCTGCAGTCTTTGCAATCACTACTAAGCTTGAGCCAATGGCTGCTGTAGCTGCAGCAATTCCATTCTCCCTGCTTGGCCAGTATGCAGTAACCATCATCTTTACCATTATGTCCCCCGTAATGGCAACTGCTGATGCATACGCCGAGAAGGCAGATCCTAAGGGAATTGCTCGTATTAACTACGGCGCAATGGCTGCCCTTGGTCTTTTCTTTGGTGTCATTGTCACCCTGTTCTTCCTGGGTGGTGCTGCATTTGGCACTCAGATCACCACTGCAATTCCAAAGTGGCTCATGAATGCACTGTCCGTCGCTGGTGGCATGATGCGCTTCGTCGGCTTTGCAATCCTGCTGAAGGTTATGGTTTCTCGCGAGCTTTGGGGCTTCTTCCTCATGGGCTTTGCAGCTGCAATCGTATTTATCAGCATTCCTGAGCTCTCTGGTCCAGCACTTCTGCTTCTTGCTCTCATCGGCTTTGGTATCGCATTCTGGGATTACCAGCTCCAGACCAAGATGAAGAATGCTGCTCCTGCTGTTGTTGCTGGAGGTGACTTCGAAGATGGCATTTAATATTCCTGATACCTATCAGAACACCACTCCTGCTGAGCCACTTGATCAGAAGACGCTCAACAAGATGGTATGGCGCTCCCTGTTCCTGCAGGCTTCCTTCAACTACGAGAGAATGCAGGCAGCTGGTTGGCTCTACGGTATCCTCCCTGGTCTTGAGAAGATTCACGGCGACAACAAGGATGACCTTGCTGCTTCCATGAGTCACAACCTTGAGTTCTACAATACCCACCCATTCTTGGTCACTTTTGTTATGGGTATTGTTCTCTCCCTTGAGCAGAACAAGCTGGATATCCCAACCATTCGTGCAGTCCGCGTTTCTGCAATGGGTCCTCTGGGCGGCATTGGTGACGCACTGTTCTGGTTCACCCTTGTTCCAATTACTGCTGGTATTACCTCTAACATGGCAATTTCCGGCAACGTCTTTGCACCATTCTTGTTCCTTATCATCTTCAACATCGCACAGTTTGCTGTACGTTATTGGCTGATGAATCTTTCTTACAAGATGGGTACTGACGCAATTACCCTGCTCACCGAGAACGCAAAAGAGTTCACTCGTGCTGCTTCTATCCTGGGCGTCTTTGTTGTTGGCTGCCTGGTTGTCTGCTACGGTGGAACCAAGCTTGGCGCTGGCGCAAACATCCCTAACGGTGAGACACACAGCGTTGTTCTTTCTCAGGTAACTCTTTCTGACGAGCAGCTTGCTTCTGGTCAGTATGACAAGGCACTCTTTGCTGAGGGCTCCTATTCTGACTACAAGAAGAATCCTGAGTCCGTTAAGTTCATCGGCGGCAAGACTGCTGACGGCAAGGACGGCACCACTGCTATTGCTCCAGTTGGCAATGGTGTTAACCTGGTAACTGTTGGCGAGGAAGTCACTTCTCCTGTCTCTATTGACATCCAGAAGATCCTCGACGGCGTTTGCCCAAAGCTTATCCCATTGGCTCTTACCCTTTGCCTGTATTACCTCATGGCAAAGCGTAACTGGACTCCAATTATGTGCATCTGCCTGCTTCTGGTAATTGCACTCCTTGGTTCTGGCTTTGGCGTTCTCCCATATATTTGGGGTTAAGTAAGTGCGACGGGTGTCCACTTAGTGGGCACCCGTCTTTTATAGGAGAGTTTTGATGACAGCGTTTATGGGAAGACAGCCACTCTACGAGCAGCTAGCAAATATGCTGCGCTATCGTATTGAGAACGAGATGGATCCAGATGATCCACTTCCTTCTGAGCGTGAACTCTCCGATTCCTACGGACTTTCTCGCACCACGGTAAGACTTGCCCTGCAAGAGCTTGAACACATGGGGCTCATTTATCGCCAGCGTGGCCGCGGTACCTTTGTTGCAGACGTCTCTGAACGTGCAACAGACCTTATGGGAGGCTATAGCTTTACTGACCAGCAGCGTCAGTTAGGTCGAGTTCCTAAGACAACTATTCTGGAGTTTGACACTATTGAGGCTAATAAGTTCTTAGCCCAGCATATGCACGTTATTCTTGGCGAGAAACTCTTCCGCATCAAGCGTTTAAGAAGTGCCGATGACGTGCCTATGATGCTGGAAGTAACGTATCTTCCAGTTTCACAGTTTTTCTCGCTTACTGCTCATGATGTTGAGCAAAAATCTCTCTACCAAATTTTTGAAGAAGACTACAACATAAAGATTGGTGTAGCAGAAGAGGAGTTCAAGGCTTCAATTGCTCGCTCGGATGACGCCACTTTATTGCAAATTTCTGAAGGCTCGCCTGTTTTGAGTCTCACACGCACCACGTACAATGACAGAAATATCATTGTTGAGTTCACACTAAGCGTGGCTCGTGCGGATCAGTTTAGATACAAAATTGTACATACACGCAGTTAAATAGCTGTGAGAAGGGATATCAATGTTTAAGAAGAGCCAAGAAGAGCTAAAGGCACTAGGCGCTCATATTACAACTGCCGAGATTAAGCAGCAGCCTGAGCTTTGGGTATCTACCTTTGGCATTTATCAGGAGAACCTTTCTGCAATTAAAGAGTTTGTCGAGCGTGCTCGCAATCTTGGCGAGGGTCGTCGTACCCGCGTGGTCTTTACGGGTGCAGGTACCTCGGCATATGTAGGCGATACCATTACTCCGTATCTTCGTTCTCATGGCGAGAAGAGCTCTTTTGAGTTTGCGTCTGTTGCAACTACTGATATTGTTTCTGATCCTTATGGCAGCCTTGATCCAGAAGATCCAACGGTTCTGGTATCTTTTGCGCGCTCTGGTAATAGTCCAGAGAGCCTTGCTGCAGTAAATATTGCTCGCAAGATTGTTAAAAATCTTTTGCTTATCAATATTACCTGCGCTCCTGAAGGAAAACTTGCCGTTGAATCCGCAGGTAAAGACGATACATTGCTACTTCTTATTCCTGGTGCAAATGACCAGGGCTTTGCCATGACCGGCTCTTATAGCTGCATGACACTTCTTGCAACGCTTGTCTTTGATAGTGCCGATGACCAGCAGAAGAAGGCTTGGATTTCTGATGCTGCTGAGCTGGGTAGGCAGGTAATTGAGCGCGAGGAAGAGATTGCTGAGTGGCTCAAGAGCGATTTCAACCGCATTACCTATCTGGGTTCTGGTCCTTTTGTGGGCCTTGCTCATGAGGCTCAGCTTAAGATTTTGGAGCTTGCAGCTGGTATTAATGCAACGTCATGGGATTCCTCGATGGGATATCGTCACGGACCAAAGTCTTTTGTCGACGAGCACACCCTGGTGTTTGATTTTGTTTCCAATAATCCTTATACGCGTCAATATGATCTGGATATTCTTGACGAGATTAAGGGAGACCAGATTGCTGCTCTGACTATTGGTATTGAGCAAGAGGGGGCAACAAACTTTACGGGAAGAACGTTTAGTCTTCCAGTATTTACAGAGCCTCTACCAGCACCTTATTTGGCTCTGCCTTTTGTAATGGTTGCTCAAGTGGTGGCACTCTTGAACTCAGTTCGTGTCAATAACAAACCGGACACACCTTCTCCAACTGGTCAGGTTAATCGAGTGGTTAAGGGTGTTACAATTCACTCACTATAGGAATTACTAAGAAGGACGTGCCTATGGCGCGTCCTTTTGAGAATGATTGAGGTCGTATGAGTACATTTGCAGTTAAAGCAGATAAGTTCTTTTTGCCAGGAGCAACTTCTGGTCCAGGATATTTGCTCGTAGAAGACGGTGTATTTGGCCACTTTACTAAAGAGAAGCCAGAGTGTGAGATTGTGGACCGTACGGGCTCTTGGGTAGCACCAGGTCTTGTTGATACGCATATCCATGGCTTCCTTGACCATGACATCATGGATTGCGATCCTGATGGCGTCATTGAGATTGCTCAGGGCCTGCTTTCTAACGGCGTAACTTCTTGGCTTCCAACAACACTGACTGCAAGTGTCGAGCAGACCGGTGATGCTTGTGAGTCCGTTGCTGATGCAGCAGAGGGAATTGCGGCAAACGGCATTGATGCTGCTCGCATCCAGGGCATCTTCCTAGAGGGACCTTTCTTTACCGAGAAACACAAGGGTGCCCAGAATCCTGCGTACTTCCTTGATCCGGATGTAGAGGTCTTTGATGAGTGGCAGGAGCGTGCTGACGGTTGGATTGCCAAGATTGCTATTGCTCCAGAGCGCGATGGTGCTCCAGAGTTCTGTGCAGAGATGGCAGACCGCGGTGTTCATGTTGCCTTGGGACACTCCGATGCAACGTATGAGGAGGCACTTGCTTGTGTAAACGCTGGTGCAGACATTTTTGTTCATACCTATAACGGCATGAGCGGTCTTCACCACCGTGAGCCAGGTATGGTTGGTGCTGCAATGACCACCCACGGTACCTATGCAGAGGCTATTTGCGACGGCCATCACCTTAATCCTATTGCTGTTCGCGCTCTGGTAAATGCAAAGGGATATGACCATACCGTTCTTATTACAGACTGCATGCGTGCAGGTGGTATGCCTAATGGACAGTACAAACTTGGCGATTTCCCTGTTGTTGTTGAAGGCGGAACTGCTCGTCTGATGGATGAGTCTCATAGCCTTGCTGGTTCAATCCTTCGTCTGTTTGAAGGCGTGAAGAACGTCTTTGACTGGGGTATTGTTTCTGCTGAAGAAGCGGTTCGTATGGCTTCAGAAAACCCAGCTCGCTCTTGTGGAATTGATGATGTTTGTGGCTTCATCCGTCCTGGATATGATGCTGACTTTATTGTTGTTACAAAAGATCTTCAGCTTGAAGAGACGTTCCTTGGAGGAAAGAGCGTTTACAAGGCTTAAGCAGCAAATCTTGAGTAATGCAAACTAAAGGAAGCCTATGGAGTTCTATTCCCATAACTATTTAATTCACCATGCAACAGTATTTGACTGGACTCAGCTTGTTCTATTTGGCCTTGTTGCACTTCTAATGATCTTCTCGCTTGTGCATTACATGCGTGATAGAAAGAATTCTAAGTATCGTGAGCTGGCGCTTATTGCGCTGTTCTCATTAATCTTTCTTGGACTTCTACAGCTTGATCGTGTGCTAGAGGTTAATCAGGCAAGTAAGCACTATGAGTCAATTGTTTCCTCACAAGAAAGCTTCGCTCGACGTCTTGAGGTTGATTTTGACCACGTGTACGTTGCCTTTGATAGCCAGGGAAATCCCTCGTATCTTGAGGTTGACGGTAAGTATTATCACGTTTTGAAAAATACCGAGAATGACTATGTCATTGAACAGATCAATCTCATTGGTAATGACATTAAGCATGTAGAGGAGTAGATCGATGAACTTTTATTTAGAAGTTGCCATTAAATTGTGCATCGGTCTTTTCTCGCTTGTTCTGGCAATTAACGTCAGCGGAAAAGGAAACCTAGCACCAACTGCAGCAATTGACCAGGTTCAAAACTTTGTACTTGGCGGCATTGTTGGCGGCATGATCTACAACAGTTCAATTACCATTTTGCAGTTCACCCTTGTCCTGCTAATTTGGCTCATTATTGTCATGGTTCTCAAATGGTTGAGAACAAACAATATGCTGGTCAAGCAGTTGATTGATGGACGTCCTGTTATTGTTATTGATAAGGGCAAGCTGCTTGTAGACAACTGTAGGTCTATGGGTCTCACTGCCTACGATGTGTCGCTGAAGCTTCGCCAGGCAGGAGTGAATTATATCTCAGACGTTAAGCGTGCCATTCTTGAGCAAAATGGACAGTTGATTATTGTTAAAAAAGGAGAAGAGAACGTTAGATTCCCGCTTATTACTGACGGACAAGTTCAGACGAACATTCTTGAGACGCTGGACCTGGAAGAGAATTGGCTTGAAAGAGAACTTGAGCATCAAGGTTATAAGTCTGCTTCAGAGGTTTATTTGGGTGAGTATAATAGTGGAGATCTGATTATTACTCCGTATGCGGAGAAAGATCAGTAGGTTAGCAAGAGATAAAACAGTTAACCTGTTTATTCCAATTCCGTTTGCGGAAAAGATAAGAAATTTATCGTTGACTTGAATTGGAATATGTATACTAAGGCTAACTTTTAGAAAGCGGACTGTCGGATGACAGCCCGCTTTCGTGCTAAAGGGGAAGCATGAATGCATGTTCAGATGATGAGAAGTGAATAGAAAGGCAAAGAAGTGAGGAGAAACATGGGTTTCTCGCCATGTTTTTATGCTTGGTAGTGAGGACAATCGCACGATTTTGTTTGAAGAATTTGGCACTACACCGTATTGGTTTTTATAGTTTTGGGAGATGTAACATGAATTTGAATCCAACCGTTTCTCGTCGTAGCGCACTTGTAGCTTCCGCTTTTGGCGTGAGTGCTATTCTTGCTGGCTGCAAGCCTGAGGCTCAAAAGCAAGAAGGAGCTTCTGATAATAAAGACCAGAAGAAGCTCAACATTGTTGCAAGTTTTTATCCTATGTATGATTTTGCAAAGCGCATCGCTGGCGATCATGCTGAGGTAACATGCCTCGTTCCAGCAGGTACTGAGCCACATGATTGGGAGCCATCCAGCAAGGATATGAAGACTATCCAGGAAGCAGACTTCTTGATTTACAACGGTGCTGGTATGGAGCACTGGGTCAAGGACGTACTTGATGGACTTGGTTCTGGCACAAAACTTACAGCAGTTGAGACCAGCAAAGACGTCAAACTTCTTGAGCTTGAAGAAGACGATGATCACGATCATGAGGAAAAGAAAGACGACCATGATCACGACCATGACCATGGTGGAACCGATCCTCACGTTTGGCTGAGCCCTCTGAATGCAAAGATTCAGATGAAGAATATTTGTGATGCCCTTTCCGAGAAGGACTCTGAGCACAAGTCAGAGTATGCTGCCAATCTTGATAAAGCAAACGCAGACTTTGATACGCTTGATAATGAGTTCCATAAGGGTCTGGATTCACTACCTAACAAGACCATTGTTGTTTCTCACCAGGCATTTGGTTATTTGTGCGAGGCTTATGGTCTCACTCAGATGCCTATTGAGGGTGTTGAGGCAGATGCAGAGCCAAATGCTCAGGAAATGAAAGAGATTACTGAGTTCGTAAAAGAGCATAATGTAAAGGTTATTTTTACGGAGGAACTGGTAAGTCCTAAGGTTGCTCAGGCAATTGCTGAGGCAACAGGCGCTCGTGTTGAAGAGCTCAACCCACTTGAGGGTCTTACTGACGAGGAGCTTAAGGCAGGCGAGGATTACCTGTCTGTTATGCGTGACAACCTCAAGGCTCTTGAGGGCGCTCTCGCATAGTGTGTTGCCAGCTTAGGCTGGATGTTTGGAGGACGTGTTGCAGGAAAGTCAGATAGCCGTTTCGCTTCAAGACGTGAGTTTTTCTTACAAGAAGACGCGTGTCTTAAGCGATGTAAATTTAGACGTTCATCAAGGTGAGATTTGCGCGCTTATTGGTGATAACGGTGCAGGTAAATCCACATTATCACGAATTGTGGTAGGAGAGCTTGAACCTACAAGTGGTAAGTCACTTCTTTTTGGAACGCCCTCGACTCGGTTTAAAGACTGGGAGCGTGTAGGCTATGTCCCTCAGCTGCCTTCAGAATCGGTTAATCGCTTTCCTGCAAGCGTCGTCGAGCTTGTGGATGCAAGTCAGTATGCTCGCGCCAAAAAGGTAAAGATGAGCGCAAAAGAGCGTCGCGAGCGTACGCTTGAGGCACTTGACCTTGTAGGTATGACTGACTTTTCCACTCGTATTATTAGGGAACTCTCTGGAGGACAGCTCCAGAGAGTTCGCCTTGCCTGCGCGCTGGTAGGAAACCCTTCATTGCTTATCCTGGACGAGCCTACAACTGGTCTTGATAAAGAGAGTCGCAATCATTTCTATAGCCTAGTGCGAGAAGCCCATGCAGCTCGAGATCTTGCGGTACTTATTGTTACGCATGATCTTGCAGCTCTTGATGCGCTGGCTTGTCGAGTTGTTGAAGTTGCTGACCACAAAGCTACAGAAATTGCAGGTAGGGGTCACGGTCATGATCACTGTGCAGTTCATGGAGCTCACTGTGACCTTGACTCTCATCATGTCCACGACCACAATCGCGGAAAATTAGATGATTTTGCTTTAACGGAGTCCCTTGGTCCTGCGTCCGACGTTGTTCAAGATGCCCAAGACTCGTACGAGAGGAGGGCATAAATGTTTGAATACGTATTTATGCAGCGAGGAATTCTTGTAGGAATTCTTCTGGGAGCAATTATTCCGCTGGTAGGCGTTACGGTTGTATTGAAGCGCCTTTCTATGATTGGCGACGCTCTCTCACATACCTCTCTTGCAGGTGTTGCAGGAGGTATGATTGCGGGCATTAATCCTGTTGCCGGAGCAATTGCCGCTTGTTTGGGTGGTGCTCTTTGTGTTGAGGGAGTACGTCGCCACTTTAAAGATCAGTCAGAGCTTGCAGTTGCTATTGTTATGGCAGCAGGCATTGGTCTAGCAGGTGTTTTGTCAGGTTTTGTTCCCAATTCATCAAGCTTCAACAGCTTTATGTTTGGCTCTATTCTGACGGTAAGCGAGCAAGAAGTTCAGATGATTGTGGTCATTAGCGTACTTGCAGTCGCATTCTGCTTCTTCCTTAGAAAAGAACTTTTCTTGATGTCTTTTGATGAGCGTCATGCCCGTTGTGTTGGTGTACCCGTAAGTCTTATTAATTTTGGCTTTGTTATCGCAGTAGCTTTGGTGGTTGCCGTAGCAGCAAGAACGGTTGGCTCACTTATTGTTTCATCCATGATGGTAGTTCCTGTTGCCTGTGCTTTGCAGATTTCCCGCAGCTGGAAGCAATGTTGTTTGTATGCAAGCACGGTGGGTATGCTGACCTCACTTGGTGGACTTGTTGTCTCCTATGAGCTTGGCCTTAAACCTGGAGGAACCATCGTTCTTCTCGCGGTTGTTACGCTTTTGTTTATCTTTCTGGTAAAAAGGGTTGTGCTGCTGCTCAAAACTCGCACAGTGTGATACTCTGAACAAAGTGCGTTGACGGAGAGGTCTGCCGGAGCACGTTGTGAACAGAGAGGGTGTTCGTGGTTGAGAAACACCTGCACAGCGCTGGTAGAGTTCACTCCCGAGCTACAACTTGAACGGCAGTTTCTGCTCAGTAGGGAAGTCGTCCGCCTAACGAGACTAGGCTTTTAAGTGGATTGCTCAGAGAGAAAACTGTGCAATCAACCGAGGTGGTACCGCGGAAATTTTCCGTCCTTGGGCATATGCTCAGGGGCGGTTTTCTATTGAAAGGGTAATTACATGGGAATGTCTGAGGAACTCTCGGCAATTCGCGAGCAAGTACTTGAAGGAATTGCTAAGGCAACAAACCTTGAAGCACTTGAAAAGGTGCGCGTGGCATCAATGGGAAAGAAGGGCTCTCTTACCGCAATTATGCGTATGATGGGTCAGGTTCCCGCAGATCAGCGCCCTCAAATGGGTCAGCTTGCAAACACCGTTCGCGCTAACGTTGAGACTGCTATACGTGAGCGCCAGCTTGCTTTAAAGCGAGAAGCCCTTGAGGCCCAGCTCAATGCTGAGGCAACTGATATTACCCTTCCAGGTCGTCGTCTGAGCCCAGGTACTCAGCACCTCATTGAGCAGGTACGTGAAGAGATGGAAGACATCTTCATCAGCATGGGCTACACCATTGAGACAGGTCCCTATGTTGAGACTACCTACTACAACTTCACAGCGCTGAACGCTCCTGAAGATCACCCAAGCCGTTCTGGTAAGGATACGTTCTACGTAGTAGACAATGCGCCAGAAGGTAAAGAATCGCACGTACTGGGCGAGTCCGACGTGCTTCTTCGTACACAGACTTCTGGCGTTCAGGTACACACCATGGAGACAAAAGAGCCTCCTATTTACATGATTTGCCCTGGTACGGTATTCCGTCCTGACACAGCAGACGCTAACCACCTGCCTCAGTTTACGCAGATGGAAGGCCTTGTTGTTGATGAGGGAATCACCTTTGGTGACCTCAAGGGCACCCTTGACCACTTTACTCGTGAAATCTTTGGTAAGGACCGCGCTACCCGCTATCGTCCTCACTTCTTCCCATTCACCGAGCCAAGCTGCGAGGTAGACGTTTCTTGTGGTGTTTGCCACGGTGAGGGCTGCCGTTTCTGCAAGAACACGGGCTGGCTTGAGATTCTTGGCTGCGGCATGGTTGACCCTAATGTCTTCAAGTACTGCGGTATTGATTCCGAGAAGTACACAGGCTTTGCCTTTGGCATTGGTGTTGAGCGTGTTGCAGCACTTCGTTATGACCTTCCTGACCTGCGTATGCTCATCTCTGGTGACCAGAGAGTCCTGCGTCAGTTCTAATCATCGGCGTCTTATTAGAAAGGCAATCACATGCGTGTATCTTATGAATGGCTGAAGACGCTCGTTGATCTTCCTCAGGACCCAAAAGACCTTGAGCGCGAGTTTGTGCGCACTGGTACTGAGGTTGAAGCGGTAGAGCGTGTTGGCGCTAACCTTGACTATGTTGTTACTGCTCAGGTTGTAAGCAAAGAGCCTCATCCTGATTCTGATCACATGTACGTCACCCTAGTTGACGTGGGCAACAACAATGTGGATAAGGACGGAAATCCTGTTCCTCTACAGATTGTTTGCGGAGCTCAGAACTTTAATCAGGGAGACCACATCGTTACCGCAATGATTGGTGCAGTGCTTCCTGGAGACTTTAAGATTAAAAAGTCCAAGCTGCGTGGCGTTGAGTCTTGCGGCATGAACTGCTCTTCTCGCGAGCTGGGTCTTGGCGATGACCAGAGCGGCATTATGATTCTTCCTGAGGATGCTCCAATTGGTATGCCTCTTACCGATTACCTGGGCATGTCTGACGTTGTTCTTGATTGTGAGATTACCCCTAACCGTCCTGACTGCCTCTCTATGACAGGTATGGCTGTTGAGGTTTCTGCAATGTATGACATCGACACCCACATTGAGCTTCCAAGTGTTGCCTCTGAGTCTGGTGCAGATGCATCTGAGCAGGTAGATGTTACTATTGCTGACCCCGAGCTCTGCTCAAGGTACACCGCTCGCGTGGTTCGTAACGTCAAGATTGGTCCAAGCCCTGAGTGGCTTGCTCGTCGCGTTACAGCTTGTGGTGGCCGCTCAATCAACAACGTTGTTGATGTTACCAACTACGTTATGTACCTGACTGGCCAGCCTCTACACGCTTTTGACCTTGGAAAACTTACCAAGGAAGATGGCAAGTATCACATTGTGGTTCGCGCCGCAGAAGACGGTGAGCACATTGTGACGCTTGATGGAGAAGACCGTGAGCTCACGTCTGATATGACCGTCATTACTGATAACGGTAAAACTCCTATTGCGCTTGCTGGTGTTATGGGCGGCTTGGATTCTGAAATTACCGAGAATACCGTTGATGTTCTTTTGGAGTCTGCGGTCTTTGATAATGGACACATTAGCCGTACCAGCAGAAACCTTGACCTTATGAGTGAGGCTTCTATTCGCTACGAGCGTCTTGTGGATCCAAACGGCTGCGCATCTGTTGCAGATATTGCAGCAGCTCTCTTTGAGGAGTGCTGTGGTGCTGAGGTTTGCCCAGGCATCGTTGATGTGTATCCAAAGGTAAAAGAGGCAGTAACTATTACGCTTCGTCCAGGGCGTGTCTGCGCACTTGCAGGTGCTCAGATTCCAGAAGAGTTTATGGTTTCTCGCCTTACGCGCCTTGGCTGCAAGGTTGCTCCAGCAGACAACGGAGAGCTGAGCGTTATTGCTCCTACAAACCGCCCAGACCTTACACGTGAGGTTGACCTTATTGAGGAGATTGTTCGCCTGTGGGGTGAAGGTGATATTGAGGCAACACTTCCTGCTGCTAGAAACCACGCAGGCGGTTTGACCTCAGATCAGCGTCAGATTAGAAAGATTGGCCGTACGCTGCGCTCTCTTGGTTTAAACGAGACAAAGTCGTATCTGTTTGCAAGTCCAGACGACCTCTCCAAGCTTGGCATGAGCGAAGAGGGAAGAGGCGTGCCTGTAAAGGTTATGAGCCCACTTGTTGCTGACCAGTCTGAGATGCGCCGCTCTATTGTTCCGGGCCTTCTGCGCTCTATTGCGTACAACCTTGCTCACGGTGTTTCTAACATTGCTATGTATGAGTTGGGTCGTGTGCTTTTTGGACACAAGGACAAGAGCCAGCCAGATGAGCCAAGCTATGTCTGTGGTGTATTGGTTGGTCGTCCAGCAGATGACGCTTGGAATGCTAAGTATCCAGCCTACGATTTCTTTGATGCCAAGGGTATTGTTGAGGGTCTGCTTGAGGCACTTCGCATCCCTAAGGTTCGTTTCCGTGTAGCTGAGCCAGAGCAATACGGTTGGCTGCAGCCTGGTCGCGCTGCTGAGATTCTTGCAGGTAGCGAGACAATCGGTTGGGTTGGAAACATTCATCCTTTGTCGCTCCAGAACTTTGACATTGAGGTTCCAGTCATTGCCTTTGAGATTTCTGTGGCTTCACTTTTGCGTCTTTCTCAGAAAGACCTTCCTATTGTGGAGCCACCAACCTACCCAGGCATCTCAATTGACCTGGCAATTGTTGTTGATGAGAGCGTCACTGCTGAGCAGTTGGTTCAGCGTTTGAAGTCTGCTGGTGGCAAGCTCCTCTGCGACATCAGACTTTTTGACGTGTATCGCGATCCGCTGCGTGTTGGTGAGGGCAAGAAGTCCATGGCCTTCTCGCTCACGTATCGTGCAGACGACAGAACGCTTACTTCAGAAGAGGTTGAGAAGACCCACACAAAGCTTGTGGAGAAAGTTCTTCGTTCTACCGGCGGAGAAATTCGCGGATAAGCAGGTAATTGTAGTGCCAAGTTGGAACGTACATATTGCTCATGCTGACCGGCTCCTTGAGAAAGGAGCCGGTTGCTTGGACGTAGATATTCACTACCCTGATGCATTTCTGCTTGGAAACGTTGCTCCTGATGTGCACATTGGCTTTATGGTCCCAGACTATTCTCACAAGGTGAGATATGGCAGAAGCCATCAATCGTATCCAGGTAGCTTGCCTATTCCAAGTTATAAGCGGTATCAGCGTAATTTTATGGGTGGTCTTAATCCTGCTGAGTATCTGCTACAGACTGACTTTATTCAGCCAAATGTGAGTTATTGCTTAGCTGAGCAGCGCGGCTTAGTAGATCAGCGCCAGCTCAGAGAGTTTATCGTGGGCATTTGGTGCCACCTTGTTTGCGACCATGTGTATAACGCTCATACACGGGCATTTTTGCGTGCTCATCATATTCCCACGGGAGAAGACGCACGTATCCGCAAGCAAGCAGATTTTGATGTTTACGGGCGCTCGC
The DNA here is from genome assembly GCA_902481575.1 of uncultured Atopobium sp. Lineage (GTDB taxonomy): Bacteria > Actinomycetota > Coriobacteriia > Coriobacteriales > Atopobiaceae > Lancefieldella. Next base: position 17,082 of record CABSWT010000006.1, read on the forward strand.
TTGATATGAATCGTCTGCCAGAAGCATCTGATGAGCTCTTTGCAGTTGCCGCGGCTCATCCACAGTATGGGTTTACGCATTCAGATGTTGAGCAAACACTTCAGGTTATACAGCGCATTGCAGAGGAGAATCGCCAGAATAGTGTGAGCTGCCCGCAGTATCAAATGCTTGATACTGAGTTTTTCTCGTCAGCCTATAAAGAGGCAGAGGAAACGCTCGTTCAAGGATTTATGCTGCAAAAACATAACTAGTTCAGTTAAAGTTATATTCTCGCTTTTCTGAGATAGGTTTTGGAGGACGCTATGGAAAAGATGGAATCTCGCGGAACATTTACGGAGTATCTGCCTTCATACACCATTGGTGTTGATGCTTATAAGTCGGTACTGCATATTGTTAAGCGCTTTGGCAAAAATGCCGTAGTCATTGGTGGACCAACTGCAATGGAGAAGGCACGCCCAAAGCTTGAGGCTGCACTTGCGGATTCTGAGGTTTCTATCTCTTCTTGGATTTCTTACGGCACTAACTCTACGCACGCAAATGCCAAGAGAATTGCAGCAATGCCTGAGGTTATTGCTGCTGATATGCTCTTCCTTGTTGGTGGTGGTCGTGCAATTGATGAGGGTAAAGAGATTGCAACTATTCTGGACAAACCATACTTTACCTTCCCAACACTTGCTTCTAACTGCGCTCCTGTAACAAGAATTGCTGTTTTCTATAAAGAGGACGGTTCTGCAGATACGTACTTCATTCCTGCTGAGCTTCCTGTTCATACCTTTATTGATACGCAGATTATTGCAGAGAGCCCTGATGAGTACTTCTGGGCAGGAATTGGCGATGCCTTCTCTAAGGGTCCTGAGGTTGAACTTTCTTCCAGAGAAGTTGAGCTGCTCCACAGCCCTCTTATGGGACGAGCCCTTGCTGCAGGTGCCTGCATTGAGCCTCTGTTTGATAATGCAGAGCAGGCACTGGCAGATAAGCGCGCCGGCGTTGTCTCTGAGGCGTTTGAGAACGTTGTTCTGAACATCATTGTAACTGCTGGTATTGTGTCTAATATGACCACCAATCTTGGCGCAGAGCGCGGTGCGTACTACTTCAACTCCTCTACAGCTCATGCCTTCTACAATGCCTTTACTGCTCTGGGCGAGCGTGGCGAGAAACACCTTCATGGTGAGGTTGTTTCCTTTGGTACCTGCGTTCTTTATGCCTTTGACGGCAACCTTAAGGCACTTGAGGAGCAGGTGGCGCTTAATAGAAAGCTTGGTCTCCCAACCACCTTGGCCGATCTGGACATTACTCCAGAATCAGTTGACGCTGACCTGGACATCATTGTTGAGCGAGCTCAGAAGACCAACGAGTGGGGTCGTGCTCCTTATGGATTTACAACTGATCGCTTCCGCCAGGCAATTCTTGATACCGATGCATACGGTAGGGCAGTTGCTTCTGGCGAGAAGGACCAAGAGGCAGTGGCTCTTGACGTAATTGCTGCACATGCTCCTTCAGCTGAGACGGCTGTACCACGCAAGATGTAGTTGCAAGTAACCTGAAGAATCACTTTAGGAAGAGGACTTGTAGGAGCCAGCTTTCTTAAGTCGCTTCACGGTTATATAAAAAGTTTTCGTATCAAATGGCAGTTTATTTGGATAAGCTGCCATTTCTTTTAGTTGCAATTTTTATTCACTATTATTAACAAAAATCGGTAAAAACAAAAAATAACGCGTACGGTCGTTTTTTATCGGTGAAAGTTATATTGACTGTTTGTCACCGTGTTTTACCTTGTAATGGTTTATCTTAGTAACTATCAACTACGAGTATTTATGGATAACAAATCTATAAGATGCGTAGATTTCATTGGTAAGCGCGGGGGTGAGTATGGCAGAGTTAAATGCATCGTTAGCAGTGAGTGATCAGGATGCATACTTGTTTGCACAAGGAAAATGGTTCCAGAGTCACAAGAAATTAGGTGCACACCCTGCGGTTCAAGAAGATGGAGTTGAAGGTTATCATTTTGCGGTTTGGGCCCCCAATGCAGCCTCTGTCTCTGTTGTTGGAGACTTTAATAATTGGGATGATACCGTCAACGTTCTTTCTCGCTCAAAACATGGCGGAATCTGGGAAGGTTTTATTCCAGGAATCACCTCGGAAGTATTGTATAAATTCCTGATTGTATCCGCTTCTGGACAGAAGATTTTTAAGGCTGATCCCTATGGTACCTATGCGGAGGTCAGACCACATACGGCATCTATTACGTTTGACCCAGACGTGTACGTTTGGGAAGACGAAGCATGGATGAAAAGACGTGCAACACTTAAGTTCCTGCATAGTCCTCTTAACATCTTTGAAGTTCATCTTGGGAGCTGGAAGCAGCATACTGACCTGACTGCCCAAGAGGAAGATTCTGCTGATACAGAGAATGTAGAGCAGGCTGAAGAACCCAAGGACTATTTTGACACCAACGTAGATGCCTTCTACACCTATGATGACCTCTCAGAAGAGTTGGTAGCCTATGTTAAAGATATGGGCTACACCCACATTGAGCTTCTCCCTGTTATGGAGCATCCTTTTGATGGATCTTGGGGTTATCAGGTAACGGGTTATTTTGCTCCCACCTCAAGGTATGGCAATCCTGCCCAGTTCAAACACTTTATTGACTGCTGCCATCAGGCTGGTATTGGCGTCATTTTAGACTGGGTCCCAGGAGGCTTCTGCAAAGATGCTCATGGTCTTGCAGAGTTTGATGGTACCAAGCTCTTTGAAGAAAAAGAGCATCCTAACTGGGGAACTCTTAAGTTTGATCTTACTCGTGGTGAGGTTAGAAGCTTCCTTGTTTCTAACCTGCTCATGTGGCTGAAGGACTATCACGCTGATGGCATTCGTGTTGACGGTGTCAGTAGCATGCTGTATTTGAATTTTGGTATCGACGATCCTTCTCAGAAGCGCTTTAACCATAAGGGCACAGAGGAAGATTTGGATGCAAGCGCTTTCTTGCGTCTCTGCAACGAGACTGCTCAAAAAGAACATCCCGATATTTTGATGATTGCAGAAGAGTCCACAGCATGGCCGCTGGTTACCTATCCTCCCGAGGTTGGGGGACTTGGCTTTAACCTTAAGTGGGACATGGGCTGGATGAATGATACGCTGCACTATTGTCAGACTGATTTCCCTTATAGACCAGGTAACCACCGTCTTCTGACCTTCTCCAGCATGTATCAGTTCAATGAGAATTTTGTGCTGCCACTCAGCCATGACGAGGTTGTGCATGGTAAGTGCAGTCTTATTCAGCGCATGCCGGGGGATTGGTGGAGACAGTTTGCTGGCATGAGGGCTTTGGCGCTTCATCAGATGACTCATCCGGGCGCTAAGCTCAACTTTATGGGCAACGAGATTGCGCAGTTTATTGAGTGGCGCTACTACGAGGGCATTGAGTATTACCTGACTGAGGAGTATCCAACTCACGCTCATCAGCAGGCATTTATTAAGGCTCTTAATCATTTCTATAAGAATCATCCAGGACTTTGGCAGCATGCCTACGACAACCGTGGATTTGATTGGATTGACGCAGACAATAATGAGCAATCAATCATCTCGTTTGTTCGTCACGGAAGAAAGCCTTCCGAGGACCTGGTTATTCTCATCAATTTTGACGTTGCAACCCATCAGAACTTCCGTTTAGGCATGCCTTCTGCAGGTGTGTGGAAAGAAGTATTCAATTCCGACGCAAAAGAGTTTGGCGGTTCGGGTATTGTGAATACTAAGAAACTTTCCACCAAGCCAGTGGCATGGAATGGAAGAGATTATTCGGTAGAACTGTCTGTTCCTCCGCTTGGTGGCATTGTTTTAGCGTTTGAGAAAGAACTTCCAAAGAGGGGGAAGCATGGCCGTAAATAACGGACAAAACATTTTTACCGATAAACAAGATTTTGAAGATCAGTATCGCGATAAGTTCATCAAAATTCTTGGCAAATACTATGGAGAATGTACTGATCAGGAGCGTTATAACGTTCTTGCTCACCTCATTGCAGAAAAGGCGCGAGAAATTCAGTCAACCTCCTATATTCATGCAAACAAGCAGGTCTATTACTTCTCCCTTGAGTTCCTTCTTGGACCCCTGCTTGAGAATTACCTGCTCAATCTTGGTATTACCGACGTTGTTGCAGAGGGCCTTAAAGAGATGGGTACCTCTCTTCATGAGCTTGCCGCTCAGGAGGTAGACCCTGGCCTTGGCAATGGTGGTCTGGGTAGGCTTGCCGCGTGCTTCCTGGACTCCATGGCACATGAGGGAATGGCTGGCTTTGGTAATGGCATGAGATACCGCTATGGCCTCTTCCGTCAGGAAATTAAGGATGGACGCCAGGTAGAGCGTACCGATAACTGGCTGGCAAATGGATATCCATGGGAAGTCAGAAAAGACGATTCCAGCGTACTAGTGCGCTTTGGTGGCACCGTTGTAAGGCATGAGGACGAGAATGGCAACTTCTGGTTCTCGCAAGAGGGTGGCCAGGTAGTAAGGGCTGTTCCATACGATGTGCCTATTGTTGGTTATGGCGCAAAGACCGTAAATAAGCTGCGTCTTTGGTCTGCAGAGCCAGCAGAGGAAGACTTTGATCTTGATGCTTTTAACGCCGGCGATTATGCACGTGCTAATAAGTTCCGCTCTGACGTTGAGGCAATTTCAACCATTTTGTATCCAAATGACTCTGGTGAGCACGGACGCATTCTTCGCTTAAAGCAGGAGTACCTGTTTGTCTCCGCTGGTCTTCAGACCATTCTTCGTGCTTACAAGGATAAGTACGGTGAGGATTGGGACCACTTTGCAGATCACGTCTGCATCCACACTAACGATACGCACCCAGCAATGTGCGGACCAGAGCTTATGCGTCTGCTTGTCGATGACCATGGCGTTGACTTTAACGAGGCATTTGATATTGCGAGAAACGCAATCTCTTATACCAACCACACCGTTATGCCTGAGGCTCTTGAGAAGTGGCCTATCAACACCTTCCGTGAGCTGCTTCCCCGCCTGTATATGTTTATTGATGAGGTTGATCGCCTCTATAAGGAGCAGCTGCTTGCTGACTCTAACGGCAACACCGATCTTCTCGCCTCAACAGCTGTGTTGTGGGATAACACCGTTCGTATGGCTAACCTCTCTATTCTGTTTAGCCACTCGGTTAATGGTGTCTCTGACCTGCACACAAACATTTTGAAGCAGAGTGTTTTGAAGGATTTCTACAAGCTTCGTCCAGAAATATTTAATAACAAGACTAACGGCATCTGCCACCGTCGCTTCTTGGCACAGGCTAATACCGCTTACGCAAAGCTTATTACTGAGGCTATCGGTACCGGCTGGCTTGATGATGCCAATGAACTTCAGAAGCTTTCTGCTTTTGAGAACGATGCTGAGTTCTTGGATAAGATGGACGCTGCAAAGAGAGAAGAAAAAGAGCGTCTTGCTGCATACGTCAAGAAGACAACTGGTGTTGAGATGGATACCAATACCATCTTTGATACGCAGGTAAAACGCTTCCATGCATATAAGCGTCAGCTGCTTAATGTCTTTAAGATTTTGTATCTCTACAACCGCATGCTTGATGATCCAAGCTATAAGCCAGCTCCAACAACCTTTATTTTCTCGGGCAAGGCTGCTCAGAGCTATACCTTTGCAAAGGAAGTCATTCGACTTATTCACTCCGTTGCAGACGTGGTTAACAACGACGAGCGCATTGAGGGTCGTCTGAAGATTGTCTTTATTCCAAACTTTGCTGTTTCAAATGCACAGCTTATCTATGCTGCATCTGATATTTCAGAGCAGATTTCGGTTGCTGGTGCAGAGGCTTCTGGTACCTCAAACATGAAGCTTATGATGAATGCGGCTCTGACACTTGGAACATATGACGGTTCAAATATTGAGATCTCTGAGCTTGCAGGACCAGAGAACATCAAGATTTTTGGTCTTCGTGCAGACGAGGTTCAGCAGGTATATGCTTCCGGCACCTATTTTGCACAGAACCTGCTTAACCAGAACCCAACACTGGCTCGCATTGTAAATATGCTGACCGATGGTTCATTGAGCCGACTCTCTGGCAACTTTGAGTCAATTCACGATTATCTGCTGATTAACAATGATCCTGACCTGGTGCTTATTGACTTTGACGCCTACGTGAAGGCATGGGAAGAGCTTACTCAGTCTTATGCAGATCGTCGTAGCTGGAATGCTCGCGCACTTCACAATACGGCAAACTCTGGTTTCTTCTCCGCTGACAGAACTATCAGGGAGTACATGGAAGATATTTGGCACGTGTAAGGATCTGCGTTTAGGTTCAATCGTCGTAGGGCGTTGAGAATATAGACCTCTGTTGGGGAGAGAGGAGATTTGGATATGGGCAAAAGGGAATGTCTTGCAATGCTACTTGCAGGAGGACAGGGAAGCCGCTTAGGTGCTCTGACCTCAAAAGTAGCTAAACCTGCTGTCTCGTTTGGTGGCAAGTTCCGCATTATTGACTTTGCATTATCCAACTGCGCAAATTCAGGAATTTCTACGGTAGGTGTTTTGACACAGTATCGTCCTTATTTGCTGCACTCTTACGTGGGATCAGGTAGTGCTTGGGACCTTGATGAGCGCGGTGGTGGAATTTCTATTCTTCCTCCATTTGCTACTCAGTCTGGTGGTGCGTGGTATGCGGGAACCGCAGATGCCGTCACCCAGAATATTGGTTACATTGAGCAGAATAACCCTGATTACGTATTAATTCTCTCTGGCGATCAGCTTTACCGTATGGACTACGGCGAGATGCTCGCCTGCCATAAGAAGAACAACGCAGACCTTACGATTGCCGTCATGCCTGTTCCTTGGGAAGAGACCTCTCGCTTCGGCATCATGTCCATTGATGATGAGGATAGGATCACCAAGTTTTCCGAGAAACCCAAAGAGCCAGAGTCCAACCTGGCGTCCATGGGAATCTATATCTTTAGCACAGACCTGCTTCTTGAGACCTTGCGTGAGGACGCAAAGAATCCTGAATCTTCTCATGACTTTGGCGGCGATATTATTCCGACGTTGCTTGATGATGGTAAGCGTCTGTTTGCCTATCGCTTTGAGGGCTTCTGGCGCGATGTAGGCACCATTGCAAGTTATCACGAGACCAGCATGGATCTACTTGGATCTGAGCCTAAGTTTGATATCTTCTCGGATAAGTTCCCTATTTTGTCCAATGCTTCCACCCGTCCACCAGCGTACATTGGCGCTTTTGGCGAGGTAGACGACTGTCTGGTAAGCAACGGATGCCAGATCTTTGGTTATTCTCGCCATTCAATTTTGTCTACCGATGCCGTTATTGGTGAGGGAGCTCGCGTTATTGACTCCGTACTTCTTCCTGGCGCAGAAGTTAAACCTGGCGCGGTGGTAATTCGTGCAATCCTTGGTGAGAACGCTGTGGTCGAGAAGAACGTCCATATTGGCAGCTCTGATTTGAACAAGGAGATTGCTGTTGTTGGAAATGATGTAGTAGTCGAAAGAGGTGAGCAATAATGAATAGAGTAATTGGTCTTATTACCTGCAATTATGCGTCTACTAACATGGAAATCGCCAATGATGTACGCCCAATTGCATCCATGCCTTTCTTGGGAAGATATCGCCTGGTGGATTTTCCTCTTTCAAATATGGTTAATTCGGACATTAGTACCGTTGGCGTAATCATGCCCTTTAACTATCGCTCACTTATCGATCATCTTGGCTCTGGCAAAGACTGGAACTTGGACCGTAAGAGCGGTGGTTTATTTATTCTGCCTGGATCTGCTTTTGGTACCTCCCACGCAGGAGCTCGTTTCCTGCTCAGAGATCTGATTTCCAACAAGCCATATCTTGAGAGAACTGATGCAGAGTATGTTCTGTTGTCCACTTCAAATTTTGTTTTCAACTCTGATCTTACCGAGCTGCTTGACCAGCACCTTGAGTCCGATGCAGACATCACTATGATGACCTACACCACTCGTTATAACGATAGAGACGTTGTTGGTGTTGAGCTTGACGGTGACCGTGTAGTTAAAACGCACAATGGTGTTCAGCGCGGAGACGAGGCTTCTCTCGACTGCTTTATTATCAAGCGTGACCTGCTCATTGACATGCTTGATTGGTATAGAGCTACAGATTATCTTGATCTTTTTGAGGCACTCCACGCTGACTATAACCGTGTCAAGGTTCGCACCTTCCACTTTGAAGGTCATGTAGCATCTATCTTCTCAAAGAACTCTTATTATCGGGCTAACATGGAGCTTTTGAACCCCATGCCAGCAAATGAACTCTTTACTCCAGAGCGCTCCATCAAGACAAAGGCACACGATACTGCTCCTGCAAAGTTTGAGATTGGCTCAAAGGTAAGTAACTCCACTATTTCTGCAGGCTGCCGCATTCGCGGAACGGTTACTGGTTCCATCCTTGGTCGTAACGTCATCATTGAGCGTGGCGCAGTAGTACGCGATTCTATTGTGATGGAGGGCTGCATTGTTAAGGAAGGCTCTGTAGTCGAGCACGCTATTGTGGATCGCTCTAACGTTATTCCTGCGGGTACTGAGCTTCGTGGTACCAGCGAAGAAATTCTTATTCAGCGTAAAAACAATAAGAGGGTGGCGTAACAATGTCCCAAGTCTCCAAGCGTCGCAAACTTCGCGTTGTCTATGCAACTTCAGAGGTAGCGCCTTTTTCCAAGTCGGGTGGTCTTGGAGATGTTTCGGGCTCATTGCCACAAGCACTTAAAAAAGTAGGAGCAAGAGTGGCGGTTATCTCGCCACTCTACAGCTCTATTAAGCCCGAGTGGAAACAAAAGATGAAAAAGGTCTACGAGCTTCAGGTGCCTCTTTCGTGGCGCTTTGAGTATTGTGGGCTGTGGCATCTGGTTCATGAAGGCGTTGATTTTTACTTTGTAGATAACGAGTCCTACTTTGCTCGTGATGGCCTTTATGGCTACTTTGATGATGGAGAGCGCTATGCGTTCTTCTCCAAGGCTCTGTGTGAGCTGATTGCACACGTCCCAGAGCTCTCCTGCGACGTTCTGCACTGCAATGACTGGCAAACGGCACTGGCACCCGTATTTCTGCGTGAGCAGTATCAGGGCGTCCCTGAGGTCCACAACGTTAAGACGGTCTTCTCCATTCATAACGTCAAGTTCCAAGGCCAGTTTACTGACAAGATGCTGAGCGACGTGCTTGGCCTTGCTGATATTCCAGCTGCGGTTGATCAACTGAGATGTGACGCAAGCTCTATCAACTTTATGAAGGGTGCGCTTTGCTACTCTGATTATCTGCTCACCGTGAGCCCAACGTATGCTCGTGAGCTGCAGACAGAGCACTTCGGTGAGGGCATGGATGACATCTTCCGCCGCCGTCAAAGCGTTCTGCGCGGAATTCTGAACGGCATTGATATTGGTGCGTGGTCGCCTGCAAGCGATTCTTATATTCCACAGAACTTCTCGGCACGTCATATGGAAGGTAAGGCTGAGTGTAAGCGTCAATTGCAAGAAGAGCTGGGTCTTGAGGTAAATCCAGATGTACCTCTTGCGGTAATGGTTACGCGCCTGACTAACCAGAAAGGTTTGGGCCTGATTCGCTATGCGATGGACCGTCTTATTTGTGCAGGTATTGAGGTTGCTGTTCTAGGAACTGGTGACGCTGAACAAGAAGATGCTATGCGCTTCTTTGATGGGCACTATGGCAATCGTATGTCTGCACGTATTGAGTTTGATATTGCGCTTTCTCACCGCATGTATGCAGGTGCAGATATATTCTTGATGCCCTCAGAGTTTGAGCCTTGCGGCCTTTCTCAGATGATTTCTATGCGTTATGGCACGCTTCCTGTTGTTCGCGAGACGGGCGGTCTGGCAGATTCTGTAAAACCGTACAACCAGTTTACGGGAGAAGGAACCGGTTTTAGTTTTGCCAATCAAAACGCAGATGAAATGGCAGATATTATTCTGTACGCCGCCGATGTTTATAGAAACGATAAACAAGCGTGGGCAAATCTTGTAAAACAGGCGATGACAGAGGACTTTAGTTGGCATAACGCTGCAAATGAATATCTTGACGTGTATCATTTACTACACCCTGAGATTATCAGGTATGTACGTCGTCGAGATTGGTAAGAATGCAGGCTTTTCACAACACCTCAAACATTGTTTGTAGAGATCCAAAAGGCGCGGTAGAACTAGGTACTTCAGCAACAATCAGAATATTTGCTTGGGACGATGATGTTCAATCAGTAACGCTTCGTCTCTGGCAAGAGTATGGCCCTGAATCGTCTCCAGAGGCCCAAGCTCTGTCTGGCGAGAAACGCGTTGTGATGCAAAAGAGCGATTTTGCTGGCGCGCTTCCGACTGGCGTACCTGACTATGCGCAGTGCTTTGAGGCAATTGTTAAACCAGCTGCTACGGGCCTTATTTGGTATCGTTTTGAGCTTCAGGCTTCTGACGGAGCAGTTTGGTCATATGGTGCTCAAGAAAATAGATGCACCGGTGTTGGTAGCTTTGCCTATGGCGAGCCACCATCATTTCAGATTACTTGCTATGAGCCTCGTGGCAGCTTTGCGGGTGTAGAAGATCCTAGCTGGTACAAAGGGGGAGTTGTCTACCAGATTTTCCCCGACAGGTTTGCACGAGATACAAACTGGCACGAACGTACCAAGCAGGCGCTGGCTGTTCCAAGAAATGGGGTTTCTCGCCAGCTTGTTGAAGACTGGGAGAAGACTCCTGAGTATCAGCGAGATGCTAACGGCCGCGTGACTCAGTGGGATTTCTACGGCGGTTCTTTGGCTGGTATTGAAGAGAAGCTTTCCTACTTGGAAAACCTTGGAATAACTGCGCTTTATTTGAATCCAATCTATGCTGCTTCTAGTAATCATCGCTATGATATTGCGGATTATTTGGAAGTAGATCCCGTTTTGGGCACCGTAGAGGATTTTGAGCGCCTCTGCGTTAAAGCGGCTGAGCACGGTATTTCCATTATTTTGGATGGCGTATTTAATCACTGTGGTGCTGATTCAAAATACTTTAATAAATTCTCTAATTACTCTGAACCAGGAGCAGTTCAGCAGGCTGGTTCAGCTTATGACGACTGGTTTACCTTCCATGAGGATGGAACGTACGAGAGCTGGTGGGGTGTTGATGCACTGCCAACTATTGTGTCTGAAAATCCTGATTACCAGGAGTTTATTTGTGGCGAGAATGGCGTTATTAGAACGTGGCTGCGCCGAGGTGCTCGCGGTTGGCGCTTAGACGTTGCAGATGAAATTTCCGATTCATTTATTCAAAAGATTCGTGCTGCTGCACTTGCCGAACGTAGCGATGCGGTCATTATTGGAGAGGTCTGGGAGGACGCAAGTAATAAGCGTGCGTACGGAAAACTCAGGCATTATCTGGAAGGCTCTGAGCTCGACGGACCTATGAATTATCCTCTGCGCAAGTCTATACTTTCATTTTTGATGAATGAGGTTGGTGCTGAGTCAACTGCTTTAGCTCTTGAGGAGCTGTGGGAAAACTATCCTCACGAGGCGTTTTATTCTTGTCTCAATGTGTTTGGAACACATGATAAAGAGCGCTTGATTAACGTGGTTGCAGGAGATCCTACTCCTGATTCTCTTTCTGCTCATGAGCAGGTAACGTACAGACTTTCTGCTGATCAGCGCGGTCTTTCTAAGGCTCGTATGTGGCAAACGGCTGTGCTGCAGATGACACTTCCTGGTGTTCCATCAATCTACTACGGAGATGAGATGGGCGTTGAGGGATTTGTTGACCCAACAAATCGTGCGACTATGCCATGGCCAGGAAGCAGCCCGCGCGCAGATCTGGATTACCTGCATATGTATCGCAATGCCATCGCGCTCAGAAAAACGCTGCCACTATTGGTAGATGGTTCGTTTGAGCCATTTGTCCCAGAATGTGGATCTGATGATGTTCTGGCATTTTGGCGTAAGCCTCTTCAAAAAGATGAGCAGCAAGAACAGCAGGGCAAAGCCGCTTCTGGCATTTGTGTTCTGGTGAATAAGAGCCGCTCAGATGCTAAGACGGTATATGTTTCTGTACCTCAAAATATGCAGGTTATTGACGTTATTAGTGGACAAGCAGTGCCTGTCAAAGACGGCAAGGCGGAGGTCTTTTTGTGGCAGCTTGGATGCACGGTCTTAAACGTTCAGCCAGCTCATAGACTACAAAAACCTCTAGAGCCTGGTATGGGAGTGCTCGCTCACATTACGTCTCTGCCTTCCGACGAGGACTCCGCAATTACGCCAGGCCAGAAGCTTGGTGTAATTGGTCGCGAGACTTCCGAGTTCATCGATTTTCTCGCTAAATCTGGGCAGAAGTATTGGCAGATTTTACCTGTCAGCCCAACCGATGAATACGGCTCTCCTTACGCGGGAATTTCCGCCTTTGCAGGAAACATCAACTTGCTTGATCAGGCTACGATGAAGAAAGTCATTTCTGAGTGCGATGGCCCTCAGAGCAAGCGAGCTGCTGAGTACCAGGCATTTCTGGCGAGAAACTCGTATTGGCTTGATTCGTATGCGGCGTTCCGTGCAATCAAAGACCTTCTTGGTGAGGGAGTGTGGCAGGAGTGGCCAAAGCAGTATCGCAGCTGGTCACAAGAGCTACTTGAGCGTCCCGAGCTTACTCAGGCAATTGAACTTCATCAAAAGCGTCAATTTGCCTTTGACGTTATTTGGGGTCAGACGTTAGCAGAGGCTCGCGCTAAAGGAATTCAGATTATTGGCGACATGCCCATGTTTGTTTCGGAAGATTCCGCTGATGTTTGGGCGCATCCGGAGCTTTTTGCTCTAGATGATACGGGCCATACAGAGCTCCAAGCTGGCGCTCCTGCTGACGCGTTTTCTCAAGATGGCCAGCTGTGGGGTAATCCAACGTACAACTGGCAGGCTCATAAAGACGAAGGATATCGTTGGTGGATTGAACGTTTCCGCAGGTCTTTCTATTTGTATGACTATACAAGGCTGGATCACTTTATTGGCTTCACTTCTTACTATGCCATTGAACAGGGAAAGACTGCTGCCGAGGGTTCATTTAAGTTTGGCCCTGGCTATGAGTTGTTTGAGGTCGCTTATAAGCAGCTTGGTTCACTGCCTTTTATTGCGGAGGATTTGGGAGCGGTTACTCCTGCGGTCCGTGCACTGCTTTCTCAGACGGGATTTCCGGGCATGAGCGTCATTCAGTTTGCTGATGGAGACTGTAGAAATTCTTTTGTGCCAGCTCAGGAGTCTATTGTGTACAGCGGCACGCATGATACGCAAACGCTCATGGGTTTTGTAGAAACTCGCTTTACAGGTGGTCAGGCAACTGATGAATCACACCAGATTTTCGACCACCTTATGGAGCAAGTAGTTAGCACTTCTAATGCAGTGGTTATCCTTCCACTTCAGGATGTCCTGGGCCTTTCTGATGATGCTCGCATGAATATTCCTGGTAAAGCTGAAGGAAATTGGTCTTGGCAGGTTAAAAAGGACATGCTCACGCCAGAGGTTGTTCAAAAGCTGCAGAGGTTTGTTGAACTGCACCAGAGCCGATACAATAATTAGTACATAGAGTTTTGCTACTATAACAAAAGGTCCTTCTCGACTGGCGAGAAGGACCTTTTACGTGTGGATGTGTATTTTTGCTAATCCATGCGCGGCAAGACGATGGTAAAGCGCGTGCCTACACCTTCGTGTGAGAGCACTTCAATAGAACCGTCATGGTTGTCAACAATCCATTTTGCAATAGATAGGCCAAGTCCGGAGCCTTCGTTACTTTCAATGCGAGCGTTGTCGGCTCTCCAGAATCTCTCAAAAATATGAGTAGCTGCTGCCTCAGACATGCCCATGCCTTCATCTTCAACTGATATCTGAACAGTATTCTCGTCGCACGAGACATTAAAAGAGATGGTAGTTTGAGCAGCCGAATATCGAGCAGCGTTTTGAACGATAATGCGTATGGACTGTTTAATCATGGCGGCATCGGCAAGTACCTGATAGCGGTTGTCCGTCAGCGCACTCTGATCATACTTAAGGGTATAGCGATGGCTGGAATCAATCATCTCTGATTCTTCGCAGACCTCAGACGTAATTCGTGCAAGGTTAAACTGGGTCTTGGTGAGGGTGTTTCTTCCTGCATCACCGCGTGCTAAGAAGAGGAGCTGTTCAACTAAGTCATGCATGTGCTCGCTCTCGGATTTGAGGGCAGCAATGGACTCGTCAAGTACCGCTTCATCTGTCTTACCCCAGCGATCCAGCATGTCAGTATAACCTCGGATAACAGCTATAGGCGTACGAAGCTCGTGACTAGCATCGTTAACAAAACGCATCTGCTGTAGCTTTGCTTCCTGCATACGACGGAGCAGTTTATTCAAGGCGATCTCAATACTTGCTAGGTCTTGGTCACCTGTTTGAATCTTAGGAGCGTTAATATTAGCTTCTTCGATGGCCTGCTCAAGACTTCTGATTTTCTCGCTTTTAACCAGGGTGTCACTTGTTGTTTTATCAGCAGCAAGTACATCTGCATTAACGAGTTGATCTGCTTTAAGAGCAAGTGTATTGAGGGGCTGAAGAGCTCTTCTGACACGACGCATATCACCGAAGAATGACAACAGATCAATGATTTCCCAGATAAGAATTGCAATATACAGGGGCCAGAAACGGGCTAAGTCTACACCTAAATCAAATATTTTGGCACCAAAGGTGGGTCCATGAACCAGGTACTTAAGGCTTGGGAGTCCGTGTAAAAAAGTAAAACCGATAAATGAAATGGAATGAGTCTCGGTAGGAAAAAATCCCAGGTAGAAAGTGCCCTGTGGAACATGCTGGTTATACGTATAAATAAAGACCAGCGCAATAATCACCAGCAAAAAGAGATTAAAGCCAACGTAGTTCATCAGCTTACGCCACCAAAATCCCCAGGTAATAACTCCAGCGGTTGAGGAATCAGAGGGAGTAAAGAAAGGCTTTTTATGCTCTTGCGAGGTAGACTGACTATACTTCTCTGATGACATATCCGACTCCACGAACGGTAGTAATCAGCTTGATGTTGTAACGATCATCAATTTTTGCACGTAGATGGGCTATATGGACATCAACATTGTTTGTTTCTCCAGCAAACTCATATCCGAGAGCCTCAGATGCAATACGCTCACGACTCATAACAACACCTGCGTGTTCCATGAGCATACGAAGCACTTCAAATTCTTTAGTGGTAAGCTCAATAGGATTGTTGTTAACGCAGACTTCTCTTCGGTCAACATCAAGCGAGACGCTCTTGATTGTAAAAGTGTTTGTGGCAGTTGTATGAGAAATTGCTGCAGAACTTGGACTGTCTGCCTCGTGATGCTTGAGGGCCACTCGAATGCGGGCGAGAAGCTCCTCTATTGCAAAAGGCTTGGTGAGGTAGTCATCTGCACCTGCATCAAGACCAGCAACTTTATCCATGACCGAATCGCGAGCAGTGAGCATGATAGTTGGCGTGTTTTTCTCGCGACGAATTCTCCTAAGAACTTCTAGACCGTTAAGCTGGGGGAGAAGTACATCAAGCAAGATAAGGTCGTAGTCATTTGACAGTGCTTTTTCAGCTCCGGTTCTTCCGTCAAGAGCTTTGTCTACTTCATAGCCCTCATGTTTAAGCTCGAGTTCTATAAAGCGTGCAATTTTTTCTTCATCTTCAACGATAAGAACCTTAATCATTTTCTCGCCTAAATATCGAAGTTTTCTATTTTAGGTTTGGAACCAATTGCATTTTATTTTTTGTCGATAACATCTTTTTTGATGGAACCCGCTGCATCTGCAGCCTTATCCATTGCCTCATTTACATCAACAACAATAGGATAAGCTCCCTGGATGTGATAGCGCATTTCAAAGAAGAGACCAATGATGAGCAGCCAGAATGTAGCACCCCAGAGGAATAGTCCAACAATTGGAATAATTACTGGCATGGCCATGAACTGCTCACCGCGACGAGTAACAATGAATTTTGCTTCTACACTCTTATGGAAGAGCTCCTTGCACTTTTCCCAAAGAGAAGACATATTCTCTGAGAAATCAGACTTCTTGCTTGATTCTTGGTAGGCAATTTGAGCTGCTTCCATTTCTGGAGAAACGTCTGACTGTGCAGCTGGCTCAGTAGTATAGTTTGCAGTCTGCTTAGTGGACTTGCCCTGCTTCTCGAGCCAAATAATTGCATCAAGAACATTATCATCACAAGCGTCAAGTGCTGCCTTTGCGTCCTCGTAGCTTACGCCGCACTTCTCGCGAATTACCTCAACCTTTTCTAGCTTTTCCATGATCAGCTTCCTTTCGAGATGTTAAAGACGCCTCTCGTCTTCGTGATACATGGTCTCTTATAAAGATTAACCAATTATTGAGACTAGATTAAGCTTTCATAAGTATTTTAATGGGATTGTTTACACGTCTCAATTACAGGTAGCGCGCTTACCACTTACCGATTACTTATAAAACTAGCTTGTTTTAGCTATTCAGCAGTTTGAAACTATTAAATAGTTATATATAGCTAACTTATGGCAGTTGAAGCCTTGCTTTCTCTGTCAAAGCCAGCCTGAATAACAGACACTACATTGTGAGTTTGTGGCAGGAGGCGGTGTGGGTATGGCAAATCGTCAAAACCAAAGTGTTCAAGCTACTGAGCCCAATCAAAATACAAAACAGGATCCTCAGCAATCTGAAGTAAATCCTGTTGCAGTATTGCTCGAGTGGTCAGACAGAAAAAGTATGTACGCGCTCTCTGTCATCCTTGCTATTATTGGCGTTTTGGGAGGAATGGTTCCCTACGTTGCCGCAGGCAACATGGTGGTTGGTATCTTTAATGGAATTCAAGAATGGTCGTTTTACCTGTATTGGGAACTTATAGCGGGTCTTAGCTATTTAGTAAAAATAGTTTTTCACCATCTTTCAACTATCGTTTCTCATAAGGCAACATTTGCGACAATCGCAAATATGCGTACCCGAGTGGCAAAGAAGCTGACCACTATCCCCATGGGATATGTGCTTGATACGCCATCCGGCTCTCTCAAACGCCTCTTGGTCGAGAAGATCGATAGTATTGAAACCACACTTGCCCATGCAGTTCCTGAACTTACTTCAAACCTTACGGCTGCTTTTGCGGTTTTTGTTTACCTCATTGTTTTGGATTGGCGTCTTGCTCTTGCTGCATTGCTGACCATAATTGTGGGACTTGCTTGTTTATCAGGCATGATGAAGGACTATGAGTATTGGTATCAGAATACTATCGTAACTGGTAAAGAGATGAATAATGCCTCAGTTGAGTACGTGTCTGGAATTGAGGTAATTAAGGCTTTTGGACAGTCTGCTAGCTCTTACGAGAAGTTCTCAAAGGCTGTTTACGCTTCTGCCCATGCTTTTATTGATTGGATGAGCCACTGCCAAATCTGGCAGGATGCCATGCTATCAATTGCTCCTGCAACGTTAGTAACGGTATTGCCTCTGGGATGCTTGTTTGTACTTCAGGGGAGTCTTTCTCCTTCTACGTTTGTCATGTGCGCAGTGCTTTCTCTAGGTATTTTTCAGCCGCTCTTTGAAGCAATGAGCTTTATGGATTCTCTTGCACAGGTGGGTTCTGTTGTTAAAGAAATTTCTGAGGTCTTAAATTACCCTGATCAGGTGAGAGCTGATGTTCCTTGCACGCTTGAAGGTACTGAAATTAAGCTGAGCGATGTCCGTTTCTCCTACGGAAGCAATGAAGTGATTCACGGGATTACCTTAGACATTGCGCCTGGACAGGTTACAGCACTTGTTGGCCCAAGTGGATCAGGTAAATCTACTGTTGCTCGGCTTATCGCAGGTTTCTGGGATCCAAATGAAGGATCTGTGTCTATTGGAGGACAAGATATTCGCTCCTGCACTCCATCTCAACTTGCAAACCTCGTAGCTTATGTTGACCAAGATAGTTACCTTTTTGATGAAACCATTATGGAAAACATCAGGATGGGCAAAAAAGATGCCACCGATGATGAGGTAATTGCTTGTGCAAAAGCTTCTGGATGCCACAACTTCATCCAATCACTTCCTCACGGCTATCAAACGGTTGTAGGAGGTTCAGGTGGGCATCTTTCTGGCGGAGAGCGCCAGCGTGTAGCAATTGCTCGAGCAATGCTCAAAAACGCTTCGATTATTATATTGGATGAGGCAACAGCTTATGCGGATCCAGAATCTGAAGCAGAGGTTGAATCTGCAGTTGCAAAGCTGGTAGCTGGTAAAACGCTAGTGGTTATCGCGCACCGTCTTTCTACCGTACAAAATGCCGACAAAATTGTTGTTGTAAACGATGGCTCTATTGAAGCTGAGGGTACGCATAATCAGCTTATGGAGACATGCCCGCTCTATGCAACCATGTACCGTGCTCACATTGGCGCACTCGACGAGGCTTAAGGGGGAGTAAAAATGCTGTCTGTTCTAAAAATGTACTTTCAATTTGGAAGTTTTTATCGCCAGAAACTCCACAAGGGCCTTTTCTTTACCGTTCTTGGTTGTCTCTTTGAAGGAGTGCAAATAACAGCGCTTTGGATAGTTTTTACTGCTCTTACTACGGATACACTTTCAACTCAGACGATAGTTTCTGCACTGGGAGTTATGCTTCTGAGCATTATAGGAACGTTTGTCTGCGCTCATTTTAAGAGTGAGAATTTCTGTGACGCTAATTTCAGTATGGCTGGCGCTAAGCGTGCGGAAATTGGAGATACACTGCGCCGCTTGCCCATGGGTTATTTTAACGAGAATAGCCTTGGAGAAGTAACAGCTGTTATGACCAACCAGCTAGATGTAATGCAAAATCTTGGTGGCTTGCTCTATATGATGGTTTTTGGTGGTTTGGCCTTAACAGCAATTATTGTTGCATTCCTGTTTGTATTTTGTTGGCAGTTAGGCCTTATAACTGCAGCTACGTTTGCACTTTTCTGCATAACAATGGAGGCCTTGCAGGCCTACGTGCGTAATACATCAGATGATTATGTGGCCGCAAATACTACTTTGATTAGCTCCGTCCTTGAGTATGTTCGCGGCATTAGCGTGGTAAGGGCATTTTCCCTTATTGATGATGCTGAGGGAAAGTACGCCAAAGCAGTTGACGATTGTCGCGTTCAAGCGCTTAACCTCGAGCTTAAGGCGCTTCATTTCTCAGTTTTGCAAATGGTCATCTCCAAGGCTACCAGTATTATCATGTGCCTGGTATCAGTTGGTTTATGGCTCTCTGGAACACTTGATACAGCTACGTGCTTAACCGTAGTGGTTATGTCGTTTATGTTGTTTAGCCGTCTTGAATCCGCTGGTCGTTTCTCAACTATTCTGCGTAACATTGAAATTGCAATGGAGCAAACAAACGCTATTCTCGCCACTCCTGCAATGGAAGAGGGAGAAGGTCTTGAAAAAGCGTCATCTTGCGACATAGAGCTTTCTCATGTTTCGTTTGGCTACGATGACAGGCAAATTCTTGAGGATGTAAGTCTCTCAATTCCTGCAGGTGCTTCTTGTGCCATCGTAGGTCCAAGCGGTTCGGGCAAGACAACACTTGTCCGTTTGATTGAACGCTTCTGGGATGTGAATACAGGCCAGGTCACGCTTGGTGGACGCGATGTACGTGACTATAAGGTTGACGCTCTGCTCCAGAACTTCTCTACTGTTTTCCAGGGAGTCTTCCTGTTTGATGACACTATTGAGAATAACATCAAGTTTGGCAATCCAAGTGCAACTCATGAGCAAGTAGTTGATGCGGCTCGGCGTGCTTGCTGCGAAGAGTTTATCCAGGCATTACCCGACGGATACGAAACACGCTTAGGAGAAGGTGGCTCAATGCTTTCTGGCGGCGAGCGCCAGCGTCTTTCTATTGCGCGCGCTATCTTAAAAGATGCGCCAATCGTAGTACTTGATGAGGCAACGGCTAATGTTGATCCAGAAAACGAGCTTGAACTTCAGCGTGCAATCGCAGAGCTCACAAACTCTAAGACCGTTATTATGATTGCCCATCGCCTAAAGACGGTGCGTAAAGCAAATCAGATACTTGTCCTGGATAAGGGCCGTATTGTGCAAAGAGGCACTCACGAGTCACTGATGGCAGAAGGCGGCATCTACGCTGATTTTGTTAACATGCGCGAGAAAACCGTCGGCTGGAAAATTGCCTAACTGCTGGTAAGACGCTAAAAATATCCCACGTAAAAAATATGCACCCAAGCTTGTGCTTGGGTGCATATAACGTTAAAGCTGAAATGCGGTTTACTGAACCTGGCAAATCATAGCAACATTAGTTGAAGTGGTGTAGTCACCAAGACGTGGGCTGGTATGAGGATCGCCAGCAGTCAGAACAACAATGTCGCCGGTCTCAACGACGCCAACTTCCTTAGCAACGTTCAGTGCGTTGTACATGGTGTTAGAAAGCGTGCCCTGCTCAGAGGTCTTGAATGCATAGACACCCCAATAGAAGCAGGTACGACGAACTGCCTCATCAGATGGAGACATTGCATACAGAGGACGCTTTGGACGGAAGTTAGAAACAAGGCGAGCAGTGCGGCCAGAGTGTGTTGGGCAGATGATGCACTTAGCGTCAACACGGATTGCCATATCAACTGCAGCAAAGCCTGTAGCACCGTTGACGTTCTTAAGACCCTCACGCTGGTGATAGACATCCTTGACTGGCAGGTACTTCTCGGTTTCCTTGCAGATGGAAGCCATGGTCTTTACTGCCTCAACAGGGTACTTACCAGCTGCAGACTCACCAGAAAGCATGACGCAGTCAGTGCCGTCGTAGATTGCGTTAGCAACGTCCGTAACCTCTGCACGGGTTGGGCGAGGGTTGCGAATCATAGAGTCAAGCATCTGAGTTGCGGTGATGACAGGCTTGTAAGCATCGTTGCATTTCTTGATGATAGTCTTCTGGATGTGAGGAACCTCAGCTGCAGGAACCTCAACGCCAAGGTCACCACGGGCAACCATGATGCCGTTAGAAGCTGCAAGAATCTCGTCGAAGTTCTTTACGCCAAGAGCAGACTCAATCTTAGGGAAGATCTGTACGTTAGGAGTGCCCATCTCACGGCAGATGTTACGAATCTCCTCAACTGCAGCGCCATCACGGATGAAGGAAGCAGCAATTGCGTCAATACCAAGCTCGCAACCAAACATGATGTCTGCGCGGTCCTGCTCAGTGACGGAAGGAAGGCCAATGTTGACGTTAGGAACGTTTACGCCCTTCTTCTCGCCAAGCTCACCACCGTTGATGATCTTGCAGTGCATGTCGGTGCCCTCAACGTGATCAACCTCAAGACCAATGAGGCCGTCATCAATAAGGATGATAGAGCCCTTCTTGACCTCTTTTGGAAGATTCTTGTAGTCAAGTGAGAAGCGCTGAGCATTGCCGATGACGTCATCATCAGTGGTGACAATAACGGAATCACCAGTAGTAAGGGTGACCTTCTTGCCATCCTCGAGAAGACCAGTGCGAACCTCAGGACCCTTTGTATCAAGCATGATAGCAATAGGAATACCAAGCTCATCAGAGATAGAACGAACGCGACCAATCATAGTGCGGTGATACTCATGGCTACCGTGCGAGAAGTTAAAACGTGCGACGTTCATGCCAGCAAGAATGAGCTCACGAAGGACCTCATCACTTTCTGTAGCAGGACCCATAGTACAAACAATCTTGGTCTTTTTGCGAGCCATATCTCTCCTTTTCATAGGAATTGAAATCACATTCAGATATCAATAGTAACCGTTTTTGAAGCGATTGTTTCTCTGGCGCTTAGCAAACCACACTTTTATCAACGTAGTCAGTGCCCTCAGCAAAAGCAGTTGCGTTATCAAGCGTAACCTGAGCAATTTGTGAGAGAGCCTCATGAGTAAAGAATGCCTGGTGGCTTGTCATGACTACGTTAGGGAAGGAGCAAAGGGTAGAAGTAACTGAGTCAAAGACCTCAGCACCACGGTCCTTATAAACGTTTGGATTTTCTTCTTCATAAACGTCAAGGCCACAAGCACCAATCTTGCCAGAAAGAATGCCGCGAATAAGAGCCTTGGTGTCAATAAGTCCTCCGCGACCAGTATTAACGAGAATGACGCCATCTTTCATCTTTCCGATGGTCTTATCGTTAATCATGTGATAGCTCTCGTCATTCAAGAAAGCGTGAAGTGAAATAAAGTCCGAACGCTCCCAGAGCTCATCGTAGCTGACATATTCATCAACAACGTGCTCGTCATTGACAAGGCTCATGTTTGGATAGAGATCTGCGCCAAGGACGTGCATGCCAAAGCCTTTGCAGATACGGCAAAGTGCTGCGCCAATACGACCAGTTCCAACAATGCCGGCAGTTTTACCGTGAAGGGTATCGCCAACAAGGCCAACAAGTGAGAAGTTATTCTCGCGAATTCTGATGTAGCCACGGTGAATACGACGGTTAGCAGCAAGCGCAAGACCCATAGCGTGCTCTGCGATTGCTTCAGGGGAGTAAGCAGGTACGCGTGTAACGGTAATGCCAAGGTCTTTAGCAGCGTTAACGTCAACAGCATCAAAGCCAGCGCAGCGCATAAGCAGAAGCTTAACGTCAAAACCGGCAAGAATCTCAAGGGTCAGAATTGAGGCGTCTGCGTTAACAAAAGCACAGACAGCGTCATAACCCTTGGCAAAGCCTGCGGTCATAGGCGTAAGGTTTGACTCGATGTAGTCAATTGAGATGTCAGGGTACTTTGGAAGCTCAAGGTTAAAGGAATCCTTGTCGTAACTTTGAGCACCATAAAACAGGATTTTCATAACTGCCTCCTTGCCAAAACTAACGTTTGGCTTATGTTGTTATGTTCTGCGTTTATTGTACCCCTTGGATAACAATTATTCGCCACATAACAGGAGTTTTAAGAAATATTTATGAGGTTTGAAAAAAAGAAGAATACGGTAAAATGATAGAGCATTGTAAGGTCCTATGATAGGACGTTGTAAGGTCCTGACACGGCAACCTTGGTGAGCCCTTGCCCCTCTCCTGGGGAATTATGATCGGGCATCAATCTGTCAGGTAGAAACCCAGGAGGAACTTTGAAAGAGTATCTTTCAAGTGCGGCTGATGTAATCAGTGCGCAAAAAACTGATGCTGAAGTTGGTCTGTCTGATGCAGAAGCAGCTTCACGTCTTGAGGCTTATGGCCTCAATAAGCTTAAAGAAGCTCCAAAAGAATCAATTATTAAAAGATTCTTTGCGCAGATGGCTGATCCTATGGTCATCATGCTTCTTGTTGCTGCTGCTATTTCTGCTGCTGAAGGTATTTATACCGGAGAAGGCGGAGTTGCAGACGTCGTAATTATTCTGTTTGTTGTTGTTATTAATTCTGTTCTTGGTGTTGTCCAGGAGGGCAAAGCCGAGGAAGCCCTTGCTGCTCTGCAAGAGATGAGCGCAGCTCAGAGCAAGGTTATCAGGGACGGCCGCCTTGAGACGATTGCCTCAACTGAGCTTGTTGTGGGCGATATCATCCTGCTTGAGGCGGGCGACTCCGTCCCAGCTGACTGTCGTATTCTTGAAAGCGCTTCCATGAAGGTAGAGGAGTCTGCGCTTACAGGTGAATCAGTTCCTGTCGAGAAACACGCGGAGACCCTCAGTCTTGCTGAAGGCACTGATGACATTCCTTTGGGTGACCGAAAGAATATGTGCTACTCCGGATCTATTGTGGTCTATGGACGCGGTCGTGCAGTTGTTGTTGCAACGGGCATGGACACTGAGATGGGCAAGATTGCAGACGCAATTTCTCAGGCAGAAGAGGGACAGACTCCACTTCAGATTGCCCTCGATAAGCTTTCCCACACACTTACTATTCTTGTTGTTGTCATCTCGCTGCTTGTCTTTGCAACAGGATTTATCAAGCACGGCGCTGAGATGCTTGGCAACTTTGACCTTATCCTCAGTACGTTTATGGTTGCAGTTTCTCTTGCAGTAGCTGCAATTCCAGAGGGTCTTGTTGCCGTTGTTACCATCGTTCTTTCTATGGGTGTTACCAGAATGAGCGAGCGTCACGCTATTGTTCGTCGACTTACCGCAGTTGAGACCCTTGGTTGTACTCAGGTTATCTGCTCTGATAAGACCGGTACTCTGACCCAAAACAAGATGACTGTTGTCCGTCATGAGACAGAAAACCTTGATGCACATGTGCGTACCATGGCACTGTGCTCAGACGCTACCTGGGACGATGCGGAGCAGGTTGCAAAGGGTGAGCCTACTGAGGCTGCTCTTGTTGCAGACGCTGCAAAACTTGGATACACCACAAGTGATTTAGCTTCTTCTCGCCCTCGTATTGGTGAGGCGCCCTTTGACTCTTCTCGTAAGATGATGTCTGTTGTAGTGCGCACTCGCTCTGGCAAAGTTGTACAGCACACCAAAGGTGCACCTGATGAGGTGCTTGCTCGCTGCACCAAGATTATGACAAGTGATGGCGTTATTGACCTCACCGATGAGGCTCGCTCTGAAATTTTGGCTCAGAACAAGTCCATGGCTGACCAGGCACTTCGCGTTATGGCATCTGCTCGTCGCGATTGGGGAACAGAGGCTCCTCAGAGCTATGATCCAGCTAACCTTGAGCACGACATGGTCTTTGTTGGACTTTCCGGCATGATTGACCCAGTTCGTCCTGAGGTTAAGGGTGCTGTTGCAGAGGCTCATGAAGCTGGTATGCGCACCGTTATGATTACGGGCGACCACATTGATACAGCCGTTGCTATTGCGGTTGAGCTGGGCATTATTACCGATCGCTCTCAAGCAATTACCGGTGCACAGCTTGATAAGATTTCTGACGAAGAGTTTGAGCAGCGCATTGAGACAATTGGCGTTTATGCACGTGTTCAGCCTGAGCACAAGGTCCGCATTGTTGATACCTGGCGCAAGAAGGGCATGGTTACGGCCATGACAGGCGATGGCGTTAACGATGCTCCTTCCATCAAACGTGCTGATATTGGTATTGGTATGGGCATTACTGGTACCGATGTCACTAAGGGCGTTGCAGATATGGTTTTGGCTGACGATAACTTTGCCACCATCATTAGTGCGTGCGAAGAGGGAAGACGCATCTACGACAACATTCGTAAGTGCATCCAGTTCCTCTTGAGCTCCAACCTTGCAGAGGTTATTTCCGTCTTTATTGCATCTCTGGTTGGCTTTACTATTCTTCAGCCTACTCACCTTCTGTGGATTAACCTGATTACCGACTCTCTGCCTGCGCTTGCTATGGCTACCGAGAAGGCTGAACCAGGCATTATGAAGCGCAAGCCTCGTAATCCTAAGGATGGAATCTTTGCGGGTGGCGTTGGCTTTGACTGCCTTGTTCAGGGCTCTATCATTGCTCTTCTCACCCTTGCCAGCTATTTTATTGGCCACTACTTTGAGTATGGAACCTTTGATATCTCTCAGGTTATTACTAACCCAGAGGCTGGCGTCGAGGGTATGACCATGGCGTTCTTGACGCTTTCTATGGTTGAGATGTTCCACTCCTTCAATATGCGTTCTCTGCGTGGTTCCATCTTTAAGCTGACCAGCCAAAACATTTGGCTGTGGGGTTCCTTTGTTATGTCTTTGATTCTTACCTTTGTGGTAATTGAGACACCACTTTCTCAGGCATTTGGCTTTGCTGAGATTGGTTTTGAAGAGTACGCTATGGCAATGCTTTTAGCTGCATCTATTATTCCTCTGATGGAGCTGTACAAGGCTGTTATGCGTTCTGTGCAGAAAAACAAAGCATAAGGTAGGGAGCACTCTTGTCCGCTAAGCGTACAAAAAGTTCCAAGAAACTAGGAGCCGGCAGGACTCAAGGGTCACTGCCGGCCCTTTCTTCATTGCTGGATGTTCCAACGTTTGAACAGTTGACTCCATCGTCGGCCCAGACGCAGGCTTATGCAGATGTTGTATCTGAGCTTGAAGCTCAAGGGGTTTCTCGCCAGACGATGACTATGGCTTGCGTTGTCCGTCTGGATAGGGGATTTCCTGCGGTTGTTTCGGAGCAGGGAGTGTTTCGCGCCGAGTTTGCCGCGCGCGTGACTAAGGGCCAGAACTCTACGGTGGCCGTGGGAGACTGGGTATGTGCGCGCATTCCGGACTCGCACGATATGGGTATCATCGAGGCAGTTCTGCCGCGAGAGACCGATATTGCTCGCTGGAAGGGCGGTGCCCGTGGTCAAAAACAGACTCTGGCCGCAAACGTTGATCTGGTGCTTGTGGTGCAGGCCTTGGACGGCGAGGCTGTCTCGGTAGATCGTATTGTGCGTTCAGCAGTTATTTCTAAAGACTGCGGAGCTACCTGTGCCGTGGTGCTTACTAAGTCAGATGTAGCGGGTCCGGAGCTTTTGGCACAAGAAATTTCTTCTATTACCGCAGCTCTTGACTCTACAGTAAAGATTGTTGCAACAGCTTCAAAGCTTGAGGGCGAGAAAACCGATGCACTTGCAGATCTTGCTCAGACTGCTCAAAAGCTTGGGGCTGCGTGGGGAATTGATGCTGTTCGTAGCCTTGTTCCTTACGGTTCCATAGCTATTGTGCTTGGTGAATCAGGTGCTGGTAAATCAACGCTTCTCAATGCGCTTTTGGGACATGAGGCGCTTGAAACGGGAGAAGTCCGCGAATCCGATAAGGCAGGACGGCATACAACAGTAGCTCGTCGCATGGTAGCGCTTCCTGACGCTGGTGTTATTGTGGACGAGCCTGGCCTCAGAAGTCTGCCTATTGTGGGTCATGAGAGGGGATTGCAGAAGATATTCCCGCATATCTCTGAAGCTGCTCAGACGTGTAAGTTTAGGGATTGCACCCATACTCATGAGCCAGGATGTAGCGTTCAAGACGCCCTGCATGAGGGCAAGATTACAGAACCCCAGTTAAAAGCATATTTGTCTTTGGCAAAAGAAATGCGAGAAAGTCAGCAATCGCTTGACCCTGATGTTGTGCTTTAAGCTTTAACAGCGTAAATCCTCTAAGCACCCTGGCTTGTCTAGGGTGTTTTTCGCTAAACTAGCAGGAAATATGCTATATTGAGACTAACGAGGGTTGGTCCCGCCCAGTAATGGGGAGGGTCAGCCCTCGTTTTATATGTCAATGAAATCACTCAGAAAATCAATCATTACAATTTCTGAAAAATGTAGCAGCTATGATTTTCTAAAAATTTTTATATCTCAAATTAGATAAAAATTTAAATTACCTATTTTTTTATGTCACTGCAGCAGCCAGCGAACTAATTACTTTGCGTCAGATTCGCGTCAGCTATCGGACAGATTTGTGCAGGTAAATCTTTTGTTTTTGCATTTTCACTCTCATGCCAAGTGCACAATCTATGTATCGCAAATGGAGGGAGGACAAACAGTGACTAAGAAAACAAGAATTTTAATTTCTGTGTTAAGTGCACTTTTGGCCAGTTTTTGTTTCTTTGCATACGTACAAAACGTTCGCGCTGAAGCAGAAAAATCGCGTGCAGATGCAATACAAAAATATGGCGGTGAGCTTACTTCAATTCTGGTGGCCACAAAACAAATAGAACCCGGAGAAACTCTCTCATCTTCTAATACCCAGGTAAAAAGCTGGATTTCTGATTTGATTCCCGAAGGCGCAATTACTAACCCAGAAAGTGTTATGGGTCGTACGGTCTCATCTGTTATTGGAGTTGGAATGCCTGTTGTCTCTCTTCATCTACGATCAGTTGCCTCTCAGATTTCTATTCCAGAAAATCTTGTTGGTCTCACTATTTCTCATGGCGAGAAGTACGGACTAGCTGAGAGGCTTAGTGCTGGCACAAAGCTTGCAGCGTATGAGGTCACCGATTCTCTCATTACCTGTATTGCTTCGGACATTGCGGTCTTGTCAGATGACACCGAAGGCACTCTTTACACTTCCTCCTCCGTAACGCTTGGATTGACTCCTGAACAAGTTCCTGCTGTGCTTTCTGCATACGCTCGAGGAACACTCCGCTTTACTCTTCCGGGGTCAAAGATTAATTCCCAGGACTTACTACACAACAATTCTTACGTTGAAGAAGAAAATCCAAAAGATTTATCTGACGCGACAAATCAATCAAGCCCATCTGATGCAAGTGAAGAGGTACAGCCAGAGAACCCTACTTCTTCAACAACCAACCAAAACAGCGACAGTGCGTCACAAGTAGATTCGTCTACTAATCCAGGAGGTGAAGCGTGATGTTAGAAAAGTGGATCTCATACGTAGGTCTTGATGCACGCGTTGAGATTGGCGCCATTCTTACGTACTTGGGAATTAACAATAGGTGTGAATTTGCCGATTCAGCGGCATCTCTTAGATCAATTGTCGCCCGTTCAACTCCTCAAGATTATTCGGTCTTGATTGGTAATACTGGCTCCGATGTTTCGGATATAAATCTAGCGGCTGCAATTGTTAAAGACGGAAATGCTCGTTGTGTAGTGTTGGTAAGGTCTGGAGCTTCCGGATCACTTCGTTCTAGAGCGGCTAAGGCAGGAGTTGATTTAGTAATTGACCCTATGGAATTAGGAGATCTGGTAAAGGTTGGAAGAGGATATCAATCATATGGGGCTGACAGGCTTTCTCAGCCTTTACCAGAAGCTTCAGATTATGTTGCCAGCATACAAGAGCTGAATACCTATCTACAATCCGTTATTCCTCTTGATAAGACTTTAAAAGCTCCAATCCTTACGTTCACTTCCGGAAGAGGAGGAGTGGGAAAGACCACACTTGTTTCTTCAATGGCACTGCTTGCTTCTTCTTGGGGTCTAAAAGTTGCATTAGTTGATTTTGACCTGTCTTATGGAAACGCGTTTGAGAAACTTGGAATTAGGCAACCAAAAGACTTTTCTGATCTTGTTGCTGATGTGCCTTCAGAAAAAGAGAGCCTTCTAGAAAAAGCAACCTGCGTCCATAAAAATTTGTATCTTTTTGGCCCTTGTGTAAAACCTGAAATGGCAGAGTTGTTATTTCCTTGTGTAAGTCATTTTCTTCAAGCTGTTTCTGGTTTGGTTGATTTGGTACTTGTGGATACTACTACCGCTTCAACAGATTGCTACGCTCAGGCAGCACAATGCGCAGATAGGCTGGTAATAGTCTCCGAGAACCCTCTTACGTGTATTAATTCTTTAGCAAAAGTAAGTGGACTTGCAGTGCGTCTTGGAGTGGCAAGAACTCGCATTATCCGACTTGAAAACAAAGCAAATCCAAAGGTTAAACAGGACTTTTCTATTGGAAAGGCAGAGATTGGTCTTGAAGCAGCAAAGATGTTTAGGATTTTTGAAGGCGGACCAGGGTTTCAGGAGCTTATTCAGCAAGGAAAGCTTTCCGTGTTGTTACAAGAGGAAACTTCATTTGCGCAGTCGGTTTCTTTTGTCCTTGCGCATTTCCTTAACGAGCTGGGCATTCTTCCACAGCTGCGAGAGGCTCAAATTGCCCTGCAAGCAACTCCTGAGAAAAAGCCATTTAGTTTGTTTAACAGGAAGAAGGAAGTGGGTTAATGCTTGTCTTTGAACGCGTTGCTAAGCAAATTGAGGCTCAAGATGAGAATGACTCACTACTCCAAAAAGAAGTATTTCAGAAGGCTAGAAAGAAGTTAAAAGAAAAACTTGTTTCTCGATTAGGACTTTCTACGGTTTCTTCTCTTATAACAGGCAGTGATATCGATCGCGTAAGAGACGAACTAAGAGTTACCTGTGAAGCAATTGTTAATGAAGAGAAGGACGAGCTCTTTAGCTCAGTTGACTATGAGGAAACAATCGAACAGGTAATCAATGAAGTATGTGGTCTTGGTCCAATTCAGCCACTACTGAATGATAAAGATGTTACGGAAATCATGATTAATGGCTGCAACAATTTGTTTTACGAGAAAAACGGCGAGCTATTTGAATCAAAAACAGTCTTTGACTCTGAAGAGCAGATTTTGATTGTTATGGATCGTATCTTATCTCCATTAGGAAGAAGGCTGGATAGGGTAAGTCCTATTGTTGACGCACGACTTGAGAATGGAGACCGTGTCAATGCAGTTGCAAGCCCTGTTGCAGTGAACGGCACTTCAGTAACTATCCGAAGATTCACTGGAAAAATTACTTCTTTGGACCGGTTAGTGGAAATGAAATCGCTGCCTCAATGGCTTGCAAGATTTTTGTCTTGGGCTGTGAAGTGCAGACAGGGAATCGCGGTTGTTGGAGGAACAGGATCCGGTAAGACTACGCTTTTAAATGCACTTTCATGTGAAATTTCAAAGTCAGAAAGAATTGTCACTATTGAGGATTCAGCGGAGCTTAAGTTCGATTCGCATCCAAATGTTGTCAGGCTAGAGGCTCGGCCCGCCTCAATAGAAGGAACAGGAGAAATAACCATTAGATCATTGGTGAGAAACGCGCTCCGAATGAGGCCAGATCGCATTGTAGTAGGAGAGGTAAGAGGTGAAGAGTGCATTGATATGCTGCAGGCTATGAATACAGGTCACGACGGTTCTTTAACTACATTGCATGCCGGAACCGCTCAAGAGGCAATATTGCGCCTAGTGTTGATGGCTCGTTTTGGAATGGACTTACCTGCAGAAATCATAGAAAAGCAGATTGCCACTGCACTTGATCTGATAGTTATGTCTCAAAGATTTCCTGATGGAAAACGATATGTGACCAGCGTTTCAGAAATCTCCTTGTCTTCGTCAGGATCAATTGAAGTGCAAGAGGTGGTGTCGTTTGACGCGCAGAAAAGAAGTTGGCTTTTTGTAAAAGTTCCTTCTTTTATCAATCGTGCAATACAAGAAGGAATACTCAATAAAAAGGAGGTTACTTCATGGATGTCTTTACTTCCTCAATCACAGGAGGTGTTTTTGGAGTAATTATTTATTTTCTTGTATGCAACGGTGAGGAAAAAACTGTTTCTCAAATAAATGCACGAGTAACAGGTTATGTAGTTCAGTTTTTTCAATTTGCACGCAATAGCACTTTTGTCCAGCGCTTGCTCAAATGGGAACCTTTTTCTTATACATCAATGCAGCTACGTAATCGTTTTCTTTACAAATATGGGATTACCTTAGTCACTGATGCTTTCGTACTGTTTTTTATTAGTGGCATAGCTGGATCCATCTTGCTTGGTGTTCTATTTGAGTCTGCAATAGGTACGCTTTGCGGTGTTTTCTCGTTATTTCTCGTTCCTTATTTTCTATATGAACATGCCAAGCATCAATCTGCTTTAGAAATCGCCCATATGATGCCTTCGATTTTTAGAACAATCGCCGTTGCTCTTGGATCAGGTCTCACACTTTCACAATCTATTGAATATGTCAGTAAACACACAGAAGGTGTCGTATCAGAAAATTTTTATATTGCTGACATGCAAATCAAGTGCGGTTTTCCTATCGAAGAAGCTATTGAGGACTTGGCAGAAAGGTTGGATGCTCCAGGTGTTAATTTGCTGGCTAGCGCCTTAGTAATTTCACATAGAACAGGGTCTCCGCTTAAGAGTCTTTTACAGAAAACTGCCGAGTTAGTTGAATTACAAGAGAAGAATCAAAGGCTCATAGCAACAAAGACTGCTCAAGTTAGATTATCTGCTCGAATTGTATGTCTTCTCCCAGTTGTTTTATTGATTGTCTTGTCGCTTCTATCGCCGGACTTTCAAAAGGGTTTATTTACGCCATCGGGCGTTATATGCACATCAATTGCAATGGTCATGGATTGCGTTGCTCTTTTGATTATTCGAAGCATTATGAAAGGAGTAATGAAGTGATGGATTTACTATGCTCCGTATTATTTGCAACATGCATAGGTATTCTCGCCCTAGTTGTTCCCGTCAATTTGAATCATTTTGATGTCCATAGCTATTATCAGCAAATTATAAGAGGCATAAAAAGTCACAAGAGAATGAGCCTCCGGGCAAAGTCTGAGTTTACAAGAAAATCATGCCTACGTGAGATGCCAGAAATGATTGACATTTTGATTCTTGGGCTGTCATCAGGGCTATCTTTTGATTCAGCGCTTGATCTGTATTGTTTGCGAGAATCTGGAGAATTATCGAGAGAGCTTTCAAATGCTCATATGACTTGGAAGCTTGGTGCTACTACTCGCGAAGAAGCACTCAATCAGATGGCGGCAAAAGTAGGAGTTCCATCGCTTAAAAGCTTTGCGACTGTTGTGAATGAAGCGCTTACTTTTGGAACTCCTCTTGCAGAAATATTAGATAGACAAGCTTCAGTTCTTCGCGATGAGCAGCGTTCGCTGTTAGAAACGGAAATTGAAAAGATCCCAATTAAAATGCTCATCCCTCTAGGAACGCTGATTGTTCCAGCAATGTTACTTGCAATTTTAGGTCCCTTGCTTGGACCTGCATTTTCTTCTTAAGAGAAAGGAAAGCCGATGATGTTCTTCTATCAATTTTTTAGGTATCTACAAGGCTTAAAAGAGGATGAATCTGGACAGGGAACTACAGAGTATGCAATTTTAGTTGGCGTACTTGTAGTTATTGCGATTGTCGCAATCATTGCTTTTAAAGGTAAAATTTCTGAGCTTTGGGAAGCAATTACATCGGGAATTAATTCTCTATGAGCAGAAAGAGCACTGCTGCTTATTCTGTGTTCATTATTGTCACTGTATGTTTGCTATTTGCTGCACTTCTCGTATTACCAAGAAAACAGGACCATTCATCAAATACGAGCTCAGACTATGTGCAGACTCATGAAAATAGAGACGACAAAAAAGCCAATGAACAGCCAATCTCATATGCAGCAGCAGAAGATTTGTTTAAACAGAATTCCGTGCAAAGAGATAGTAAAGAAACTATTCAAAACGAAGCCCAGAGTATTTTAGAGGGCTATCAGCAAAGAGCTGATTGTGTGCTTGTTTATTCCGGATATTTAGACATAGCCGGCAATGTATGGGGCTGTTTAGTTAATGGTGGAAATTGGTCAGAACTTGTGACTGTTTCTGATCAAGGAGAGATAAGGAGGGTCTCAACATGTCACATATCCACTCAAGATGCGAAGAATCTATTAGAGCAATCAAACTAGGTGTTAAGAATACACAAGGACAAGCAACGCTTGAATATGCTCTAGTTTTATTTTCGTGCTTAATTGTCATTACGTCTCTTGGTGTGATATATCACTTTGTGCAAAATGGAGCAGTTGTTCAACTGGCTACTCAAGCTGCTTCACATACTATGCATGACTCTCTTTTAGATTTAGCCAAAGATGTTCTCTCGTTTTAAACAGAATGCTGGTCAAGCGTCAGTAGAAGCAGCACTTTTATTTCCCGTTATTCTGATGATTATTGCATTGCTTGTAGAACCTGTTTGCATTCTCTATACAAAGACAGTTATGGATGGAGCCTGTGCAGAAGGATTAAGAGTAGCAACAACGTCTTCTGACGCTGAGTTAATAGAGTCCTATATCAAACGCAGACTTAAGGCTATACCAGAGATACCTCTATTTCATAAGGGTGGAGATGAGGACTGGAATATCTCTATTGATAAAAAAGAAAACGATGTCTTGATTGAAATTACGGGTCATGTGGCAGCGATGCCGCCAATAGGCTGGTGTTTATTCCTT
This sequence comes from uncultured Atopobium sp., assembly GCA_902481575.1. Taxonomy (GTDB): domain Bacteria; phylum Actinomycetota; class Coriobacteriia; order Coriobacteriales; family Atopobiaceae; genus Lancefieldella. The sequence continues at coordinate 50,613 of CABSWT010000006.1, forward strand.
GCAGGTCAGACGGATAACCAAGGGATTGTCTTGCATTCAAGTTTATCTGCTAGTACGTATCCAGATTGGATTGAGGGTTCTTATGCGGATTGGATTGCCTTTTGGAAAGGATAAACATAAGAAAATAAAGCTTGGACTTTCCATGTTTATAGACGATAAAGGCGGTATTACATCAATCGCTTTTGCAAGTGCGATTTTAGTATGTCTAGCGCTTGTATTCGCACTGGTATCGGTCGCTTGGGTTTCATCGAGAGCATACAAAACTCAGTCAATAGCAGATGCGGCTTCTATGGCAGGAGAAAATGTCGTGGCTAAATACACAACTATTGCGCAGGTAATTGATGCAAGCATTTTGAGTCTTGGGTTATCAGGATTGTTATGTGTTGGAGCCGGATTGGTTGCTTCATGTGTTCCAGGTTTAGCTTCAGCGGGTTCTAAATTGTGTGATGCAGGTTTTAAGACACTTGAAGCGCGTAAAAAATTTGCTACTTCAGCTTGTGAAGGCTTAGAGGAAACTGAAAAAATGCTTCCAGTTTTTGCAGCAATGGCGGCGAGCTCTTGTATACAAAAGAACTCTACTGATGCGGGTAACTTCGTGGGATCAGCTCTTTTATTTCCCGCTCAGTCACAATCTGATTTTGGACATTTAAATAGCGACGTTTCGTCAGATGAATTAAAAGAACAGAGCGAGCTATTACAGCAGATAGCAAAACAGATTGAAGAGTTACAAAGTAAAGCAGAGACATCTAAAAAGAGGGCGTGGGAGGCAGACTGCGGTGGAGGTCCGTATTCTATGCGTGAAAGAGCAGAGCATCTCGCTGGTCTTTCTGGGGATATAAATCCATCTATCCCGTCGCCAACTTCTTGGACGTTCGGTATCGCTTTAAAGCGAGCTAGAGCATATTACAGAGCTCGATATGATCAAGAAATTGTCAATGGAAGCACTGCAGAAGAATTGCGTGATTCTGCTATACGAAAAGCTTTTTACAACTTTGCGTTTACGGAACTTTCAAAAGGGTTTTATAAAGAAACAGCTGATGGTGAGGTTGAAATGAATTTGCCTCGATTACCACATAACTTAGAGGAGACAAAGAAAACTGACCTGTATTTAAAGCCTATTTGGCCTTGCACCTATGAAAACGGCGAGAAAACCATTCATGCTCATAGGTCTTGTCCAGGAGCAACCGGAGAAAACGCGGGATTTGCATCGTTACAAGATTTAGATTCTAGAGCGGTTCATGAGTGTCAACATTGTCATTTTACGAGCGGCGATGTGGGAAGAGTGGCTTCTGCTTCGACAAATATTGATAACGGGTTTGAACATTACTGGAAAATCGTAGTCGAAGAGTCTGAAGTTTATGAATCCTCACGTCAGCAAATAAAAGATTTGCGAAAGAAGCTGTCTGAAGCTGCAGACAAATCAACTGGAATGTTTCAAAAAGCACTTGATGCCCTAAAGGTTGCTAGGCCCAGATTATGTCCTCCAGGAGCTTGGGGATGTATTTCATTTGTGAGAAGAGGAGGTTCATCTCCAGAATTTCAAGGAAGTTTAGGAACACTTGAGCAGTCAGTTTTTCTCCCAGAAGGATATGCAATATCCGGAGCAACGCTTGCTCCAGACAGCTCTTCTACAAACAACGTTCTTTCAAGCTTTTTTGATCAGGTTGAAAGGAGGGGAGGGTTTATTGGACAGACCATAGATAAGGTAATGAGCTTGTGGGGATCTCTTTTAATCTCATATGGGGATGGTGTAACTTCTTGGTCTTCTAAGCTGTCGGAATTTCTTGATAACGTTGACGGAATAACAGGTGGAAGTGTCGGCTCCAAATTACAGAGTGCTTTGAAACAAATAGTTATTGACGCTGGATTAGAGCCAAGTGATTTAAGACAAATGAAGCCTGTTCTTGTTAATACAGAAAGTGTTTTGAAACAAGCTGGCTTTGAGAAAGAATCAACGATTCGTGAACTAGTTCAGAAAATACCTAATACATCAGATCCAATTGCTTTAGCTCGTTCACTTGGTGCGTTTTCTCTCCAGTATTTGCCTGACAAAATCACAATTGCAAAGCTGACCATTCCTGTCATTGATATTGAGATTCCTTTAGAAATTGATGTTAAGAAAGTTTTTGGTGGCATATGAGAAAAATGAAATTTCTTTGTTGCCAAAAAGGGCAAATGTTTGTTGAGACTGCATTGGTACTTCCGGTTGTATTAGTGGTTGCTCTAATTGCAATCAATTTATTTAAGTTTGCAGATATGTGCTCAAAGTTTGATCGTGTTGCGGCGGATCAAATCATTGCTCATGGAATTTCTTCCAGTCATTCCACGGATGGAGGAACGCTAGAAAACTTAACTCAGAAAATAAAAACTGCTCTTAAATGTGATGACAATTGCGACATTGTCGTCTCCATGGAGGGAGAAAAGGAGGGGATTGGGAATATGGTCTCTGTTTTTCCTAAATATCAAGCAACTCTAAAGTACAGACCTTGGCCACATACTGTGCGTCTCCCCTTAGTGTCATTAGAGTCTCCTCTGTACCTCACCCATACAACTTCAATTGTTGTTAGTCCCTATAAGTCGGGAGTTGTGATTTGAAAATGAATGTACAGGTTTCGATAGAAGAAGTCCCTAATTCTGAACAGATTTTTGAATTGTTACAAGGGGGCTTTGAAAAGTTCGTTGGGCTTTTGGGTACCGAGATAACAGCTCCTCCAGTATTACTTCTGAGGTGCTCTTCAGTTCATACTTTTGGAATGACATATCCGATTGATATTGCATTTGCAGACGATCACGGAGAAATTTTAAAAATTCGGAGACGAGTACAGCCTAAACAAATTCATAGCTGCGCGGGCGCCTATTGCACATTTGAAAGACCATCAGTTGATGACTTCCCATGGTTTGAAGTGGGACAGAAAGTGCTCATCCAAGAAATAAGTACCGAGGAAAGCAATGTTGAAAGAAGGAGTCGCTATGGCTATAGAAAACTACTCCGTCAAAATTTGCCCCAGATGCGGAGAAAAGTTATTTCAGGACATGAGAATTTGTTACGGGTGCCTTCTAGACTTCAGCGGCCCAAGCTCGCTTGTATGCAATCTCGAAACATCAAGAAATAAAAGAATTGCCAGCCTTCCTTTTATAGAAACTGATGAGTATTTACTTTCTGAGGAAGTAGGAGAGGAGTGGGATAAAGGACTGCCACCTGCTTTGTTTGAATTGGATAACTCATATTCACCAGCAGATTAATTAGTACGTGGTATCCTTTTAGGAAGAGTTGCGAAAGTAACATAAAGGAGTTTTCATGTATAAAGTTTCGCTTCGCTCTTCTAAACAGAGCCGGTTTGTAAAGATTGCGCTTTGCGTAATGCTTTTGGTTGTTGCGTTTTTAATTACGCCTGCAAGAGCATTTGCGCGCGACCTTTCAATAGATACGGTAAATATTGATGCGACGGTTCAAAAAGACGGAACGTTGCATGTTGTAGAAACTCGTACATTTTATTTCAATGGTAGTTTTCATGGTGTCTATTGGAATCTTCCAGTTGGAAAGAATAAATACAATGGACAGAACGTTGAAGTAAACATTACTTCAGTTAAGGTTCAGGATAGGCAAGGAACGCGTCAGCTTTACAGCAAAGACTCAAATGGAAATAGTGCCAGCTCAGACGAGTATTATGTTCCCACTCTATCAGGCAATATGTTGAACTTGAAGATTTATTCAGCACATGATGATGAGTATGCACATATAACTATCGAGTATGACATTACTAATGTTGTAACAAACTGGTCTGATACTGCAGAGTTGTACTGGAAATTTGTATCTGATGGCTGGGATTCAGAGTCTCGTAATGTAACGGCTACTATCCATCTTCCTGTTCCTTCAGGACAGTCAATTGTGGCTGGAGATACAGTTCGTGCTTGGGGACATGGTCCACTAGATGCAAATGTTGAAATTACCAATAATGCGGTCGTCTACAAAGTCCCTGGCGTGGGAACTGATGAGTTTGCGGAAGCTCGCATTACGTTCCCAACCGATTGGGTTTCTGGGCTAGCTCCTATTCAGCAGAATAAGCTGAGTAGCATCTTGTCTGAGGAACAAGCGTGGGCGGATGAAGCAAATCACAAGCGTGATATTGCAAAAACTCAGGTAGCTCTTATTCTTTATGCACCATTAGTACTTGCAGCTATTACC
>CABSWT010000007.1:0-53967 GCA_902481575.1 uncultured Atopobium sp.
TATTTTCAGCGTAATGTATACGTCTTTTTGACAGATTATCTGACTTAGGTGTGTTCGGCCATCAGCAAAACAGTGCAAGCAGCTAATGATGTTGCCCGTACGGTATGGTTGATCGTGGACGGAAGCTTCTAGAACTTACTTACTCATGTGGCTTATTTTCTTGCCTGTCGGTATTGCGTGGCGGCGATCTGGGTACGTATTTCAGACAAACAGCGTTGAGATGGCGATGTTATTCGTGACAGTAGTTTAAATTCAAGAAAGGTCGCACATGTACCTAGAGAATATCAATGGACCAGAAGACGTAAAGAAGCTGGACGCGGAGGCTCGCAAGACACTTGCGCAGGAGATTCGCGACAACTTGCTGGTCATGGAGTCAAAGCATGGCGGCCACTTTGGTCCAAACTTTGGCATCGTCGAAGCAACTATCGCGCTTCATACCGTGTTCAATTCGCCCGTCGACCATATCGTTTACGACGTCTCGCACCAGACGTATCCCCACAAGATGCTCACCGGCCGCAAGCAGGCATACATGGATCCCGCGCTTTACGACTCGGTGTCTCCTTACACCGATCCCGCCGAGACCCCGCATGACCTCTTCAAAATCGGCCACACTTCCACGTCCATCAGTCTGGCGCTTGGCCTGGCAAAGGCTCGCGACATCATGGACGGCAAGGAGAACATCATCGCAGTTATCGGCGACGGATCCATGTCCGGCGGCGAGGCTCTTGAGGGTTTGAACGTTGCTGGTGAGCTGAACAGCAACTTTATCATTGTCTTCAACGACAACCAGATGTCCATCGCCGAGAACCACGGCGGCATGTACGACCAGTTTGCTGAGCTGCGCCGCACCAACGGAGCTGCCGAGAATAACCTCTTCAAATCGATGGGCCTGGACTACCTGTATGTCAATGACGGTAACGACATCGAGGCTCTTATCGCCGCATTCGAGCAGGTAAAAGACACGACCCATCCGGTCGTGGTCCACATCAATACGCTCAAAGGCAAGGGCTACGCTCCCGCGGAGGCAAACAAGGAGAAGTGGCACTGGCACATGCCGTTTGACATCCAGACTGGTCAGAGCCCTGCATCCGGTTCCTCCGAGTCGTATGCCAGCATTTTTGCAGAGTATGCCCTCAAGCGCGCAAAGACTGACCCAAAGTTCTTGGTGCTTATGTCGGCTGTTCCTGGCCTGCTTGGCCTTACGCAGGAACGTCGAGAAGAGCTGGGTAAGCACTACCTTGACGTGGGCATTGCCGAAGAAACTGCAGTTGCGATGGCTTCTGGCGCGGCTCACGCGGGCGCGCACGTGATTTGGGGCTCAAGCGCAACCTTCATCCAGCGTACCTACGACCAGCTAACTCAGGACCTGGCGCTTAATCAGAACCCTGCGGTTATCGTGGGTTCGGGCTCCATTAGGGGCTTGATGGCCGCCACCCACCAGGGCCTCAGCAGCATTTCCATGATCGCAAACATCCCTAACATGGTGTATCTCGCGCCGTCCAACGCCGAGGAATACATCGCCATGCTCGACTGGGCACTTGAACAGGACAAATACCCCGTCTACATCGCAATTCCTTCCGGTCCTGTGGTCCACGCCGAGGGTCCCGTCCGCACAAACTTCGACGACCTCAATATCTACGAGGTCACGCGCCAGGGCTCCAAGGTGGCCGTTCTTGCCTTGGGCGATTTCTACGACCTTGGCGAGAAAGCCGTTGAGGCCCTTAGCTCTACTCTGGGAATTGAAGCCACGCTGGTCAAGCCATACTTTGCCTCTGGCATCGACCAAAATCTGCTCGACAACCTGGTAAAAGACCACGACGTCATCGTAACCATTGAAGACGGCATCATCGAAGGCGGTTGGGGACAGAATATCGCTAGCTACCTGGGAACTTCTTCCGCTCGCGTTCTGAACTATGGCGTCAAGAAGGCCTTTTACGACCGCGTCAACATCGCGGACCTTATGCGAGAAAGTCATCTGGAGCCCAAGCTGATTGCTGCGGACATCAAGCAGGTGCTGGGCCTGTAGGCGCTTGGCCTGTAAGTGCGTCGCCGCTGGTAGGTAGTCGCCGCCACGCTGTTGCACTGCCGCTCCGGCGCCATTGTCCGCACTCCTCACCATCACATAAAAGCTGCAACAAAAAAGAGGGGCCGCACCTGCGGTCCCTCTTCTGTTTCAAGCAAATGTGCCGTTGCGGTGCCGTTGCGACCTGCCGCCAGGCGCGTCGGTGTGCGTCACAACCTGCGGCTAGAAGCTTAAGCCTTAAGAGCGCGGCCCATAGCGTCAGCCTGAACGATAGCTGCATAGAGCTCGTCAGGAGTGACGTCGCCAGCAAGGTTGTGAATGGTCTCGCCAGGAACGCAAGCAGCCTCAGCGATCTTCTTGATCTGCTCGTCAGTGGTGATGCCAACCTCCTCGAGGGTAGTTGGAAGACCAACCTCAAGGCAGAAGTCCTGGACCTCGTCGAACTCCTCCTGAGGAACGCCCTCAAGAACAAGCTGGACCAGGGTACCAAAAGCAACGCAGTTACCGTGAGGTGCGCTGTGGCCACCAAGGGAGGTGAGGCCGTTGTAGAAGGAGTGAGCTGCTGCGCAGTTAACGTTGTCAGCGCCGACGCCACTCATGTAGACGGTTGCCTCGCAGATAGCCTCAAGAGCTGGGGTTACAACGTTGTTCTCGCAAGCCTTAATTGCCTGTGAACCGTAATCGCGAAGGGTGAGGTAGCACTCCTTAGCAATTGCCATACCAACGCGGGTAATGCCGGTTCCCTCGAGGGAAGGAGACTCGGTGCGGATGGATGCGCGGCCCTCAAAGTAGGTGCCCAGTGCGTCGCCCATGCCTGCTACCAGGAAGGAAACAGGTGCGTTAGCGATGATCTGGGTGTCGACCATAACTGCATCTGGGTTCTGTGGGTAGAAGAGGTACTTGTCAAAGGAACCGTCATCGTTGTAAATAACGGAGAGGCCGGTGCATGGAGCGTCGGTAGCTGCAACGGTAGGGAGAATAACGATGCGCTTACCAGCGTAATATGCGGTTGCCTTTGCAGTGTCAACAGCGCTGCCGCCGCCGATAGCGACGACTACGTCGATGTTGTCCTCCTCGACGATAGCCTTCATGCGGTTAATCTCGCCGTTGGAAGAAATACCGCCGAAGACCTCATAGCGACGGTAATAGTCGCCCTTGCCCTCGAAGCTCTGCTCGATCATGTCGTGGGTTGCTTTGTAGCCGCTGTTAGAGCAAACAAACAGGAAGCGCTTTCCCATGTAGCCCATCTCTTTTTCGAACTCGAGACAAGCATTTTTGCCCTGAACATACTTCAGTGGCTCACGCATTGCGCGTAGCATTTTCATAGGTTTCCCTCTCCGGATACGTTTTAGACCTATGTAATTTATGTTAGCACTGTCAAAAGAACATAACAGCAAGGAAAATATTTAGATTCGGACAAAGTGAAAATCTAGATTCCAGCACGGAAAGAATTTGGATTCGGATAACTTCTGGAAAGTTTACGTGAACATACATTCACTAGCCGGCAAATGATATCCTTGTAGTGTCAAATTTTCGCACTGTGGTCTTTGGAGGACACATGCTTAGTTCTGTCGAAATCAAACCCGATGTCTACTTTGTAGGAGCCCTGGATTGGAACGCTCGCGAGTTCCACGGCTACACCACCGAGCAGGGCATTACCTACAATGCATACCTTATCCTGGACGAGAAGGTCACGCTTATTGACACCGTCAAGCGCCCATTCTCAGAGGAGCTGGTCGAGCGCATTAAGAGCATCATCGATCCAGCAAAGATTGACGTTCTGATCTGCAACCACATTGAGATGGACCACTCCGGAAGCGTTCCTCGCATTCTGGAGCTTGCGCCAAACGCCGAGGTCTACGCAAGCGCACCTCAGGGCGTTAAGGAGCTCAAGGCTTTCTATGGCGAGAATATCAACGTTAACGGCGTAAAGACGGGCGATACGCTCAACATTGGTAAGCGCACCCTGACCTTTGTGCAGACCCCAATGGTCCACTGGCCAGACAACATGGTCACGTATTCCGACTACGATAAGATCCTCTTCTCCAACGACGCATTTGGTCAGCACTACGCTTCAACTACTCGCTTTGAGGACGAGTCCGACTACTGCGAGGTTATGAAGCAGGCTCGCAAGTACTACGCAAACATCGTTCTCCCTTACGGTCGTCAGGCTGACTCTGCTGTTACCGCAGTTAAGGGCATTGGTCTGGAGAACATCGATATTATCGCTCCAGCTCACGGCGTTGCATGGCGCTCCCACATTGCCGACATCATCTCCAAGTACGAGGAGTGGACTACCGGCAAGCTTGAGGAGAAAGCCCTGGTTGTGTACGACTCCATGTGGGGTTCAACCGACAAGATGGCTCACGCTCTCCTCGACGGTTTCCTGGCTGAAGGCATTCCTGCCCAGCTCATCGACCTCAAGGAGACTCATATCTCCAACGTCATGTACCACTTCCTGGACTCTAAGTATGTCTGCGTTGGTTCGCCTACGCTGAACTCTAAGTTCCTGCCTACCGTTTCTTCGTTCCTGACTTATATGAGCGGTCTGTCTCCAAAGAACGACCACCGTATTGGCTTTGCGTTTGGTTCTTACGGCTGGGCTCCACTTGGACCAAAGATGGTCCAGGCCGAGCTTGAGGCAGCAGAGTTCACTATGCCACTGCCTGTTCATGCTATCGGCTGGATTCCTTCCGATGAGGACCTGGACGCCGTTCGTGCGCAGGTCAAGGACCTTGTCGAGGCTGGCAAGCAGCTCTAATCTAGCGGTAAATTTAGTAAGACCAAGGCCCGCACATTCAGCCGAATGTGCGGGCCTTTTTGCTGTTAAGGGGACCAAGCAGGCAGGAATGATGCAAATGACTCAGAAGTGACTTCGAAGTGGTAAAAAATGCGTTTAGTTGGAAGATACACATTTCTGCATATAGCGTTTGCCCAGATAAAAGTTTTTAAGGCGGTAAAAAATCGTCTTAGTTGGAGATAAATCAACCAAATTTCAATTTTCATTTCCAACTAAACGGGTTTTTTACCTTTTTCGGCACATAATTTTAGGCGTAAAAGTTACGTATTCATGGAAATGAATTAATTGGACGAGTTATTCAAAATTCTGCATCAAATATTGGGAACTGCGTGTTAGCCAGAATTAACGCAGAAAATAGAGAAGCATGATATTAAAATGGCTGGCAAAATCGCAGAAAAGTAATTCGTATCGCGGGAAAAGCGTGCTGCTCGTATAGTTGACGCTATCACCTCGCGGAGCCGTTCGCGCCATCGCGTCTCGCGCCTGACGTTTCATGGCGAGACTGTGTCAAATTCCTGAAGACTACAAGGTAGAGCGCGTTAGAGTACAATAGTCTGTACAAAAAATAACTTCGAAGAGGTAGGTGCCCATACACTCGATGGACATTGCGTTAAGTATTGGAATAACTCTGCTGCTTACCCTGGTAAACGGCTTTTTTTCTGCGGCCGAGATGGCCATTGTGAGCTCTCGTCGCGCGGCACTTGAGGCGGACGTGGACGAGGGCGATCCAAGAGCCCTTGCTGTCATTGACATTGCCACTGATCGCGGATATTTCCTCGCAACAATCCAGGTCGCAATTACCCTGGTAGGTTTTGCGTCCTCAGCATTTGCTGCAACAAGCCTTTCCGCGCCATTTGGCACTTGGCTTATTAGCATTGGTGTCCACGCTGACCTGGCGCTTCCTTTAGCTGTCGTGGCTATTACGCTGATTGTTTCCTTCTTTTCCGTGGTCATCGGCGAGCTGGTTCCAAAGAGTATCGGCCTAGCAAACTCCGAGGCAGTGGCCAAAGCAGTCGTCGGCCCTATGAAGGCGTTCATGCAGATTGTGCGTCCACTCGTGTTCATCACGTCTGCCTCGGCAGATGCGGTTACCACGCTGATGGGCATTGACACTACCAACGACCATCAAGAGGTCACCGAGGAAGAGCTCCGCTACATCGTCAAGGATTCCGAGGACCTTTCTGAAGAAGAAAAATCCATGATCCACGAGGTCATCGAGATGGGCGACACTGTTGTCCGCGAGGTAATGGTCCCGCGCGTTGACATGACCGCCATGGAGGACACCGCAACTATCGCCGAGGTCCTGCGCGTCATGCGCCAGACGGGCTTCTCGCGCATCCCTATCTACCACGAGAATATCGATCGCATCGTGGGCATCGCTCACATCAAAGATTTGCTGGAGCCGGCGCTTGACCAGCACGCTAGCGACGAGAAGATCGCGCGCTTCGTGCGTTCTGCTGACTACGTACCCGATACCAAAGACATCATTCCGCTGCTCACTGAAATGCAGACAAGTCGCGACCAGATGGTCATCGTGGTTGACGAGTACGGCGGAACCGCTGGTGTTATCACCGTTGAGGACATCGTCGAGGAGATTGTCGGCGAGATTGAGGATGAGTTTGATCCGGACAACAAGTACCTGACACAGCTCTCTGATAGAGAGTGGCTGGTAGATGGTCGTTTCTCGCTCAATGATGCAGCTGAACTTGGATGGCCGGTAGGGGAGTCCGAGGAGTACGAGACTATCGCGGGCTTTGTGCTGGATTTGGCAAATCATCTGCCTCGTCCAGGTGAGGTTTTTGAGAAGGATGGCTACGTGTTCCGTGTGCAGTCGATGCGTCGTCGCCGACTATCTTTGTTGCGTGTAATTGCCCCAGAACCACAGCTAGACGGTGAATCTGAGCCAGCCGGCGAAAACTCTGACACATCAGAAAATGAATAACTAAAAGAATGATTACAATAGAGTGAACCAATAGAAAGAGGTTGAAATGGCGCAGTTGATTTCTATCAAAAAAGTTGTGGTAGGACCTAAAAACTTGACCGCTACCGTTGAGTTTTCGGCCAAAGCGCCACGTTTGACCTCGGAAAATGCTGAGGCAACCGAGCGCGTGCTTGAGCTTTTGCCTGGCCTCTCGGAGCACCTGTGCTTGGGCGACGCCGACGCTCGCTTTGGACTTGTTGCCAAGGACACCGAGGTTGCGCACCTGCTTGAGCACGTAACCGTCGAGCTTCTGGCCCTGACCAACCTCGCGGGAGACGTTGCTTCTGGCAAGACTTCCCTGGTAGATTCCCGCCGCGGCCTCTACGAGATTATCCTCGCATGTCCAGATGACGTGCTGGTTGCAGCCTCGCTTTCCAGTGCTGTATGGCTCCTCAACTGGGCATATGGCAACCAGGAGGACGCCGACCCAGACATCAATGCAATCGTCTCTGGCCTCGTTGCGCTCATCCAGGGCCTTGACGGCGAGAAGACCGATGAGCTCGCAGACTCCGCAGAACCTGAGGCGGACGCTGCACCCCAGGCAGAGAGCGTAGACGCAGAGGATTACGCTGCCGACAACTCCTCCGAGGACGTCGCTGATGCCGCAGCTGCTGATGCAGTTGAGGCTGAGGTTGCAGACGCTGAGGAGAACAACGCCGAGGTCGCAGGCATCGACGCAGCCGATGAGGTCGCACCCGCAGCCGTCGCCGAACCCGCAGCCGACGCCGACGAGGCGCCCGTCGACGAGCTCGCCGAGGCAACAGCCGCCGAGGACGCAACCGATGACTCCGAGGTCACCGACGTTCCAGACGATTGGAACATGATTAACGTTCCTCGTTCAAAGCCCGTTCGATAAACGCCCTTATTGCGGTATGATTACGTACAGCGTTTTGCTGTTTAACAGGAGGTACTTATGAGCAAGAAGTCTGCTGGTTTCTTTCTAGGCGCTGTATTTGGTGCTGCTGCTGGCGCTGTAGCTGGTCTTTTCCTGGCTCCACGTTCCGGCGAGGAGACTCGCGCTTTGGCTGCAGATGCTGTCAATGACGCATGGGATTCCGCACTTGATTCTTATGAGCGCACATCTAAGGTTGTGAGCACTAAGATTGACGAGGTCAAGCCTACTGTTGACGCAAAGACCGACGAGCTCCGCGCTAAGGTTGACCTTGCTCGCGAGCGCATGGATCAGCTCCGTGAGTCACTTTCTGATGCTGTGACCTCTGCTTCTAACACTGTCGCAGATGCTGCTGATGTTGTTGCAGACTCCTTTGTTGTTCCAGAGCCAACCGCCACAACCGCTGAGGCTCAGGCTGTTCGCATCGAGAACGTTGAGTCCCACGAGCAGGAGAACGCTGGCGAGGGCAACCAGGAGGCATAAGCCTCACTTACAAGCAATGTGACGGGACGCCTTATGACGTCCCGTTTTTTATAGAGAGGTTTCACGTGAAAACAACCGAGCTCCTAGGCGCAAAGGTCCTTCTTCCCAAAAAGCCTGCTACAAAGGGCAAGCATGCGGGAGAAGAGCGGTTTTCCAAGTTAGGAAAAATCCACAACGTGGTTTTTGCCCCCTTCAAACAGGGTCAGTCCTCGCAGGTAGTGGGCGTGATGGTTCAGAAGCCCGATATTGCCGGCATGATTAAGCAGGATGACGCGTTTGTCACGCTGGAGTCTCTGGAGACCATTGAGCAGGGGCTTTGCGTAAAAGATCCCGAGAATAACGTCGATAAAGCAGCAATCAAGCGCTTGAACTTGGACTTTGATGCCTGCATTCTATGGCACGGTATGGAGGCTCGCACTAAGAGTGGAAAAAGTCTAGGCTACGTGAGCGGCGCTGAGTTTGACCAGGTTACTGGTGTGGTCTCAGCATTTCTTGTGGGTGACGGCGCTGGATCTGAGGCGCTGGTAGGCTCGTTTGCCATCAAGCCTGAGTGGTTGCTGGGCTATTCCAACGGCGCCATGGTCCTCTCTGACGAGGCAGCAGATGCCCAGCTCACCGGTGGTCTAGCTGCAAAGGCGGGCGAGGGTTACGCGGCAGCCGCCGCAAAGGCTTCTGAGGCTACCGCCAAGGCTGGAAAGGCTGTTGCAGAAGCTACCGAGAAAGGCGCGTTTGCCCTGGGTAAGACGCTGGCCAAGGCAAAGCGTGCTATCGAAGATGCCACCGAGCCTGACGCAGAAGACGATTCCGAGCGCCCAGCTCCCGTTGCTGCAGAGGATGTTCGCCTCGAGAAGACATCTGCGGAGGAGCAGGCCGCAGCTGATAAGAGCGCTGCAGAAAAGGCCGCCTTGGACAAAGCTGCTGCTAGTAAGCCTACCGCTAAGTCCACGAGCAAATCATCTGCACAGTCCACTGCAAACAAGGCCGCTAAGGGTTTTGGCATGCAGCTTGGACGCATGGGCAAGATGTTCTCTGACTTCAAGGACGAGTTTGACAAGGCAAGCAAGTAATAAACAGCAGTTAAACGCATAAAAATAGGGCGAGAAGATCGATCTTCTCGCCCTTTTGTGTTGCAGTTGCGTGACGCGCGCTACAAGCCCATGGCCTGCAGAATGAACATCACAATAGTCAGGATGATGACGGTGACGATGGTAAACCAGGTCAGCGCGTTCCAGATGCGGCCGTTGGCGTACTTGCCCATGATGTGTTTGTCGGCCGCGATGATAACCATAAAGATGAGCAGAATCGGCAACAGAATACCGTTGATGACCTGGGCGGCCATCATGATGCCAAAGAGGCTCATGCCTGGGATCAGAACAACCAGCGCAGAGATGACCAGGACGGTTGTAATAATGCCATGGTAGACGGGGGCTTCCTGCCAGCTACGGTCGGCTCCGCGCTCCCAGCCAAATGCCTCGCAGATAGCACTTGCGGTAATGCCTGGTAGAACGCATGCTGCAAGGAAGGACGCACCAACCATGCCCAGCGCAAAGAGTGTACTTGCATACTGACCTGCAAGTGGTTCAAGCGCGCGAGCAGCGTCGGCAGCAGAGTCAACAGAGATTCCGCGAGGGAAGAGGACAGCGCCGGTGGTCAGCATAATGAACCAGGTAATGACCTCGGCCAGGATTGCGCCGGCAACATTGTCTGCACGCTGCGCGGGAATGTCGCTGGTATCAAGGTTCTTCTCGACAACATTTGATGCAACCAGGAAGATCATGTACGGACTGATGGTAGTACCAATATTTGCAACCAACAGAGAAATGTATGACGGTTCGGCGGAAGGCTGAGGGATGATGGTGACGCGCAGAGCCTCGCCCCAGTCTGGTTGAGCAAGCACGCCAGCCACCACGTATGTGACAAAAATGCAGCTAATTGCCAGCAGAATCTTCTCGATGCGGCGGTATGATCCGCCAACAGTTAAGAGCCACACCATCAGGGCGCTGATAGGCACCGAGACGTACGTTGGGATGCCAAAGAGCTCCATACTGGACGCAATACCTGCGAATTCGGAGAAAGTAACAGCAATGTTGGAGAGCAGTAGTGCACCCATTGCCAGCGTGGACAGGCGGATACCAAAGCGCTCGCGCACCAGCGATGCAATACCTTTACCGGTGACACAGCCCATTCGAGCTGCGGTTTCTTGAACCACAATCAGCAGGAAGCACATAAGCGGCACGGTCCACAGCTGTGAGTAGCCAAAGGTAGCGCCCGCGCTGGAGTAGGTTGCAATGCCACCGGCGTCGTTGCCAGCAAATGCGGCGAGAAGACCGGGACCCATTGCCATCAAGATGTACTTGATGCTGTTTTTGTTGACCGGAGCCTTCTCTTTAGATGCGCGTTTGCCCTGCTCGACAACGCTTCCGTCGCCCGCAGAAAGCTGACCAGCCGCGTCACGGTTTGCAGCGGCGCTCTGCTCTGCAGCAATGTCCTGCTCTGCGGCTGTGCTCTTTACCTCTTCGTTCTCTTGCGCCATTTACATCACACTCACAAGCGAGAGAGCGTAAGAGAGGACGAAGAATGTCACCACCGAAAGGCTCATAGAAATCAGGGTAAGCGTGAGACCTGAGGTTTCCTGGTTTTTCTCGTCACGATGGCGAAGAACAGCCAAGAAAATTGGGGTCAGCAGGAAGGAGATGAGCGTAGAGCCAGCTGCTGCACCAAAGATCTGGATAATGGTCTGGTCAAACAGTGCTGCGTAGGACACGTGGAACATACCTGCAGTTGGATCATAAGGATGGAACAAGGCCTCTAACAGGGCATGAGCTGCAGCGCCAAGGATACAAATGAGGCCGCTGACCAGAAGACCCAGTAGAAGCGAGCGGAAGGCAAAGCCCAAGATAGAAGGAGACTTCTCGCTGCCAGGATCGTCTGTGAGGAAGAAGTTTGTCACGTAGTTGACGGTATTCTCGCTCAAGTTCAGTGAGATTGGCATAGTAATAGTGCAAAGAGCTGCGAAAATACCCATAGTTGGATTAGATGTTGCGGCTGTTCCTACAAAGGCAGCAATCACAACGGAAGCAACCCAGAACAAAAGCCAGAGGTTGCGGTGGAGGAACCAAATAATATTGCGTCCACGGTCACCAGAATCGGAATCGCTCCTGCCACCACCAACAATCTGCAGGTCCTCAGCGTGCTCCTCTTCAAGAACGTCAAGGGCGTCGTCGACGGTAACAATACCCAGCAGGCGGTTGTCATCAGAAACAACAGGCATAGCCAGCAGGTTGTATTTTGCAATGTTTCGAGCAACATCCTCCTGGTCGTCCTCTGGTGAGGCGGTGACCAGGTTCTTATTAGCAATCTCCTCCAGACGAGTTTCTGGCTCGGAGACAATCAGGCGGTTCAGCGTAACGGTTCCGGACAGGCGGCCATCCTCGTCAGTAAGGTAGAGATAGCGGACGGTCTCAAAGTCTTCGTCCAGATTACGCAGGCGATCAAAGGCGTACGCAACGGTCTGATCCTCAGGAACAGAAAGCGCTTCGGACGTCATAATACGGCCAGCGGTGTACTCGCGATATCCCAGCAGCTGCCTAATTGCGCGCTGCTCCTTAACGCCCATCAAGCGCAGGAGTTTCTCGGCACGGTCATAGCTCAGCTCGGAGACAAGCTCGGCCGCGTCGTCTGGGTCCATCTCGGACAGGATGCGAGATGCTTCTTTTTCGTTCAGGCCACCGATGAGCTCAACTGCCATGGCGTCGTCGTTGAACTCTGCCATTGCGCCGGCGCGCTGTTCGTCATCAAGCTGGGCAAATACCTGACTACGCAGGCGAGAGTCCAGGCGTTCGATGATGTCAGCAACATCAGCAGGGTGCAGCTCGTCCAGCGTTTTGTGGGAAACGGAGAGCTTAACGTTGGAGAGGTCGCGCTCAACCAGGTCCATGTAACTCCACGCAATGATGCGCTCTTGCATGGGGTGGCCCATAGCGCGCGCAATGCGGGTGACCAGGTGCTCTAGATGGGGAGAAAGGCTGCGCAGCAGACCGCGTGCGCCAACTTCTGCGCCCAGAAGGCGCAGCTGTGTTGAGCTGGTATCGGAAAGCTTGAGGTCGTTTACGCGGACAACGCGAATGCCGCGCGTATCAACGATCTGCTTGTTCAGAATATCTCGGGCGAGAAGAACCTCGTTAGGCTGCAGGTACGAGAAGCGAATCTCAGTTGAAGGTACCTTGAGCCTGATGACGTCCTCATCGTAGGTATCAACATACTTGCGCCAAGAAATCATCATTGGCGTGCGGCCAGGGCCCATAAAAGCAAGGGAAGTAATGCGAGGAAAAACTTCTCCGGTAGCAATTCCAAGGTCAGAGACAGAACCGATCTTCTCGCCTTCTGAATCTAGAACCGGATTACCCATTAACTGGGAAAGATAAATCATGTGTGCTCCTTACATGCGTCCGAAGACTAAAGCGTGGCTTTGGGCGAGAAACTCCGCGTATTTGCCACGGGGACTGCATTGCGATTTCACCCCTCACGGTGCAAATCGGCACACCGCAAGAGGTCAGCGACTGTGAGGTCGAGGTTTCATGCTGACCTTTCTCTTCAACCAATAGGACGTGAATTGTGCTTGCGAGGACAATTCACAGATGTAACTATTTTAACGATTTTCCTGCGAGGCTGTAAAGACTCTTCACATAATCTAGCTGTTCGGATTTGGTTGTAACCGGCGTACGAGAAGTACGCGGACAACGGTTAAACGGCGTACGAGCGGCGCACGGTCAGCGCGCGGCCAGCGAACAGCCAGCTTAATCCGCGAGGTAACGTGGCGCACAAAAAAGCCCGGTACCTGCGGAAATGCAGATACCGGGTTGTACTGGTACAAAGGGTAAACGAAGCAGCTCTTAGAACTGTACGTTTGGTGCCTGACGAGCGGACTCGTCGGTAACCTGGAAGCTTGTACGTGGGGAACGTCCACCAGCAAGAAGGTTGTTTGGGAAAACAGCGATGATATTGTTGTAGTTCATGACAACATCGTTGTAGCTCAAGCGAGCGTAGCTGAGGCGGTTCTCGGTGTCAGTAAGCTCTGCCTGGAGCTCCAGGAAGTTCTGGTTAGCCTTGAGCTCTGGGTAGTTCTCAACAACAGCAAACAGGTTGGTCAGAGCATTGGAAAGAGTGCCGGAAGCCTGCATCTTCTCTTCAGGAGTGCGTGCATTTGCGACTGCAGCGCGAGCAGAAGTAACTGCCTCAAAAGTCTTAGACTCGTGAGCTGCGTAACCCTTAACGGTGTTGACTAGGTTAGGGATCAGATCGTTACGACGCTGAAGCTGCGTATCGATAGCTGCCCAAGCGTTATCGCACCTGTTGCTTGCGCGAATGATGTTGTTGTGAATGCTAATGGCCCAGAAAACCAGAAGGACAATAACTACAACTGCGGCAATAATCATGCTAAATCCTTTCAATCACTGACAATCCTGTGTCAGCCATCCATTTGGACAGGTTAATTATACCCAAAAGTAAAAATCTAAGGCGTTTTTAATTAAAGCTTTTAACTTGCTAACGAGTCTTTTGGTAAATGGAATGCTCGCCCACACACTGGCGAGAAGAACGTTGAGCTAGAAATAACGTGGAATGGAATGGAATGAAAGTTCTGAAGGTAAAACGTTAAGTTGAGGTCCGCCAAAAAATGGCGGAGAGGGAGGGATTCGAACCCTCGGAACGGGGACACCGCTCAACGGTTTTCAAGACCGCCGCATTCAACCACTCTGCCACCTCTCCAAAGCGGTAATATCCTACCTCATAATTCAGTTTTTTGCGAGTAGGGGATTTGGGAAGTTGGGTTTTGCTTCATAATTAAATGAAGACAAATTAGTGTCAGGTTCGTGACGGGTTTGCGTCAGGTTCGTGACGGGTTTGCGTCAGGTTCGTGACGGGTTTGCGTCAGAACTGCGTAAGATTTACGGCAACAAGCAGACAAGTGAGGAGCAGCTATGAGTAACGAAGCGCAAGAGCCTTTGACCCCACAGGCTGCTCTTGATCAGAAGTACATGAAACTTGCTCTTGAACAGGCAGAACTTGCAGCACAGATAGGAGAAGTACCTATCGGCGCAGTTGTAGTGTGCGATGGAGAGGTTATTGCCGTTGCACATAATCGCCGTGAGATTGACAACAATCCCTCTGCGCACGCTGAGTTTCTCGCCATGCAAGAGGCTTCAAAAAAGCTTGGCCGCTGGAGACTTTCGGGCTGCACGGTGTACGTGACGCTGGAACCTTGCTTGATGTG
Source organism: uncultured Atopobium sp. (assembly GCA_902481575.1). GTDB lineage: Bacteria > Actinomycetota > Coriobacteriia > Coriobacteriales > Atopobiaceae > Lancefieldella. The sequence goes on from CABSWT010000007.1 coordinate 14,451, forward strand.
TGCAGGATTGATGGTCAATGCTCGTATTGATCGCTGCGTGTTTGGTGCATTTGACCCCAAGGGCGGTGCAACGGGTACGTTGTTTGACGTGAGTAGCGATCCAAGACTTAATCACGAGTTTGCGGTCTCAGGCGGAGTATTAGCAGACGAGGCATCTGCACAGCTCAAATCCTTCTTTAAAGAGCGTCGTAAAAGCAAATAAGATTTGGGTTTTTAAACCACCTGGAAAATAAAGAAATCAAGGTAATGGCTCTCGGGAACACCCCAAAGAATTGGATGGTCAGGAGCTTGCTGTCGCTCTTCAATTTGTTTGAGCTGCACGTTGGTATGATGTGCTGCCTCGGCAATTGCCTGGGCGAGAAGATCTCTGGTCATGAAGTGTGAACAGGAACAGGTTGCCAGGTAGCCACCTCGAGGCAGCAGTTTCATGGCCGCTGCGTTGATTTCCTTATAGCCACGCATGGCACTGTGGACCTTGTCGCGCGTCTTAGTGAATGCAGGCGGATCCAGAATGATGAGGTCAAACGGACCTCCCTCTGCTTTGAGTTGAGCGCGATCGCCAGCTAGTTCTGGCAGGTATTCAAGGACGTTTGCGCAGGTAAAATCCATGTGATCTGCTAAGCCGTTGAGCTCCGCATTTTGGCGTGCAAGGTCAATAGCGGTCTGGCTGACGTCTACGCAGCGGACAAATTCTGCTCCTCCCGCTGCAGCGTTAAGACCAAACGGACCAACGTGGCAGAAGCAATCCAGCACATGACGACCTTGTGCAAGCTGGCGAACTGCTCGACGGTTGTATTTTTGATCCAAGAAAAAGCCGGTTTTCTGGCTGTTCTCCAGGTCAAGATTGAATTTGAGTCCGTTTTCAGTTGCAAGAACGTGAGTTGAAGGCAGGGAAATGGAGCTTTCTGCAATCAGGCTATTCTCGTCAGGAGAAGCACCTGCCCACCAGCCCTTATATTGTGTAAGTCCTTCTTTAAGACGCGAAGGGGAGTCATTTCTCTCGTAAATGCCATCAATTACCTGGCCATCTGCAGATAAAACCTCAAGCAGCAGAGGATAGATAACGTTACGCAGACACTCCATGCCAACAGTTCCTACCTGCGCAACAAGTACGTTCTCGTAGCGATCAACGATTAAGCCAGGAAAACCATCGGCCTCCGAGAAGATAACGCGGCAGCAATTGGTGTCGGGCTCAGTGCCTGGTAAAGCGCGGTTTCCCATAGTGGTTTTGCGGTGCTCCCACGCCCAGCTAATCTTGCGACTCCAAAACGCTTCGTTGAGCCTATCGTTGGCGTTTCTTGTCACAATTCTGACGCGAATCTTGCTCATTTCTGACAGAAGACCGGTTCCCTGATAGGTGCCGTTCTCCTCAAAAACATCAACGATGCAACCATTTTGAGCACGCTCTCCGCTTTCTGGAGACGGCTCCATGCGGATGACCTCACCCTCGAAGACCCAAGGATGCCCGCCCGCAAGTGCGCGAGCTGCTTTCTTGGTGACAATAACCTGAGGATAAGGGCGGAGTTGCTTCATAATGGTCCTTCTCGCGAGAAGCGCTTACAAAAGGCTGAGTGTCTGCGAGCGCCCAGCGTCGATGCTCAAAAAGTTACATAAAAAAATTGCAAAGAGCCATAAGAGGGAATATTGCCTGCTTGATAGCTGCAGAGCGTTTGTCGGGAGAAGTCACAAAGAGAAGAATTGCGGCAAATTCCATTGAACAAACAGCAAAGATAACAAGCGCTTTACCTAGTGGATTTCTGTTAGCCATCAAGAAGACGCCAACGAATACCTCAATAGCAAGAAAGAGATTATAAAATCCCTGGTTAAAAGCCATCTTCTCAGTGCTCTCTGCCTCTTCTTTTGTCATGTTAAAGGCCTTGAGCGCACCGTCAGAAGTCCAGGCAAATGACTCAAGATAAAATATGACCACGTGTAAAACTGCAGCTCCAAGAGCAAAAATTATACCAGCATTACTAAAAGGGCCCATGTTTTATTCCTTTACTGTATTAGTTACCTGCGTTTTGATTATAGATTACGTGTGTCGGCCATATCTGCCGCCAAATCCAAATCCTTTGCCCCTTGACCTTGAGCCCGAGAACATCGAGCGCGTGGTCTTGGTGGTAGAGCGGGAATCCTGGAGCATAATGCGTCCCTCATCATAAGAAAAGCCAGGTAGATCCCATGCAGGAATCAACGCCTTTGTGAAATATTCAATTTCTCTGAGCGGCGTAACTTCGTCTGGTCCCATGAACGTATAGGCCTGACCTGCGGCTCCCGCGCGGCCCGTTCGGCCAATACGGTGAACATAATCCTCGGGGTCAAGCGGCACATCAAAGTTAATAACGGCGTCAATGCCCTGGATATCAATGCCGCGACTCATAACGTCGGTTGCAACAAGAACCTGAATAGCGCCGCTGCGGAATCGATCAAGCGCTCTTGCGCGAGCCTTTTGCGGACGGTCCGCATGCATAACATTAACCTTGAGACCTGCGGCTTTGAGGTTTTTGTAAATGCTGTCAACGCGCGACTTTGTCCTGCAGAACACCAAAACGCGCTCTGGCGCAGGATCAAAGGAGTCGATAAGCGCCTTTAAGAGCTGCGGTTTTTGTCCCTGGGTAACTGAGCACAAATGTTGCTTGATTGTTGCCGCAGTTTGTCCCGTTCTTGCAATCTCAATGCGCTCTGGATCTTTGAGCAACGCATCTATGGTTGAGGTAATTGACGCGGGGAGCGTTGCCGAGAAAAGCAACGTTTGGTGCGCCTTGGGTAGCTGCTCCATAATGCGGCGAACGCTTGGCCAAAAGCCCATGTCAAGCATGCGGTCTGCCTCGTCAAGCACCAGCACCTGGATGTTTTCTAGGCTTGTGTGCTTCTTGTCGAGAAGATCAATCAAGCGGCCAGGTGTTGCCACCAGCACATCACAACCTTTTTGCAGTGCGGTTATCTGGTGCTTGTAACGAGCGCCGCCAGTGACAATGACAGCTTGCTGGCCAGTGGATGCACAAACGTTTTTAGCAACGTCGTCAATTTGGGCCGCAAGCTCTCGTGTTGGCGTGATGATGAGCGCGCGGGGATACGCGTTACGTTTGGTGTCACCACGCTTGGCGTTACGCTTGGCACTCGCGTTGGGCCCAGCGGCTGCGTCGCGCTCCTTGGCGTCGGGGTTCTCGGCCCCACCGGGTTTCTCGACAGCAATGCGCTGCAGCGTAGGCAACATAAACGCTGCAGTTTTACCCGTTCCCGTTTGGGCTGACGCAACAACGTCCTTGCCCGCCAGGACGGCGGGAATTGCCGCGGCCTGCACGGGAGTGGGCGCGTTAAACCCAAGTGTTGCTACGCCTGCCAGAATTTGCTCGTTTAGCCCGAGCTCGGCAAAAGTTATTTCCATACAAACAAGTATACTTATGTGTAACGATTAGCTAAAGGAAGTTACCATGCCTATTAATATTCCAGATGGTTTACCAGCTAAGAAGACACTGCAAGAGGAGCGTATTTTTGCGCTTGAGGAAGAAGTTGCAGAACACCAGGAGATTCGCCCACTGCGTCTGGCAATTTTGAATCTAATGCCCAAGAAAATTCAGACTGAAACGCAGATTCTCCGTCTAATTTCAAAGTCTCCTATTCAGGTTACGTGCGATTTTATGCGCATCTCTTCGCATGAATCTAAAAACACTGCCGCCGACCATTTGGTTACGTTTTATTCAACTTTTGATGACTTCAAAGATAAAAATTATGACGGTCTGATTGTTACCGGCGCTCCTATCGAGGATCTTAAATACGAGGACGTTGACTACTGGGATGAGTTTTGTCGCATTGTTGATTGGTCTCAGGAGCATGTCTTTTCTACCATGTACCTGTGTTGGGGCGCACTAGCTGGCCTGTATTATCTGCACGATATTCCTAAGAAAATGCTGGGTGCTAAGCTCTTTGGTATTTTCCCACAGCGTTTATGCGATGAGTATTGCTTCCTCACTAATGGATTTGACGAGGTACATTACATGCCACACTCTCGTCATGCAGCGATTGAGACATCAGCTCTGGTAGACCACCCCGAGCTTGCCGTGCTCTCTGAGGGATTTACCAGCGGTCCTGCACTTCTCGCTACAAGAGATTTCCACGAGATTTTTGTAACCGGGCATTTTGAATATGATCGCGACACACTTGCAGAGGAGTATTGGCGCGACTTCCATAAGGGTCTGCCTATTCGCCTGCCAGAGAATTATTTCCCTGATAATGATCCAGAAAAGCAGCCACTGTTTACCTGGCGCGCTCATGCCAACTTGCTGTATCGCAACTGGATTAACTGGGTGTACCAGATGACGCCGTACAACACAGACGAGATACCTGCGGCTATTGCAGATCTTCGTCAACGTGTTTCCGAGGCTGATCCTGACGCAAGGATGACCGGTAGGTTCTAAGCAGGCATTTGCACGGTGACCGATTTGCCAGCGCTTGTAACTGGTTAGACGCCATCAATACCATAAAATAATTGATTGATACACGCGTATGAAGCTACGTGTAGAAACACGTATAGAGAGGATACGTTGATGAAGGTTGTAATTGCTTCAGATATTCACGGCGCTGCCGACTATTGCGAGAAGCTCATGCAGGTCATTGAGGAGGAGCAGCCAAAGTACGTTTTGCTTCTTGGAGACCTGCTCTATCATGGACCTCGCAACGATCTTCCTGCAGATTATGCACCAAAGCGCGTCATTGAGATGTTGAACAGCATTTCCGATAAGGTCATTGCGGTCCGCGGAAATTGCGAGGCAGAGGTTGACCAGATGGTTCTGGACTTCCCCTGCATGGCTGATTACAACATCTTGTTTGATAAGGACCCAAAGACAGGTAAGCAGTTCACTATCTTCTTTACCCACGGTCACGTCTTTGGCCCTGGCATTCACAACAGCGTTGATAAATGGCCTCAGACGCCAAGTATGGACGCGTTTGTGTACGGCCACACTCACAGAAAAGTGAACATGCAGAGCGCTGACCACCCAGAGGTCACCGTGTTCAACCCAGGTTCTGTAGGTATTCCAAAGGACGGCACTCACAGCTGCGGAATCTACGAGGACGGCGAGTTCAGGCACGTCACCCTGGGCGAGTAAGTCTGTGTTGTTCACACGCAAAAATATGGCGAGAAGATCGATCGGTCTTCTCGCCTTATTTGTGTCGCTGTGTCAGAGGTTTAGTGCATAGAAATAGTCATGAACTCATAGCCATGTGCATGGCGCGCGATGGAATATTCAAACGCACGACCGTCATCGATATAGCCGATTTGCTCAACCTCTAAGAGGGGATTGCCTGTGCTAATTTCTAGCCTCGAAGCCTCAACCTCAGTAGGCATGACTGCCCTAATAACACGGTGAGCGTTGGCAATTCTAAGTCCAATTTCGCTTTCAATATAGTTGTAAATCGAGTGCTCTAGATGGGCCATTTTAAGATTGGGAATTAGGCTAATGGGCATGTAGGTATACTCGATGACCTGCGCAATCCCTTCAACAAGCCTGACTCGCACAATTCTGTATACAAAATCTTCGGTAGTAATATCAAGGGCTTTAGCAATGTATTCAGAGGGACGTTCAACTTCAAAGGTATAGACCTTTGATTTAACGCGCTCGCCTCGGGCAGCGTGTTCAGCCATGAAACCTTCCATTTGACCGGAGATTTCTTTACTTGGCTTAATTTGTGTTCCTTCTTCCAGCTTTTTGACAAAAGTGCCGGAGCCTTTTCGCCTGAAGATAAGTCCTTGCTGCTCAAGAACTTCTAGTGCCTTATTAATGGTAATTTTGCTCACTTCATAGTGTTCGCAGAGCTGAGCAACAGAAGGCAGGCGAGAATAAGCAGGATATGTGCCTATAGTAATATCAGTTTTAAGATCCTGAACAATCAAGTCGTACTTATTCATGACACCTCCTCAGGTAGCAAATTTTTACTTTGCATTCTATCTGATTTGCATTAGTATACTACATAGAAAACCTAACATATCTGTTTTATAAAGTTGACATGTCAGGTTTATATACTTTTGAGAAAGGATGGACATGTCGTATCAGTTGCCTGAGAATTTCTTCTTTGGTGGGGCAATGTCTGGTCCACAGACCGAGGGTAAATGGCAAGACGGAGGAAAGCTGCCAAACCTTTGGGACACCTGGTCTAACCTGGACATTCATGCATTCCACAATCGCGTTGGTTCCTACGCTGGAAATGACTTTACAGAAAGAATGGAAGACGATCTTCAGCTTCTCAAGTCTCTTGGCATGGATTCCATTCGCACTTCTATTCAGTGGAGCCGTTTGCTGGACATTAACGGCAACCTTAATCCAGAGGGCGAGAAGTACTATCACCACCTTTTTGCTGTTGCTAAAAAGGTTGGCATTGAGATTTTTGTAAACCTCTATCATTTTGACATGCCTGAATACCTCTTCAATCGCGGTGGCTGGGAGTCTCGTGAGGTTGTTGAGGCATATGCGCATTACGCACGTATTGCGTTTGAAACGTTTGGAAAAGAAATACGCTATTGGTTTACCTTTAACGAGCCAATTGTTGAGCCAGAGGTCCGCTACACACTTGGTGGCTGGTACCCCTTTGTTAAGAATTATTCGCGTGCTCGTGCTGTTCAGTACAACATTTCACTTGCTCACGCGCTTGGTGTTCGCGAGTATCGTCGTGCAAAAGCAGCAGGTTTTATGCTTGAGGACTCTCGCATTGGCCTCATCAACTGCTTTGCACCACCATATACCAAAGAGAATCCATCTGAGGCAGATCTTGAGGCGCTGCGCATGACCGACGGCGTCAACATTCGCTGGTGGCTTGACCTGGTAACTAAGGGAGAGCTTCCACAGGATGTCATCGATACACTGCAGACCCGTGGTGTTGACCTGCCTATTCGCCCTGAGGACAAGCTTATTCTTGCCGACGGCGTTGTGGATTGGCTGGGTTGCAATTATTACCACCCAGAGCGTATTCAAGCTCCTGCAAAAGATACTGACGAGAATGGCATTCCAAACTTTGCCGATCCATATATCTGGCCAGAAGCAGAAATGAATGTATCCCGTGGTTGGGAGATTTACCCACAGGGTCTTTACGACTTTGCCATGAAGGTTCGCGATGAGTATCCAGAGCTTGAGTGGTTTGTTTCTGAGAATGGTATGGGTGTAGAGCGAGAAGATCTTAAGAAAGACGAAAACGGCGTAATTCAAGATGATTATCGTGTTGATTTTGTCCGTCGTCATCTTGAGTGGATTGCTCGTGCAATTCAGGACGGCGCAAAATGCCGTGGTTATCACTACTGGGCCATCATCGATAACTGGTCCTGGGCAAATGCCTTCAAGAACCGTTATGGCTTTGTTGAGGTTGACCTGGAAGATAACTACAACCGTCGTCTTAAGAAATCAGCTGAGTGGCTTAAGCAAGTTGCCACTACACATATAGTTGACTAGAAACTCGTGAAAGGAGTTTGTTCATGGCAAAAGATAATGGCCAGGCATCGTTTCTAGATAAATTTGCAGAAGTTTCTGCAAAAGTAGGTAATCAAGTTCATTTGAGGAGCCTGCGCGATGCATTTGCAACTGTCAGCCCAATTTACATTTTGGCTGGTATTGCAGTACTGATCAACAACGTTCTGTTCCCACTCATCTTTGCAAATGATCCAGTTACCTTGGCTAATTTCAAGGTTTGGGGCGCAGCAATTGCTCAGGGCACTCTGAGTTTCTCGGCAGTTATTCTTGCAGGCATTATTGGTTATTGCCTCGCTCGTAACAAGCGTTTTGAAAACGCAATCTCTTGCGTTGTTATTGGTATTGCTGCACTTATCATCATGATGCCTCAGAGCATTGTTGCCACTGCAGGTGCTGTTCTTCATGCAGCAAACGCCGCTGATGCAGCAGCTGCAGGAGTTGCACTTCCTGTGGCTGATGTTGCTAAGCTTCTGCCAACCGGCTATGCAGTTACGGGCGTTGATGTAACTGGTGCTTTCTCCACTTCCTTCACCGGTACTAACGGCCTCTTTGGTGCAATCATCATTGGCCTGCTTTCTACCACTATCTTCATTAAGCTCTCCAGCGTTAAGCAGCTGAAGGTCAGCCTTGGTGAGGGCGTTCCACCAGCGGTTGCAGATTCTTTTAACACCATGATTCCAATGATGTTGACCCTGACCGTCTTTGGTATTGCTTCTGCTCTTCTTGCAGTTTGTGCTGGTACTGACCTTATGACCATCATTGCAACAAGCATTTCTGCCCCACTGAAGGGCCTCATGAATGCTGGTCCATTTGCAGTCATCATCATCTACACCTTTGCAAACCTGCTCTTCTGCCTTGGCATTCACCAGTCCACCATCTCTGGTGTTCTGATCGAGCCAATCCTGACCATGCTTATTGTTGATAACATGGCAACCTTTGCAGCTGGTCAGCCAATTCCTCAGGACCACTACATGAACATGCAGATCATCAACACCTTTGCGCTGATCGGCGGTTCTGGTTGTACTCTGATGCTGCTTCTTGACACCTTTGTCTTCTCAAAGAACAAGGCTTCCAAAGATGTTGCAGCACTTTCTCTTCTCCCAGGTATCTTCAACATCAACGAGCCAGTTATTTACGGTTACCCAATCGTCTTTAACCTTCCTCTGATGATTCCATTTGTTCTTGTTCCAGATTTGTTCATCGGCCTGACCTACCTGTTCACCAACCTTGGTTGGATTAACCCTTGCGTTGCTATGGTTCCTTGGACAACCCCAGTCTTCCTGAGTGGTTGGCTGGCAACCGGTGGCGACATTCGTGCCGTTATCTGGCAGGTCATCGAGGTTCTTCTCGCCATGGCAATTTACCTGCCATTCATGAAGATTTCCGAGCGCGCACAGGCCAAGCAGGCTGAGGCTCTTGCAGAGAACGCTCAGGATGCAGAGTAGTTTGTGAGCTTATAATCTGAGTATCACTTGAAGCCAGCCATCGTATTTGGTGGCTGGCTCATCAAAAGGAGATCACATGAAAATCTTACTTGCTTGCAATGCCGGAATGTCCACGAGCCTGCTTGTTCAGAAGCTTCAGAAAGAGGCTGCTTCTCGTGGTTTGGATGCAGAGATTATTGCAAATCCTCTTAATAAGGCACTTGAGCTCATTGATGGCGCAGACGTCTTTTTGCTTGGACCTCAGATTGCGTATGCAAAGGCAGACGTTGAGGCCGCAGCAGGATCTACTCCTGTAGCTGTTATTCCTATGGTTGATTACGGCAGGATGAACGCTGCAAAAATCCTTGACGACGCACTGGAGCTTATTAAATAAGCGGTAAAAGATTTTCTGAGCTCCCAGGTGCTCAAGAAAAGAGTATGGGGTAAAAATGGATTTAGATGACGGCATGACTGCTACGCAAGAAGCAGCCTTTGAGATTATTGCTACCGTTGGAACGGCAAAGTCAATGTATATTGGCGCTATCCAGAAGGCAAAAACGGGCGATATTGAAGGCGCGCGTGCAGATATTATTGCTGGTACAGAGATCTTTAATGAGGGCCATAGCACGCATCTGAACATGCTGCAGCAGTCCGCAATTGATAACAGCAATGTTGAGTTCTCACTCATCTTGCTCCACGCTGAGGACCAGCTTATGCAGGCCGAGTCTTTCCGCATTATTGCTGAGGACTTTATTGACGTGTACGAGAAGCTTCTTAACAAATAGCTGGCGAGAAAAACATGTGTGCAGAGACGCTTCTTGGTGGTATTGAGTTTGGCGGAACAAAGATTGTTCTTGCCACGGGTACACCAGACGGAAAAATTTGTGAGCGTGAGGTCTTTCCCACGACAGCGCCAGAGTCTGTTTTGCCAAAGATTGTGGACTGGTTCAAAGCTCGCTCTATTCAGGCTCTAGGTGTTGGCGCATTTGGCCCCACGGGAGTCAATCCTGACCTGCCTAGCTACGGAAAGATTCTCTCGACTCCTAAGTAAGGTTGGCGCAACTTCAATCTGTTGCAGGCGTTGAAGGATGGACTGAACGTCCCTGTTGGATACGACACTGATGTTAATGCAGCTTGTTTAGGAGAAGCAGTTTTTGGTGCAGCTCGCGGCCTTGATAACGTTGTCTACCTGACAGTAGGAACCGGAATTGGCGCCGGCGTGCTGCTTGAAGGAAAACTCCAGCACGGTATGCTCCATCCCGAGGCTGGTCATATCCTCGTTGAACGTGAGGCAAACGATCCGTGGCAGCAGACAAAGTGTCCCTATCACCAGAACTGCCTTGAGGGGCTGGCATCAGGTCCTGCTATTCAAGAGCGCTGGGGACTTCCAGCTGTTGAGCTTACCGAGAAAGACGAGGTATGGGAGCTTGAGGCTTCCTACCTTGCAAAGGCTCTCTCCACATACGTAATGTGCTACTCACCTCAGCGCATTATTTTGGGCGGAGGCGTCATGGAGCAGAAGCAGCTGTTCCCGCTCATTCAGCAGAAACTTGTTGCGTACCTCAACGGCTACATCAACACTCCGGAGATAGAGGACATACAGAATTATGTTGTTCCTGGAGGTTGCGAGGGAAACCAGGGCATTCTAGGTGCTTTAGTGCTTGGACAGCACGCGCTTGGTGCGTAGGAGTTTGGCGTATAGAGTAACGCTCATTTTACGCAAACAAATGGCGAGAAGATTAATCGGTCTTCTCGCCATATTTTGTGGAGTGTGAGTATTACAAGAATAAATGACAAGAAATATGTATAGAATTGCAAACAATGTTTGTTGATAAAAACTAATTGAAAAAATAATGAACCTTTTGGAGAACTCTCTCGTCTTAGTAAGGGACAAGGAAAATCCTCAACAAAAGGAGTTCAAATGAAATGTATTCAGTGTGGTCAAGAATTAAAAGAAGGCACAAAGTTTTGCTACTCGTGTGGAGCAAAGGTGCAGAATACCTTTTGCAGTCAGTGCGGAGCTGAAATGCCTCGTGATGCAAAATTTTGTGGTTCCTGTGGAAGTAAAACCAGCAATGATTCCTCACTTTCAACTTCAGACAAATATGCGATTGAAACCTCGTTATCCGAGAGCGGCAGAAAGCTTGTAAACGAGCTAAAAAAACAAACTTCTGAGTTTACTTACGGGACACAAAGTAAGTTCCAAGATATTCAGGCTCAGATTTCAGAACGATCTAAAGATACATTACATTATTTGAACAAGGCATATCTATTTAGTGCAATTGGTATGTTTTTGTCTCCACTTCTGCCTTTTATGCAGGTTAAAGGTTTAGCGAATCGCATATACAATTTTGTAGTTGTTATAGAAGGGTCAAATAAACAAGTGCTTGATGGTGCATTTTATATGGCAATTGCAGCAGTGGCCTTACTGTTTTGGTATAAGAATAAAAAACTAGGTATGTTAGTTTGTTCTTTGGTAACAATTGCGCTGTTTGCAATTTTTACGGTGAATTTGATTAATCAAGTTATTGCTAGTTTTAGAGGACAAAACGCAGTTTACCTGGAGTGGCAAATCGGCTTTTATCTAGTGATAATTTCAGTCATCATTTTTATTCTTTCTGGAATTTTCTACTACTTGTTATCTAAGAAAGCACAGAAGTCTGCTTAGTTTACAAATAAGTAGATCAAATAGGAGGATAAGCGCCAAATGAAAATGTATTGCTTGAACTGCAACAAACTCTATGACTCTTCTGATAAGTTTTGTCACATCTGTGGAAACAAGCTTGAAGATGAACTGGGCTGTTATGCCGTTCAGTTCCTCAAAGGTGATCAAAATGCTGTCGAGAAAATCTATAGATGTACTGAAGGCTGGGTAAGGGCGCTTGTCTGCCAAAGTCTTAGAGGAGCAGATGTTGAAGATTGCATGCAAGAGCTCTATCTGCGTGCTTTTAAAAACATGAATCAGTTCAAAGGTCAGCCTGCAGCTTTTAGAGGTTGGTTTAATACAGTTGTTAAGTCGGGCATTATTGATTATGTTAGAAGCCAAAAGAGAACTTGGGATCATCAAGCTGAAAAGACAGATGATACTGAAGACGAGTTCTTTGATATTGCTGATGAGAGCATAGAGCTTAATCCTGAAGCACGACTGGATAAAAAAGAAGCTTATAACCTTATGGATGTACTGCTCAATGAACTTACCGAAGAGCAGCGTCTTTGTATTGAACTTTTCTACATTGAGAACAAAAAGCAAAAAGAAATTGCTGAGTATCTCAATATTCCTTTAGGAACAGTCAAATCAAGACTGTTTAGTAGCAAAGAAATTCTTAATACAAAGATTCGTGAGATGGAGAAGAAGCAAGGCATTTGCCTGTTTGGCATGTCTCCTATTTGGTACTTTATGTGGCTTGCGCATGGAGAAAACTCCGATGCAATTATGGCGGAGACGCTTTCAAAGATTTCTCATCTTCTCGCAGCTTCTGGAGCTGGTGCAGCTCAGGCGGCAGGAAAAGCAGCGGCCAAGGGCAATGCGCTAGCTGCAAAGACTGCCTCATCTGCAGGCGCTAAGGCAGCCGCTACCAAGGCAGCAGGTTTAGGCGTTAAATCGCTTGCTACAAAAATTGCTATTGGAGTAGTCACGTTGTCTTTTGTAGGAGCAGGTATAGCTTACTCTGCTGGAGTATCTAGCCCTTCTCAACAAAAGAGCCAAGAGACTGAAGTGAGTACTCAAGAAACAAATAACAAAGAAGAGGACGCACCAGAAGTAGACCCAGTTAAAAAAGCAATGTACGAGCAATATAGCGAGATTATTGATAATGCCTCAAGTTATGACTTTGGAAGCGTTCCATCAAATGATCGGCGCTTTTATCAGTACGCCCTAGTGTATATGGATAGTGCTAATCCTGATATCCCTCAACTTCTTTTAAAGACTGAATATAATTACGGCGTCAACACTGTAAAGATTTTTAGTTTCGATAAGGACACAAAACAAGCTTACGAGGTTCAAAATACAAAGGGCATTATAGAAGGAGTCGCATCTGCAGGCGGTTTTAGAGGTTCTTTGACAGTAGATAAAGATAAAAACGGGTTAATTGCAGTAAGCTGGTCTTCCGGTTCTGGCGATGGTTTCGGTTACAGATATACGCTTTCTGGTCAATATGCAATCTCAACTAAAGAATGGGAGGGTACTATCACAGATCTTCCTGATGATATGAAGGGAGAAGAAATTACTTGGTCTAACAGCCGGAATAGGACGCTCATCGCGAAAGCTTTCTCAGATGTTTCAATTTTTGATAAAAAGCAAATAACGGTTCAGGGAAGACTTAGATATTTGACATTGCAAGAGATTCTTGATTTGCAGGGAATGCAATATCCTGGGCAAATGGATTTTACAGAGCGCGAATACGTCTTTGTCTTGGATAAAAAACAGGATGTTGCGGGACGTGCTGCATATGACAGTAGTTATACAATTATGCGTACAACAATGATTGAGGTTGATCCCCAAGATGGTCTGGATCAATATTTGGATAAAGATATAAAGATGACATATTCGGTTGATGATACTATGCATCCGCATGACGCTCGTATACCCATGTATTCGCCTTTTACCAAAAATGTTACCTTCTCAGAGTAACAAGTAGCAGGTTAGTGTAGGCATAATACTATAGCCAGTGTCCATATTGGATGCTGGCTATAGTGGTCTCTATTGGATTTGTGTTTACGGTGAGCAGCCTTTTGAGCCCGTTCGTTCAACGAAATCTCTTATTGTCTGGTCAGAGTATCAGTGTCCCAGGTGCTGCTTTCAGAACTGATTGAAACCGTGCGACCGCCATTTGTGGAGGTAAGGGTAAATGGCTCGCTCCTTTGGCTTACCTGTCCGTTGAAGGTAAGCTGAATGCCCTTCTCGTCACCTGTCCATGAACCTGTTACATCAGGCTCGCCACCAATTCGCCAAATAACAGTACCATCTTTTTGGATGACTACCTCCATAGACTTACCGTCAGTGCCGGTTCCGCTATAGGTACCCACCCATCGTTGTGCTTTCTCAAGATCCTTTTTGTCTTTTTCTTTCTTTTCTTGCTCTTTCTTACTCTTTTCGGCCACACCAGACTTGAGCGTTTCACCCTTCTTTATCTGGTCAGATACGCGAGAGTGGTATGAATCATAGGTTGAATTGTTACCTGTATCGTCGCCCCAGATTTCCTTCTCGTGCTCTATGTCGCCGAGAAGGGCCTGTAGTTCAGCAAGCTTATTTGCCACAGACTTTTGATCCATAGTATTTGCGGTATCTGTATCGTTGAAGCTGTTTGCGGTTAGCCTGCGCTTGTAGTCGGCCTCAAACCAGTTGCGTATACGTTTCTGTCCATCCGAGATTGAGCTATTCAAAATATTAACACCAGAGTCGTCGGAGCCGTTGGATAGGCGGAACTGACCATTTTTCTGGTCACCGGTGATTTGTTCTTCAATTTCAGCAAGTTTTTCGTATTGATTGAGAAGCTCAACGCGGCTGCTATCGCTGTGTGGATCAACATTTACGCTTTCAATCTGCTCTTGATACGAAGCAATACGTTGTTGAACTGCGTTACGCTGCGCGGCATTATCTTGATGAGATTGAAAAACCCAAGCGATGGCTAAAACTCCTGCTACTAAGACAGCAGCAAGCAGGCCAAAGGCAACTTTGCGAAGTGCGTCTGAGCCGTCCTTGGTTTGCTTGCGCTCAACGGAGCTAGGTCCACTTGAAACAACGGTGAACTGCGAAGGATCGAAGTGCGAAATTGCAGTTGAATCATAGTCGGTAGGGGTAAAGACGTTGATGCGGTCAGGGTCGTTGATGAAGGTTGTAGGCTCCTCAGCGTCTGCGACAACGGTAGGGTCGGCGTCAGTGCCTGCGACGGCGTCCGGGTCAACGACAGTGGTTGGATCGAGTTCAGCGGCAGAATCACCGGCAGCGCTGGCGACAACGGTAGGCGCCTCATCTGGGGAGATGTAGGAGTCGTCAGCTGGCGCCTCTAGGAGCGAGGTTTCTGCAGCGGCTGCGTCATCGTCACCTGCTGGATACTTTGCGAGGACGGTTGCGTCTGGATCGGCTGTGTCTGGGTCAGCTACGTCTGAATCGGTTGCAGTGTCAGCTGGCTCATCAGCTTCTGCTGGTGCGATAACCTCAGTAGCTGCGATGGAGTTGTCGGGCGCGGTTTCTGGTGCAGGTTCTGTGGACTCGGCGAGCGCATCGGGTTTCTCGACGTCAGCGGCGTCCGCGACGTCCGAAAGCTTCTGTCCGCAGTTGGAACAGAACTTTGCGTGCTTGCCAATTTCAGCTCCGCAGTTGGGGCAATTCATAGAGTCGCTCCTTAAATCGCCAGTTAGACTCAGTGGCTTTTAATTACACTGGGTTACTATTGTAGCGTTAACAGGAGAAACGCCAAAATGTTTTTAGTTTTAAGGGCGGCTACGCGCGTTTAGTGACACGCGATGTAGATTCGCTTCGCGTGTTCAGGCCCGCTGATTAGAGCAGAGAAACGCCAGCTTCTGCGCAACAATCCTCGGTCTGCTTGTCCCAGATAGATGCCTGTACCTCTCCGACGTGCGCTTTTTCTAGCAGCAGCATGCAGAGACGGCTCTGACCGATGCCGCCGCCAATGGTAAAGGGCAGCTCACCGTCAATGAGCATCTTGTGGAACGGCAGCTCAAGGCGGTCCTCACATCCAGCGATTGCCAGCTGCGACTTAAGTGCCTCGGCGTCAACGCGAATGCCCATACTGCTAATCTCAACCGCGCAGTCCAGGGTCTCGTCCCAGAACAGCAGGTCACCGTTGAGCGACCAGTCGTCGTAGTCGGGGGACCTAAAGTCATGAGGCGGGCCGGAGTTCAAGGCACCGCCAATGCCCACGATAAACGTGGTTGGATGCTCGCGAACAAACAGATTTTCTCGCTGTTTTGGCGTCTGAGTAGGGTAGAGGTCCTCCAGCTCCTGAGAGGTTACAAAGGTAACTTCGCGGCTGAGCTGCGTGTTGAGCTGGGGATAGTGCCACTTGAGCTCGTCGAGCGTGCCGCAGATTGCCTCGACAATGCGGCAGACAGCGTCCTCCAGCGTGTCGGTGTTGCGCTCATCCTGCGTGATGATGCGCTCCCAGTCCCACTGGTCCACGTAAATGGAGTGCAGGTTATCGGGCTGTTCGTCGCGGCGGATAGCGTTCATGTCGCAGACCAGACCGCGACCAACGGCAAAGTTGTAGCGCCAGAGTGCATAGCGCTTCCACTTTGCGAGCGACTGAACTACCTCGGCGTTCTTGCCCACATTTGGCAGGTCAAAGGCAACAGGATGTTCGACGCCATTGAGGTTGTCGTTCATGCCGGTAAGCGGATCAACAATCAGCGGAGCGGTGACGCGCGACAGCTTCAGCGCGGCGCATAGCTTGGTCAAAAACACGTTCTTGACCTGCTCAATAGCTTTCTGCGTATCGTAAAGTGAGAGGCTTGAGCGGTAGCCTTCGGGAATCTTAGTCATGCGGCTCCTTGCAAAAGAACGCTAAAAATTTAATTGCGCTGATTTTGCCTTCTTTCCATATCCCTTTGGCGAGAAACCCGTGTGATTTAACCGTTTTGTCAAAAAGACAATCGTGCGGCAATTTTCTACACATGGTAACTGCAGCTAAATAGGACATCGAGCGCGGATTCGTTGCAACATAACAGCCGTCAAAAAGATTTCTCAAAAACTTTTGAAAAGTAAGTATAGGGTAACTTACTTTGGGAATATAACAGTTAACTAGTAATCATTACTAGTTACTAAAGGATATATCTAATAGAAAGGTGTTAACCATGCTAAACGATAAGCTCAACGTTCTTCTCGCTAACTACGCTGTTGAGGCCCACAAAATTCACAACTTCCATTGGTATGTCAGCGGTCCTTCTTTCTACAACGTGCACACTGACCTCGACGAGGTTTACGGTGCAATGTATGACCAGCTTGACGAGGTTGCCGAGCTCATCCTGATGAATGACGGCTCTCCACTTGGTTCCATGGATTCCTTCCTCAAGAACGCAACTCTTTCCGAGGCTGCAGAGGGCTTCAAGAATCCTCAGGAGATTTACCAGGCTATTCTTGCTGACTACGAGGCAATTCGCGCCTTCGCAGCAGAGATCAAGAAGGACGCAGATGCTGAGGACAACTTCCTTGTTTCCGCAGCAATGGACGAGCACATCGCTCTTCTCTCCAAGACTATTTGGATGATTAAGCAGTCCAACAAGTAAGTTTGGTAAATACCCAGCCGGTTCAAACAGCCGGCTAAACCTTGTGTTTCTTTCTTTCCCATATGAACTGAAAATGTCGCCGGGCTCCCGGCGGCATTTTTTGTAGCTGGAGAGACCACAGCGTTCAATACAAAAACGATGCAATTATGTGCGTGAGACTATTGCGTGTAGATTTTTGGATCAATCGACACCGAAAAATCTACGCTACGGGTTCGATGTTGAGGTAGAAGCTTTCCCTCTCTTTAGCGAAGATGAACTTACAGCTCATGTCGTTGACCTGCAGCAGGCACTCCTTCGCGTAAAAAAGAGGGCCGCCACCAGGCAGCCCCCTTCGCATTTATGTTGGCGAGAAGAACGTTGCACTTGAACGATCTTCTCGCTAGATGGTGAACTTAGTAGGTAGGGTTCTCTACCTCAACCTTGTCGACCTCCTGGAAAGGAGCAAGGGTTGAGACCATGACGATGGGCTCGTCGTAAGGGTTGTTGACGTAGTGGACCTCGCCAGGCTCAATGTGGATGAAGTCGCCAGCCGAGAGGGTGTGAACCTCACCGTCAACCACAATGTCAACCTTGCCCTGGAGGATGTGGAAGTTCTCCTCCATGATGTTGTGGTAGTGGGCCTGGAAATCCTGGCCAGGCTGGAATTGGACCATGGCATAGTTCATGCGAGGGCCCTTCATCAGGTACTTAGGGCCGTGATTTCCGCACCTGTACTCAAAATCGTTCTCGTTGACAATAAACATCTTACTTTCCTTTCAGGCGCAACTTGTGATGCGACCAAACGTTCTTTTTGTGTGCCACGCGTATCCGCGGCGCAGCGGGAGCCTCTAGCGCTTACAGGCCAGGTGCTCTCCACATGCTCTTGACCTTGCCCTCTTCTGCAAGCTCAAGCTGACTCTTGTAAACATCCTTCCACTGGACATACAGCTGGTCGTAAACAGCCTTGTTGTCGTTGGGTTTTAGGTCTGGCGCACAAAATAGTACAGCTTTGTTAGGTCTTGCTGGGAATCGTATAGCTTTTAACCAATATAACCGGACAGCTTGGTGCATCCTATCTGACGGCCGAACGGTACCACTATCTGATATACATCTCTATGCATAAACGTTGCTTAATATTCTGAAAAATGAATATTAAAATATAAGATATTTAACTATAGGTAAATTCCGTACCTAAGGAACACACCTATGACAGATATTCTGCTCAATTACGGCCATATTACACATCAAATGAAGATAATCTGCACGTTTGAAGTATTTTCGACGTAATGTATACGTCTTTTTGACAGATTATCTGTCATAGGTGTGTTTTGGAGGTCTGAAATTTGGCCCCTGAACGAGCGGCAAGAGGAATAACGGCTAAAATAGTGCTCAGCACATAGATGCCCTAGTGATAAAGGGGAGCCAAGCATGGAGTTTATTCTAGATACAGCTGATCTTGAGGCTGTTAAGCAACTTGATGAGCTTTTGACTATTGATGGAGTTACCACTAATCCTGCAATCATCACTAGAAGTGGCAAGCAACCTGAGCAGGTAATCAAAGAGTTCGTGGAGTATCTGCTGCCTGAGCAGAAGTTCTTTGTTCAGGTTGTTTCAACTAACTATGAGCAAATGCTGGAAGAGGCTCGATATATCTGTGGTCTTCGCCCCGAGAATACCTTCGTGAAGATTCCCGTTACACGTAACGGCTACAGAGCAATCAAGCAGCTCAAGTCCGAGGGCCTCGGTGTTCTGGCAACGGCAATTTATTCTGCGGACGAGGCATTTTTGGCGGCCATGAATGGTGCAGATTACCTGGCTCCTTATGTCAACCGCATGTGCAACTATGGTGACGGTATCGGTCAGGTTTTTGATCTTATGCAGATGCTTGAGACTCATGGACTGAATTCCAAGATTCTTGCTGCATCTTTTAAGAATACCGAGCAGGTTCATGCGCTCATCGCTGCAGGTATTGATGCTGTTACTCTTCCACCTGATATTGTCTACACGATGATGGATCACCCTGGAACAAAGATTGCTGTTGATGAGTTCTCCGTCGCATGGCGTGAGACTTACGGTAGGGATACGCTGTTCTAACACGCTATATACACTCAACAAAAAAGAGCATCTACGCCAGTAGATGCTCTTTTAATGCCTACCTGAGACTTTGCTTCAAACCCAAAATTTGCGCTTAAAGTATTTGCCTCAAGAACTTCTTATCGCTTAGTCAGATAATCTGTCTGCCAAGTTCCACTGTCGGAGCTAACGGCAATGGTGCGGCCGCCATCTTTGGACGTGATGGTAAATGGTTCGCTTCGAGTGCTGATTCTACCGCCAAAGCTAATCTTGACAGTATTCTCGTCACCACTCCAAGTGCCCTCTGTGGTCTTGTTGTCGCCCTCACGATAAGTGACTGTTCCATCACTCTTCAGAACAATCTCAAGCTTCTTGCCATCGGTTCCTATGCCTGTGTAGGTACCAACCCATTTGTTGACTGCGGATTTAGAAGCCTGAGTATCTTGCTTCTGCTGGTTCTCCTTACCCTTGAGCAGAGAAGAAATCTTGCTCACTTGATCATTAATCTTGTCGCCAAATGAAGCGTAGCTGTAGTCTTTATCGGTGTTGCTATCCCAAACAGCCTTCTCGTCCTCAAGGTTATTTTGAAGATTCTTCAGCTCAGTTAGCTTGTTATTTAGATCAGTCGCATCGGAGTTGTCTGCTGTTGCGCTTGCGTCAACGGAGTTGGCTCTAAGACGAGTCTTGTAATCGTTGAGGAACCAATCAAAGATTTTTTTCTGCTTATCGGTAATTGAGCCGGTAACGTCCTTAAGATGAGAATCGTCGTTGCCGTCAGAAAGAGCAAATTTACCATCTTTTTGATCTGCACTGATTTTGTTTTGAATATCTGAAAGCTGATTATATGCGGCGAGAAGGGCGGACCTATCTCCATTAGAGATAAGAGAATCAACATCAACGGCATCAATCTGAGAAGAGTAAGACTTCTCAAGATCAGTTACCTCTTGCGAACGAGCGTTTTGCTGATGGTTCTTGTAGAGCATCCATCCGCCAAATCCAGCCGCGCAAAGCAAGACAAGTGCTACAACTACAGTGAGAATAACCTTACCGGCACTGGAAGGTTTTTTGTTGACGTTCTTTGTCTGAGGCGCGCTCTCGACAACAGTAGTGTCTTCGGGGGTTTCGACAGTAGCAAAAGAACGCGAGGTTCTTGTTTGCGCAATGCTTGGAAAATGCGTGGTTGGAGTTACCTCATGCTCAGAAATACGATCATCTGATAAAAACATGTCAACATCAGCAGTATCTTCGACAGTAGGGGACTCGATTTTTTCTCCGCAGGATGTACAGAAGATGGATCCATCAGTAATCTCTGCGCCGCAATTAGGACATTTCATCTCTAGAATCCTTACTTAACAGCGGTTCCGCATTTACCGCAGAACTTAGCGTTTTCTGGAAGCTCTGCGCCACAATTAGGGCATGCAGATGAAGCGTTATTGTTGTCTGCAGCAGGCTGATCAGCAGTTGGATCTACTACAGGGTCTGCGTTCTCCTCAACAACATCAGCAACTGGTGCTGCAGAGTTGTTCTGAGTGGCTGTTGCTGCGGATGTGTTCTGAACAGCTGGAGTTTGAGCTGGAGCTGCGTTGAATGTTGTAGCGTTTTGCTGCTGAGAAGGAACAGCGGCGGCAAAAGCAGCCTTTTTTGCCTCATTGTTGCGGTAGAAAATTAATGCACTTGCACAAATGATTGCAAGGTGAACAACAACGTAAATATAGCCAGCAAGAGAGAGCTCACAGCCAACACCAAAAGAAGTAGAGCCACCTACTGCCTGAGCGATTCCATTCGTAATGCTAGATTTGGTGAGGAAAAGAACTAAAAGGTTAGCAATTCCAGGAACCCACAGGAAAGAAATGAAGTTCTTAAACTTTGGAGAAAGTGAGACAACCATCGTAACAAGAGAGATGAAAAGCGTCACATTAAGAATAGTGGTATCAACTGTTCCTGCCTTGAGATAGCTAGAGATGGGTCCGCTGTCACCACCTAGAAGGCTTGAAGACATTTTAAGAAGCGAGAAAACCGAGGAAAGCTCGGCAAATGAGAAGCTAATAGAGGCTAGTCGATCAGCTCGAATTTCAAATACAGGAGCTAGAAAGAAAATTGCACTTAAAACTGCTGCAACTGCGATGATAAGGGACAATTTCTCGTTGTCATACTTGTCAAGCTTAGCAAGGTGTTCTTTAACATTGATTGCTTGCTGATTGGGGGATGAAACTTGTTGGTTCATGGTTCCTTCTTTCCTTTTAATAACAGGCGCTATAAATGTATTATTTCTAGAAACTAATTTGCTGTTTAATTGCATAAAACATAATTTGTTCACGATTAAGCAGATTAAACTAAATTAATTTTACCTTCTGCACTTTTACGTAAAACCTTCTTTGCTGAGCACGGCAATCCTTTCATTGAGTTTTGCTTTCAATTACTAAGACGAAGCCAAACTATGAAAGGTTCAAAAATATTTAGTTGAAGAGGATAGTTGAGAATAGTGAGGCAATAGGTGCTTCCAACCGCTCAGATAGAGAGGTTTTTATTGGATATCTCACTTATTACATATGTGGTTACTCTAAAGTTTTCAGTAATTGACATATATTTAGCGTTCAGCATTAGATGAGGATGGATACTTCAGTTAGCAAAGGGTGCTGTCAGCCTCACCCTTACAGTAACTGATGCTTTTGTCGCAAAATCCCGCATCTGTCGCTAGTATAGACAGCCATGTTGTTCGAGGCCTTAGCCTGTTGAGCACGAGAAGCGCGCGAAATACAAAACCACCCGCCATTAAATTCGTCCAAGTTTTGGGACGCAGTTCATAGAGTGGACGGCTTCAATTGATATAAATCGAGTTTATAAAAATATTCTTTCTGCTAATAATAGTTTTAATGCATCTTTAAATTCCACAGCAGATGTATAAGTTTTATTGAATTTTATTATTATATTATCTAAATCAAAAATTAAAATTGTAATTAAAAAGTACGCAAATAAACTACTTACTAAAGATGGTGTAAACTCTAAAGGTAAGTTTAAAATATATGAAGCGAGTATTGGACTAATAAGCACACTATTAAGTAACCCGACGAATAGTTTAGAAATTAGCATTTTTTTGTGCTCTTTAGCAACAATTTCAGAAATATATTCGTTGACCACTATAAAAAGAATTAAAACTAAATTTTGTGATATTCCTATTTTTTTGAGAAAATTCTTTATATAAACTTTTTTATTTATATTATTTAATTTATTTTGTAATTTAAAAAATGAAAATATCATAATTAATGTAGAAATTAGGTAAAGTATAAATAGAAAATTTTCCTCATATTTTCTTAGAATTACCAGATAGAATATTGAGCAAAGATAATAGCTCCATAAGAGAAACGTAATAACAAGGAAAAATTCTATTTCTGGAGTAATGAATCCAGAGAATAATCCAGAGTTTGTCAGTTTTTTTCCCAGTCATTAATTAAAGTTTTTACTTTATCATGAGTGAGCTTTGCGTCAGTCACATTTGGACCTTCTTTGAGTCTTTTCATAATATTTCACCTAAATTTATAGATAGTAATTTTTTATTACATTGCCTAAAGTAATTGCTGAAGAGTCAGTTAATAAACAAACGAAATCAAGTACAATTCTCATCTTTTTGTAGATTACTTGTTCTGGATGATCATTGTCGACTTTTTCGAGTCGCGCTTTCAATTGCACGGGTATTAATGGACATTGATTGAGGCTTTCAACTTTAGTGAGACCATCATTTACAATAAAGCTAGTAAGGTAATTTAAAATTGGACGTAAAGAGTTTTCTGCAATGTCTTTTTGATTTTTTATTAGATTACTATCATGGACATATTGGTGTACATATTCTTTAAGCATAAGCAAAAAATAATTTAGAAATGAATCAGGAGCTAGCAACAACTCATCATGAAATTTTCCTTCTAAAATTTTTGAATAATTATTATTAAATTCAAAAACAGCAACATAAATTAAACGCTTTCTCATTTCTTCAATCCAGGAATGTGTGACATTAAGGCGTTCGTCTTTACTTGAACAAGATTCTAGTTTTTTAATTAGTTGGTTAAAATTGATATCTTCAAATTGCTTTGCTTTTTGTCCAGGTTGTATTTGTTTCTTAACAGAATTTTGAATTTTTTCTCTCTCTTTTAAATCTTTTATTGAAATCATATCTTTATATAGCGCATCCTCAAAATCAGCTGTAGCATAGGCGATATCATCAGCAGCTTCGAGAAGGAATGCAAGGGGATTTCTTAAAGGAATATCATGTTCATCATCAGATAGGCCAATTTCTTCAACAATCGTATCAATTGCATCTTTTTCAGAATGATAAAAACCTGGTTTATGCATTTCTACTTTAGGTTGTTCTTCTGATTTGTTTTTAAATTTGCTGGCACAGATAGTATATTTCATCAAGGTGCTAACCACAGCATACGTTGGGTTGATTTCACTTTCTATCGGAGAAACTTCCGATAAGAGGTATCGTATTGTTTGTGCATTGCCCTCAACATTTCTTAAATCATTTATTAGATCCTCATCGATAATTAATGTGTTATTTTCACCAAGCCAATCTGCAATCCATTCCCTTAAGACTTCTTCGCCGGCATGTCCAAATGGTGGGTTTCCAATATCATGTAAGAGACCGGCGGTAGAGAGAATAGAAGAAATGTCATTTTCGTGCTCTTTAATGAATTCTCGGTCTTCTTCGGGTATTTTGGTGAAATAAGGAGATTTATCTGCACATAAAGATTTTGCAATTCTTATACCAATTGATGAAACCTCCAGTGAATGCGTCAAACGAGTTCTTGTAAAATCTGAAGAATCCTCTGTGAACACTTGAGTTTTATTTTGTAGCGCTCTAACCACAGAAGTAGAAATATAGGCAGAGTAATCCTCTTCAAAAGGGGTTAATGAAACGACTTCATATGTTGGTGTCGCAGCAAAGTCATCGTTGTTGTTTTCTTTAAATCGTTTTTCAGTAAACAGCTTTTCAGTGATTGGATTAGGATGCTTATCTCTCATAATCATTCCTTTCCCAGTGAACAAATTTGTTCTTGTAATATATTTTTTATTATACTGCTCAGTTTTCATTAAAACGTCGGTGAAAAAATCTACTACAAACTGACTTAGATTATGTATATAAGTCAGACATAGGGGTATAAGCAAAACCGTAAAGCAGAAACACGGTATGTGTTCACGGTTCGCTTGTGCCCCTTTTCAGGTCATCTACCTGTGGGGTTTCTCGCCAAACGGAACACGTACATAGGAAAGGATGATTCACAATGGGTAAGATTCTTGGAATTGACCTGGGTACTACAAACTCAGCTATGGCTGTCCTTGAGGGTGGAGAGCCAACTATTATCGTAAACGCAGAGGGAGACCGCACAACTCCTTCCGTCGTCGGCTTCCGTGCTGACGGTGACCGCATTGTTGGTAAGGCAGCAAAGAACCAGGCTGTCACCAATCCTGTAAACACCGTCTTCTCCATCAAGCGTTTCATGGGCCGCAAGTTTGACGAGGTTCAGTCTGAGATTAAGACCGTCCCTTACAAGGTCAAGGCTGGCACCGACGGTCGCGCAGTCGTTGAGATTGACGGCGTGGACTACACTCCAGAGCAGATCAGCGCTATGACCCTTGCAAAGATGAAGGCAGACGCCGAGAAGTACCTCGGTGAGCCTGTAACCGACGCTGTCATTACGGTCCCAGCATACTTCAACGACGCACAGCGTCAGGCAACTAAGGACGCAGGTAAGATTGCTGGTCTCAACGTTCAGCGTATCGTCAACGAGCCAACCGCAGCAGCACTTGCTTACGGTCTGGACAAGAAGGACCAGGACCACAAGGTTCTCGTCTTCGACCTCGGCGGCGGTACCTTCGACGTCTCCCTGCTTGACCTTGCAGACGGCGTTGTTGAGGTTCTTGCAACCAACGGCGATAACCACCTGGGCGGCGACGACTGGGATCAGCGCGTCATCGACTGGCTTGCAGACAAGTTCAACTCCGACAACGGCATTGACCTCCGCAAGGATCCAATGGCACTTCAGCGCCTTAAAGAGGCTGCAGAGAACGCCAAGAAGGAGCTCTCCAGCGCTCAGCAGGCACAGATCAACCTGCCATTCATCACTGCAGATGCATCTGGTCCTAAGCACCTTGACTACACTCTGACTCGTGCAGAGTTTGAGCGCATCACCCGCGATCTTCTCGACCGCTGCAAGGCTCCTGTAACCAAGGCTCTCCAGGACGCAGGTCTTCAGCTCTCCGACGTCAGCGAGGTCATTCTGGTCGGCGGATCTACTCGTATGCCAGCTGTTCAGGATCTGGTCAAGAGCATGACCGGCAAGCAGCCTAACATGTCCGTCAACCCAGACGAGGTTGTTGCAGATGGCGCAGCTGTTCAGGGCGGCGTTCTTACCGGCGATGTCTCCGGCATCCTGCTGCTGGACGTAACCCCACTGTCCCTGGGCGTTGAGACTCTCGGCGGCGTTGTTGACAAGGTCATCGACCGCAACACCACCATCCCAACCTCCAGCACAAAGGTTTACTCCACCGCAGCTGACAACCAGACCTCCGTTGAGATCCACGTCCTCCAGGGCGAGCGCGAGATGGCTTCTGACAACAAGAGCCTTGGTAAGTTCAACCTTACCGGCATTCCTGCTGCTCAGCGTGGTATCCCTCAGATTGAGGTTACCTTTGACATCGACGCAAACGGCATCCTGAAGGTCACCGCTAAGGACAAGGCAACCGACAAGTCCCAGGAGATCACCATCTCTGGCTCCACCGCTCTGTCCGACGAGGAAGTTGACCGCATGGTCAAGGACGCGGAGTCCCACGCTGAGGAAGACAAGAAGCGCAAGGACGAGATTGAGGTCCGCAACCAGGTAGACTCCCTGGCATACAGCACCGAGCAGACCGTCAAAGACCTTGGCGATAAGGTCCCTGAGGATCAGAAGAAGGCTGTTGAAGAGGCTGTTGCTGAGGCAAAGACCGCACTTGATGGCTCCGACATTGAGGCAATCAAGAAGGCTGGCGAGAAACTCACTGAGGTTGGCCAGAAGCTCGCAGAGATTGTCTACGCAGACGCTCAGGCTCAGACCACTGGCAACAACGGCGCAGCAAGCAACCCTTCTGAGCCAGACGTTGTTGATGCAGACTACGAGGTTGTCGACGACGATAAGAACCAGAACTAATCTGAGTTTCTCGGCATATGCGCTTGGGTAACTTGGTGCAGTAGCTGGTAGACAATGTGATATGACTCGGAGGCGGCTGGCGGAAACGTTTGGCCGCCTTCTACACATAGGGAGGTGATGGCAGTGGCAACAGCAAATCAGAACAAGGTTGGCACTACCTTTGATAACGAGAATAACGGTGATGAAACCGTAGGCGCTGTCGGCGTTGTGGGAGATGATTCCGCAAGTCAAACACTTGATGGCAACGCGGCTGCTGCCAATGGCGCAGCTGGCACAGCCGGCGCAGGTCGTCCGATGACCGAAGAAGAGATGGTTGCAGAGGCAATTCGTCGCGGAGAAGAGACGGCAGAGGCAGAGATTGCTGCCGACGCTCAGCGCGCAGCGCAGGAGCGTGACCGTCTGAGGAACGAGCTGGACTCAGTCTCCGACAAGATTGAGGCAGCAAAGCAGCAGGCAGCTGAGGCAAATGATCGCTTCCTACGTCTGCAGGCTGACTGGGATAACTACCGTCGTCGTACCGCTCAGGAGCGTCTTGATGAGCGTCAGCGTGCAACAGAGAAGCTGGTAGTTGATCTTCTCCCCGTTATTGATGACCTGGAGCGCGCAATTGAGCACGCGGACAACCTAACCGATCCTGCAGCTCAGCAGTTTGTCGAGGGAGTCTCTGCGGTATGCAATAAGCTTGTGGGTGTCTTGAACAAAGAGGGCGTTGAGGTAGTTAACCCTGTGGGCGAGGCCTTTGATCCTCTATTTCACCAGGCAGTAAGCCAGATTGAGGACACCGAGGCGTATGATGAGACCGTCGCTCAGGTGTACCAAAAGGGTTATCGCATGGGTGGCAAGGATATTCGCACTGCAATGGTTGTTGTTACCCACGGCGGCCCAAAGCGTCCAGCTGAGCAAGAAGCTGTGAATGGCGCAGACGGCGCAGAAACCGCAAACGGCGAAATCGCAGACGGTGCTGCCGCAAATGGCGCAACCAAGTAAGGCAGAGCAGTTTAGAGAGGAGGCCGTGCTGAATGGCAGGTAGTAAGACTTTTTATGATGTTCTTGGCGTGAAGCGCGACGCCTCGAAGTCTGATATTCAAAAAGCGTTTAGAAAACTTGCAGCTAAATACCACCCTGATAGGGGTGGCGATGAGGCTAAGTTCAAAGAAATCTCGGAAGCGTACAACACGCTCTCTGACGATAAGAAACGCCAAGAGTATGACCAAATGCTCGCATTTGGCGGTATTCCTGGAGGTGGATTTGGTGGTCGCCAGGGTGGGTTCACCTATACCACCAACGTAAACGGCACCAATTTTGCCGATTTCTTTAACGGCTTTGGTGGCGGCGCAGGCGCAGGAGCTGGCGGCTTTGACTTTGCCGACATCTTTGGTGGGCGAGCAAACCGTCCAGTTGCAGGCAGTGACCTTACTATGTCCGTAAACGTATCGTTTGACGAGGCGTTTAAGGGAACTTCTCGCAAGGCAACGTATCGCGTGCCTTCAACTGGTGAGGAACAGTCGCTGACCATTAAGGTGCCAGCCGGCGCTTACGACGGTATGAAGCTGCGCTACAAGAAGCACGGCGAGTACGGTGTTAACGGCGGCCCACGAGGCAACCTTGTGGTTACCATTAATGTTGCAGCTCATTCGGTCTTCTCGCGAGATGGTGCTGACGTGCGCATGAAGCTGCCAGTAAGCATCTACGAAGCAGCTTTGGGCACCTCGGTTGACGTGCCAACGCCTGATGGAACTACGGTGAGACTCAAGGTTCCCGCAGGTACACAGAGCGGAAAGACGTTCAGGTTCAAGAACCTGGGCGCTCCTCGCGTGAAGGATCCTGCAACTCGCGGCGCGCTGTATGTTTCGGTGGACGTTAAAGTTCCAACAAAACTTTCCAAGAAGGAGCGAGACGCTCTTCAGGCGCTGCTTGACGCCGACGAGCGCAGCTACCGAGAGGAGCGGTAATGGCTCGAAAGAAGGATGACGGTCGTAACAAGCCGCTCTACATGATTAGCGTTGCGGCCGAGCTCACGGGCATGCATCCGCAGACGCTGCGCGTGTACGAGCAGAAGGGCCTGATCAACCCCGGCCGTTCCAGGGGCAACACGCGCCTGTACTCTCGCGCGGACATTGACCGCCTCAATCTTGTCTCAAAGCTGACGGACGAAGGCATCAATCTTGCCGGTGTTGTGCGCATTCTGGACATGCGTGAGCGAGCTCTCGAGAAGGACGATCTTATCGATGAGCTGCGTGAACGCATTCGCGTGCTTGAGGATGAGCTCCACGAGTACCACATGCGCGAGCGTATTACCTCGCTTGTTCGCTACAGCGAGACCAGCCCAGAGATGGTGATGCAGCGTCTTCTTGGCATGCCAAGCTCCGCTCCTTCTGACACTAACGCCGCCGAGGACAATTCGGCTCAGCCAAAGGAATCGTAAGACGACGAGGCAAATTTTCTGCAGGAAGAGATTCTTCCTGTGGAGTAATAATTTGAACGAGGACCAGCTCTCCGCGCGTAAATGCGGGGAGCTGGTTTTTTTGGATTCGGTTTATCCACTCAGAATCCGTTTAGCTTTTGCTTCTTGACCTAGTTGTAATACATGAATACAATGATATAACTAGGTAAAGGAGAACCCATGGACAGTATTGTAACTGCTCGTATTCCTGTTGAAGTCAAAAATCAGGTTTCCGAGGTTCTTGAATCGCTTGGGTCAAACACCACCAAGCTGATTAATGCAGCGTTTGAATATGTGCTGGTAACAGGCAAGCTTCCCGATGCTCATGAAGGCGCTTCGTTGGAATCTTCTGCTAAAAGATCTTCTCGCCAATTGAGCGAGAAGGACAAAGAGCAGCTCTCGGCACTCTTTGGAAAGATTTCAGTTCCCGTACCGGCGTCGTTTTGGAATGATTTAGGCGATAGTACCTACAAAGAAGCAATCAGCGAGTGGAGGTCAAGTGACTATGAAGCTCTTGATTGATACTAACGTTTTGCTGGACGTCTTTTTGTGTAGGGAACAGTTTGTTGCTGATGCAAAAAAGCTTTTCATAATGAAGCAGTTTAGGGATGCTGAGTTGTGGATAGCAGCCCAGTCATATACAGATCTCTATTATGTGGGCGCTAAGGCTCACGGCTCTGCTCGTATGCAAGAAATCCTTAAAGAAGTATCTCCGCTGCTTAACGTATGTTCTGTTGATGGAGCGGATATTTCAAATGCGCTTTCTGAGCAGTGGGAAGACTTTGAAGATTGTCTTATTTGGCGCGCTGCTAAGAAGATAAAGGCAGACTATATCATCACAAGAAATGTGGCAGATTTTGTTCGCTCGGATATACCAGTGCTTACACCTGCCAAGTTTTTCTCGACAATAGAAGCTGAACAAAATCTGGTCTATGAAGAGGCAGAATTTTAGAAGCAGTAAGGTGCAGGATTGGGCTGCGAAAAAGCTCAGTGTTGGACTGTGGAAAAGCTCAGCATAGTGGGATAAGAAAATCTACTATAAACACACTTAGATATGTATTAAAAGTCGTGCTTGGGGGTATATAGAATCCGATGAAGATTCAGTCCCCGGCACGATTTTTGTTTGGGGTAGGAAGGTGATTTTATGAGACTAGATAAATGGGCCGTAACCGCCCAGGAAGCACTGCAGGCAGCTCTTGGTATTGCTAACGACGTAGAGGCTTCCGAGGTTGCACCAACGCACCTGCTCAAGGCGCTGCTGGACAGCAACGAGCGCAACCTGCGCTCCATCTTGGAGAAGATTGGCGCAGACCCTGACTCAATTGCCACGCAGGTAGACCAGGCAATCTCTAAGGCTCCAAAAGTAAGCGGAGCACAGATTGGCATTGGCAACGACCTTCTCAAGGTTATCAACGAGGCCGAGAAGCTTGCCACTAAGCTGGGCGATTCCTACGTTACCTCCGAGCATCTGCTCACTGCGCTGGCAAACGACAACACTGACGCAGGTAGGATTCTTCGCGACGCCGGCGTTACCGCTAAGCGCGTGGAGGAGGTCTATAACGAGCTTCGTGGCGATGAGCGCGTAACCTCTCAGGACGCAAAGCCGCAGTTTGAGGCCTTGGAGCAGTACGGTCGCAACGTAACCGACCTTGCTCGCCAGGGAAAGCTTGATCCAGTTATTGGCCGCGTCGAAGAGATTCGTCGCACCATTCAGGTTCTGAGCCGTCGCACCAAGAACAACCCTGTTCTTATCGGCGAGCCTGGTGTTGGTAAGACCGCAATCGTGGAAGGCCTGGCAGAGCGCATTGTTTCTGGCGACGTTCCAAGTACCCTGCGCGACAAAGAGCTTGTTGAGCTTGACATGTCCGCCCTGGTAGCAGGCGCAAAGTATCGCGGTGAGTTTGAGGACCGCTTGAAGAGCGTGGTAAAAGAGGTGGCCAAGTCTAACGGCCAGATTATCCTCTTCATCGACGAGCTCCACACCATCGTAGGCGCCGGCGCTTCCGAGGGCTCCATGGATGCTGGAAACATCTTGAAGCCAGCACTTGCCCGTGGCGAGCTTCGCGCAATTGGTGCTACTACGCTGGACGAATACCGCAAGTACATCGAGAAGGACGCTGCTCTTGCACGTCGTTTCCAGACTGTGCTTGTCTCCGAGCCTACTGTTGAGGACACCATTTCTATCCTGCGTGGCCTTAAGGAGAAGTACGAGCAGCACCATCGCGTTCGTATTACGGACTCCGCTCTAGTTGCAGCGGCAGACCTCTCTAACCGCTACATTTCTGACCGATTCTTGCCAGATAAGGCAATTGACCTGGTAGATGAGGCGGCATCAAGGCTTCGCATGGAGCTTGATTCTATGCCAGCAGAGATTGATGCGGTTGATCGTCAGCTTACTCAGATGCAGATTGAGGAGCAGGCTCTGATGAAAGAGGAGGACGCTGCTTCAAAGGAGCGCCTGGAAAACCTCCGTGCAGAGATTGCTACGACGCAGGAGAAGCTTGATGGCATGAAGGCCAACTGGCAGAACGAGCGCGGCGCAATTGACCTGGTACAGGACTTGAAGTCCCAGATTGAGGACGCAAAGACGCAGATGGAGCGCGTGACCCGCGAGGGTGATTTGGCGCAGGCATCTGAGCTTCGTTACAGTACTATTCCAGAGCTTGAGCGCAAATACGATGAGGCAGAAAAAGCCCTTCTCGCCAAGCAGGAAGACGGCGGAATCCTCAAGGAAGAGGTCACCACGGACGAGATTGCCGAGGTAGTTTCTTCGTGGACCGGCGTGCCTGTGTCCAAGATGATGCAGGGCGAGATGGACAAGCTCAAGAACCTTGAAGACCAGCTCCACCTGCGCGTTATTGGTCAGGACGACGCTGTTTCCGCAGTTGCTGCAGCAGTCCGCCGTTCTCGCGCAGGTCTCGCAGATCCAAACAAGCCTCTGGGCAGCTTCTTCTTCCTGGGCCCAACCGGTGTAGGTAAGACTGAGCTAGCAAAGGCGCTTGCAGAGCTGCTATTTGACGACGAGCGCTCACTGGTCCGCATTGATATGTCTGAGTACATGGAGAAGTTCTCGGTCCAGCGTCTTATTGGCGCGCCTCCAGGATACGTAGGCTATGATGAGGGTGGCCAGCTTACCGAGGCGGTTCGTAGGCATCCATACTCCGTCATCTTGCTGGACGAGATGGAGAAGGCTCATCCTGATGTCTTCAACATTTTGCTGCAGGTGCTGGACGACGGCCGCCTGACCGATGGTCAAGGTAGGGTAGTGAGCTTCAAGAACACCATCATTATCATGACCAGTAACGTTGGTTCGCAGTTCATTGCTGGTGCCGGCGAAGAGGGCCTTACCGAAGAGTCCAGAAAGCAGGTCATGGAGGCGCTGCGTAGCTCCTTCCGTCCTGAGTTCTTGAACCGTATCGATGACGTGGTTGTCTTCCAGCCTCTGGGTCTTGAGGACATTGAGCACATTGTGGACATTCAGCTTAAGGATGTTCGTAGCAGGCTTGCTAACGAGCGCATGACGCTGGAGCTTTCCGAGGCTGCTAAGCAGTCGCTGGCTCTTGACGGCCTGGATCCTGTTTACGGCGCCCGTCCTCTGAAGCGACTCATTCAGCGTCGCGTTGTAGACCAGGTGGCAAACTTGATTATTGCAGGTGAGCTGCATGAGGGCGATACTGTTCTGGTTGATACTGACGAGAACGGCAACTTGGTTGCTCGCAAGAAGTAAGTGAGGCTTCGCATGTGTGACGAGGTAAACAGGGCCGAGAAAGCCGAGCTGCAGGCCGCGGCACGCGAGGACGCTACGACGGCCGCGACGCAGGTCACAGCACGCAAGGACGCGGATTCCAAGAAAGCGCAGGTTGTTGACCCGGAGTTTGCTCGCGCAGAAAACGAGGACGATGACGGTTACGACCCGTATTCCGATCGTCGTCCCGTGAGTGAGCCGCTCTTTGAGCGCGATCCCTGGAGCTAGATCACCGGGTTTCTCGCCAGGCGCTGAACGCTACAAACAAAAGCCGCTGGTACATGATGTATCAGCGGCTTTTTGCGTGCGGCTCGACGGTTAGTTCATGATTGCGAGCCTGAAAAGTACGCCATGTCTGAGTAAATTTACTCAGACATGGTGAGAAAAATCGGCAAATAGCTCAGACTTGGTGCACTTTTCCGGCAAATCATTCAGACATGGCGAGAAAAACAGGCTCCATGTGAGCGCCAATGGAGCCGTCAGAAAAACGCTTCAAAATCCGCCTGAAAAGTACAAAGAATCTGTGTTTGGAACACAGATTCTTTGATGAAATCAGGCAAATCCACAGATTCTTTGATGCTTTTAGGCAAAAGTTACAGATTCTTTGCAGAAATCAGGCGCGCACTGGATGGCTCAGCTGCTGACACACCGCACGACATCGCGACTTTGCAGCTACCGCTGGCGAACAGCGCGTTTAGCGAATCGCAACGCCCCAGTTGGTGGACATCCAGGTCCAAAGGAAATAGAAAACTGCGGCAATGATGGCCAAAACGATGATGGCGGTAATCAGCGAGCCTGCATTTGAGCGGCGCTCTTTTCGGACAAAGATGTCGCGCTGACCCTTGGGTACCTGCAGGAACTGGCCATAGTGAACGTCCTTGCGAAGGTGCGCAATCTCGTTCTTTGGCTTGCGCCAACCCTTCTTCGCATAAGCGCCCTTGCTGGATTCAAAGCCAGCAGCTTGGTTCTCTGGAATTTCGAGTTTCTCGCCCGGCATTGTAAAGTCGCTGATAGGTTCCACTGTTTTGTGATGGCGATGCTGGCGGACGTATGGCTGCTTTGCAGCGTCCTCGCTCGCATGCTCAGAAATCTCAGATGATGAGAAGTGCTGTGCACCAGTTGCGTGAAGCTCGGCATCATCAGCTGGATGGGCTTCCTGCTCAAAAGATTCAGCGTATTCAAACTCCTGCTGAGCGTCAGAACGAGGGTCCTGATTCGCAGGTGAAACGTTATTTTCAAGGTTGTTCGAGGTGTCCACGATGGTCCTTTTGTCGTAGTCTCGCAAAACATTGATATAAAACATGATACCGCAGCGCGCACAATCCTGCACAGTTTTGCTTGGATATTTACGCGACTGCGTCAGACAGACGTGTGAGACGGACGAGTGATTTGGCGTCGACTCACGCGCATCTACGTGGTACATAACTGCAGGATAATTTTAGTCATTAAGACTTAGAAATTTTATAAAAAGTTGTATAAATTCGTGCAAGCAGGGTACAACAGATGATGAACAACGAAGTGCCAATAACGGCATCTACCAGTAAAGGAGTGGTTACTATGAAGAATGTAGTTCCCTATGATCGTATTGCAAGGAATCTGAGCACGTGGCCATTTGGCTCATTTGATTCTTTCTTTGACGCGCCTTATTCCGCCCTGTCTTCCGTCTCGTCCGATGCTTTTGTTATGAACGTTGAGGATGCAGGCCAGTCTTACGTGGTAACGGCCGAGCTTCCTGGCGTTTCCAAGGAGAACATTGACGTCGAGCTCAACGAAGGTAGGCTTTCAATCACTGCTACTCGCAAGGAGTCCGAGGAGGAGAAGGCCAAGAACTACCTGCACAAAGAGTCTTCCGAGTGGCAGGCAACTCGCGGCGTGTACTTGAAGGACGCAGCTCGAGAGGGTCTAACTGCAAAGCTTGATGGCGGCATCCTGACTATTACTGTCCCAAAGCAGGATCAGCAGGCTAGCGTCACAAAGATTGCAATCGACTAACACTAGAACATCTGAGCAGCGGCTTTGGCGGTCAGTCAAGCTCCTGCTCAGGCAGTAAGGTGCCTGGTAGTTGACCTGCCAGGCACGTATAGCTGCAGCCGGGCATACGGCTAGACGTGCCTGTTCAACGCCCGATTACAGGCACCTCGCATAGCGAGAAGATCTTGGAGCTCCAAGGTTTTCTCGCTTTTTTGTTGCCGTGGAACCCGGAATATGTGTCTGCGCACAGTCCAGGGCTTGGGGTGACCTGCATGGACGATAGGGCGTAAACGCGCATTAGATCGACATCGGCCAATCTTGGCTGGCAACGCAGACGGCAAGGGAGCCGTCGGGAGTCTGTGCTTCGGTGAACGCGTCGTTGAGAGGCTGCGCGCCAACTGCTTCTGCAAGTGTTCTCACGGCGACGCTTGGACGGTTATTCTCGTGAGAGAGGTGCATGCCAACCACGTAACGCGTATTTGGACCTACGAGCTGCGACAACGCTTGCGCAGTGTACTCGTTTGACAGGTGACCGGAGTCTCCGTGGACTCGCTGTTTGAGCACGTACGGATAAGGACCTGTGAGCAGCATGTGCTCATTATGGTTGGACTCGATAGCAAGAATGCGCACGTCGGAAAGGCATTCGAGAGCCTCGGGCGTCAGAACGCCCGTATCTGTGCAGTAGCCCACAGAGTCCACGATGCGCCTATCAGGGCCGGCGAGAAAATCAAAGCGCATGCCCATGGGCTCGCAGACATCGTGCGAGGTTGGGAACGTGTTAACCTCAATGTCTGGCACGGCATCAATATGAACAGAACCCGTCTGGTCAACGAGGGTAAAGGTGACGTTTGAACAGGAGCTTCTTCTTGAGAGCGCGGCGGCAGTTCCTGTTGTAGCAAACACAGGAACATCAAAAGTTTTACTGACAACCGAAAGACCTGCGACGTGGTCGGTGTGCTCGTGCGTAATAAAGATTGCTACGAGCTCAGACAGGTTAACGTTCAGTTCTTTAGACCGACGCAGAATTTCTTTTCTAGAGATTCCGCAATCAATCATAATGAGACCATCAGGCGTTTCTAACAGGCTGCAGTTGCCCTTTGATCCGCTGGCAAGAATATGTAGGCGAAACGTGGGATTCATGAATTTCTTTCTACTGAGTAACTTTCGGGTATAACTGTAACAAACACACCGGACAGAAATTGGTGCTAAGTGTCATCCGTACACGCATACTTCAATAAAAAGAACGCTCTCACTGCAAAAGGCCAGGTAGATGATCTGCGTCAAAGCCAGGTAGAGGGCTTGCGACGTGGCCAGGCAGACAGCCAGCGACGTGGTCAGGCAGCTGCACCCGTTATCCTTATGGTCTCGGGCGGAGCCGACTCGATGGCGCTGCTTCACATGGCAGTAACGGAGCCACTTGACCTTGGTGATGGTGCAGGTCTTGTGCGCGTTGCACAAGAGCGCCTGCATGTACTGCACGTAAATCATTTGCTTCGCGGAGCAGACGCAGAGGCTGACCAGCACTTTGTTCAAGCAACTTGTGACTCGCTGGATATTCCCTGCACCGTGCTGCGCGTGGACGTAGCAAAGCTTGCGCAGGAGCGTGACGGCAACGTGGAAGAAATTGGTCGTCAGGTGCGGTATGACGCTGCGCGAGAACTCGCTCAAAAACTTTGCGCTGATCAGGGGGTTTCTCGCCAGAAGGCAAAGATTTTGACAGCGCACACGGCGGACGACCGCGCGGAGACGTTCATGATGAACGTGATGCGCGGATCCGGCATGAGCGGCCTGACGTCGATTCCTAGGCACCGCGGGCTGATTTATCGTCCGCTGCTGGATTACACGCATGACCAGCTCAAAGACTGGCTGAAGGCTCGCGCCCTGGACTGGCACGAGGACGCCACCAACACCGATACCCACTATCTACGTGCGTATATGCGCCACAACGTGCTTCCTCTGCTGAAGGCGAGAAACCCGTTGTTGGTGCAGACGGTGTGCAAAATTGCAGACTTGATGGCCGACGAAGATGACTATCTGGAGGGAAAGGCTGCTCGCAAGCTGAGGCAGATTACGCTGCGCAAGAGCGAGTCTTCGCTGGTACTTGACGCGTTGAAGCTGAGTTCTACTGACGTGGTGATTGCCCGTCGCGTGGTAAGGATTGTGGCTCGGCAACTAATCCCTGAGGCTTGGCTAGAGTTCAGACACGTAGATGTCGTGCTTGAAGCGGTTGCTGCGGGAGTTGGTGTGGCCAACCTGCCGCAGAACCTTGAGGCGCGTGTTCGTCTGGGCACCGTGACGTTCTCGTTCACGGGCGCCGCAAGGAGCGCGGGCAGCGCGGGTGCGGGCGCAGGCAGCGTGGCCGCGACCAACGGCAAACTTGCAGGTACGTCGCCTGTTGCAGCAACGTTTGGCGAGCACCTTGCGGTCCCGGGAACACTGGAGCTGGCAGACGGCCGAGTGCTTTCGGCGCGCATTCTCCCTGTGGAGCACGGCTTTGACGTCGTGTCCTATGCAACCGCGCATAGCCAGGAATGGTTGGGTGAGTCGGTTCTTCTCGACGCAAAAGCCTGCGGGGTAGATCCAGTCCACGGCGGTAGCCTGTGGGTTTCGGGACCCGAGGCTGGGGACACCATGCAACCCCTGGGCATGCATGGGCAGTCAAAAAAGATCTCTGACCTGCTGGGCGAGTCGGGCGTTCCCGTTGAATCCAGGAGTATGATGCCTATTGTGCGCGCAAATATTCGTGGACATGTAGTGTGGGTTGCGGGAATTCGTCCCGATGAACGAGTAAAATGTACGCAAGATACAAAACAGCTGCTAGAATTGAACATCTATTCTGGTCATAAGCCATTTGAGAGGAGCCAGTAATGGCGGAGCTTCACCCTGATATTGAAGAGATTCTACTTGACGAACAAGACATCAAGGACATCGTCAAGAAGGTGGGTGCAGAGATCACGCGTGACTACGCGGACA
Organism: uncultured Atopobium sp.; assembly: GCA_902481575.1. GTDB lineage: Bacteria > Actinomycetota > Coriobacteriia > Coriobacteriales > Atopobiaceae > Lancefieldella. The sequence goes on from CABSWT010000007.1 coordinate 51,941, forward strand.
AGAACCCCCTGGTCATTGCTGTTCTTCGCGGAGCTGTTGTATTCATGGCCGACATCATGCGCGCCATTGAGTGCCCACTCTCCATCGATTTTATGGCTGTTTCCAGCTACGGTGACGGTGTTAAGAGCTCCGGCGTCGTGCGCATTGTAAAAGACCTTGATACCAAGATTGAGGGCCGCCACGTCATCATTGTTGAGGACGTCTTGGACTCCGGCCTGACCCTCTCTTACCTGGTCCGCATGCTCCAGTCTCGAAACCCCGCTTCCATTGAGATTGCCGCTTTCCTGGTCAAGGACATTGAGGGCAAGCGTCCAGCTATTGATCCTCGTTACGTGGGCACTCACGTACCCGACAAGTTTGTTGTTGGTTACGGCCTGGACTATGCAGAGCGCTACCGCAACTTGCCATTCGTTGGCGTTCTGAAGCCTTGCGTGTACGAATAGGCTGAGGCCGGCCGGTCTGCTTCAAAAATTTGCAGCAAAACCCGTGCAATAGATACAAATTTGTTAAAACTTTTAAAGTTGGGCGAGAAGATCGATCTTCTCGCCCAATATGCTATCTATCAAAGGTTGTGTGAGGCCAGATACGCGTCGGCGTCATCCACGCCTCCGCCCAACGTTTTACCAGGTAGACACTGTAGGCTTCGAGAGAATCGAGAAACCATGGTCAATCAGACAAGTCTTGCATACGGATCAGAAAAGTCTGCAATCCGCGAGATTGCAGGTTATGCGATGCAGCGTCGTGCTGAGATTGGCGCTCAAAATGTGTTTGATTTCTCGATTGGCAACCCTTCCGTGCCTGCTCCTGAGTCTGTTCGTACCTCTATCGAGGCCGCCATGCAGCTGCCTCCTCAGCAGGTCCACAGCTACACGCCTGCAATCGGTATTCCCCAGGCCAGGGAGGCAATTGCTGCGTCGCTCCGACGTCGCTTTGGAGATCACGCAGCTCAGGCAGACGACCTTATCTTGACCTGTGGAGCGGCTGCCTCCGTTTCTATGGCGCTCAATTCCATTGTTTCTCCAGGTGAAGAGGTTATTGTCATTGCGCCATACTTCCCTGAGTATCGCGTGTGGATTGATCATGCACAGGCTACCTGCGTTGAAGTTTTGGCTGACGAGAAAACCTTCCAGATTGACGTTGATGCCGTTTGTGCAGCTCTTACGCCTAAGACTCGCGCGGTGATTATCAACTCGCCAAACAACCCTGTTGGCGCCGTGTACACCAGAGAAAACCTGGACGCGTTTGCCAATATGCTCCGTAAACGCTCCGCTGAGCTGGGCACAGACATCTACGTTATCTCCGATGAGCCTTACCGTGAGATTGTTTTTGGCGATATTGAGGTTCCTTGGGTCCCCGATGTCTACGAGCGCACTATTGTGTGCTATTCCTACTCCAAGTCCCTCTCGCTTCCTGGCGAGCGTATTGGCTGGGTGCTGGTACCTGCGTCTAATCCGGAGCAGAAGGAGATTTACGCAGCTTGTGCGGGCGCTGCCCGTTTGCTGGGCTTTGTATGCGCGCCAGCACTTTTCCAGCGCGTTATTATCGACTGCGTTGATGAGCCGTCAGATGTTGAGGCTTATGCAAAGAATCGAGAAGTTCTGACCGAGGGCCTAACTAAGTTTGGTTACGAGTACATCCAGCCTGATGGTGCATTCTACCTGTGGGTTCGTGCTCCTGGTGGAGACGCTCAGGCGTTCTGCGATGTGGCCAAGCAGTTTGAGCTGCTACCTGTTCCTTCCGATTCGTTCGGCTGTCCAGGTTGGCTGCGCGTGAGCTACTGCGTTGCGTACCAGACCTGCGTAGACTCGCTTGTTGCCTGGGAAAAGGCTCTTGCTGCAATGAAATAAGCGCTGCAACAGGCGAGAAGATCACCTGAAGAGAGCCAGCCGTCAATGGCGAGAAAATCAATCGACCGCAAACGACAAAGTGAACTGCCTCCCATTTCTTGGACATAAGAAATAGGAGGCAGTTTATATGCGGGTGATTATGATTCTGTAGCGTGTTAGCGCCGGCTTTTAGGCCTGGCG
>CABSWT010000008.1:0-47437 GCA_902481575.1 uncultured Atopobium sp.
AAATACCTCAAACGTGCAGATTATCTTCATTTGATGTGTAATATGGCCGCAATTGTGCAGAATATCTGTCATAGGTGTGTTCCTTAGAAGCGGAATTTACCTATAGTTAGATTTTTTATATTTCTCTATTCATTTTCAAGCATATTAAGTGAAGTTTATGCATAAAGATGTATATCAGGCAGTGCGACCGCCTAGCTGCCTAGCTATCTTGATTAGGAACATGTCGATTCTTCGGCAGAACCTACCAAAGCTGCGCTATTTTGTGGGCCAGGCCTAAAAGCCGACGCTAACACGCTGCAGAATCAAAATCCCCCGCGCAGAAAGTGCACGGGGGATTTGCATTCAGTAGGCAAAGTGGACGTATAAGCCGGGTTCTGTCGCGGACAACCATTTATCTACTACCAGCATTGCTACTGGTCTCTAGCGCGCAACCCGAGCGCAGTGTGGGCCACACCATAGCGCTCCTATTTGCGTTTGCTCCGGATGGGGTTTACCAAGCCACGCTGTTGCCAGCATGCTGGTAGTCTCTTACACTACCGTTTCAGCTTTTCTCTTTACGCGAATGCGCAGGTGAGAGTCTTCTTTTCTGCGGCACTTTCCGTCGGGTCACCCCGCCTGGCCGTTAGCCAGCATCCTGCCCTGTGGAGCCCGGACTTTCCTCATAGCACCCTTCCACTTAGCTGGACGGGTACTCCGCGGTTGTCTGGTCCACTTTGCATGGGCGATTGTATCACGTTCATAAGCGCAGAAGCTCCGAAGTCAAACAATCTCCAAGTAAATGAGATGTTGTAAGGGCGCGGGTTTCTCGCCGCATGTTCAGCGAAGCGAGGCGGAGAAAGGCGAAGAAGCGCGCAAATTGGCACGCTGTGTTCATGAAAAGCAACGGCGGCCACTTTGAATGCTGCTATGATAAAGAGGCTTAAATACGAAAGGACTAGCATGGGACTCTTTGATCTTTTCAAGAAATCTTCCAAGACAGCTGCGCCAGAGGCTCTTGTTGTTTCTGATTACACTGCTAAAACAATTTATGCACCAGCAAGCGGAAAAGTTGTTGCGCTAGAGAACGTTCCTGATCCTGTTTTTGCAGGTGGCATGCTTGGTCAGGGCCTGGGTATCTGGCCCTCTGAGGGCGTTGTGTACGCGCCAGTCTCGGGTACTATTACTGCAACTACTCCAACTGTTCACGCATTTGGCATCACGGCCGATTCTGGAGAAGAGGTCTTGATTCACGTGGGCGTTGATACTGTTGAGATGAAGGGCGACGGCTTTACCGCTCTTGTCGAGCAGGATCAGCGTGTTGAGGTTGGTCAGCCGCTCATGACGTTTGACCTGGATAAGGTTAAGGATGCGGGTCATCCCGAGGTAGTTATTCTTGCTATCACTAACTCTAGCGAGTACAACAATGTAGAAGTTCTTGCCTCTGCAGACCAGCTGGTTTCTGCTGGCGAGAAGGTCTGTGTGCTCGCATAACTGCGGCACTGCAGTTGCTCCATGTCTGACGCATCCTACAAGACACTCAAGCTGGACTTTGTTGCGGAAGGTCTTTTTGAAGACAGAAAAAGCCGCTTCATAGCCCAGCTTTGTCATGTAGAGACAGAGACAGAAGCGCAAGAGTTTCTCGCCAGGGTAAGAGCGAAGCACTACAACGCTCGTCATAACGTTCCCGCATGGATCTTGGAGGACGGAACAGAGCGTGCTTCCGACGACGGAGAGCCTTCCAGAACGGCGGGAATGCCGGTGCTGGAGGTATTGCGCGGAGCGGGGCTTAAGAACGTCTGCTGCGTTGTCACGCGCTACTTTGGCGGAACGCTTTTGGGGCCTGGCGGACTTGTTCGCGCGTATACGGCGGCAACTCAAGAGGCTTTGGCTGCTGCTGAGGAAGCATCTGCTGTTCAGGAAATGTTGCAGGTTGTGAGGGTGGAGTTGTCGGCCCCGTACAACCTGTATGAGCAGATTCAACGCCTGGTCTCAGATACCGGCGGCAAGGTTATAACGGCAGAGTTTGGAGCGGACGTTTTTCTCGCCATAGACTTTAGGTGCGGAGAAGAAGCTGCGTTCACGGATGCGCTGACAGAGCTCAGCGCTGGAAAGATTACAGCCGAGGTCTCCGCGGCGCGCTTTGATCTGTTCTAGTGGGTTTGATAAATTTAGCCTCGATAAACCAAAAAATACCAAATAAAAGAATGGTAAGGATAGTGCGGCCGTTTTCTGGAAGCATGCCTCTTGAATCGCAATACCAAATTAATAAAAAGAACACCAAGATAGTGGCTCGTAATATGACGCGCTCTTTTGAAATTGCTCTCATGAGAGCCTCCAGAAAGTAAGCTTGAACTTCTCTTTTTATCAGTATAGACCAGTAAGGCCGGCACAGAAAATTCTGTACCGGCCATAGGTGCTTTTATGTGCGTGCTTAGTAGGCTGTGGTTGCGCGTACCTTACTTGCGGTTACGGCCACCAAGGGAGTAGCCAAGGTTCTCCCAGAAATCAATCTGGACATCTTCGCCTTCGTCCCAAACCTTGAGCAGGTCCTCTGGAACGTATTGACGACGAACATCAGCCTCGCCGCCGTAGAGGCGGAACCAGTCTGCGCTCATGATGAGGTAGCCGTCCTTACCGGAGTCCTTACCCCAGCTGTTCTCAATGCGCCACTGCTTAGCCTTACCGTTCTTATCAAGCTCAACGCCCTGGAAGGTCATTGCGTGGGTAAGGGAAGTCTCATAGTTCTCAATCATTGCAGCACGATCCATGTCAAAATCAATGCCAAAGAGGCCGTTGTAATCCATGGTGTCGGTTGAGAGAACGTAGTTGAAGTCCTCATTGTGGCGAGGGAACTCCTGCATAACGTCGCAGGCCATGCAGACAGGGTTGCCGTCCTTCAAAGAAGCAATGGTAGCTGCCTCAAGAACCTCTGGCTCAACGTTTAAGAAGCGAGTCTTAATGCCGCCCAAAACGGTATCAATGAAGGTTGGGTGATACACCTTGCCGTAAGGATATTTCTTGCTTGGAACAGAAATGAGCTGGACAAAGCCACGAGGATCAACGCCACAATAGCGCTCAGCAAACTCAAGAGGAGTGATGCCAAAGTCGCGAAGAATCTGGGTACCTTCCTCGTCCTTCTCGCTGTCCTTCTTGTCCTTGCTGTCAGAAGCTTTACTTGGCTCAACAGGGGAGAGCTTTGCCTTATCTACCTGTGCGTTTTTTCCAACCTTGCACTCAAAATCAAAGGTCAGAGGTGGCTCGCCAAGGCAGACGGAAAGAATCTGGTGGAAGCCCTTGAGCTGCTCCTGCTTAAGCGCGCGAAGCTCGTCCAGAGATTTGCCAGCTGCGTATGCTGCGCGGAGCTCGCCAGCACTCTTTCTGAACAGGCGGTCAATGCGCTCATCCATCTGAGTGGAGTTCTTGGAGCAAGCAGTCTCTGGCATAGCATCCTTAGGAACCAGGCCGTACTTCTCAACCAAGCTCATGGCAAATGAGTAGTAGCCACCGTCGCCAATACCCTCGGTCAGAAGTGTGTTGACAACACGGGAATCGGTTGGCTGGTCAGCGGTCTGAATGATGTACTCAAGTGCAGAGTTTGCCTTCTCAAGCTTGTCGTAGAACATGCCGTATGCCTGACTGAACTCAAAAGTATCAACGTCAAGCTTCTTGATTGCCTCCTGGCGAAGCACGTTGAAAGAAGAGAACATCCAGCAGCGACCGCTCTGACGCTGGTTGGTGACGTCGCCCGTCTTTGCAACAGCAACACCGTAGGTGTCAGCGTAGGTGCGCATGGTGGTGATGTCGCGAGCAGCTGCGGAAACGCCCATAGAGGTTACGGAGTTGCGAGCAACGCGGTTAGCACGGTCTGCACTAAATGCAGCGGTTTCCTCGTTTGCCCACTGTGGATTTACGGTCTGATCAGCCATTGCGGCTCCTTTTGTTTGTAGCGTTTAGAAAAAACCTGGCGAGAAGACCGATCTTCTCGCCAGATGGTTTGTACCTTAGCGAAGCGTTGCAAGAGAGCCCATTGGGTCCCATGGCTCGAGGACGGTTGCTTCCTCGGTCTCAAAGGTCTTGAGCTGCTCAGGAGTGAGGTACTTCTTGTCAACAACAATCTGGTAGACGTACTCGTCAAACCAAGGGTCAGAGATGGTATCAAAGCCATCGCGGCCGTGGTCTTTACCCCAGCTGTTCTCAACCTTCCAAAGGGTAGTGTTGCCCTCTGCGTCAAAGTTAACACCCTCAAGAACCATAGCGTGAGTCATCAGAGACTCGCCGTAGTCAAGGCGCTCAGCACGGTCGAGTGCACCCTCGACAGGGAAGCCAAAGAGGCCGTCAACGTCAAGTGCACGGGTATCCATGATGCCCTCTTCGCGAAGGTAGGACTGAGCAACATCGCAACCAAACCAGACAGGCAGGTTGTCCTTGAGCTGAGCCACAGCGAGGCGCTTGAGCTCAGGAATCTCAAGGTTGAGGTAACGAACGCCACCACCCTCAACAACGTTGCCCAAGCGAGAAACGGTGTAGGTGTGGTTGAAAGGCTTATCAGTAGTTGGTGCAGAGATGATTGAGATGTAATCATCTAGGTTCATATCAACAGTCTCAGCGAAGAATTCCTGAGGAGTAAAGGTGCCAGAAAGAGCGAGGTTATCGTCCTTATCGCGCAGGCGTGCCTCAAAAGATACAGGAGGCTGACCCAAGCAAGTTACCAGCAGGGTATAGACGTCCTCCATCATCTCTTTCTTCATCTCGCGCAGAGACTCAAGGGACTCACCAGCTGTTGCAGTCTCACGAAGACGCTTTGCAGCACTACGAAGATAACGAGTGAGATATGCGTCCATCTCGTGGGTGTTGCAAGAGTTAGCAGTCTCTGGCATAGCGCTCTTTGGAACTACACCGTACTTCTTTACAAGGCTCTTAAACATATCCCACTGGCCACCGTCACCAATTGGGTCGGTAAGCAGGAAGGATACAAGACGGCCATTCAGAGGCTCATCAAGGGTATCCAGAATGTTCTCAAGGAACCAGTTAGACTTCTCCATCTTGTCCCAGAACAGTGGATATGCCTGGGAAAGCTCAAAGGTAGAGAGGTTGTATTTCTTGATGATGCGGTATCTAAACGTATTGAGCGATGCAAACATCCAGCAACGACCAGAGCGCTTCTGATTAGTGCGGTCACCCTGCTTTACCTCAACATCAAAAGTAAGAGGATTAAGGGCAACACCTTCTGGTACACGAGCTGCTTTTCTAACACCAGCGCTGGTAGCAGCATTCTTAGCTACTGTGTGAGCGCGGTCGGACTCAAAGTTCTTCTGAGCCGCTGCAATGTCGTCAAAGGAAATGCTTTTCATCTGATCCATGTGATCTCCTTAACTGGAATAGGTAATACAAAAACTATATTCCCAATTAAGGTGTCCCTAGTCTAAGAGTTACCAGTTTGAAACTTTTATTTTGAGAAATTTTTAAACAGACGGTCACGTCAACTAAGAGAGATTTTGTGACGTTATGAAATTGGCGAGAAAATATTTTCATCCAATTTACCAGCGGCAATAGAAGTATTAGCACATAGAACATATGTTTGTATTAGTAGTTATTGTCCGGCGAATCGGCTACACTATACAAAGAAATTAAGAGCCCTTGGTAAAAGAACAAATTTTGAAGCACAAAGAGAAGAGCGTAGAAAAAGATGGCATTTGTTCACCTCCACAACCACTCAGATTTTTCCATTCTTGATGGAGCTAGCCGTGTCCCAGACATGGTTAGTAAAGCTGTAGAGTTTGGTATGCCAGCACTTGCTCTTACTGACCATGGGTATCTCTTTGGAATTCCAGATTTTGACCTTGCATGCCGCAAGTACAATGAGGCGCTTAAAGACTTTGGCCAGTGGTGCCATGATGTGGAATGTTTTGAAAAGGGTTGGGATCTAGAAGAGCCTCCTACAGATGATCCCAATGCTGGTGAGCATGATAGGGTTCATGCTCAGTGGGCTTCTGACGTTCAAATTTGGAATCAAACACATAATATTGAGGCTGTAAAAGCCAATAAACCTTCTCCACTTATTAAGCCAATTTTTGGCTGTGAAGCTTATTTCATTCTTGATGATTGTATTGAGAAGGGCACTAAGCAGGTGCGATATCACCTTATCCTGCTTGCTAAAAATGAGACTGGCTACGTCAACTTAATGAAGATGATGTCAGAAGCTGGCTCAAAAGAGATGTTCTATTACAAGCCACGCACTACGCTTGAGATGCTCAAGCGTTATCACGAGGGAATTATCTGCACTTCAGCTTGTGTTTCTGGCATCATTCCTCGTATGTTGTTTGAAGGTCGTCCAGAAGAAGCAGAGCGTTGGGCAAAAATCTATCAAGATATCTTTGGGGATGATTTCTACCTAGAGATTCAAGACCACGGTTTGTCTGATCCAAGTTGGGGCGGCTATACCGATAGAACCCTTGCTGAGCGCATTGTAAAGATGGGTCATGACCTTGGTATTAAGGTAGTTGCTACCAACGATAACCACTATCTCACTAAAGAGGATGCAAGCGTTCAAGATATTGCTTCCTGCATTGGCTCGGGCGCTCGTGTTGATGATGAGAACCGCAAGCGCATGACAGGCAGCGAGTTCTACCTTAAGAATGAGCAAGAAATGCGCCAGATCTTCTCGTGGTGTCCAGAAGCTATCGAGAACACCATTGAGGTTGCAAATAAGTGCAACTATGAGCTGGATTGGACCCATATGTACCTGCCAAAGTTCCCAGACTTGGCAGAGGGGGAGACCTCAGAGGAGCGCTTTAGAAAAGAGTGTGAGCTTGGTCTTGCTAGGCGGTACGGTGATGACTGGCAAAACGTTGTCATCAACGAGATTAACGTTAAAGACCGTTTTGAGTATGAATATGACATCATCTGCAAAAAGGGCTTTGCAGATTACTTCCTGATTGTTCAGGAGTATGTTCGCTGGGCAAAAGAGAATGGTATTGGCGTAGGTCCCGGTCGTGGTTCTGCAGCAGGCGCTATTGTTGCATACGCTATGGATATTACCTCGTTTGACCCTCTTGAGAATGGCCTCATGTTTGAGAGGTTCTTGTCTCCACAGCGTTCAGAGATGCCAGATATTGATATGGACTTCGACGATGAGCGTCGTCTTGAGGTTGTTGAGCATGTCCGTCAGATTTATGGATCTGAGCGTGTTTCTCACGTTATTACGTACTCGACCATCAAGGCTAAACAGGCAATAAATGATGCGTGTCGTGTTTTGGGTTACCCCGTTTATATGGGACAGCGTCTGTCTAAGATGATTCCAGGTGATCCTAACGCTCACCTTAAATTTGTTCTTCATAAGGCTCAAGAAGGTCAAAAAGGCGCTGATCAGTATTCTGCTGATTTTGAAGATGCGTACGAGAATGACCCTGATGCTAGAAGAATCATTGATGCAGCTCTGTCTATTGAGGGCTTGCATCGTGGTGAGGGTGTGCATGCTTGTGCAGTTTTGATTGCTCCTACGCCTGTAAATGACCACGTTCCTACGAAGGTAGATACCAAGGGCGGCGTAGAGATTACGCAGTATGAGGGTCACTCTGTCGCAGACATGGGCCTTCTTAAGATGGACTTCTTGGGACTAAGAACTCTAACGGTTATTTCTCGTGCAATTAAAAACGTGAAGGATAACTACGGTATTGATATTGATGTAGATAACATTCCGTTTACAGACCCAGAGATTTATAGACTTCTGAGAGAAGGACGAACCGCTGGCGTTTTCCAGGTTGAGTCTGCAGGTATGACTGCAACCATTAAGGGCATGAGACCAACAGAGTATAAGCACATCGTCGCACTTATCGCTCTGTACCGTCCTGGTCCTCTTAACGCAGGCATGGTTACCAGTTATATCAACCGTATGAACGGTAGAGAAGAAGTCAAAGATTACGATCCACGTCTTCATGACATCTTGGAAGAGACCTACGGAACCATGGTCTATCAAGAGCAGGTTATGCAGATTTCTATGAAGATGTCTGGTTTTACCGCAGGCGAGTCTGACAAGGTCAGAAAAGCAGTAGCAAAAAAGAAGATCAAACTTATGCAGGAAGTTGTCCAGCACTGGGATGACGGTACTGATGAGACCATGGAGGCTCACTGGAAAAACGGCGCAGTTCGTAACGGATTTGATCGCTCGGTTGCAGAAAGCATTTGGGACGATGTTCTTGAGTTTGCATCTTATGCATTCAACAAGTCCCACTCTGCTGGTTATGCCATTCTTGTTATGCAGACCGCATGGATTAAAGCGCATTATCCACATGAGTTTATGGCAGCAGTTCTTACCTCGTACATGGGCAAGACGGATAAGATTGTCCACTACGTAAGCGCATGCCGTCATGAGGGCATCAAGATTCTTCCACCAGATATTAACGAGTCCGGTAAAGACTTTACGGCTACTAAAGAGGGTATTCGTTTTGGCTTTGCAGGAATTCGCGGCGTAGGTGCTGGTGTTGGTGAAGCAATTATGCTTGAGCGTCAAAAGGGCGGCCCTTTTGCCAACATTCATGATTTTGTTGATCGTGTTGATGCAAGCCAGGCAAAGCGCAACGTTGTTGAAGCTCTTATCAAAGCAGGAGCTTTTGACTCAACAGGCTATACCCGTATGCAGATGATGAGTTTTGTGGATAAGAACAATCCACAAAACATTATCGATGCTGCCACTAAGCGTCAAAAAGATAAGGCTGTTGGTCAGTTCTCTATGTTTGATATGTTTGCAGAAGTAGAGGGTTCTGGTTTTAGCGATATTGTCCCAGAGCCAGATGGCGTTGAGTGGGATAGGCGATTCAAGCTTACTAAAGAGTACGAGGTCTTAGGCATTTATGTCTCTGATCATCCACTTCGTCCATACGAGTATGCCCTTGCTAAGAGCAGAGATTATGCCCTTGCAGAAATTGAAGAGAATGTAGAGGTTCAGCTTCCTAACGGTGCTATGTCTCAGCAGTTCAAAGTTCCAGAAGGTAAACCTATTCGCTTTGCGGGCATGGTTACTAATGTTATGAAGCGCACTACTAAAAACGGCGATCCAATGGCAATTGTTACGCTTGAAGATATGGAGGGTAGCGTCACTATTGTCATGTTCCCTAAGCTCTACAAGAAGGCTGCAAGACTTCTTGCTGGAGATGTTGACCCAGAGACTGGCGAGAGCCAGAGCGACATCTTCATTTCTGTTCTTGGAAAGCTTGAGCGCTCTGATAGAGGAGACCAGGTTATTGCTCAAGAAGTTAATCCTATTGAGCTTAACAGTGCTAACAACACACCAAAGACACTCGTTATTCATATGCCTGCTTCTCAACTTCAAAGACAGGCTATCGAGACACTTGGACAGATCTTCTCGCGCTATCCCGGTATGGACTGTATTGAGATTAGGGTAGAAACAGACATGGGTGATGTTATGCGCATGGAAATTCCTACCAGAATTGATGGACGCAGCATGGTTCTTTTGACGGAGCTCAAAGATTTTATTGGCCAAAGTGGATACGCACAGATTGTTTAGATTCTGTCGATTCTAAATTTGCAGGTTACTCTTAAGTAATAACTGTTACTATTTAAGTAGAACTTGCTAAGAAATTCTGACATCTTCGGATGTCGTGAGAGGAGAAAAAATGATCGACGCAAAGTTTTATCGTAACAAGGAGACAGGCGCTGTTGTTTACGGTGTCGCAGGCAACGTAGAGGCAGCAGACCTTGAGCTTCTCCAGGCTGGCGTTACTGACGGTGCAGCTGAGAAGCACGTTCCATTTGTTACTCGTGAGGGCAACACCGTTACCGTTCGTGTTGGTGAGGTTGCTCATCCAATGCTCGAAGAGCACTACATTGAGTTCATCGCTCTTGTTTCTGAGAACGGCGCTCAGTTTGCACAGCTTAAGCCTGGCCAGGAGCCAGTTGCTACCTTCACTCTTGAGGAGGGTGTTGAGGCAGAGGCTTATGAGTATTGCAACCTTCATGGTCTTTGGAAGGCTTCTCTCTAAGACTGGTTGCTTATTCAACAAGCAAGACTAATCTGTGAATCTGAACGGAGCTGCTACCTGCAGCTCCGTTTTTTCTTACTACACCTGTTTGTTTTTGGGTAAAAACAAATTAAGCACTTTATGATAGGAATGGTATGCGCATAGCAGTTGCACAAATGAATACTCAGGCCGGAGACTTCGAGTTTACCGCTCAGACCATGCTGGAATATGCTCAGAGAGCTCAACAGCAAGGTGCTGAGCTAGTCATTTATCCTGCGCCAACTCTTACAGGGCTGCTCAGTGTGCCAGAGGCTGACATAGAAGGGCTTTTTGCAGACCTATCGGAGATTATCAATTCGCTTTCAGAAAAGCTTCCAATTGCGGCCCTTATTCCTGTTGTAACAGAGTTTGATGGAAGTGCAGCGAGCGAGGCCCTTCTCGTTAGAAACGGAGCCGTAACCCCGCTAAAATTGACTGCCCAGATAGCGCACATGAGCGCTCTTACTCGTTCCGGGAGCTCTGCACAAACATCTGGCGAGAATACCTTTGAGCTCGCAAAATTTGAAGCAGGCGGCCTTACGTTTGGCGTTGCTTTTACCTACGACGATCTTGACGCGTGGCAAGATGTCGACGACTCGTTAGATGCTGTCATTTACCTGCCGTATTTTGGCTTTGCTGTTGATGATTCGTCGTCCGCCATGGGCATGGCGGTGGCAGAAAGCCGCTATCTGGGAGATGTTGAAGAGTTTGATAGCTGGCTTATTGCGGCAAACGCTGTTGGCGCCTATGGCAATCAGGTGTTTTGTGGTTCAAGTTTCTTCTTGTCACCTTCAGGAGATTTAGTCAAACAAGCAGCCTCATTCTCAGAAGATATGGTTGTCTGCGAGGTTGACCAAGATACTATCGAAAACTTTGATAGAGAAGATACTGCGGGTGTCTATAACAGCGCGCTTACTACCTGGGGCGTATTGGCTACAGGAGTGCGAGACTACACGGTAAAGTTTGGCTTTGACGGCGTGTTTATTGCAGTTGATGGCTCGCTCAATTCTCTTGTTACCGTTGCACTTGCTTCAGACGCTTTAGGTCCTATGCGTGTCCACGTAATGTTGCTTCCAAACAAAGATTCTCGAGCAATAAGCGCTGCGGAGTTGCTTACCGCAAGACTTCGGGTTAATAAAGTTACTGTGGATAGCACGGTTTTCTCGACATTGACCGATACAAAATTGGTGAGTGCATACGGCTATGCATACGCTGACCAGCACAATTACATAACGCTTGAGACTGCCGATAAGACCATCCTTGCGCTCAAAGGAACAGAGATTTCTAGCGCACACTCTCTGTGGCCTCTGGGAGATATGTATCATGCAGACATTGTTGACCTTGCAAGGGTAAGAAATACCTTCTCGCCAGCTATTGACCATGCAGTTCTCGAGAATATCTCTGAGGTTGTAACTGATGGGTTGGAGAATGTTGCGCCAACGCCTCAAGAACGCATTGAGTTTGTTGATTACGTGCTTACCAGCTACCTTGAGTGGAATAAGAGCATTTCTGCCATTGTGGAAGAAATGGGAAAGGTTGACGAGGTCAAAGCAATTATTTCTATGCTTCACGCTCGCCAAAAAGACCGCAGAAATACCACTGAGGTTCTGGAAATGTCTTCAAAGAGCCTTATAAATGCCCAAATTCCACACGCATCAGTCTGGCAAGACAGAATTAGAGATACAAAGGCTTCCGAATCTGACCTGGTAGAGTCCTTACGAAATTCTTTGCGAGAAATTCAAGGAGCTTCTATGCATCTGCCTGAGTTGTCAGTTGATCCAACAGAGGCTCAGGAGGGCTTTAAGGATATGCTGGAGCTTTTAAAAGAGCTGGCACAAGAATCTGATGCACAAATTGGCATGGTTGACCCTAAAATGTGGAGAGGCCCTTTCTCAGAAAATTAGTTGCATCGTTTGCGCATACTCTGTGATAATATAGAACGAACGTTCTATATTAGGAGGTGCAATGGTAATTCTTGGAATAGACCCTGGTCTTGCTCACACTGGATGGGGAATTGTAGAGACAAGGGGTTCTGAATGCCGTGCACGCGCCTATGGATGCATAACTACAACCGCAGATGAACCAATAGATATGCGCTTGGGAAGAATCTATAACCAGATTGTTGAGGTTATAGATAAGTTTTCACCAGAAGCTCTTTCTATTGAGAGCATTTACTTTGGACAAAACGTTAAATCTGCTATTCCTACTGCACATGCTCGCGGTGCTGCTATTGTCGCTTGTTCTAAAGCAGGTCTTACGGTTGGAGAATATACTCCAATGCAGATAAAGCAAGCTGTTGTTGGTACAGGAGCTGCTGATAAACAGCAGGTTATGTATATGGTTCAAAACATATTGTGCTTGGACCATCAGCCTCATCCAGATCACGCGGCTGACGCTTTAGCTGCTGCAGTTTGTCACGCTAATCTTGTAAGAACCACCTCGCTTGGAAAGGGAAGAATACAACTATGATTGTCCAGCTTACGGGCACACTTGTATCCGTTACTCCTTCAGTTGCTGTTCTCGACGTTAATGGCGTTGGGTATGAGCTGGGTATATCAGCTTCAACAGCTGCTTCGCTTCCACAAGCGGGTGAAGCAGGCGTTACCGTTTTAACTCGTATGGTGGTCAGAGAAGATTCAATGGAACTCTTTGGTTTTGCTTCGCGAGAAGAGCGTGCGCTCTTTGATCGCTTGCGTGCAATTTCTGGAGTAGGTCCTAAACTGGCTCTTTCTGTGCTTTCTACGTTTACACCACAGCAACTTGCGGTAATTGTTGCTACCAATGACGGAAATCGTCTTAAGAGTGTCTCTGGCCTTGGTAAAAAGAAGGCAGAGCGTTTAGTAATTGAACTTTCTGATGTGTTCGCAAAAGATGCAGAACTTAAGCAGCTTGTTGGTCTTACGTCTCCTGCAGACTTTGCTGCTATTCCAAAACCTGCTGTAACCTCTGTAGAATCAGAGGCTATTGAGGCTCTTCTTGGAATGGGCTTTACTTCTCAGGAAGCAACGCTTGCTCTTGAGGGGTATGAAGAGGCTGGTGCTATTACAATTGAAGCTGCTATTGGATATGCACTAAGGCGTTTGGGAAGTGGTAATTAATGTGGGAAGCAGATGCAGATAACTTATTTGAGTCGTCGTCTACTCCAGCTCCATTTCCAGGGCACACTTCTCAACGTGTAGTTTCTAGTGGACTTCAGGCAGAAGACCTGGAGCAAGATAGAAACTTGCGACCAAAAACTCTTGATGAGTATCTTGGTCAGGAGCGTGTTAAATCAAATCTCCGTGTTCTTATTGAGGCAGCAAAAAGTCGTAATGAGCCGCTTGATCACGTTATTTTTTCTGGCCCTCCAGGCCTTGGCAAAACAACGCTTGCAGGTGTTTTAGCGGGAGAAATGGGCTCAAAACTTCATACAACCTCTGGCCCCGCAATTGAGCGAGCAGGAGATTTAGCAGCAATTCTCACCAATCTTGAAGAGGGAGATATCCTCTTTGTTGATGAGATTCACAGACTTAATCACCAGGTTGAAGAAATTTTGTATCCAGCAATGGAAGACTTCTTCTTAGATATTGTTATTGGCAAAGGCCCTGCGGCAAGGTCAATCAGGCTTGATATTCCACGCTTTACTCTTGTAGCTGCAACAACAAGAACAGGACTTCTAACTGGCCCTTTGCGTGATCGTTTTGGTATTTCTTATCGTCTTGATTACTATACTGTTCCTGAGCTTCAGACTATTGTCATGCGCTCGGCAAACATCCTTGATGTAGAAGTTGATGAGCAGGGAGCTGCTGAAATTGCTTCTCGATCAAGAGGCACACCACGCTTGGCAAATCGTCTGTTAAAACGCGTACGAGATTACGCACAAGTTAAAGCTGAAGGTACTATTACCTGGCAGGTAGCCTCAGAAGCGCTTTCATTCTTTGAGATTGATGAGCTTGGTCTAGATGTAATGGACGTGCGTGTTTTACGTGCGCTTTGTGAGACATTCAGAGGTCGTCCGGTTGGTCTCACAACCATTGCAAGTGCAGTCTCAGAGGATCCGTCTACACTTGAAGATGTTTATGAGCCATATCTTTTGCAGCAAGGGCTTATTATTAGAACACCTCAAGGTAGACAGGCAACGCATGCTGCATTTGATCACTTACGTATTCCTGTTCCTACTAACTAGTAGATTGGAACAAAATGCTTCAACGAGATTACATTTTGGAAGTAATCGATGACTTTACTTCAACGGTCACAGCAGGTTTGGGAAATGCTTTAGAGACTCAAACTGAAGAGTCACTCGATGGGGTAGAGGCAGCTGTTGCAGAGCTCATTGATTTGAGCCCAGAGACTGCTCTTGCGCTTTCGCCAGACTCTCTTGTAACCATGATGTTGCTCTCCGGCGTAGCTGATTCAGTTGCAGAGTATGTGGTGTATGCCCTCGACAGGCTCTCTCACGTTTATGAGCAACTAGGAGACGAGGATAAGGCTGGTCTCAGAAGACAGCAGGCAGTAGCGGTTGCACAGTCCTTCTCGGTAGATCAAAACGCTACTCCAGAGCAATTTAAGGATTTTGAAGCAAAGTATTTTGCGTAACCACATTTTATAAGCTAACAAATAAACCCCAGCTCAATATGAGTTGGGGTTTATTGCTATAGAGCTTCATGTTTATTTGGATTACCAAATAACAATCTTAGTTCCATAAGGAATGTTGTCATAAACCCACTTAGCGTTTTCTGTTGCAAGACGTACGCAACCGTGGGAACCGTTGTATCCAAGCCTACCATCACGGACGGTATAACCGTCGGAGTTATAGAGAATGGAGTGAATAAGATACTCACCAGAAATGGTCGTGTAATACCAGCATCTAAAGCCAGACCCAAAGTAAAGACCCTTGTTACCTACGGTAAATTGACCATGAGGAGTCCACATACCTGGTGCTCCTGTGGTGCACTGCCATTCGTACCAAACAACCCAGTTGCCGTGTGAGCCCCTATATACAGCAAAGCGATTGCCGGTAGTATCAATCTGGATGAGCCAGTTAGTAGCACTGTAATAGTTCTGCGCATAACGATACATGTCGGGGTAGTAGCAAGGCTGCTCCTCCATGGCGCCATCAGCAGCTGACCAATACAGTTTTCCACCCCAGGATACATAACCAGTTTGCATGGAACCATTATTACTGAGATAGTAGTCCTTGCCGTTATCTTTAATCCATCCGGTTTTCATCTTGCCGTCAGAATCAAGGAAGTACCAACTGCCCTTTGAATTAATCCAACCAGTTTGTTTTTCTCCATTGGAACTAAAATAGTACCAAGTTCCGTGAATATTAAGCCATCCATCTGCTGGTGCACCATTAGAAAGATAGTAAAAATCTTTATTGTTTTCTTTTATCCAACCTGTCTTAATTTTATGGTCAGCTCCAACATTAATGGTCAATCCTGGAAGATGTACCGTTCCTGTTGGCTGTGAACCGTCATCTGTAGAGAAGACTCCTTCGGGAGAAATGAATCCAGTCAGTACTCCATCTGGACCTGCCCAACGTTTTACGCCATTTGAAAGAGTAACCCATTCATTTTTTGCTAGACCATAGCTTTTATCAAAGTAGTAGTTCTTTCCATCAATAGAATGTTCACCAACATAAGCAGCGTGATCAATTGAGCTTGGATTAAAATACCAGGTCTTATTGCCAGGAGTAGTAAACCATCCAGAGACAAGCGCGCCGCTAGATTGAGCCCAGGACAAATTTCCGTCTGGTAGGGACACCCAATTACTTGAAGTCATACCAGCATTTTCATCAACGTAATATGAACCGCTAGGAAGTTTGAAAAGTCCAGTTTTCATGCGATGAATTGAGTCTTCTGGATCAAAGTAAAACCATTTACCATTTGGGAAATGTTTCCAACCTGAATAGAATGAGCCATAAGAATCTACCCAAGACCATGAACCATCATCATTGTGAATCCAACTATTTCTAAGGATTCCATAGTTTTCATCGAAATGATAATATGTGCCGTCAATTTCGACGTTGCCAATAAGCGCTGGATGCTGTGGAACAGATGGATCAAAGTACCAAGTTCTACCATTTGGTGTGTTAAACCAACCAGAGGCAAGAGCGCCATTTTTTTGAGCCCAAGCCCACTCACGAGTTGGTAGTTGAATCCAACTGTTAGAAATCATACCTGCATATTCATCAATGTAATATGAGGTACCAGAAACCTGAATTGTTCCAATTAACATACGATGACGAGGTTCTTCTGGATCAAAATAGAACCACTTGCCGTTAGGCATATGCTTCCATCCAGAATAGTAAGTACCATCTTCAGTTGCCCATGACCAAGAACTTGCTGAACGATATACCCATCCATTTGTTACAAGTCCGTTTGTTGAATCAAAGTAGTAAAACTTACCATCAATTTCAACTTCACCGAAGATTGCCTTATGCTGCGGGTCAGTTGGATCAAAATACCAAGTTTTTCCATTAGGTGTTGTGTACAAACCTTTGACTGCATTACCAGCAGCGTCTACATAGTGCCAACCAGAATCATCTTTGATCCACTGGCTTGTGACAAGTGTTCCATCTTCTTTGTAATAGTGGAATTGGCCGTTTTCTTGTCTCCATCCAGAAGACTGAGGGGTTGGCGAAGTATTCTCTGTTGGAACAGCGGGTGTCTGGTCTGTTGTTGGAGTTGTTGTTGGCGCTGCAGGTGAGGTAGGCTGAGAGTTTTCAGGTGCTGTAGGAGAAGTATTTTCAGATGTTGCAGTAGTTTCAGTTGTTACAGCGGGGGCATTTACTGCGGATGTATCAGCAGTCTCTGCAAAAGCAGGAGCAGCGTGGAGTCCGCAAAGTAGAGCTGTACTCAACGAAGCAATCGCAATAAGCTTCTGTGTAGAAGGTCTGTAGGAAAAACGCATCTTTTTCTCCATTGTCATATCCTTTTTTGAAGGGATAACTTTCTATATAAATAATAGTTTGATATGTCTGTTATTGTTCCCGTAAATTAATCCTATACAAATTCTCTATCTTCTATGAAAAAATGCTCAACTAATGAGATAAAAAACGTTTAATAGCAGATATATCCATAAATAAATGCTGGAAAACAGCTTGATTACCTGTGGCTCTTCCGGTAGATGGTGTGAAAATCTCCATGAGTGGTTTCTCGCCACATAAGTTGTTGATTAAGGTTATTATATTCCACGTGGCGAAACGTCACGGTATCGCGCTCCACAGGCGCAGTTTTGCCCTGCGGGGCTAAGAAAGAAAGGCACGAAATGGCTCAGGGTACTGTAAAGTGGTTTAATCCAGACAAGGGTTACGGCTTCATCTCTCGTGAGGATGGCGACGATCTGTTCGTACACTTCTCCGAGATTCAGATGGACGGTTTCAAGACTCTCGATGAGGGTCAGCCTGTCGAGTTTGAGATTACCACCGGCCAGAACGGTAAGCTCCAGGCTTCTAGCGTCCACAAGATCTAGTACTTGCGAACACTACCATCAAAAGGAGACCTTCGGGTCTCCTTTTTTGTTACATCGCTATTTTTACAGTTGCAGTAACCAAGAGCTTTAATACCAATGCTTGATGGTAAGGTCGGCAAGTTCAGAGAGTTTCTCGATATCTTGATGCTCATCATCACAATTAACAGCACAGGTGATAAGGCCAACAGAATTTCCTGTCTGAAGAGCCAGTGGAATGTCTTCAAACAGAATTGTTTTCTCGGCTGGAGTATTAAGGCGTTTAAGGACCTCAAGATACAGATGAGGCTCATCTTTTGCAGATCCAACATCTGCTGCAAACACCTGAGTATCAAACAGAGTGGATAGATGTAAACGAGGCTCAAGAAGAGCAAGAAGCTCCGGCTCGTTGACAGTTGCTAATGCAGTAGGGATGTCTTTTTCTTGTAGCTTGCCAATAAAATCAACAACACCAGGTCTAAGCTGCACGGAGTTTACAAAGAAGCTTTTACTAAGCTCTTTCCACTCGGCAACAATTTCTTCTGGATCTTCCTTTAGCCCATAGGTGGCAATTGCCCATTCGGCTCCCTTTTCAAATCCAAGAGGGGAGAGAATCTTGCCAATTTCTGGTGTATAAGGAATTCCTCGCGACTCAAAAAACTCCTGGTCAACAAGCTTCCAAATATGATGCGTATGAGCAATAGTGCCATCAAAATCAAAGATTGCTGCTTCAAAATCTGTTGCAAGAATATCTTCAAGTGTCGAGAAAATCACAGAGTTCCAATCAAGTTGCGGTGAGCTTGTGTTTTTTATTGTTGACGTGCCAGTCTAGTGTAAACTTTTAGCAAGTATGAAGAGGAGTAAACCAATACTTTTCGGAGGACCGCATGAAACGCAGCTTATTTAATACTCGCGGTAAATTGCTTGCTGTTTTGTTCTTTATTGTCGCAGCATTGTTTGCAACAACAGTTCAAAACGCATATGCAACTACCTACACAACTATGGATGCCCAAGGAAATATTATCCAGAGTGAATCACTAAAAGATGCCGTAGCACTTGCTCGTGCAACTGGCAGACCTATTGCACTTGACCCAGGTCACAGTGATGGCCTTGAAGGCAGAGATCCAGGTGCTACCTACTTTGGACTCAAAGAGGGAGACCTGGCTTGGGCAACTGCCATGTACGCCAAGAAGTATCTGGAAAAATGGGGTGTACAGGTTGTTGTTGTTCGTGGAGAACACGAGGATCCATCGATCAAGACGCGCGTACAGCGTGCTGTTGACGCAAACGCTTGTGCCATCATCTCGCTTCACTACAATGCCGGCCCTGCATCTGCAACGGGCTCAGAGGTACTTGTTCCTCATAAGGTAAGCTACAACTACGATCTTTATTTCTCCGGTCAAATTTTTGCCGGTAAGGTTAACTATTACCTCAGAAATAAAGTTGGTATTGTTACCCGCGGTGACGGCGCAACAGAACGTGGCTACAACGACCAATACGGAACAGACTATTACGAGAATGGCGATGAGTCCGATTATTACGGTATTGTCCGCTATGCTCGTCAAAAGGGAATTCTTGGCGTAATTATTGAGCATCAATTCATCTCTAATCCAGCACATGCTGCTGAGTTTAAAGACCTTGGCGATAATTCCAAGGTTGACTACATTGGCTGGGCAGATGCATGGGCAATTTGGGAAATGTACAGCTCTGATACCTGGTGGAGCATGAGTAGTGTTTCAGTAACTCAAAAGGATAGTGACGTCACTCTAAAGCCAGTTCTTACTGGCGTAGTTACTGACGCAACATTTACTTACAGCTATGTTGGTCCAGATGGAACAAAGGTAACGGTTGCATCTAACACTACGGCAACTTCGTCTACCTTTACACTTCCTGCTAGCGGCCGTTACACCCTGTATATCACAGCAAGATCTTCTGACGGTCAAGAAGTAACCCGACAGACAAACTATGACGCTAAGATTAAAGAATCCTATGGCTGGCGCAGAGCTGCTGAAGGATGGATGTATTCCGACGACAACGGCACTGCTTACGTAAGCAGATGGCTTAAAGACGATGATGGCTGGCATTATTTTGATGCCAGGGGAATTGCTGTTTCTGGCTGGTTTACTACGCCAAATGGTAAGGTTTGGTACTTTGACGCAGCTGCAACTCATAACGCTGCCGCTCTTGGCCAGAGGACTATTTCAGGTAAGTCTTATTACTTTGATGAGACTAATGGAATGGCAAAGAATTCCTGGGTCCACCAGGCTGATGATTCTTGGTCTTGGGCGACAGGAGATGGCTCTCTGCACGCAGGTTGGAAGTACATGCCAAATGGCAAGTGGTTCTACTTTGATGCTAACAACAGCTATCACGCTACCTTTGGTCTTATGACTGACGGAAACAAGAAGTACTACATTGATCAGAATCGTGGTCTGATTTACGGCGGTTGGGTCAATCTTGCTAATGGCGATTGGATCTGGCTTAATGACGACGGCACTCTTTACTCTGGCTGGAAGTACATGTCTAACGGCAAGTGGTTCTACTTTGATGAGAATGCTGAGTATCCACTGATGAAGACTGGACTTGTTATCACAGCTAGCGGCTCATACTACGTTGATGCCAATAGCGGCATGAAGGCTAATGACTGGGTAGAGATGCCTAATAATGTCTGGGCTTGGGCTCAATCTAATGGTGCTCTTGTTTCTGGTTGGTTTAATACTCCAAATGGCAAGACATGGTACTTTGATCCAAATACAAAAGAGCACGGTGCTCTCTTTGGTCTTCAGGTAATTAACGGCTCATACTATTACTTCGACCAGAGCAATGGATTGTTGCGCTCTCAAAATGTCACTCTTCCTGATGGTCGTGTTGCTTACGCAGATGCAAATGGCGTTCTTAACATCAAGTCTGCAGATAACAACAACGGTGGTAATGGCGGAGATACTAGAGACGCTAACAACACTCCAGCTGATGACGGTTCTCCAATTGAGCCAACTCGTGGTAATTTCTCTGATCGCACCAGCGTTCTTGGAGCACCTCTTGTCACTAAAGAGGATCTTCAGCGAGATTTCAACAAGCGCGTAGGTTCTGCTTATCCAGCTGTCTATGCCGAGAAGGGCGCTGCAACAGGGACCGATTTTGTAAACCAGCTATGGCAGGCCGCAATTGACGAGGGAGTTCGTCCAGAGCTCCTCTATGCGCAGGTCATGATTGAGACAGGTAACCTCCGCTTTGGTGGCGATGTCCTTCCTGAGCAGTGCAACTTTGGTGGTATGGGTGCAACTGGAAACGGAGCGCGTGGACTCTCATTTGATACCGTTCTTAAGGGACTTCGTGCACAGGCTTTGCACCTTCGTGCATACGCAGGTTATGAGCCACTGACCGTTGATCCAAGCGAGGCTCAAAAAGTTGACCCTCGCTACAGTGCTTGGATTCTTTCTAGGAAGGCAAACATTATCCGCAAGCTTGCTGGTACCTGGGCAATGGATAAGAACTATGCTGTAAAGCTTGTTCGCGTAATGAATGAGCTGTAAAAGCCACAGCACATTGTGCAAAAGGAGTTCCGAGAAATCGGAACTCCTTTTTTATGCCAATTCTTTGTGAGTTTGAGTTGAGTTATCTTATCTATCAGGCTCTCCTTCAATGGAGTTGAGCATGTCAAAGTAGACATCATCTTTAGTCATTATTCCTAGGTTCATCATGAAGTTCTTGGCAACACTAAAGAGCTCTGCATCAAGCGAGGCTCGCGTACCATCCAAGAAAATAGTAGAGACCTCATCTGTCGGAGCAACAGGAATTTGATTTTCTATGAGCGTGGTGTAAATCTCATCATCGTTCATATCTTCGCAGCTAAACTCAGGCTCACTTTGCGCGAGAATTGCCGTCTCGGTACCAATAATAAACGTAGCACCAGGTAAGAACTTAAGAGCAAACTGATAGCAAGCTTGAGCAGCTTTAAGATGTCTCAAACGCCACTGGAAGAATGCCATGCGATAATAGCCAAACCCAATACTCTCGGGGTCATGGGCAAGCAGCAGGAGCTTCTTGAGCTCATCTGCCGCTGCAGTAATGTCCAGCGACTCTTCAAGACAGTGGGAGAGGTGTAGCCTTGCACTCATGCTAAGAGGAGCAATCTCAACAGCCCTTCTCGCGTGCTGAAGTGCGCTTTGAGTCTGCCCCTGGAGCGTCTGAGCAATAGATATCAGAAGGTGCGCCTCAAAGTAAGACATGGGGGCTAGGCGAGTATTTTTCTCGGGATTAGAGAGAATTCTGTTGTAAAGTACGCGATCAACGTAGTTCATAAATACGCGCCACTGAGTGGTGGCTGTATCTGTGTAGGTGTTATTTCCATCAACGGAGTCCAGCGCTTCACGTAGGAGCAGTTCTGCATCTTGATAGTTTTTCTCGCCAATAAGACGCTGGGCCTTGGTAACCGCCAAGGAAAGAACGCCCCCGTCAACAAACTCTTCTGAAATAGCTTCAAAGTCATCTTCTGCAAGCGTACCCTTAATAAAGCGAGAAACCACGCGTTCTCCCGCTGCTCGCACCGTAGGATCGGTGGAGTTTGCGGTATACGACAAGATAGTGCGGACGTTTTCTTCTGTAGAAGAAGAGAGGTTGCGCAAAATTTTGGTGATAATTTCTTCTCGCGCCTGACCTTCATCAATAGAAAGCCCCGACACTTCATCGGTGCCTAGTGCGTGAGCTGCGACGCTATCAAGACGTTTTTGAGACGATTCAACAAAATCGTATCTACTGGGTGGACAGAAAATCTCATTGTCTAAGGTGAAGAGCGGCTGTACTGCATGAAGAATGCCATCTGCCTCGTCAATTTGCGCGTTCCAGAGCTGATAGACAGAAAGCGGATTAGTATCTTCTGTAATGTTTGTATCTTCAAATTGCTTGCGAGTAATGTGGAACGAGAAAAGACATGCATGCAGCTTGTTTGTATCGCAAATGCCAGACAGCCAGACCTCGTTAATCCTCTTCGAGCTTCTAAAAGCACTTGCGGTGATGAGCATACCAAGGTGTAAGTTGTAAGCGGTTGCTGCACGACTGAGGTCATCAAAGGTTGCTTCTTTGATACTTCCATCTGCGCTAAGAAAGCTTCTTGGAAATTGCTCTGGTAGGGCTAGGTGCACTCTAAAGGCGGCAATTCCCTTGTGTACGTTGGTCCTAAACTCAGTGACAAGACGCTGAGATAGACGCAGGCTTTCAATGTGTAGAGAGATGGCTTTGCGGACAACCCATTCGCCATCTTCTTGGGTGCTTTGAGTGGTGGCGCAGCGGGGGCGAGATTGCTTCATCATGGTAGAAACAATCTTTTGCTCAAAAGCAAGCAAGTCAAGTTCAGATGCCATATTTGCATCAAGAAAGTATCGCTCTGCAAAGAGGGCAGTGTTCAGTGCGCTTTCAATAGTAAGGAGTTGAATCTTCTGCTCATAGGAAAGTGTTTTTTGATTAGCGCGCAGATAAAAGAGACCATTGGTACGCAGGCGCACCACGCGGCAGGGGATAGTAATGTCTTGCGCATCGAGAACACCGGCATCTTTTAGCCTCTGAGCTAGATGCAGTTCAAAATCGCTTGGCGGGATGGCAACAGACCCACCTTTTCGGTGAGAATCTTTCTCACGCAAAAATGCTGTAGTTACAAAATGTTTAAGCACTTCAAGAGGGGTGGTGGACTCTGTAAGCGTAAGAGAAAGCGCTTCAATATTGAGCTTTGTATGCCAACCAGTCTGATCAATAGAACCAACATGTTGATTATTTTGAGCAGCGTCTAGAGACTCATCAGGCAGAACGTCTTTGTTGACGAGAGACGGATAGAGTTTTCCAAGCCTGTTTCTTCCAGGTTGCTTAGCTTCTGGATTATTTTCCTGACGAGTCATCATACACCTCCCAAGTTAGGCATACTGATTCATCTATAGTTAACTATATACCTTTGCTGGTGTACGACATTTCAGCTGTCAATAGTTAATTCGGCAGGCGAGAAGAAAATGTCATTGACTGGTTAGTTTTGCGCCATGAACGGTATACTCACATACGTAGATGATTGGATTGACATGGCAATAATGCAAAACGCAACTGATACAAATAAATCGCTGGTAGCTTCTGATGTAATTTCAGATCTGCAGAAACGTTCGCTTATTATTTTTGATTTTGATGGGACTATGGCAGACACGTTGCCCACCATTGTTTCTACCGCAAAGATGGCAATGACAGACTGCGGCCATACAGACTTTATCGAATCAGATCTTAAAAAGCTTGTAGGGCCACCGTTTCCTTATGCGTTTGAGCTGGTCTTTGGCTTAAGCCATGAGGACGCTGTTGCGGTTACTAAGCGTTACCGAGAGCTCTATGTAACTACAGGAAAATGGCCACTCTTTGAGGGTATGAGAGACCTCATTGATGACCTTCATGCTGCCGGTAAAAAGGTTGCGGTAGCAAGCTCAAAGAATCAGCCTACGCTAGAGATGGGCCTTAGGGATAACAACCTTATTGGTGTTCTTGATACCTATGCTGGAAGAATAGATGAGGCAGCAACTGATAAAATCACTGCTATTGCCCACGTTATGCGCCAGCTTGGCTTTAATGCTTCTGAAAGCGTTATGATTGGCGACCGTCGTTTTGATATGGAAGCAGCATTCCCAAATAAGATTCCGTGCATTGGCGTTTTGTATGGAAAAACTACCAATAAACAGGAGCTTATTGATGCGGGAGCGGTTGCAATTGTAGATACGGTAGAAGATCTACACCACGTTCTTCTCGCCTAAGAATCGTTACATACACAAAAAACGCCTTGTCACCAAGATGACAAGGCGTTTTGCGTTTTACGTGTCAGACGTTACTCAAGCTCAAAAGCTCCTGTGTAGAGCTGGTAGTACGTTCCTCGCTTAGCGAGAAGTTCGTCGTGTGTACCGCGCTCAATAATGCGACCGTGGTCAAGTACGACAATAACATCTGCGTTTCTAACCGTAGAAAGACGGTGAGCAATAACAAAGGTGGTGCGGTCGTACATCAGAGCGTCCATACCACGCTGGACAATTGCTTCAGTACGTGTGTCAATGCTGGAGGTAGCTTCGTCCAGAATCATGACGGGTGGATCTGCAACCGCAGCGCGGGCAATGGAGATGAGCTGGCGCTGTCCTTGGGAGAGGGCGCTGCCGTTGTCCTTAAGCATAGTGTGGTAACCCTCTGGAAGACGTCTGATAAAGTCATCGGCACCAGCAAGTTTTGCGGCCTTCACGCAGTCCTCATCAGTAGCATCAAGACGGCCGTAGCGGATGTTATCCAAGACGGTACCTGTAAAGAGATTGACGTCTTGCAGAACAATACCGAGAGCACGACGAAGAGCGCTCTTCCTAATCTTGTTAATGTTGATGCCGTCGTAGCGAATCTTGCCGTCTTCAATGTCATAGAAGCGGTTGAGCAGGTTAGTAATGGTTGTTTTACCAGCTCCTGTTGCACCAACAAAAGCAACCTTCTGACCAGGCTTTGCGTACAGAGAAATATCATGCAGTACGGTATGGCCAGGCTCGTAGCCAAAGTCAACATCAAAGAGGCGAACGTCTCCCTTAACAGGGGTGTAAGTAACCGTGCCGTCACTGTGTGGATACTTCCAAGCCCAGTAACCGGTGCGGTACTCGGCTTCCTGAACTTTACCGTCAATGGTTTCTGCGTTGACTAACGTAACGTAACCTTCTTCAGTCTCTGCTGGTTCATCAAGTAGCTCAAAAACTCGATTAGCACCAGCAATACCCATAACAACAGAGTTAATCTGACTAGAAATTTGGTTGATCTGAGCGGAAAACTGACGTGTCATGTTGAGGAAGGGGACAGCTACAGCAATGGTGAAAGGCAGTCCAGACAGAGAAACGTTTTGAATGTTCAGAGTAATAAACACACCAGAAACTACAGCAACTACAACGTACATAATGTTGCCCAGATTGTTGAGGATAGGCATAAGCGTGTTGGCATAAAGGTTTGCATTTCTTGCAACAACCATCAGCTCATCGTTGATTTTGTCAAATGATTCAATAGTTTCTGCCTCATGACTAAAGACCTTAACGACCTTCTCGCCATTCATCATTTCCTGAATGTGACCCTCAACATCTGCGGTGGTCTTCTGAGTCTTAACAAAGTTCTTTGCGGACTTACCACCAAGGTTTTTAGTAGCAAGGCCCATCAAAGAGAATCCAAACAGAACAACCATGGCCATAAGTGCGCTGTAGTAAAACATGATGAATACTACTGCAATGATAACCACAGAGGTAAAGAGGAGGTTTGGAAGACTGGTACCAATCATCTGGCGCATTGCGTCAATATCATTGGTGTAATAGCTCATGATGTCGCCATTGAGATGCGTATCAAAGTACCTAATAGGCAAGTCCTGCATGTGCGAGAACATCTTTGAACGCCATTTTTGCAGAGCTCCCTGGGTGACAATAGCCATACCCTGGGTAGAGATGATGTTCGCAAGAAGTCCAATGACGTAGAAGGTGGCGAGAAGAGCTACGTTTTGGAAGACTAGGCCTTCAGCAGAACTCCAGTCACCACTATCAA
Organism: uncultured Atopobium sp.; assembly: GCA_902481575.1. Classification (GTDB taxonomy): domain Bacteria; phylum Actinomycetota; class Coriobacteriia; order Coriobacteriales; family Atopobiaceae; genus Lancefieldella. The sequence goes on from CABSWT010000008.1 coordinate 25,989, forward strand.
TAAAGTTAGAGATGATAGAGAGGATTCGCTCCAAGAAGACACTTGGGAGTGACTGCATAATTGCTTGGATAACAGCACCAAGGAGTGCTATAGGGAGAAGGACAGGGTAAAACTCCCAGAGCATTTTAATGGTTCGAGTAAGAATTTTTCCCACGGGAAGCTTTGGTCTTGTACTGTTTGTTTCTGTTGTCCTACTCATGAGAAGTCACCTCACCTTCCTGAGACTGATTTTCATCAACACTTTGCTTGTTCTGTGAGAAGTACACTTCGCGGTAGATTGGGTTATCTTTCAGGAGTTCTTCGGGCGTACCAATTGCGTTAACGCGGCCGTTATCCAGAACAATAATCTTGTCAGATTCTTCGATACTGGAAGTACGCTGAGCAATGATGATCTTGGTGGTATCAGGCAAGAAATCTTTAAGACCAGAGCGAATTAAAGAATCTGTCTTTGTATCAACAGCACTGGTAGAGTCATCAAGAATAAGTACTTTTGGACGTCTAAGCAGTGCGCGCGCAATACAGAGTCGCTGCTTCTGACCACCAGAAACGTTGTTGCCACCCTGCTCGATATGAGTCTCATATTTATCAGGGAAGGTTTGAACAAAGCTATCAGCCTGAGCAAGACGAGCTGCCTCAAGAATCTCTTCATCGGTAGCGTCAGGGTTACCCCACAGGAGATTCTCTTTGATGGTGCCGCTAAAGAGAACGTTTTTCTGAAGAACCATGGCAACAGCACCACGAAGAGTGTCAATGTCATAGTCTTTGACATTGTGTCCACCAACAGAAACGCTACCAGCGGTTACATCGTATAGTCGAGGAATGAGCTGCACCAGCGTGGACTTTGCAGAACCGGTACCACCGATGATACCGATGACCTCACCAGAGTTGATGTGAAGATCTACACCAGACAGGGCTTCTCGACCCTCTGGACCGGAATAGGAGAATCCAACGTTCTCAAAATCAATGGATCCGTCTGTAACCTCGGTCAGAGGATTTTCTGGGTTGTTAATAGTGGAAGTTGCAAGAAGTACCTCACAGATGCGGCGAGCACCTTCTTCTGCAATGATGATCATGGCAAAGACAAAGGAAAGCATCATGAGTGCCATAAGCATCATAAAGCCATAAGTAATAAGCGAAGAAAGCTGTCCAACGCCAAATGCAGTTCCTTGAGAAGAGACAATGAGGTACGAGCCAAAGTACAGAATGAAGACAAATAGCACGTAAATAGTGAAGTTCATAAATGGAGAGTTCAGAGCCATGAGTCTCTCGGCTGCTGTAAAATCTTCGCGCAGCTCTTCTGAAGCCTTATCAAATTTCTGACGCTCAAAGTTTTCATTTACAAATGACTTAACAACGCGGATACCAGCTAAGTTTTCTTCAGCGGATTCGTTGAGCGCGTCGTATCTCTTAAATACCTTTTTAAAAATAGGAATGACTCTAGAAATAATGAAGTAGAGGCCAATTCCTAGAAGAGGCATGACGGCAACAAAAATAATGGCAAGCCAGCCGCCCATGATAAAGCCAGCAATAAACGCTGCAATAAACATAAATGGAGCACGAACGGCCAGGCGGATGAGCATCATAAATGCCATCTGTACGTTAGAAATATCCGTAGTAAGGCGTGTTACCAGCGATGATGAAGAGAATGCATCAATAGTGGTAAACGAGAAATTTTGGATATTACGGAACATATCACGGCGAAGATTGCGTGCAAAGCCAGTAGATGCTTTTGCAACAGAAATACCGGATAGTGTTCCAAACAGCAGCGACAGCATTGCCATAGCAGCAAGAACAGCTCCAGACTGAATGACAGCGTTTAGTTCTGCCCCCGTGCGAAGCGTATCAACAAGATTGGCTGTTCTAAAAGGAATGAGAATTTCTAAGATGGTCTCAATTAACACAAAGAGAGGAGTGAGGATAGTGTCTCTTTTGAACTCACCGATACTCTTTGAAAGCACTAAAGCAATCTCTTTAATGGAAAGATTGCTGACATCTACAATACCTGTCAGAGCAGAGGGAACCATAGCAGTTTCTGCTTCAGTTGATTCAATTATGTTTTCAAGTTCTTCAGTTGAAGTTACTTCTTCTGACATGCTGTTTCTCCCTTCTCGTCTCTGTTAATTGTGTCCCAATGTTCAACTAAACGATCTAGATATGCGCAGAATGTAACTTTTTCTTCATCAGAAAGAATAGACAATGCGCGTGCTTCAAATGACTCAATAGCCTCTTGAGCTTCTTTTGCTTGTTTGCGACCTTCTTTTGTTAAAGAAAGAAGTGTCTGCCTGCGATCTTTGTCTACACGAGCACGTTCAACAAGACCTTTTGCTTCAAGTTTGCTCACCATTTCTGAAAGTGATGCAGATGCATTCTTAGTTTTGGCGAGAAGATCTTTTTGGGTCATTTCTCCATCACGATATAATGTGGTCAAAATAAACTGCTGACCACCACGACATCCACGCGTGATGTAAAGATAATGGCCTAGGTGGCCAAGATTGCGAATGATGCGCATCTCTTGAGTAGGTGAGGTTGATGCTTGATGCATGAGTACCTCCCGTAACAGAAATAATTCTTGCTAGGTATTTTACTCAAAAATTCTGAGATAGCAAGGTACTTAACAATTAAGTACCGAAGTTTTATTTTCTTGAAACAAAAAGCAGGTAAATCAGGTTAGAGTTCTAGTTCTGTTTTTAAAAGTAGGAAAGATTTGCAAATAACCTACGAATTACCGCACCAGGAGACACCTTAGGAACGTTGTGAGGGCATCCTGGAATAAAGAGAAGTCGTGCGGTAGGGATTGCCTCAGCAATTCGACGAGTTTCCTCTGGATAAATCTCATCGTACTCACCTGCCATGACAACAACAGGAACGGAGATGTGTTCAAGGGACGCGGGGTCAATATGAGGATTATCTACCATGAGCTCCAGATGCTCTGCAATACGAGCCGCCTCAGCAGGCGAGGGAACGGGATAGCCATCTTCTAGAACAGCGCCTTCCCAGCCCTGAGCTGCCCAACGTTTATTGCCTGCAATACTTTCATATAGCCAGGTCATATCACCCAGAGTATCAGGCTCAAGATTTGCTCCGATAGATACGAGAGAGGTAACTATGTCTGGATAGTCACGTGCCAGAAGAAGACCAAGAATAGCTCCGTCAGAAAAGCCCACAATATGAGCAGATGAAACACCAAGCTGCCTCAGGACAGCATACGCATCTTCTGCCATCTGCTCGTAGGTAAAGGCGGCAGTTCCTCGGGTGCTTAAACCCTGATCTCTTGAATCAATACCAATTGCGATGTAGCCGCGGCTACATACTTCGTCAATGATGGTGCCAAAGATGCCGTGTTCTTCACCGTTTCCGTGGAGAAACACAATGGGTGTAGCAAAGGTATCGTTGGGAACAGATGCTAAATAAGCGGCAGTTGAAGCAAGGTCTTCACAGAGTTTCTCGCCAGCTGGAGCAGCAGGAGCATAGACAAACGTTGCAATCTCTGCGCCGTCATCAAGCAACACCTGAAGATGACTCTTCAGGTGTGCTGTTGGCTTGCTATAAGGTTTTGGGCGGTAGACGGGTGGAAACTCGACCACGTATGCTCCTAGCTGCGTGTTTTAGTTCTTCTGGCTTGGATGTGCTTTGAAGAAGTCAAAGCGAGGAGGGAGCTCTTCAAGCTGGTGCTCCTCTGCGCTCTGGCCAAGCTTTGTCGCAAGCTCTTTTGGACCCATAAAGGCGTTCTCCCAAGAGAAGAACTCCTCATGTGGGAAGTTGAGAGCATCTGCAATGCGCTCGCAGCCTTCCGGAACAGCCGGGTGCATAAGCAGCGTGATGGTCTTGAGCGCATAGAATGCATCAGCAAGTGCCTGGTCGTAGGCCTCGTCATTGCCCTGAGCGGCCTTGGAAGCCTCGCCCCAACGCTTGTTTTCTGCGCGAGCGTACTCATCAACAGCAGCAAGGGCAGAATGTGCGTCAAAGCCGTATGCAAGCTGCTCGTACTTCAGCAGAACCTCTTGAGCAGCATCGATAACTTCCTGGTGAGGCTCACTGATAGGCAGGTGACCACCACACGCATTGGCTGCACCATACAGGCAGCTACGAGCCATGCGGTTAAAGATGTTAGTGAGAAATGCTGACTCCTTGAGCGCTGGATCAACAACGCGAGGATCATCCTTTACCAGAAGATCTGGCTCACCGTCTTTGCCCTTCCTGGATACGGAGGTGTCAAAAGCCTTTGGCGAGAAGGACACGGCGCGCTGATCAAGGCCAAGCGAGAGCCAGTGAGCACGGAGCTGCTCTGGAGTGTAGAACTCAAGAAGTTCTTCAGCCATTGGAGGCTTGATAGCACCAGAGCTTGAAGCCTTCTTGTTCATAAAGAGAATGTGGTAGTTAGCAACTGGAGTATCAGTGATAAGACCCCAATCAAGTGCATCCCACAGCGGGTTCTGGACAATGCAGTAGAAGAAGATGTTGTCTTGACCAATGAACTGGTAGACAGCAGCATCGTCACTGCACCACCAATCGCGCCACTCGTCAGAAGAGTAGCGAGAACCACCGTTGCTAGCGTCTTCAGAAAGAGCAGCACGTGTGAAGGTGATAGGAGCCCAGAGGGACTCAGTCCAGACCCAAATGGTAAGGTCTTTGAGATCTTCAATGTCTGGAGACTTAAGGCCCCAAGAAATATTGCCCGTCATGCGGTAAGGCAGGAGCGTCTTGCTTGTTCTAAAACGAATTCCAGCCTCTTTGAGTTTCTCGCGAGCTTCATCTCTATCTTGCCAGTTTTCAAAAACAACAGAGAAGGAAGAAGCGTTACCTTCTGGCTCAATGACACTATGAGCTGGAAGGGAAGAGGCAACGCCGTCAAAGTCTTGGCGGAAGGAATTTTGAATGTAGATAATAGGCTCGGTCAGAGTCTCTTGAACGGTAGAGGTAACAACTGAGCGAATCTGTGGGTTGTTCTTCCACTTTTCTACCAGGTTATTTAGAAACTCTTTGTATTGTGGCAGGTCAAAGTACCAGCTTGGTGCAGGACGAAGCTCTGGCGTGGTGCCGGTGAGCTGCGAAACAGGGGCAATGAGCTCCTCTGGGTTGAACTGATGACCCAGGTCGCATTCTTCTGCATAAGCCTTCTCTGACTTACAGCCCTTAATAGGGCAACGTCCATTGACCTGGCGACCATTAAGGAATGTGTGAGCCTCGGTATCGTAAAACTGTTTAGTTGAGAGCTTGGAGAGTTTACCGTGCTCGTAAAGGCGGTGCATGATGCTGTCAGCCATCTCTTCGTGGATCTTTGCGGCGGGTTCTAGCGCGGAACCGCCGTAGAAATCAAGCGAGATATTGTAGGCGTTAAGAGCGCTTTTTTGCAGGTTGTGATTATGATTAACGTAATCAAGGATGGTGCCCTCGTAACCCTCTTCTTCAACCTTTTTGCGATAGCCCTCTGCGATAGGAGAGCCATAGCAATCAGTTCCCGAGATAAACAAAACGTTTTTCTGGCCAATACGATCTCTTAAGAAACGAGCAAAGAAATCTGCTGGGACAAAGACGCCCGCAATATGTCCAAAGTGGAGATTCTTGTTACCGTAGGGCATACCACCGGTAATGACAGCGCGCTTAGGAAAATGAGGGCGGTTGTTCATGTCGTAGCTTTCGGCCATGGATACCTCGCAGTTGGAATTAGTAGATTACGCAAATTATCTTCTTATTCTAATCTTTTTTGATTCACTACACGAATAGATTCAGAAGTCGATACTATAGTGAGTAGAAATTATGTAAGGAGAGTTTGTGGGAAGAAAAAAGCCAAAGACAAGCCTTGAGTTTGTTCTAAAGGATCCACCAAAGTCTGTGGTGACGCCCTTCCTTGTGGCTGACCTTGCACTTTTGCTTATGTTTGTGTGTCATATTCCGCTGATGGTTATGGGAGAGCTCCCAGCCAATGACATACTTCCAGCCGTGTTGGGTCTTCTTGGAAGTATGTTGGCAGGTGGCTTAATCCTTGTGTGGATTACCCGCGTTAATAAGCGAGATTTTAGGTCTTTGGGTCTTCGAGTAAGCTCCTGGCCAGGATTTATGCGCGGAGTTACCTTTGGCTTTTTGATGGTGCTGTTTACCTTTGGCTCTATCATGCTCATTGAAGGCTTTGATTTTAACTTCAACGCTTCCTATAACATTTTTGCTGCTCTCTTCTTACTTGTGGCAACCCTTATTGAGTCCGCAGCAGAAGAAATATTGTTTAGAGGCTATCTACAAACTGGTGTTGCAGCTAAGAGTTCTTTCCCTGTAGCGCTTGTGCTTCAAGCAGTGCTCTTTACCGCAACGTATGGACTAACGCCTAACATCTCTATTGCTGCAGCAATCTCAGTCTTTTTGATGGGCATTCTTTATGGCTTGGTGTTTTGGCTTACCGATAATCTGCTCATGACCATTGCTATGCACTTTATCTGGAACTTTGTAACCGGCCCTATTCTGGGCATTTCGGTTACCACTACGCTTCTTCCTACCACGCTCTTAACAGCGTATCCTGCAGCATCTGAGTTTATCTCGGGTGGCGCCTACGGTATTGAAGCAAGCGTTGTTACCATTTTTGTATGCCTTGCTGCCTGCGCTATAGTAGGTTGGAAATGTTATAAGGCACAAGGCGAGAAGAACTAATGGCTTCAAACATGCTTCAGTCAATTGAGACTCTTTCAGTAGAGCCGGGAACACCGCTGCTGCTCCATGCATGCTGTGGTCCGTGCTCACTTGAACCTTTAAAACATCTGAGGGAAGAAGGCTTTGAGCCAACTATTTGTTGGACTAATCCTAATATTCAGCCAATTGAAGAGCACGATAGGCGTCTTCAAACCTTACTTACGTGGGCTCAAGAAGAGGCTCATGTTGAGGTGATTGTGGCAGGAGATCCGCGAGAGCAGTGGGAGCGAGCCGTGGCCCCTCAGGGATTTGAGCGAGATCGTCGCTGTCGTGCTTGTTACGCAATCCGCTTGGCAGAGAGTTGTCGTGTGGCGGCTGAGCGCGGGTTTGAATACGTTTCTACAACACTGGCTGTCTCGCCCTATCAGCTCTTTGATGCCTGCGAGGATGAGCTGGTGTCAATCGCACATGCTCATGGACTGACGCCTGTATGGAGAGATTTCCGTCCGTTTTACCCAGAGGCTACAAAAGAGTCTCGTGAGCTTGGTATGTATCGACAAAATTATTGCGGCTGCAGATATTCTGCGGCCGAGGCTCAGATAGAGCGTCATGAAGCTCGTGACGCAAGAAAGGCAGCACGTCATGCGAACTGACGATTTTGATTACAACCTTCCAGAAGAACGTATTGCACAAGCTCCTGCTGAGCCAAGAGACTCTTGTAGGCTTTTGGTGCTGCATAGAGAAGATGGTCGCATAGAGCACAAGCACTTCACTGATATTGTGGAGTATCTTGAGCCGGGCGATTTGGTTGTAGTTAATAAGACACGCGTTATGCCAGCTCGCCTTGTAGGTAAAAAGCAAAATACGGGCGGCGTCTCAGAAACGCTGCTTTTAAAACGCCGAGAAGACATTGATGCTTTGGGTAGTGTATGGGAGTGTCTGGTAAATCCTGGTAAGCGTCTAAAGCCTGGCGCAGTAATTGAATATCGTGCAGGTGGCTTGCATGCTCCTGACTCAGCTCCTGTTGTGTTGACGGGTACCATTGTGGACTTTGTTGACGACAACAGGGGAGGTCGCCTGGTGCGTTTTGAGGCACAGGGAGATCGCACTCTTGATGAGGCTATTCATGAGGCGGGCCACGTTCCACTGCCTCCGTATATTACACAGTACGAGGGAGACCCAGAGAAGTACCAGACGGTCTACGCTATGCAGGACGAGCATTCTGCTGCAGCTCCTACCGCGGGTCTTCACTTTACTCCTGAGCTCATTGAAACCATCAAAGCAAAGGGTGTCCAGTGGGCATCTGTTGAGTTAGAGGTGGGTATTGATACCTTCAGGTTGGTAACAGAGGACGATCCTACTAAGCACGTCATTCATACCGAGCGCTACCACGTAGCTCCAGAAGTTGTAGAAGCAGTAAAGGCTACCAAAGCCGCTGGTCATAAGGTTATTGCCATTGGTACTACCAGTGTTCGCTCGCTTGAAAGTGCTTGGGATAATCAGATTCCTGCAGCTGAGCCTCCTGTTGTTGCCCGTCGCTTTGAGGAGGCAGAAGACTCTGCTGCAGTGACTCATAAAGGCGATATGGTTGCCCGAGAAAACGCAACCACCAATCTCTATTTGATGCCAGGCTCTACGTTCCACGTGGTAGACACCATGGTGACTAACTTCCATGTTCCACGTTCTACCTTGATGATGCTGGTTTCTGCGTTTGCAACGCGCGAGCAAATCATGAACGCCTATCAAAGTGCCATTGACGAGAAGTACCGCTTCTTGTCATTTGGTGATGCCATGATCATCATTTAGCGAGTTTGGTTACGTGACCATGATCCTTACGTTTAACTTGAGAGTTTAGATGTAGAAAAAGTGCCCACAGAATTGTGAGCACTTTTTTCATACGATGATTTGTCTGGGCAAAGACTAAACTACCAGTTAAAAATCAGCCATACAAAAGACGCAAGAATCGCTATCATGCCAAGAACAACAATGATGAAGCCAATGCGCTGACCACGAGTTGTCTCTCGAAGGATTTTCTCGCCAGTAATAAGCTCTTTAAGAGTGAGCTGCTTGGTATTGATGTTAATTACCTGCTCGTCAACAGACTTTCTGAGCTGCTCAGTAATTTCTGGTGTTGCATGAATTTCTTTAGCATCATCAATGACTGACTGTGCTTCATCATGTTTATCTGCTGCTTCGTTAAAGAGCTCCTTGGCTGTCTTAATTTTGTCTTCAAGACCCTCTATATCTTTGCTCAAAATCCTCTGACGAGCATTAGCCTCAGCTACCACAGCGTCGTATTCCTGCTGTTTCTGCTCATAATCTTTGCGAGCTGCATCAATAGAAGACTCTGAGGACTCCAACGATTTGCCCTGGGTCCAGTAATGCGTTTGTGCCATCTCAAGTGAAGACTGGAAAGAGTTCTGTAGTTCCTCAACTTGCTTTTGGGCCTGCTCTGCACGAGCAAGCTCTGACTTAAGGTCTTCCTCAATGCGAACAATTGCATCGTGATTAGCGGCGGGGTCTGTCTTAAGACCAGCAAGCTCTTCTCTCAGAGAAAGCTGTCTTGCCTGGGAGTTTTCCAGTGCTTTATTTGCAGACGCTACTGCAGCATCGCGTTTCTCGGTAACTTCTTTAAGCTGAGCCTCGGCGTTTTTGACACCACGCTGCGCCTCAGAGATTGTCTTTGAGATATCATCTAGCCTGCCTTTTGCTGTGGCAGCAACTTCTTTGTAAGGCTTAATCTTTGCTTCGTCGTCAACTTTTTGCTGTTCAAGCTTCTGAATAAGCTGGTTTTTCTTAACCGTGAGAAGATCCACTTGCGTAGATTGATCACTCATGACCTGAGCGGTTTCTGCAAAAATTTTCTCTTGCTCAGCGATAATCTGGTCAAATGAGCTCTGTACGTAGTCTCTGTGTTCTAGATCTTGTTTGTCTTGAGCAAGGTGTTCTTGCATCTGCTTAAGCTCTTGCTTTGCAGAGTTTGTCTCTTTGGCAGCGTTATGGACTTCTTTGGTAGCCTGGAAACCTTCTGCAACAGCGGTTGTGGCGCTCTCAAATGCGCTGCTAACACCTTTTGCTACAACCTGAGTAGTGTCCTTGGCAATCTTTTGAATGTCCTGGGATTTGCTGGGTTCAGGTGTGTCTGCAGACTCATTCTGCTCATTAGAAGTGGTTACTTGAGTATCTATCGTGTCCAATTCCTCAGGTTTTGAGTTTTGGATATCGTTTTCAGCCATGGTGAACCTCCTACAAGAGTTCCGACTTTTTATTTTTACCCTGTTTTTGAGCAAATCATAGTCTAATTTGGTTCTTTCTGGAAATAAGATTGGATATAATACGTTATGTTTTGTTACGATAGTAACGATTAATCGAGAATAACTCTCGAGTAGATTTTTGGTTTCCGGAAGGGGAGTCCACTTATGGTTTCAAAGCAGACTACTATCATCAATGCAACTGGTCTTCACGCTCGTCCAGCATCCGTCTTTGTTTCTGAGGCAAAGAAGTTTGAGAGCAACGTCACCATCAAGAATGTTGACAAGGACTCCGCACCAGTTAACGCTAAGTCCATCATGATGATTCTTGCTGCTGGCCTTGGTACTGGCACCAAGATTGAGATTGCATGCGACGGCGCTGACGAGCAGGCAGCTCTTGACGCTCTTGTTGCTCTTGTTGACAGCGGCTTCGGCGAGTAAGCTAACGGCTTACATACTGTGCATGTTAAGCCCGGCTTTTGCCGGGCTTTTTTCAAAGAGAGGTTAGTATGACATTTGTTGCAACATGGCTTGTAACTACTGTTGCTACGTTGGTGGCCTGCACCTTAATTCCAGGTCTAACTATTGTGGGAGGCTCGTGGGCAGGTCCTATTCTGTTCTCATTAGTACTCGCAGCAGTCAATACGGGCATTAAGCCTGTTGTTAAGCTACTCTCATTGCCTATTAATGTGCTAACCCTAGGTATTTTCTCGCTCTTTATTAATGCCTTTATGCTTGAGCTTTCAAGTTTTATTTCTAGGAATTTGCTGCATGCGGGCGTTGCTATTGATTCTTTAGGCACCGCTATCCTGGGATCAATAGTTATCTCAATTGTCTCTTCAATTGTGATTAGCCTTACTGGTCTGAAGAAGGAGAACCTTTCGTAAGTTCCTTCTGGGCTTTATCCAGTTTGGCAAAGCTTTCTGAGATAGCAGAAGTTAGCTGAGAAATCTGGGAAGACTCAGTAATGTTTTCAATCAAAGATGTTGCGGATGCATTGACAAGCGAACTAAGGAGGTCAAAGAAGACTTCTTTGGTTTGCTTTTCTGTTTTAGTGAGTGCTGCAACAACAGGCTGTAAGTTTGCGGGCGAGCTAATAATGTCGCTGAAATAGACTGCTCCGCCTGCCGAGAGAGCGTCAAAGAGCTCATTAGTAAAGTGCTCACGATCAGAGAGCGGGAGTTCTTTATACCAGTTGCTAAACGCCTCGTTAATCTTTTTACATTCCAGCTGGAAATCATCAGCAAATTCAAAGGTATTGCGCATGACCTGCCATGAAACACCGTCGTGAGCCATCATACCTGTCTCGGAGCTTTTTACGATGAGCTTTGGAACAGCAGGATCATCAAAAATCATGCCAACTACACTAAACTCAGGCAAAATTCTGATGTATTTATCTCCAAGCACCTTATGGGCTGTGGTGGGAAGAATTTCTGGACACATGTTAGGACCGTCGTTACTCCAGACGCGATCAATTGTGCCAAGCAGCTCGTCAGGGCAGACTGTTGCTGCGTATGCCGCAAGATTGCCACCCTTAGAGTGACCGCCAACCATAACGTTTGCGCAGGTAGTGCTATTGCCATCTGCAAGGTGTTCTCGAATACGTTTCTCAAGGTATAGTGCTGCTGATTTATCAGCGGAAGTAACCTGGAAGCTGAGGTTGAGGTTTTCTCGCCAGCCAACGAGCGTGCCGTCAGTTCCTCTAAAAGAAACAAACATCTGCCCCGTAGGAAGATAAGCGGTAAACGCTGCAAACTGCAGGTTTTTCTCGACATTAATGCGGTCTACATAGCGACCAAGCTCAATGTTGGCAAAGCGGGGAGCGTTAATCAGTGCCTCAAGGAAGGTTCCATCAACGCGAGAAAATCCCGTGATAAGAGATGGGTCATCTTTAAGCTTTTCCAGCATTTTGGCGCAGGCATCACCAAGCTGAACGCGTTTCTCGCTACGCTCAGAAGGCACGACGCCGCCAAATCCCAGATATGAAAGGATTGAGAGAATCAGGTTATCGACGTTGTTAAAAGGGTCATTCTCAAACGTCAGATCGCCGCGCCAGTGTAGATAGTCAACGACATTTGCCATGATGCCTCTTTCCTGCTGGTACTTTTCGTATACTAAGCATAGAGGAAGTTTGATTGATTTGGGGAGAAGCCCGTGGAAAAAGCTACAGATTCTTCAAAAGCAGTTACTGTTAAGAAGCGCTTTGTTTTTGCAGATGTTCTTACCATTCTGGCAGGTATTGCTGTTGTTATGCTGCATACCTCGCTTAATGTATTCTCGCTTGCCCACACAAAAACTTGGGCCTTCTCTTTAGCTCTGCAAGCAGCGTTTATTTACGCGGTTCCTATCTTTTTTATGCTGAGTGGTATGAATCTGCTTGGGTATAGAAGCAAATACTCCACAAAGACATTCTTTATGAAGCGTGCAAGAAAGACGCTGATGGCGCTTATTTTTGGCAGCGCAGTGGTGTATCTGATGTACGTGCTTTTTCCTACAAAGTTTTGGGGTGCCGAAGAGGTTGCCGCAAGTGCTGGTGTTGTTGATTTTGTAAAGCGCTTTCTAACCAATAACGTTAACAGCACTCTTTGGTTCATCTATACCATTTTGTATCTATATCTTTTGACGCCTGTGCTTTCTTTGGTAGTTCAAAAGAAAGAGACTCTGCTCTATGTTATGGCGCTTACGCTCTTTGTGAGCTTTGGTCTGCCTCTTCTTGAGTTTCTTGGTGTTCGTGGTGTTTACTTTGATCAGCTGTTTAGATGGGCTGCGTTTAACAGCGATGGCCTTTTCTACTATCTGCTGGGATATTACGTTAAGACGTATTACGACGAGCTTCCAAAATTTACTAAAAACAATCTTGTGCTTGCTGTAATTTTCTTGCTTTCATCTGTGGCTATGTTTGTCTGGGGGCTTATTGCTAACAACTTTGGAACCCCATTGACTCCAGAAATGACGTATCAGAGCTATCCTATTACTATTAGAAACTTCCTCTGCTTAGCGCAAGCGGCATCTTTGTTCCTGTTTGTGCTAAACCTTGAGCCAAAGCTACAGGAGTTCTCTGATGTTACTAAGAAGCGCATCAGCACGGTATCTGCTGGTGTTTTAGGAGTCTATCTGTTCCAGATTCCCGTTATTAATTTCTTGGGACTGAGGCTTGGTCGATTCCCATACAGTTTGCTTGGAAATGCTTTTGTACGAGGTGCCTTTGTCTTTGCAGTCACAATTGTTGTAGTTATAGCGTTCCAGTGGCTGATGAGGCAGGTCAAACAAGCTCAAAAGACTAGCGCTAAGAACGCTTAAGCCTATTAGTTTTGACCAGTAACAAGCGTGAGCGTTGCTTCTCCAGAAGCTTTTGCCGTGCTTACTTCAACGTCAATAACGCTTGGAAGATTGCTTGCGATTTCTACAATTTGAGACACGCTGACCTCTTCAGAGAGCTTTCCGTTTGCGCGTTGCTCAAAGAGGGCGCCTGCAAGTACACCACGCATATGTTTTGCGTTATGCGATACAACACTGCGCTTTCCCGTACCAGGATCTTCTCGCTGAACAACAACTTGCAACAGCTCACAAGGGTGCTTTGCCGAAGGCGTCCACATCTTTCTGTATTCTCCCGAGCGGCAATCCACAACTATTTGATCTTTTAGAGAGGCGTTTAACAGGGGATTGAGCTGCTTTTTCCAGTAAGTTGCAACGGTACCAGCGGTGGGCAGCTTGATTGAGGCAGACAGTCTATAGTTGGGAAGAAGATCATGCGGTCTCACAACACCCCAAAGGCCAGAGAAAATCATGATTTCTGAGTTGAGGATATCTGCTGGTAATGTGACCGTTTTCTGCGTGTTTTCTAACGTAACGTTTTCAAGTGTCTGGTTGAATTTTGCAGCCTCAAATAGCACGCCGGTATAGAGGTTGAGTGCGGTTGTGGTTGGAGCTTCATAGACGTCCAGGTTGTCGGCAATGTCACCGACGGTATTAGGACCAATTTTAAGCACCTGAGCTGCGTTTGCGTGAGAACATACCTGGTGTAAGTCCTTGATGAGTTCTTCTCGACAGCTGGTGAGTTCAGAACCAAACAAAAGTGATGAGAGATCAAGAGAAGGACCCGAGGTGGGCGCAGTTTTTCCTGACGATGGAGGAAGCAAAATAATCATGAAAATCCTTTTGATGAGGGATTTTTAGTTGTTGTTTAGTTTGATTCTAATTTATGTCCGGTGTGCGTGGTAACTTTAGAAGTAAGAAAAATCGGAGAGGTGACGTATGAGCTTGCTTCTGTACAAACAACAAACGGGTGCTTTCTTATCAATCTCTATTCAAGAGCAGCTAAGGGCTTCACTTGAGAGGTGGGGGTCTGCCCAGCTTATAGTGCCTTCTTCCGATACTGTGTTGTTAGTTAAGAGACAGCTTGGAGCCATCCAAGAGCTCTCTGTTGGCGTGAATGTTTCAACTTTTGATGAGTGGATGCGCGATCAATGGAAGCTGTATGGAAGTTCTGATCGTCTGCTTTCAAATACGCTTCGCAAGGTATTTTTCCAGCAGATTTTGGATGGAACGTCTGCTGATGACCTAGGCACTTTAACTACGAGCAAGGGTACCGTGGAGCTTCTTTCTAAGCTTGCTCCAGAGTATCTGACAGAGCTTGATCAGATTATGGCTTCCGGTCAACTTTCTGCCGGTCAGATGAGTGCTTGTAAGGTGCTAGAGCGCTATAAGATGCTGCTTGAAGAAAAGTCTTACGTTGAGGTGTGTCAGTGTCTGGATTACCTACTGCAGTCCATTCCACCGCAAGGACCTGCACTTATTTTCTCGCGAGTTGAAGATCTTTCGGAGGCGCGCCTTAAGTTTGTGCGCCGGCTGTCGCAGAAGCGGGACGTGGTGTTTTCTCTCTACGTGCCCGAAGGACCTGCAGGTTATGCAGCAGAGCAGCAGTTGGAGTTGGTCGGCGGCCCGGGATGCGATTGTCGTGTGGATACGGGGCTTGCGCCAGCCGCAAAAAGTCAGGAGCTCAACGATCTTCTCGCCAGGGTGTTCAGGGCCAAGGAGGGCAATGAGGTTACGCCAAGCGGTGCAGTAACGTTTTTGTCGCCGCTGGGTCAGCTTGCCGAGGCCGAGTCTATTAGCAGGTATATCTCTCAGTGCGTAGAGTCTGGTAGCAAGAGCTTTGTGGTATACACCTCAAATCCGCAAAAGGTTTGGGACGCACTCTCGCAGAAGCTTGCGGCCAAGGGGATTGCTGCTCACTATAAGCGCTCGGTGCGCATTCAAGACTCTCTTGCAGGACGTGCATTTGCTAGTTTGATTGATGCGTACGTCACGCTCAATGAACGTGCAGAGCTCGAGAAAAACATTGACTATCAGGCCTCTGAGCACCAGATGGGTGATATGTCGTGGTGGCCTCCACGCACGCTCACGGACTATTTGATTTCTCCTATTTCAGACATAAGTGTTGAGCGTGCGTGGATGCTGGATAAGAGTTGGCGCGGTAATAGAACGCTGTATGCCACCAGAGTGCTTGAGACGCTTTCTAAGGCGGCTATGAGCTCGCGTTTGTGCGCAGAGACCATCAAGAGCCTTGAGCTTGGCAGAATTGGTTCTGCTGCTCAGCGCATTATTGAATACCTTTCTGCAGAAACATCTGACGAGCAGTCAGAGGCTGCTCAGTCTAAAGAGTTGATGCTTCAGTCTCTTCAAAACCAAGAGTCGCTTAAGGTAATGAACAAGATTGTTTCTTCTGCACAGGAGTTGCATGAGGCAGGATTAAAGCTCACTCCTCAGACACTCAAATCTTTTATTGAGCTTTGCAAAGACCAGACGGTCATGATGCCTGTTTCTAATGGTATTCAGTCTGATATTCAGGTGCTGATAGCTCCTGTGAGCCAAGCTCATTCTTTTGAGCCACGTTCTTTTGATACTGTCATTTTCCAGGGTATGGATACGCTGAATTTTGGTGTTAAAGCATCTGATGGTGCGCTTCAAGAGTTTGTTCGCCATGCGAGTAAAACGTCTAAGGTATCAGAGTTTGCACGGTATCAAAGAGATTTTTATACGGCGCTTACAACTGCTTCTACCAGCGTTGCGTTTGAGAAGGTTGAACAAAAAGATGTCTTTAACGCAGTAGCTCTCAGTGAGGTTAAAGCATGCTATCCCAAAGACTATGCAAAGAAGACAGGGGTTGCACGCGGAGAAGAAGAGGTGCTAGTAAACCTGTTGCCTCAAGCTACTGACCCAGAACGTGTTGCAGAACTCCCAACAATCGAGTCTGGTGAGATTGACCCTAAACTCAAAAATATCGTGGTACTCCCACGTCATTTGACTCGGGAGACTCTTGAGCAGGAATTGCAGGGTCTTATAGAGGTCTCGCGAGAAGGACTACCGCTTCTTTCCGCTTCTCAGATTGAGACGTATCTTGAGTGTCCCTATAAATGGTTCACGCAACGTCGCATCAAAATTTCTCAGGTAGACACTGACTTTGCTCCAATGCAGATAGGTACCTTTATCCATCGTGTACTAGAGCTAACACAAGCAACACTTTTAGCTGAAGCACTTGGTTGTGATGTGGCTGAAGTTGATTCAGTGGTTGAATCTGCGCTTTTACAAGATATTCCTGGCTCTAGGATTACCTCTGATAACCTGGATCATGCAAAACAGGTGTTAGACAGCTGTTTTGTTCAGGTGTGGGATGAGCAATTCAACAACATTAACCGAGCATCTTCAAATGAGCTTATTCCGCATAGCATCCAAGAAAGAAAACAGGTTGAGAATATACGAGAAGATCTCAAGGATCTTCTCGAGTTTGAAGCTTCGCACTTTATTGGCTATCAGCCCAGATTTTTTGAGCTTCGTTTTGGTAGAGAAGAAAATGTTGTTGAGTATGCAGGAGCTCAATTTACAGGCTCGATTGACCGCGTAGATGTAAACGCTCATGGTCAGGCACTTATTATTGACTATAAACACAAGGTCACAAAAGATCTGAATGCTTATTCAGCAAAGCTAAGTCTGGATAGTGAGCTTTCAAAAGAGATTCTGCCAAGGCATGTACAGTCTGCAATATATGCTCAGATTATGAGAAAGCAGCTCACCAAATATAAGCTTGAGCCAGTTGCTGCAATTTATCTGGGTACCAAAGAGCAAAAAGATAAGCCTTCATTTGCTCTTGCAGGCATGGCAACAGAAGCGGCAACAGAACATATTTGGAACATGCATCCGGAAGATAAAAAGCTCAGGGACCAGGCAGTTATGGTTGTGTCTCAAAACTCAGCGGAGTTTACAGACTACTTGGACGCTTGGGAGAGTTTGATTGCTCAGAAGGTTCAAGCCATGCTTTCTGGAGATGTTCGAGCCAATCCTTGCGATAAGGATGCATGTAAGTATTGTCCAGTAAAACTGTGCGACAAGAGGAGGTAAGCTACTATGGCTGACACACGTTATACGCCTGGTCAAGAGAAGACCATCAAGACGCTTGATAAGCCTCTTTTTGTTGCAGCAGGTGCAGGTTCAGGAAAAACTTTTACGCTTACACAGAGAATTGTGTGGGCTTTAAAAGAAGGTTCGGGAGCCGACGGAAAGCCGTATCTAAACAGCCTTGATCAGGCATTGATTATTACGTTTACCAATGCCGCAGCTACAGAAATTAAAGAGCGCGTTAGAGAAGCTCTAGAAAAAGAAGGTCTTCATGGCGCTGCGTTGCAGGTTGATGATGCGTGGATTAGTACTATCCACGGTATGTGCAGCAGAATTTTAAAGATTCATGCACTTGATTTGGGTCTTGATCCTGAGTTTGAAATTATTAACGATATGACCAGAAATCAGCTGGTCAATATATCTATTGAAGAAGTACTCAGAGAGCTTTCTCAAGATGAAAGCTATGCTGAGTTTCTCTCAACCTATGCAGGGAACAGAGATGTACTGAAGTCTCGTATTGAAACGCTGATTTCGTACGCTCAGTCATCTCCTGTAGGAATGGATGCTATTTCGTTTGTAGGGGATAGCTCTGACCTGGAAGTTCTAAGAAGAGAGCTTGAAGACCTAGACGCTGCACTTGAAGCACTAAAGGGTGCAATTGCTGCCACAAAACCAGATGAAGCAGAGCAACTACAAAGTGTTCAATCTGATCTTTCAAGTAAATTGCAGCAACACTTGGTTCTCTCGCTCACTGATTTTGACCAGGCGTTTTGGGAGGCTTTGGGAAAAGCCGTCAAGGCCGTTCGTTCCTCAAAAGAAATAAAAATTGTAAAAGATGAAGCTGTGTACCGGCTTAAAATTTGTAGCGCTTTATTTGGACTTATTCAGGACACGTCTGAGGGTCAGTGTCTGAAAGATGTTACTGAGCAGGTCTACAAGCTCTTTAAACAGAAGAAACTTGCTGTTGGCGGCCTTGATAACGATGACCTTTTGCATCTAACGGCAAAGGTGTTCGAAGAGCATCCAGAGATTGCAGCTGTTTACACGGATAAATTCAAGCTTGTAATGGTTGACGAGTTCCAAGATACGGACCAGCAACAGGTGCAGATGATTAAGAGTCTATCAGGTAAAGATGCTCAATATCTCACCACAGTTGGTGATGCGCAGCAGTCAATCTATCGATTCCGCGGTGCTGATGTTGATGTGTTCTTTAGACGTCAAGCAGAGGTTTCAGAAGATTTACAACCTCGTCTTGTAGATAATTTCCGCAGTCACAACGAAATTTTGCGATTTGTTGCAAAGGTTTGCAGCGCTGACGGCATGATACCTAACTTTATGGATTTGTCTGCTGGGCGAGAAGAACCTGCAACTCCGTTCATTGCTCATTCGCCTCGCGTATATTTTGAAGTCACAAAATTTGAAAAGTCAGGAAATTCTAAGCCAGGCGATGACGTTACAAGAAGCCAGCTTGTTGCGTATCAACTTGCAGACAGAATCAACACGCTTATGCAGGATGAGAAGATCCAAGCAAAAGATGTTGCAATTTTGATGAAATCAGTTAAAAAGGCACAGCCCTATATTGAGGCACTTCGTACCTTTGGAATTGCAAGCGTGGTTTCTGGAGCATCAACGTTTGGTGAGCAGCCTGAGGTTCAGCTGATTGGTAGTCTTTTACAGGCACTCGCAAATATGTACGATTCATACGAGGGGCTGTTCCCTGTACTCTCGAGTGAGATTTTTAGTCTTGATGCATCTGACCTGCTTCTCTTGGGCACTAATTTTGGAGAAAATGGTCAGAGGATCACCAATAGAGATATTGCAGAGTCAGTGGTAAATGACGCATTTAATCCACCTTTTGAGGTAAGTCCAAAGCTCAAAAATGCTTTAGAGGTGTTAAGTAACGCTCGTAGCTCTCTTTCAAACAAGAGAGTTTCAGACGTTATTAAAAAGGTAGTTCTTGATGCTGGATGGATTTCTCGCCTTCAAAAGGTGGGTAATGAGGGACAGTCAAAGATTGCAAATATCTTTGCAGCTCTTGAACAAATTGATAGCTTGCAAAAGGAGCTGAGCATTGGCGTAGCTTCAGTCGCAAAAGCGTTTAGTCAATGGTGTAACACGGCTAAAGAGTCGCCAAAAGTGCTTCACTGCAGCACTCAAAACGCCGTAACTTTTATGACCATTCATGCTTCTAAGGGGTTGGAATTTCCTGTTGTTGCTGTTGTAGGAGCTGTATCTGGCCCTAAGGCAGGCGCTGGCAGTGAACCATTTTTGCATGTTAGAAAAGACGATTCGTATCAGATTGCGTTCTCAAGCAGTTCTAAAAAACTTCATGAGTTGTATGATGGCTGTCATGAGGTTCCCACAAGCCTTGATGAGTGTAAGAACCTTCTTGAGTGGAGAATGTTCCTGGAAACTCAAGAGAATGAGTTTGAAGAGCAGGAGCAGAATCGCCGTCTGTATGTTGCTTTAACACGCGCTCGCGAAGCAGTCATTCTTACTTCAACCATCGACCTTACTAAAGAGGGAATTAGTCCTCGTTATACACGCAAAATTACAAATGCCTTGTTTGAAGAGCCGCCACTTTCTGCTGGTGAGCATCAGTTTGAATATGGTGGAAATCTTGCTGGTTGTATGCGTGTGGTTCAGGGTTCTGGCAAGAAGGATGAGCCAATTCAGGTTGAAGGTTTAGAGTTGGTTGAACCTTCTGATTGCAACCCAAGTGAAGAGGAAAACTCTCAGGCTGTTGAAACGTTTGACCTCTATGAGAAGGTAAGACTAAGTGTTACCTCAGAAACTACTTATGACCAGCGAAAAGGCTTCTTTAGTTATTCTTCTGCTCACCAACAAATGGCAGAGAACTTTAAGGGCGAGAATAACAAGGCGCTTGAGGAAGGGTGTCAGGCACAAAGCCTGGAATATGATACAGATAACCCTCAACCAGCGGCTGAGACTTCCGTTGTGTTGCCTGGCACATTAGCTGACGATGGAGTAGATCCAACCAACCTGGGCTCAGCCTTCCATGAGCTTGCTCAGATTATGGTTGAGACTCAGTCTAAGGTTGATGAACAAACTATCGAAAGACAATGCCTTAAGAATAGCGTTCCTCAGCGCGCGGTATCACGAGTCAAACAAGCACTTGAATTGTGGAGCAACTCTGCAATTAGACAAGAAGCATTAGCTCATGATGTGGTTATTGCGGAGTCTCCCTTTACGCTGCAGGTTGATTCTGAATATGGGAACTATGTAGAAGGAGCCATCGATCTTCTCGCTTATAATAAGGGAAGCAAAGATGCGCTGGTAGTTGACTATAAAACAGGCGATAAGGGCCTTAGTGCAACTCAGATTTATGAGCATCATCAGATGCAGGCAAACTTCTATGCCTACGTCTTGATGCAGCACGGATTTACTAAGGTTGAGTGCGCATTTGTTTGTGTTGAGGTTGAAGAAGCTGGTCAGCCACACGTTGCTCGTTACACGTTTGATGTAAACCATCAACCACAGCTTTAAGGAGGCAAGAACGTGCCTTTTGCACATGTTGTTTTAGACATACCAACTCGTGCTCTTTCTGGCACGTTTGACTACGCCATTCCAGAATCTTTGGAAGAGACTGCGGCTGTGGGAACAACGGTCTTGGTGCCGTTTTCTCACAGGCAGGTTGTTGGCTACATTGTGGGTGTCTCAGACCGTGTGTCTTTAGGTTTAGATGTTTCTCGCGTCCTTCCAATAACACAAGTTCTATCAGATTCAGCATTTGATGAGCAGTCTGCACAGGTAGCAGAATGGATGAGCAAAGAATACGCCTGTAGTTATGCAGACGCATTGCATCCTTTTTTAGCGCCTGGCCAAAAGGTTAAAGTCACCAGAAAAGATACAGAATCTCCCTGGCAGCTTGTTTGCGAGAAGTCCGGTCCTGTTGATGAACGTTGGGCCGAGCTGACAGAAAAGGTGGCTGACTTTACGCCTGCGGCAAATGCAAGCAAGCAGCGATCGGTGCTTGAGGCTCTGGCGCAAGGTGCCATGAGGTTATCCGAGCTCTCAGCCACAATTCCAGGAGCTCGTAGTGCGGTTACTGCACTGCAGAAAAAGGGTGTCGTTGAGATGCGCACACAGCGACAAATTCGTGGAAGCCAGGAGGGTCTGGGAACCACGCTTTCAAGCGGCGTAGCACCTCGTCCTCAGCAAGAT